>NZ_AOJK01000025.1 GCF_000336875.1 Halorubrum californiense DSM 19288 | reverse complement strand
CCGCCGGTGGCGGCCGCTCGGAGGCGCGCGCCACAGCTCTGTTCAATCGTCCAGTTACCACTCGAGGCCTGTCTCGACCCGCCCGTTTATCAGGGTGGAACCGAGAGCGTTAGGCGATGAGTTCGGGGGGCAATTCCGGCGCGAGCGGATCGAACGGCGGCGGGGACAGCGGGAGCGAGAGCGACGCGAACGAGTTCGACTTCGCAGCGCCCGCGACCGACCAGTCGTTCGAGAACGCGCTCGCGAAGGCCCGCGACGGCGTCCGGCTGACGGTCGACGACGCGACGGAACTGCTCGCCACCGGGACGGAGTCCGCGGAGATCGATCCGGTCCGCAAGGAGGCGGTGCTGGAGGCGGCCGACCGCCGCCGGCATGAGGAGGTGGGCGACGAGGTCACCTTCGTCGCCAACCTCAACAACAACGTCACCACGGCCTGCAACACCGGCTGCCTGTTCTGTAACTTCAAGGACTCCGCGCACGCGTTCGAGGCCGACAGCGACGTCGAACACGCCGGCTTCACCAAGCCCCCCGCGGAGTCGCGCGCGGTCGTCGAGGACGCCCTCGACATGGGGGTCTACGAGGTCTGCTCCGTCTCGGGGCTCCACCCCGCGTTCGCGCTGAACGAGGAACATCACGAGATCCTCGCCGCGTACGACGACCCCGCCAGCGAGGTGAACTACAAGCCGCCCGAGCGGTACGCGACCGACCCCGGCACCTACGTCGAGCAGATGGACGCGATGTCGGTGGGCGGCGTCCACCTCCACTCGATGACCCCGGAGGAGGCGTACCACGCGACCCGCGGCACCGACTGGACGTACGAGACCGCCTACAGCGAACTGGCGGCCGCGGGGCTCGACTCCGCGCCGGGCACCGCCGCCGAGATCCTCGTCGACGAGGTCCGCGACGTGATCTGCCCGGGGAAGATCCGCACCGACGACTGGGTGGCCGCGATGGAGGGCGCGGCCGCCGCCGGCCTCGACGTCACCTCGACGATGATGTACGGCCACGTCGAGACGGTCGCCCACAGGGCCGAACATCTGAAGGTCATTCGCGACCTCCAAGACCGCACGGGCGCGATCACGGAGTTCGTCCCCCTCTCTTTCATCCACCAGAACACCCCCCTCTACCGCCGCGGCGTCGTCGACTCCGGTCCCTCGCGCGCCGAGGACGAGCTCGTCGTCGCGGTCGCGCGGCTCTTCCTCGACAACGTCGACCACGTCCAAGCGTCGTGGGTGAAGTCGGGCGACGCCCACGGGCTGAAGCTGCTCAACTGCGGCGCCGACGACTTCATGGGCACCATCCTCTCGGAGGAGATCACCAGCCGCGCGGGCGGCGAGTACGGCGAGTACCGCTCGTTCGACGACTACGTCGAGATGATAACGGCGATCGGGCGGACCCCGGTCGAGCGCTCCACCGACTACCGCACGCGGCGCCGGATCGACCCCGACGACGGCCCGCACGGCCCGCGGCTCGGCCCGCGCGCAGACGGCTCGCCGATGCTCCCGGACCGCTCGTCGGACGGCGGCGACGCGGCCGGAACGTCCCCGGCCGACGCGGACGACTGAGTTCGCGTCACCGACCGATTCCGCGCCGACAGATCGGGGGGCGACCGAATACGTTCCGCGCGACCGCCGACGACTCTCATCGAGTGAGAACCCCCGGTATGCCCTTTATTGTGTCACACGTTATCACGTGTGAGATGACCGCACCCGACGCACGGCCGGCCGATCGGTCGGCGGGGAGCGACGGCGACGACCGCGGGGAGGGCCTCGACGCGCCGTCGCTCACGCGCTCCGACGAGCGGCTGTTGGCGTACCTCGACGACGTGGGGACGGACTACCCGGCGTTCGTCGCGAGCAACACGGGGTTGTACGCCGACCACGTCGAGTCGCGGCTGGACGCGCTCGGGGACGCCGGACTCGTCGAGCGGGTGACCGGCGAGGCCGCCTACCGCCTCACCGACGCGGGGCGCGAGGCGCTCCGCGACGACTGCCCGCGCTGGTCCGATTGAAAGGGAGAGGTCGCGGCGCTTATCGCCCGAGTTCCGCGTGCGCCGACGAGAGGTGGCGGGAGCCGAGCGCCGCGAGCAGCGACAGTTCGCCGGCGAGCGCGCAGACCGCGATCGACTCCGCGAGCGCGTCGGCGTTGCTTCCGGCCGGGTCGCCGCCGCCGGCGACGCCGAGGATCTCGAGGCTCGCCTGCTGTGTGGGGAGCTTCGTCCCGCCGCCGACCGTCCCCACTTCGAGGCTCGCCAGCGAGACGGAGACGTAGAGGTCGCCGTCGGCGGTCGTCTCGGCCGTGGTGATCGCGTTCGCGCCCTCCACGACCTGCGCCTCGTCCTGCCCGGTCGCGAGGAACATCGCCGCGACCGCGTTGGCGACGTGCGCGTTGAATCCGAGCGCGCCCGCCTTCGCGGAGCCGACGAGGTTCTTCCGCGTGTTGATCTCGGCGATGGCCTCCGGGGTCGTGTGGAGGCGCTCCTCGACGACCTGGCGCGGGACCGTCGCGTCCGCGACGACCGAGCGCCCGCGCCCCTCGACGGCGTTGATCGCGGCCGGCTTCTTGTCCGAACAGAGGTTGCCCGACAGCGCGACGAGCGAGGCCTCCGTCTCGGCCTCGACCACGTCGCAGGCCTCCCGGGTCGCGATGGTGGCCATGTTCATCCCCATCGCGTCCTTGGTGTCGTAGCGGAACCGGCAGAAGACGTTGTTGCCGACGACGTACGGCGTCACGTCGAGCAGTTCGCCGTGGCTCGTCGTCGACTCCGCGGCCTCGCGTAACGCGGGCACGTTGTCGCGCACCCAGTCGACGAGCGCCTCGGCCTCGGCGACGCCCGCGACCCGGAAGACGGGCGCGCGGGTCATCCCGCTCTCCGTCACGCGCGCCGTCGCGCCGCCGGCGTCGTCGACGACGGAGCAGCCGCGGTTGATCGACGCGACCAGCGCGCCCTCGGTGGTCGCCAGCGGCAGGTACCGCTCGCCCGAGGCCGCGCCGCCGTCGACGGTCACCGGCCCGGCGACGCCGATCGGGACTTGGACGCCGCCGAGGGTGTTCTCGATGTTCGAGCCGTGGACCGCCGCGGCGTCGAACGCGTACTCGCCGAGCGGGTCGAGGTCGGCGTCGGTCGCCTCCGCGACGAGCAGCCGGCGCGCGGCGGCCGCGGCGTCGGCGTCGGCGTGGTCTTCCAGCTCGTGGAAGCGGAGGTCGCCGTCGCGGACCCGGGCCGCGAGGTCCGCGGGAGTCGGTTGCGACATGCCGTCCTCTCCTCGCGGCGTGCGCTAAGTAGTGTCGGTTCCGGGACCCTCGGGGGTCGGACCCGCGGCGTTCGGAGACCGCGTCGTCCGGAAAATCGACCACCTATCGCCCGACGAATCCGGAGAGCCGCTCGCGGAGCGACTCGCCGCCCAGCTTGAGGTAGTAGGCGTCGCCGCCGTCCTCGTAGTAGTCGTCGATGCGGCGGATCACCTCGAAGCCGAGGTGTTCGTAGAAGCCGAGCGCCTGTCGGTTGGTCGTGCGGGCGTGGCAGGTGACCGACCGGTGGTTCTCCGCGACGTCGGCGATCAACCGCTCGGCGTGGCCGCGACCGCGGTGGTCGGGGTGGACGGCAAGAAAGAGGATGTAGCCGTCGCGCCGGACGGAGGCGAACGCGGCGAGACGGTCGTTCTCGACGAGCAGGTGGGCGGTCGACCGGCGGTACGCGTCGACGAAGAAGCCGCGTCGCTGTCGGAGGACCCCCTCGGCGGACCGAATTTGCTCTTTGAGCTCCCACGCGGCGGTCGCGTAGTCGGACTCGCCGGGGGGATCGGTCCGCTTCTCGACGTTGACGCTCACTGCGATGATCTAACACGTGGACGGAATATAACTCCACCGCCAGCGGGGACCGTTGCGGGCGGTTACGCCGCCAGCGAGGGGGTTACCGACCGCCGGTCTGCGGAGAGCGGGCCGTCGTCGGCAGCCGGGACAGCCGACGGAAACGATTTTGTCGCGGTCGCGCGTGGAGACGGATGAATGACCGACGAGTCGTCGGGAGTCGAGTTGCTCCGGCGGGCGTTCCTCACCGGCGTCGCCGTCATCGTCCCCGCGATCATCACGCTGGTCGTCCTCGCGTTCGCGTTCAACGCGGTGTACGACTACCTCGACGCCTTCTCGTCGGCCGTCGTCGCCGTCTCTCCGGGGGCCGGACTGCCGGTGATAAGCGCGGTCTCCCGCGAAGTCGCGATCGAGATCGCGACGCCGGTCGTGTTCGTGGCCGTCATCCTCCTTCTCGGCGCCGCCGTCGAGTCCTCGCGGTACGGCGAGCGCGCGGTCGACTACGTCGACGAGGCGGTCGAGCGCGTGCCCGGCGTCGGCTCCGTCTACCAGGGATTCCGACAGATGAGCGACGCCATGCTGGAGTCGGACGGCGGGAACTTCCGCGAGGTGGTCCTCGTGGAGTTCCCGACCGAGGATACGTACACCCTCGCGTTCGTCACGAGCGAGACGCCCGCCGTGATCGCGGACCACGCGGACAGCGAGGGCGGGGGCATGCGGACGCTGTTCATGCCGATGGCGCCGAACCCGGTGATGGGCGGCCACGTCGTCTTCGTCCCGGAGCGACAGATCGTCGACGTGGAGCTGACGGTCGACGAGGGGATCCGCGCGCTGGTCACGAGCGGCGTCGCGCTGGAGGAGGTCGCCGCCGACCTCGACGACGTCGACCCGGAGGACCTCCGCGCCGGCGCGCCGGAGCGGACCATCGACGCCCGGTTCCAGTCGGACGAACGCTCGGAGCGGGACGGAGACCCCCGCGACGAGACCGGCCGACGGAGCGGCGACCGATGACGTACGAACTCCGCGATCACACCGCGGACGTCGCCGTCGAGGCGAGGGCCGACACCCTCTCGGCGCTGTTCGCGTCGGTCGCGGACGGGCTCACGGCCGCGAGCGCGGAGTCGGTGCCGGCGGCCGGCGACCGGTTCGAGATCGAAGTCGCCGCCGAGAGCCGCGAGGCGCTGCTGTTCGACTACCTCGACCGGCTGATCTACGAGCGCGACGTTCGGGGCGTCCTCCCGGCTGACCACCGCTGCTCGGTCGTCGAACCGAGCGGGGCGGACCGGGGGAGCGACTCCGCGGACCCGGACGCGTGGCGGCTCGCGGCCAGCGCGCGCGGCGTCCCCCTCGACGCGATGGCCGCCCGGGAGATCAAGGCCGTCACCTACTCCGAGATGGCGCTCGAACGGCGCGGCGACGAGTGGTACGCGTACGTCGTCTTCGACGTGTGAGGCCGCGAGACCGCCCGCGCAGTACTCCGTGAGGAATCATTATACTTGTCGAGTTCGTTGGTAACGTATGTCATACTCAGAGCGGAGCGACGGGAGCGAGCCGACGATCGGGGAGCGGCGGTGGCGCGCGGGAGCGGTCGGCGGGGTGATCGCCGGCGCCGCGATGGGCGCCGTGTTACACTTCGGGCTCGGACTCATGCCGACGATCGGCGCGCTGGTCGGGATCGAAACGGTCCTCGCGGGGTGGGCCGTCCACCTGTTCAACAGCGCGCTGTTCGGCGGGCTGTTCGTCGCCCTCTTCGACCGCCCATTCTTCGCGGAGCTGCGCGGGGACGTCGGCGGCTGCCTCTCGCTCGGCGTGGTCCACTCCGCGCTGCTGGGCGTGCTCACCGGCGGCCTGCTGTTGCCGGCCGCCATCGCGATCGAGGGCGCGACCGCGCTGCCGGTGCCGACGCTCCCCGTTCCGGGGCTGACCGCCAGCTTCGAGTTCGGCGCGGTCATCGCGGTCGCGCACCTGCTGTACGGGCTCGTTCTGGGCCGGGTCTTCGCCGCGTTCACGCTCGCGGAAGGCGCGATCGGGTGGCTCCCGATCGACCCGGTCGACCGGTGAGATCGCGGGCGGGCGACCAGAATCGCCTCCGAGGGGACGCGCTCGCACCCGCGACCGCTGACGCAACGCCCTTGCCCCCCCGCGTCGAACGGCGGGTATGACCACGCGCGAGTTCGACGGGATCCGACTGGAGAAGGTGCGCGAACACGTCTGGGAGATCCCCCGCGAGGGCGACATGAACGTCCCCGCGCGGGTCCTCGCCAGCGAGTCGCTGCTCGAAGAGATCGGCGACGACGACTCGCTCCAGCAGCTGAAGAACGCCACCCACCTGCCCGGGATGGTCGAACCCGCGCTCTGTATGCCCGACGGCCATCAGGGGTACGGCTTCCCGGTCGGCGGCGTCGGCGCGATCGACGCCCGAACCGGCTGCATCTCGCCCGGCGCGGTCGGCTACGACATCAACTGCGGCGTCCGGATGGTGCGGACGAACCTCACCTACGACGACGTGCGCGGCCGGGAGGAGGAGCTGGTCGACGCGCTGTTCGAGGCCGTCCCGTCGGGACTCGGTGGCGGCGGCGTGATCGACGGCGACGCGGACGCGATCGAGGGCGCACTCGAACGCGGCGTCGAGTGGGCCGTCGAAGAGGGGTACGGGATCGAGAGTGACCTCGCGCGCTGCGAGGACGAGGGGCGTCGCCCCGACGCGCGCCCGGAGTACGTCTCCCAGAAGGCGATGGACCGCGGGCGCAACCAGATGGGCTCGCTCGGCTCGGGCAACCACTTCCTCGAAGTCCAGCGCGTCACCGACGTGTTCCGCGAGGACGTGGCCGACGCGTACGGCCTCGAAGAGGACGGCATCGTCGTCCTGATCCACTGCGGGAGTCGCGGGCTCGGCCACCAGACCTGTAACGACTACCTCCGCCGGATCGAGAAGGAACACGGCGACCTGCTCGCCGACCTGCCCGACAAGGAGCTGGCGGCCGCGCCCGCCGGCTCCGAGCTTGCCGAGGAGTACTACGGCGCGATGGGCGCGTGCATCAACTTCGCGTGGGTGAACCGCCAGCTGATCACCCACCAGGCGCGCGAGACGTTCGGCGAGGTGTTCGACGCCGACCCGATCGAGGACCTCGGGATGGAGCTCTTGTACGACGTGGCGCACAACATCGCGAAGAAGGAGACCCACGAGGTCGGCGTCGACGCCGACGGTCTCCCCGCCGTCGGCGACGAGGCCGTGGACCGCGCGGACCGAGAGCTGTACGTCCACCGCAAGGGCGCGACGCGGGCGTTCCCCGCCGGCAACGAGGACGTGCCCGAGACGTACCGCGACGTGGGGCAGCCGGTCATCATCCCCGGCAGCATGGGCGCGGGCTCGTACGTCCTCCGCGGCGGCGACGAGTCGATGTCGGTGTCGTTCGGCTCGACCGCGCACGGCGCCGGCCGGCTCATGAGCCGCACGCAGGCGAAACAGGAGTTCTGGGGCGGCGACGTTCAGGACGACCTCGAGGACGGCCAGCGGATCTACGTGAAGGCGCAGTCCGGCGCCACCATCGCGGAGGAGGCGCCCGGCGTCTACAAGGACATCGACGAGGTGATCCGCGTGAGCGACGAACTCGGCATCGGCGACAAGGTCGCGCGGACGTTCCCGGTCTGTAACATCAAGGGGTGAGGGCGGGCGCGGCCGGTCGCCCGGCGTGGCGGATGCCCCGCCGAGTCAGTTCTCCCGCTTCGCCTCGCGGCCCAGGTGTTCTTCGACGGCGTCGACCTTCTCCGCGGCGGTCCCGTCGCTCGTCCGCTTGTCGTCGATCTTGAGGACCGTCGAGACGCGGTCGCCGTCGACGGCGTCGTGGGCGGCCGCAGCGGCCGTGAACAGCGTCTCCGCGTCGTCGGCCTCGATGACGGTCCCCATCGGGTTGGTCTCGTAGCTCACGTCGAACTCGTCGAGCGCGGCGACGGCCTTCGCCACCTCCTCGCCCATGCTCCCCTCGATCACCGGCGCGACGCTCAGCATTGCGATGGCTGTCATGGACGTGGCTGGGAGGTGTGGTCACTTAATTCGTCGTCGGAGAACGAGACTGGTCGGGAGGGACTGGCCCCGGCTGTAGGCGGTCGCCCATCGATCGCTGCTCTCGTCACGACCGTGACCGCCGAAGCCCCAGCCGTTCGGCTATAATCCTCTGTCTGTGGATCGACGACGACGGACGCCTCCAAAGCCCCAGCCGCGAGGACTCGATGCGCTCGCTGTCGTTCGAAAGGCGCGGAGCGCCTTTCGTGATGACGAGAGAGCTTTGCTCTCTCGAACCACGCGCTTCAGTCGCTCGCTGCGCTCGCTCCCTCCAGTGCTTGCGTCGCGCGTCTTCGTCCTCGCGGCAGCGTGGCGCTACGCGCCACGGGCAGCCGGCGGCGAAGCCGCCGGCAACTGCCCCTTTGAGTCCCGCCCCGCACCGCAGCCTCACGCCTCCCCAGCCTCGTCGCTCCCTTCGGTCGCGACTCCCTCGCACGCGCTGCTCGCGGTCGCCAGCGGCGACCGCTCGCAGGCGCGCGCCACCGCAGATCGGTCAGAGCGAATCGCGTTGAGGGATTACTCCAGCGCGTCTTTGAGGAACGACAACTGGTGGCCGACCGCGCCCTCGAAGTCGTCGCCGAGTACCGAGAAGTGGTCCGCCGGCATGGTGACGACGGTCCCCCGCGAGAGTCGCTCGCCGGCGTCCGCGACCGCGTCGGCGTCGACGATGTTGTCGTCGGTGCCGGCCAAGAGCAGCGTCGGGGCGTCGACCTCGTCGAGCCGCGTCACCGGGCGGTAGCCGACGAGCCCGAGCAGCGACCGCGCCGGCGTCTCGTTGCGCCACGCCGACTCGCGGTCGACGAGGTCGATGTACTTCCGCTCTGCTCCGGGCTCGGTTATCGCCGCGCACTCCTCCGTCCCGCCGACGATGGGGACGGTGCGGCCGCGGCCGATCCGGTGGCCGAGCAGGTCGCGGAGCCCCGCGGCGCCGGAGCGGAGGAGGTACCGCCCGCCGCGCCGCACGGCGATGGCGCGCCCGTCGAGCATCGGGACGAGCCCCACGACGGCGTCGACGTCGCGGCGCTCCGCGGCGAGCGTCAGGACGTGCGCGGCCGACAGCGACGCACCCCACAGGACGAGGTCGTCGGCGGTGTCGTCGACGCGGTTCGCGCGGTCGATCGCGGCCTCGTACGCCGCTCGCTGGCGGTCGAGGTCGACCGCCTGCGAGTCGCCGTCCGACTCGCCGAACTCCGGGTGATCGAAGAGGAGGGCGGCGTAGCCTGCGTCGGCGAACCGCTCCGCGACGGCGGGGTAGCCGAAGGTCCGCCCCGCGCCGAGCCCGGGCGCCATCAGGACGACCGGGGGGTCGTCGGCGTCGCCGCCGGGGAGGTACAGCGTCCCGCGGCAGGTCGCGCCGTCGACGTCGAACGCGACCGCGCGGGTGGCAAACCGCTCGCGGGCCGGGCGCGCGAGCCGGCGCTGGGCCCGGTTGACAGGCTTGCGGCGGGTCACCGGTCGGCCTCCGGGTCGGTCTCGGGAGCGCCCGTGTCGTCGTCTCCCGGTAGATCCCCGTCACCGGGCTCGTGGCTGAGGGTCTCCAGTACCCGGGTCGAGAACTCCGTCTCGGATATCTCGTAGCTCGCGAGCGCCTCGAACCACTCGGCCTCTGCGTGCCAGGTGCCGAGGACGTCGCCGGGGGACCGCACGACCGTCCCCTCGACGCGGACGGGCTCCCACTCGTCGGCCTCGGCCTGGTCGATGAGCGCGTTGAGCGCGCGCCCGATCTCGCCGCGGTGGACCTCGCGGCCGGGGAAGGCGGTCATGTACGTCAGCTCCAGCGGGTCGCCCTCGTCGATCGACTCGACGCTGACGCCGTAGCTCCTGAGTTCCGGCTCCAGATCCGCCGTCCGCTCGTCGCCGGTCATACCCGATCCGTCGGCGGGGCGTAATAAATCGGTACCGGCACGCGACCGGGATGTCGCTGAAAGGGCGAATCGGTCGAAAGCCGCGGACGGGGGGCGACCGCCGAACGGCGGCCGCAGTTGGGTTGTCAGAGGCACACGATTGTCCCGCGCGGCCGGTCGGTTGTACTCCGTGGAGTGATATAAACGCTCGGGCCGGGTATCATTTATGCGGCTGCCGTTCCTTTGTCAATTCACATGCTCACCGCGGCCGCGACGGCGCTGACGCGAACCGACGACACCGCGGGCGTCGTCCTCGTCGGCGGGTCCGTGACCCTGTTGGGGTGGATCCTCGCGTCGCTGTGGCTCGTCGGCGTCCTCTTCGTCGACACGGCTATCGCCGTCGCGGCCCCGATCGCGCTCGCGCCGTCGCTCGTCGCGCGCGGCTACTTCGTCCGGGTGACGCGAGGCGCGATCCAGCAGGAGCGCTCCGGCGGCGCGGCCGGCGCGCCGTCGCTCGTCGACTGGGGCGAGTTGGTCAGGGACGGCGTCAAGTCCGCGGTGCTGTCCGCGGCGCTGCTGGCGCCCCTCGGTGGGGGCCTCGCCGTCGTCGGAGGGGCCATCGCCGCGCTCGTCGCCGGTCCCGTCGATCCGGGGTCGACCGCGGCCGCCGTCGAGTCCGCCCTCGGTCCGAACGGCCCGGCCGCCGTCGCGGTCGTCGCCGTCGGCCTCGTCGCCGCGCTCGTCGGCGCGTACCTCCTCGCGTTCGCGTACCTCCGCCCCGCCGCGCTCGCCGCGTTCGCCGCGTCCGGCCGGCTCAGGGACGGGCTGAACCCGCGGACGGTGGTCGGCGTCGCCGCGACCGGCCCGTACGCCACCGGGTGGACGCTGGCGGTCGGGGCGCTCGCGGTCGGTTACGCCGTCGCGGCCCCGACGGTGCCGCTGGTCGGCGGCGTCGCGCTCGCCTTCCTCGCTCGCGTCGTCGCGCACGGGCTCTACGGGCGGGGCGCGGCGGACGCTCTCACGTCGGAGGAGACGGAGAGCGAGGCGCAGGCGGCGGTCCGGACGGACCGCGACGCCGCGCGCTCCGGGAGCCGAACGGTTCGCCGCGCAGACGCGACTCGCGGCGCGGAGGCGACTCGCGGCGCCGACGCGGCCCGTGTCGCCGCCGCGACCGAGAAAGTCGAACGCGCGCGCGACGACCCCCCGGCCCCCATCGTGTCGGGCGACGGCGGGCAACCGGTCCGGAGCGAGCCGCCGGCCCCGGTGCAGGTCGGTCGCGGCGTTCCGGTCGACGAACAGGGGGACGCCGAGACCGATCTTGCCGATTCGGCCGACGCGATCGACGGGGTCGAGGCGGCCGACGCCGGCGACGACTCGGTCGACGCCCGCGACGATTCGACCGACGGCTTCGAGTGGGATCCCGCGCTCGCCGAGGCGGAAGACAAGAGTTGATACGGCCGCGAGCGAACGCCCGGGCATGCGCATCTCCGAGCGGGGGTACGGCGAGGAGGGCCGGGAACGGCTCACGCTGGTCCCCGAGAACGTCGACGACCTCTGGCACCTCGCGCACGTCCTCGAACCCGGGGACCTCGTCGAGGGCGACACCACCCGGCGGATCCAGCGGAACGACGACCAGATGCGGGACACCGGCGGGCAGCGCGAACATATCTTCGTCACCCTCCGAGTGGAGGACGTGGAGTTCGCGCGGTTCGCCAACCGGCTCCGCGTGTCGGGCGTCATCGTCGGCTGCTCGCGGGAGGATCAGCTCAACGCCCATCACACGCTCAACGTCGAGGAACACGACGAGATAACCGTCGAGAAGCATTTCAAGCCGGACCAGACCGAGCGGCTGGAGGAGGCCACGGAGGCCGCGGAGAACCCTGACGTGGCCATCGCGACCGTCGAGGAGGGCGCGGCGTACGTCCACACGGTCCAGCAGTACGGCACCGAGGAGTACGCCTCGTTCACGAAGCCGACCGGGAAAGGCGAGTTCTCGCGGCCGCGCGAAGAGCTGTTCGCGGAGCTGGGCGAGGCGCTCGCGCACCTCGACGCCGACGCCGTGATCCTCGCCGGCCCGGGGTTCACGAAGAACGACGCGCGCGACTACGTCGACGAGGAGTACCGCGACCTCTCCGACCGGATCACCACCGTCGACACCTCCGCGGCGGGCGACCGCGGCGTCCACGAGGTGCTCAAGCGCGGCGCGGTCGACGAGGTCCAGAAGGAGACCCGCATCTCGAAGGAGGCGAACCTCATCGACGACCTGACCGAGAACATCGCGAAAGGCGAGAAGGCGACGTACGGTCCGGACGACACCGCGGAGGCCGCCGAGTTCGGCGCGGTCGAGACGCTGCTCGTCGTCGACGAGCGCCTCCGCACCGAGCGCCAGGGCGACGGGGACTGGACCATCGACGTCAACGCGGTGATCGAGTCGGTCGAGCAGCAGGGCGGCGACGTGGTCGTCTTCTCCTCGGAGTTCGCCCCCGGCGAGCAGCTCGCCAACCTCGGCGGCATCGCGGCGATTCTCCGATACCGGCTTCAGTGAACGGCTGACAGCTGAAGTGCGGCGGCGCGTGCCGGCGAGGCCGCCCCGCGGCCGAGCAGCACGCGCGAGGGAGCCGGTCGCCGAAGCGGAGCGAGGCGACCGACGAGGCTGGGGAGGTGTGAGGTGCTGTGCGGGGCGGTGCGGGGTGGGACTCAAACGGGCAGCTGCGCGGCGGGCGCAGACGACGTAAGCACCGCACGGAGTGAGCAGAGCGAACGACTGAGGAGCGCAGCGAGTGTGCGCCCGCCTCGCGGCTGGGGCTTTGGAGACGGTCACCGCAGACTCGGAGGTCACGTGCAGCCGAGCGGCTGAGGCTTCGGCAGGCTCGGTCGGAAAGTCGTTCGCGGCGACAACAGTCACGTATCGCGTTCGAGAGCGGCCGTGAGCTTATCAGAGCGCGTCGCCAACGCCGGATCGATGGCGGACCGACCCGGCGGTGACGAGAGCGTCTCGACGACCGCCGAACGCGAAAGCACCGATGACACCGATGGCGATCCGACCTCGGACGCCGACCCGCTCCCCGACGGCCTCGACGACGCCGGCGTCGACGAGGCGGTGAAGCGCCGCCTCCGCGAGGCGTACCTCAACGACGAGGAGAACGCGCTGATCGTCACCCGGGTGCGCTCCGTCGGCGACCGCGTCGCCGTCGAGATGCGCCCGCCGCACGGCGACGCCACGCACACCGAGCGGTTCGACGCACCCCGCGACGGCTCGCTCCGGGAGTCCGAGGCGTTCCTCGAATTCTTGGAGGCCGCGGGCGTCTCGCCGCTCGACGTCGACGAACTCGTCGGAACTCGCGTGCCCGCGACGTACGACACAGAGACGGGCTGGCGGGTCGATCCGGAATTTCGCGGCGAGTCGGCGTCAACGGGCGAGAACCGGCTCGCGGACGCCCGAGACTGGCTGTGGGCCTACCGGGCGTGGCTGGTGGCGGGGCTGCTCGTCGGGGGCGAGTTGGTCTTCGTCGCGGTGTTGATTCTGCTCTACGCGTGAGGGTCGGCGGCGGCGCTCACTGCCCCGCCGCGTCGTCGCCGCGGTCGAGGTAGTTGTTCACGAGCATCGGGGCGACCGTGCCGACGAATATCAGCACGCCGATCAGCAGTTCCGACGAGAGGTCGGTCAACAGGAGGCCGCCGTACGCGAGCAGAAGCGCGGCGGCGACGAACCCGATGACGACCGTGTTCTCGCGGGAGACCATGCCGGACGCTCCTGTCCGGGAGATCAAAAAGGCGTCGTCGGTCGGCGCGTCACTTCCCCCAGAAGGGGTCGCGCTTGCGACGCGTCTCCAAGTAGCCCTGAAGCGCCTCGCGCTCGTCGGCCGTGATCTCCTCTTTCAGTTCCTGTTCGAGGATCTTCGCGTGCTTCTCGGGCACCTCGGTCCAGAGCGTGTCACCTTCCTCGATGTCGCGCCCGACGGTCGGCCCGTCGATGGCGATGCTGACGCGCTCGCCGGCGCGCGCCTCGTCGACGTCGTCGCCCTGCTTCTGGATGCCGGAGAGGCCGCCGACGCGCTCGAACTCGTTGCCCTCGAAGTAGCCGACGTTGCGGTTGTTCTGGAGGGTGCCGGAGATTATCTCGACGCCGACGACCGCGGGGTCGTTCTGTCGGAACGTGTGGTCGGGGAGGATGCGGAAGCGGGCGGGCCGGACGACCTTGTCCAGCACCGTCTCCTGTTGCGCGCGCTGCTTCTCCTCGACGTAGCGCTCGTAGTCCTCGACCAGCTGGTAGATGACCTCGTTCTTGAACAGCTTCACATCCGCGTTCTCCAGGTCCGACTCCGCGTTCTTGAGGAGGTCGACGTTGAAGCCGAGGATCGCCTTGTGTTCGTCCTGGTTCGCGGTCTCCGCGACCGCGATGTCGCGCGGCGCGATGTCGCCGACCTCGGCGCGGAGGATGGGGACCTCCGCCTCGCGGAGGGCGTTCGCCATCGCCTCCAGCGAGCCGAGGGTGTCGGCCTTGACGACGACGCCGTTGTCGGCCGTTTCGACCTCGATCTCGGCGAGTTCGGCCTTCACCTCTTCGACGACTTCCTCGACGGTGCGGTCGCGGACGACGCGGACCGGCGCGCCGGCCATCGCCCGATCGAGGTCGGGCGCGGCGATCTTCACGCCGGCCGCGGCGCCGATCTCACCGACCTTCTCGAACTCCTTCTCCGTGCGGATCTCCGCGAGCGGCCGCGGGCGGAGCAGCGCGCGGACCTCGGTGACGATCGGCTCGTCTTGGCCCCCGACGACGACGGTGTCGCCGTTGCGGATCACGCCGTCGTAGACGACGGTGTCGACCGTCGCGCCGAAGCCCCGCTCGTCTTTCACTTCGAGGACGGTCCCCTCGCCCGGTCCCGTCACGTCGATCGCCATCTCCTCTTTCATGAACCGCTGGGAGAGGCCCATGAGAACCGTCAGGAGGTCGGGGACGCCCTCGCCGGTGAGCGCCGACAGCGGGACGACGCCGATGTTCTTCTGGAAGTCCTGGACGCGCCAGTAGAGGTCGGCGGAGAAGCCGGCGTCGGACAACTGGCCGATGATCTCGTAGAGGTTCTCGTCGAGCATCGACTTCGCGCGCTCCGACTGCGCCTCCATGCTCTTCTGGATCGGCTCGCCGTCCTGCGGGTTCCAGCCTGGCGTCGTGTCGGCCTTGTTGGCCGCGACGACGAACGGGGTCCCGGTCCGCCGGAGGATATCTATCGCCTCCTCCGTCTGCGGCTGGAAGCCGTCGTTCACGTCGACGACGAGGACCGCGATGTCGGCGAGCGCGCCGCCGCGGGCGCGCAGCGTCGAGAAGGAGTGGTGGCCCGGCGTGTCGATGAAGAGGAGGCCCGGGAGGTCGAAGTCGGTCGGGTCGATGAGCTCGCCCGCCATCCCGGAGATGGTGTCGAGCGGGATGTCCGTCGCCCCGATGTGTTGGGTGATCGCGCCGGCCTCGCCCTCGCTGACGGCGGAGCCGCGGATCGTGTCGAGCAGGCTCGTCTTGCCGTGGTCGACGTGGCCCAGCACGGCGACGATGGGGGTTCGCAGGGTGTCCGCGTGTGTGTGGTCGGTCATATGTGATCGCCCCGAGAAGGTTATACCGTTCGTTCCGCCCGGGCGTCAGTTAAGCCTTTCAAAATGCCGCGACGAACCGCGGCGGCGGAGCCGACGCGTCCTGACCGTCGCGCGTCCGGCGGCGAGCGCGCCCGCGTCCGTCGCCCGTCCGACGCCCCGTGGCGTTTAAGACCGTCGCCCGGGACCGTGGAGGTATGGTCGACATCCTCGCGGAGAACCTGTCCGGCAAGGCGGTGATGAGTTCCGACGGCACGGAGCTCGGGGACCTGTACAACATCACGATGAACCTCCAGTCCGGGGAGCTGAACCACCTCCTCGTCAGCCCGCACGAGCAGCTCAGCCCCGAACGCGTCGACTTCGGCGTCGACGAGATGGGGCGGCTCCGCGTCCCGGTCGCGAAGGTCCAGGCGGTGAAAGACTACATCGTCGTCGCCCGCTGATGCAAGTCCTCGACTCGTCCGCGTTCATCCACGAGTACACGACCGACGAGGACGTGGTCTCCATCCCGGCGGTCCACGAGGAGCTGACCGGGGAGGTCGCCCTCCGCTTCGACGCGATGGAGGGCTCCGGGATGACCGTCCACGTCCCGGCGCCGGAGGCGGTGGATCGCGTTCGCCGCGCCGCGAAGGGGTCTGGCGACGCCGCGGAGCTGTCCGACACCGACATCCGGCTGATCGCGACCGCGCTGGAGCTTCACGGAACGCTCGTCACCGACGACTACGCGATGCAGAACGTCGCCGAGCGGCTCGACCTCCCGGTCGAGGCCATCGCCCGCGACGGCATCTCGGAGGAGCGGGAGTGGCGGTTCCAGTGCGTCGGCTGTAACCGCACGTTCGACGAGAACAAAGAGCGGTGCCCGATCTGCGGCAGCGACCTGACGCGGAAGAACCCGGCCTGACCGATTCCTCGCCGCTTTCGCCTGATCGCTTTCCACCTTTCTGCGGAAGGCGTGCCCACGCGGGGGTGATTCGCACGCCACCGACCGATTGAACAGGCGCCCCACAGACCGTCCGACATGAACGCATTCGAGGAGCTGTCGCCGGACGCGCTCCGGGCCGGCCGGGCGGACGCGCTCGACGACGCCGTCGCGACGGCGCTCGCCGCCCACCCGCTCGACGGTGTCGAGACCGAGTACCCGCACTATCAGGGGACGGTCGAGGGCCCCGAAGCCCCGCCGCGCCCCGCCGAGGACCACCCCGTCTTCTACGGCTGCTTCGACTGGCATTCGGCGGTCCACAGCCACTGGGCGCTCGTGCGCGCGCTGCGGCTCGTACCGGACCACCCGAACGAGGACGAAATCGCGGCCGGCATCGACGAGCGGCTGACGCCCGAGAACGTCGCTCGCGAGGTCGCGTACCTCGACGAGAACCCCGGGTTCGAGGAGCCGTACGGGTGGTCGTGGCTGCTCCGGCTCGTCGCCGAACTACACCTCTGGAACGACCCGCGCGCCGACGCGTGGCGCGAGGCGCTCCGCCCGCTCGAAGAGCGGGTCCGCAGCGGCACGCGGGAGTCGTTCCTCGAAATCGACCGCCCGCACCGCGTCGGCACGCACGGCAACACCGCGCTCGCGCTCGCCGGCGTCCTCGACTACGCGCGGGTCGTCGGCGACCCCGACCTCGAACGGGAGACGGAGGCGACCGCGCGCCGACTCTACGCGGACGACACCGCGGCGGTCGTCGGCGCGGAGCCGGTCGGCTGGGACTTCGTCTCACCGGCCCTCACCGAGGCCGACCTCGTGCGCCGTGTCCTCGACCCCGACCCGTTCGCGGCGTGGCTCGACGGCTTCCTCCCGGACCTGACCGCGCCGCCGCACGACGCGCTGCTGTCGCCCGTCGACGTGGAACCCGACGAGGGCGACGGCGCCGCGATACACCTGATCGGCCTCAACGTCTCCCGCGCGTGGTGTCTCGCCGGACTGGCCGACGCGCTGAACGGACGAGATGGCCCGGTCGCGGAGCGGCTCCGAGAACCCCTCGACGACGCCGCGCGCCGCCACGCGGAGGCGGGGGCAGCGGACGTGCTCACCGACGACTACGCGGGCTCGCACTGGCTCTCCTCGTTCGCGCTGTACCTGCTGACGCGGAACGAGGGCGGTATCGCCCCGGACGCGGCTTAGTCGGCGCCAGACGACTCGGGCGCGTTGTCACCCGTCCGACCGGTTGAGTCGCCGTCATCTGACCCGACCGCGTCGCCTTCCGCGATGCCGAGCGCGTCGGCGGAGAGGTCGCCGCGGTCGAGCCGCGGGACGCGCTCGCGGAGCCGGGCGGCCGCGGCGCGCGCCTCCTCGAACTCCACCTCGGCGAGTGCGCGCACCAGCGCGGCGGCCCGCTCCGCCCGGGCGCGCTGCCACGACGCCTCGCGGGACTCGTAGGTGCGGATCGCGCGCAGGAAGTCGGCCTCGGAGAACTCCGGCCAGTACGGCGCACAGAAGTAGACCGCGGCCTCGTTGCCGTTCGCGTGCCACGGGAGGAAGTTCGAGGTCCGCTCGTCGCCGCCGGTGCGGACGATCAGGTCGACGTCGCGGATCGGCCGGTCGTACAGCCGGGACTCGACCGCCTCGACGTCGACGTCCTCGGGGGCCATCTCGCCCGCGTCCACGTCGCGGGCGATGGCTCGCGCGGCGTCCAGTAGTTCGGTTCGGCCGCCGTACGCCAGCGCGACGTTGAGCGTAAAGCGGTCGTTCCCGGCGGTGCGTCGCTCGGCGTAGTCGACCGCGTCGCGGACGCGCGGCGGGAGTCGGGGCACGTCGCCGATGGCCCGGACGCGGACGCCCTGCTCGTGAACCCGGTCGGCGTCGGCGAACTCGCGGAGCTTGTGTTCCAGCAGGTCGAAGAGCGGCTCCAGCTCCTCGTCCGGGCGCTCGAAGTTCTCGGTGGAGAAGGCGTAGAGGGTGAGCTCCGAGACGCCGAGGTCGGCGCACCAGTCGAGGACCTGTTCGGTGGTGTCCGCGCCGGCGCGGTGCCCTTCGGGCGCGTCGTCGCCGCGTTTGCGGGCGTACCGCCGGTTCCCGTCTTGGATGACCGCGACGTGGTCGGGAACGTCGTCTATCTCGCGGCGGAGGTGTCGCCGGTACGCGCGTCCGGCGAGACCGCGGAGTCGCTGCCACATGGGCCGAGACCACGCCCCCGAGCGGTATACCTTTATGGATCGATCCGTCGAGGGGCGACCCATGGAGGCCGCTTACGTCTGCCGCGTCGCGGTCCGGTTCGACCCCCCGGACGCCGCCGTCGACCCCGACCGCTTCGAGGTGACGGTCGAACTCCCCGCGAGCGAGCCCGGAACCGACGGCTGGCTCTTTTTCCGCGACCGGCTGTGGCGCGGCGAGATCGGCGACGAGCCGTCGTTCCGTCGACTGGCTGCGGGGCGGTTGGGGATCGCGGACGCCCCGGGCGTCGAAGTCGCCGCCGTCGACTTCCGGGAGCTCCGCACCGACGAGGCCTACCGCGGCGCGCTGACGGACGCGATCGCCGCGGACCTCGGTCCGTTCAACGCCGACTCGGTCGACGAGGTCCTCCGCAAGTACCTCGGCTCGTCGGTCCACGTGCGTGACTGAACGAGGGCGCGGCGTCGGGCGAGCGGGCGGCTCCCGCCGGTGTGGGTCGCGGTCCCGCGGACCCACAACGCACTTGTCGGCCACCGGCGTAGAGGTGGATCCATGGCCGTCGCCGACTACGATTTCCACCTGTTCGACCTCGACGGGACGCTCGTCGACGCCGAGTGGGAGTACACCCGGACGGTGTTCGACCGCGTCGGCGACAGACTGGGTCGCGAGTTTTCGGACCGGGAGGCACGGGTCCTCTGGCACGGGCTCGGCGGCTCGCGAGCCGAGACGCTGCGCGGGATCGGCGTCGATCCCGACGCGTTCTGGCCGACGTTCCACGCGGTCGAGGACCCCGTGGCTCGCGCGGAGGCGACGTACCTCCACGAGGACGCCGCGCGCCTGCTCGACCACGTGAGCGAGGTCGGCGGGCCGACCGGACTCGTCACCCACTGTCAGGAGTTCCTCGCGGAGCCGGTCCTCGACCACGTCGACATCGGAGATCGGTTCGACGCGGTCGTCTGCTGCACCGACGAGACGGGGTGGAAGCCGGAACCGGACCCGATCGAGGCCGCGATGGGCGAACTCGGCGTCGACCCGGACCGCGGCCGCGGCTACTACGTCGGCGACGGCGAGAGCGACGTGGCGGCCGCGTGGAACGCCGGCCTCGACGCGGTCCACGTCGAGCGCGTCGGCCACGACGAGCGCGGGCGGTGCGTCCTCGGCGACCGGCGCGTGACTCGCCTCGACGAGCTGGTCGACGCGTCGTGAGCGATTTATCCCCTCTCGCGGCGACTCGCTATCCATGACGAAGTGGTTCCACAGCGGTCGGCGCCGCGACCTCTGCGCGCTGCTGTACGAGCACGGCGAGCTGCGCGCGCAGTCGGCGAAGAGCCGACTCGAATCACACTACGACGAGCGGATCGACCCCGGCTCCTTCTACGGCACCCTCTCCGCGCTCGTCGAGTCCGGCTACCTCGACCGCCGGACCGAGGGCATCGCCGACGTGTACGCGCTCACCGAGGCGGGCGAAACGGCGCTGCTCGACCACTACGCGTGGCTCGGCGAGCGGATCGAGAGCGGTGACGAAGGCGACGAGGGCGGTGACGGGCGCGAGAGGATTGACGTGGTCCAGAGCGGCGACGAGTCAGCGCACAAAGCGGAACGCGACCGCACGGATCTCAAAGATTAACAACTTCTCGGACTGAGTTAACATATAACCGTCGTCAGCGTGTCAATGCCGGAGGAGCTACTTGATCGGATCGACCAGTTCGCGGACGAACGCGGGTACACCGGCCGCAGCGAGGTCGTCCGGGAGGCTTCCCGGAACCTCCTCGGCGAGTTCGAGGACGCCAAACTGGAGGACCGCGCGCTGATGGCCGTGGTGACCGTCCTCTTCAACTACGAGACGACGAGCGTCGAGGAGCGGATGATGCGGCTGCGACACGAGCAGGAGGGGATCGTCGCCTCGAACTTCCACAGCCACGTCGGCTCACAGTACTGTATGGAACTGTTCGTGTTGGAGGGCGGCCTCGAAGAGATATCGACGTTCGTGGGGAAGGTCCGGGCGACGAAAGACACGCTCACGGTCGATTACAGCGTCACGCCGGTCGACGAGTTCGGCGCCGGCGCGCTCGGCGACGGCCACGGGGGCGGCGAGTCCGACGACGAGGCGGACGATGGCGCGCCGGTAGAAGCGAACGAGGACGACTAAGCGGTCTCAGGCCGGACGGATTCGAGCGCCGCGTCGAAGTCATCGCCGGTGACGCCGACGTCGTCGGCGTGGTCGTTGGCGGCCTCGCCGTGTTCGTCGGCGACGCGCTCGATGGCGCGCATCGCGGCCGCCCGCGTCAGCGAGGCGATCTCCGCGCCGGAGTACCCCTCCGTCTCGTCGGCGATCCGATTCAGGTCGACGCCGTCGGTCAGGGGTTTCTCGCGCGTGTGGACCTCCAAGATCTTCCGACGCGCTTCGCGGTCGGGCTCCGGCACCTCGACGTGCGTCTCCAAGCGGCCGGGACGGAGCAGCGCCGGGTCGAGCGCGTCGCGCCGGTTGGTCGCCGCGAGGACGACGAGATTCGGGTTGTCGCTGGCGCGGTCGAGTTCGGTCAGCAGCTGGGAGACGACGCGCTCGCTCACGCCGGAGCCGTCGCCGCCGGCCGCGTCGCGGTCGGTCGCGACCGCGTCGATCTCGTCGAAGAAGATGATCGCGGGCGCCGCCTGCCGGGCGCGGTCGAACAGCTCGCGGACCGCCTTCTCCGACTCGCCGACGTACCGGTCGAGCAGCTCCGGCCCCGCGACCTGAATGTAGTTGACGCCGCTCTCGCCGGCGATGGCGCGCGCGAGCAGCGTCTTCCCGGTCCCGGGCGGCCCGTACAGCAGGACCCCGGTCGGCGGGTCGGCGCCCGCCGCGTCGAAGAGGGGGCCGTACGACAGCGGCCACGTCACGGCGCGTTCGAGCTCCTCCTTCGCGTCGTCGAGGCCGCCGACGTCGGCGAAGTCGGTCGTCGGCTGCTCGGCGACGTACTCGCGCATCGCGCTCGGCTCGACGTTAGCGTGGGCGGCCTCGAAGTCCGCCTTGGCCACGGTCACGTCCTTCAGCGCCCTCGAATCCGACTCGCGGGCGCGCCGGAGGGCGGTCATCGCCGCCTCCTGCGCGAGCCCCTCGATGTCGGCGCCGACGAACCCGTGCGTCCGGCTCGCGATCCGGTCGAGGTCCACGTCGTCCGCGAGCGGCATCCGGCGCGTGTGCACGTCGAGGATCTGCCGGCGCCCCGCCTCGCCGGGGACGCCGATCTCGATCTCGCGGTCGAAGCGGCCGCCGCGTCGGAGGGCGGGGTCGATGGTGTCGACGCGGTTCGTCGCCCCGATGACGATCACGTCGCCGCGGGCGTCGAGGCCGTCCATCAGCGAGAGCAGCTGGCCGACGACGCGGTTCTCCACGTCGCCGCCGTCGTCGCGCTTGCCCGCGATCGAGTCGATCTCGTCGAAGAAGACGATCGCCGGTGCGTCCTCGCTCGCGCGCTCGAACACCTCCCGGAGGCGCTCCTCCGACTCCCCCTTGTACTTCGACATGATCTCCGGGCCGTCGACGGTGATGAACGTCGCGTCGACCTCGTTGGCGACGGCGCGGGCGATGAGCGTCTTCCCGGTCCCCGGCGGGCCGTGGAGGAGGACCCCCTTCGGCGGGTCGATGCCGAGCCGGGTGAACACCTCCGGCTCGGAGAGCGGGAGCTCGATCGTCTCCCGGACCAGCTCCAACTCCTCGTCGAGCCCGCCGATGTCCTCGTAGGTCGCGCCCGCGGTGTGTTCGGCGGGCGGGGAGTCGCCCTTCGGACGGGCGTCGTCGCCCGGCAGGTCGGTTCCCGAGTCGGGGTCGGTCGCGGGCCGGTCGGCGTCCGCGGTCGCCGACGCGTCGGCGCGGTCGCTCGCGGCCCCGACGTCGCCCTCGTACTCGACGGACACGTCGGTCGACGCCGTGATCCGGACGGTCCCCGACGGCGCCGTCCGAGCGACGACGAAGCGGAGCCCGCCCAGCCGTTCGACGTGGACGGCCTCCCCTTCGCTGACGGGGCGGTCGCGGAGTTCGCGGGAGAGCGCGCGCTCGACGACCTCGCGGCTCACGTCCACCTCGGCGAGGCGCCCGGGCGCGGCCAGCGTGACGCGGTCGGCGTCGGAGACGTCGACGGCGGCGATCGTGACGGTGTCGCCGACCTTCACGCCGGCGTTCGCGCGGGTGTCGGCGTCGATGAGGACGGAGCCGTCCGGGGCGTCGGGACCGCCCGGCCACACCTTCGCCACGGCGGTGCGCTCGCCGCGCACCTCGACCGTGTCGCCGCTGAGGAGGGCGAGTCGCTTGCGGGCCGACTCGGGGAGCCTGGCAATGCCCCGGCCCGCGTCCCGCTTCTCGGCGGCACGCACCGTGAGCCGGAGCCCTGCGGTGTCGTTCATACCCGTCGTTCTCGCCGGCGGCTCTTTATCCTTGTCCGGCGCCGTCGTGATCCGGCTCCGGTAGTGGATATCGATTCGGAACGACCGCGAGTGGAGCGGTGATTGCTTATATACGCCAACTGCGGTGGCGCGTGCCGGCGAGCGCCCGAAGGGCGCGAGTCGCACGCGCGAGGGACGCGGCGAACGCGAGCGGCGTAGCCGCGAAGTGTGAGCCGCGAGGCTGGGGAGGCATGAGGCGCGGTCGCGGAGCGGGGCGGGGACTCAAAGGGGCAGTCACGAGGGCGAAGGCGCGCGACGCAAGGACCGCAAGGAGCGAGCGAAGCGAGCGACTGAGGACCGCAGCGAGCGCACCGAGCCCTCGTGACTGGGGCTTCGGAGGCGGTCACCGCAGGGCCGTCGATCGGTGATAAACGTCCAACTGCTCGATCCGGTCCACCACAGTCCCGCGAGTACCGACCGCAACCCCCTTCCCTCGGCCGGCCGCGGTGACTGGTATGCAACCGACCGGACACCTGCGGGGCGACGCGGTCCGCGTCGGCGGGGACGCCCGCCAGCGCTTCTACGACGCCCGGGGGTACGGGCGGCCGCTCGACGGCAACGAGATCGCGCTCTCGCGGGTCGAGGCCGCGCACCTGCTGTTCCGCGGCGACCTCTCCGGGATCGAACTCGAATCCGGCTCAGACCCCGTCGGCTTCGAGCGCTTCTTCGTCGCGAGCGCGGCCGCGGCCGACCGCTTCGCGGTGCGCTTCCTCGTCTACTCGGACCTCCGCGACCGCGGCTTCTACCTCTCGCCCGCCCGCGAGCCGTGGCCGGGCGGGAGCGACGCGCCGAGCGACGCGGTCGACTTCGTCGCCTACGAGCGCGGCGAGACGCCCGACACGGGCAACGTGAAGTATCCGATCCAAGTCGTCGGCGAGCGCGAGTCGGTCGCGGCCGCGGAACTCTCCGGGCGCACCCTCGCGGTCGTCGACGAGGAGTCCGACATCACGTACTTCGCGGCCGAGGGAGGCCGCATCGACGGCGCGACCGACTACGAGCCCCCCGCCGACCTGACGGGCGTCCTCCTCGCCGACCGCGTCGTCGTCTGGGACGCTCCCGCGGACTTGTACGAGCGCGGCTTCTACGGGCGCCCGCTCACCGGACGGGCAGCCGACGTCGAGGGCGCCCTCCAGCTCTCGCTCGTCGAGGCCGCCTCGCTGGCCGCGGACGGGAGACTGTCGCTGTCGGCTTCGGTGGGGGTCGGAGACGTGGACGGGAAGACCGGTGACGCCGCGGCCCGCGTCGTCGCCCGCGGCCGCGACGTGGAGGGAGAGCGCTTCGACCGACGGCTCGCGGTGTACAAGCACCTCCGCGCGGCCGACGCGGTGCCGAAGACCGGCTTCAAGTTCGGCGCCGACTTCCGGACGTACCTCGACGTCGAGACGGTCGAGGATCTCCCGCACTCCGAACACCTCGTCCGCGTGGTGGGACCGGATCACGAGTTCTCGCCCCGCGAACTCTCGCTCGACGTGCGCCTCGCGGGCGGGGTCCGCAAGGAGATGGTGTTCGCGCTGACGGCGGTCGGGGAGGGGCACCCCGGCAACGACGCGCCGAGCGACGCCGGGGTGCCCGTTGACGGCGCCGACGCGCCCGTCGACGCCGACGTGGAGTGGCTCTCGGTCGACCGGCTGACGCCGTAACTCACTCCTCGATCGCGAAGGGAGCGACGTAGGTCCGGTCGTTCGCCCCGAGCGAGAAGACGTACTCGCCCGATCGGTGGACCACCGCGTCGCGGCGGTCCGACGCGTCCGGCGCGGTCGGGTCGTAGCGGATCTCCCACGTCTCCGTCTCGTCGGGAGCCAGCTCGATCACGGACAGGTTGTACGTTCCCGCCGGCGCGTTCGCCGCCGCTCGCCACTCGGGCGCCCCCGAGTCGGCGGCGTTGCGGAAGACGACCCACCGGTCCGGATTGACCGGGACCGGTTCGTCGCCCACGTTCGTGGCGACGACGCGGACGGTCCCGTCGTCCTGATCGAGGGAGAGCGAGAGACCGCCCGCCTGTTGGTCGGGACACACCGGATCGTCGATTCGCTCACCGTCCGGTCCTATCGCGGGACAGGCGGGTGAGCCGCCCGACAGACACCCGGCGACGACGACGAGGCAACCGACCGCGACGAGTGCGAGCCGAGACATCACCGACACGACGGCGCGCCGTTCGAAGAGGACTCCGAAGGCTACAACGATCCCTTGAATCACGGCTCCCGAGCGCGAACATCGTCGGAGAACAGGAGGTTTTTTCCGGCGGTGACGCCCTTCCCCACCCATGGACGATCCCTCCACCTTCTCGTCCGAATCGGGCGCGTACGACATCTCCACGGTCGACCTCAGCGACGACCGCTACGAGGTGAAACAGTCGATGGTTCGAGACAAGTACACCGTCCGCGACAGCGCCGGGAACGTCGTCCTCCGCGGGAAACAGAAGCTGTTCAAGCTGAAAGAGGAGTTCCCGTTCGTCACCGGCGACGACGAGGACGCCTTCTCGGTGAAGGCGGGCGGCATCATGGATGTCGCGGGCAACTACGCGATCACCGACGCGGGCACCGGCGAGGAGGTCGTCGTCTTGGACGAGGACTACTCGCTGTTCGTCGAGAACTGGACGGTCCGCGACCCCGAGACGGGGGAGGCGGTGGCGACGATTCGGTCGAAAAACAAGCTCCTCTCGACGCTCCGCCACCTCGTCGGCGCCGCGAACCTGATCCCGAACAAGTACGAGATATTCGACGCCGACGGCGGCCACGTCGGCGACATCGAGGGGGAGTTCTCGATGCGCGACGAGTACACGGTCACCATCGACGACGCGAGCGACGTGCCGAAGGAGGCGGTGATCGCGGCCGCCTGTATCCTCGACGCCTTGGAGAACAAGTAGCGGCCGCGACGGAGGGACGGCGCCGGCTACTCCCCGCCCAGTTTCGACTCGCCGACGGCGTCGTGGCCCTCGATGACCTCCGTGCCGCCCATGTACGGGCGCAGCGCCTCGGGGACGGTGACGGTGCCGTCGTCGTTCTGGTAGTACTCCAGAATTGCGACGACGATCCGCGGGACCGCGAGCCCCGAGCCGTTCAGCGTGTGGAGATACTCCGCGGACTCGTGGTGTTCCTCGCGGTACTGAATGCCGGCGCGGCGCGCCTGGAAGTCCTCGAAGTTCGAGACCGAGGAGACCTCGAGCCAGCGGCCGCCCTGCTCGGGACCCTCCTCCATGTCGTCGGCGGGCGCCCACACCTCGACGTCGTACTTCTTCGCCTGCGTGAACCCGAGGTCGCCCGTACACATCTCCAAGATGCGGTACGGGAGGTCGAGGCGGCGCAGCACCTCCTCGGCCTCGTCGACGAGCCCCTCGAAGCGCTCGTCGCTCTCCTCGGGCCGGACGAAGTTCACCATCTCCACCTTGTTGAACTGGTGGACGCGGACGATGCCGCGCGTCTCGGTGCCGTGTTCGCCGGCCTCCTGCCGGAAGTTGGGCGTGTACGCCTGATACTTGAGCGGGAGGTCCTCGCCGAGGAGGATCTCGTCGCGGTGGAGGTTCGTGACGGGAACTTCCGCGGTCGGGAGCAGCCAGAGGTCGTCGTCGTCGTACTCCTCCTCGTTGGTTCCCTCCACGCGGTAGGCGTCCTCGGTGAACTTCGGCAGCTGGCCGGTGCCCCGCATCGACGCGGAGTTGACGGGTATCGGCGGGAACACGTCCTCGTACCCCTGCTCGCGGTGGACGTCGAGCATGAACTGGATCAGCGCGTGTTCGAGGCGGGCGCCGTCGCCCTTCGCGACGTAGAACCCACCGCCGGCGACCTTCGCGCCGCGCTCGAAGTCGAGGATCTCCAGATCCTCGCCGAGGTCGTAGTGCGGCTCCACGTCGGCGGGGACGTCGCGCAGGTCGTCGAACCCCTCGCGGCGGCGCTCGACGTTCTCCGACTCGTCTTCGCCGATCGGGACCGACTCCTGCGGGATCTGCGGGAGTTCGAGCAGCGACTCCTCCAGTTCGGCTTCCAACTCGTCGGCTCGTTTCTCGATCGCTTGGAGTTCGGCCTTGAGGTCCTGAGAGCGTTCGATCGCCTCCTGGGCCGCCGCCTCCTCGCCGGCTCCTTTCAGCTCGCCGATCTTCGAGGAGACCTCGTTGCGCTCGTGGCGCAGGTCGTCGCCGCGCTGTTTCAGCTCTCGCCACTCCTCGTCGACGTCGAGTATCCGGTCGAGGTCGACGTCGACGCCCTTGTTTTCGAGCGCCTCGCGGACGACCTCGGGGTTCTCCCGGACGAACTGTCGAGACAGCATTTGTCGGGAGTTCCGCGGGGCGACCCAAAACCGTATCGGAGCGTCGTCACCGCGTGACAAGGATGCGGGCCGGGACGCGGAACCGCCGGCCTCAGGGAATGAACGCGAAGTTCGCGAACACCATGAGCAGCGCAAGCGCGGCGACGACCACGCCCATCACGCGCATCATGAGGATCCGCGTGTCGCTCGGCTCGATCGTCTGCGTCGAGCCGTCGGGCGAGCGGGTCTGCCAACTCGTCATCTTTCGCGGGAACGCCGCCATCGCCAGCGCGCCGGCGCTAACGAGGAGGGGGACGGCGACGAAGAACAGCCGGAATGGTGCGGGGAGCATGCGCGGTGGAGTCGCGACGCGAGTCAACAGAGCGTTACGGAATCGAGTGTGAGGCGGGGACGGACGCCGCTCCCGATGGCGGCCTCAGCGTCAGTACCCGCCCGGCAGCGCCATGCCGACCGCGAGCGCGACGAGCGGGACCGCGGCGACGAACGCGTACCAGAGGCCGGCGCCGCCGAGGAGGAGCCACGTCCCGACGCCGTATCCGGTCGGGTCCCAGTCGACGCCGACCCTCGGGAGACCGAGCGCGGCGACGGCGGGCCCGACGAGGCCGACGAGGACGCCGCCGAGCAGCGCCGTGAGCAGGAATCCGGAGCTCCAAGCGGGGCCCGCCTCGGCGGCGCGCGCGACGGTGAGAACGACCCCGACGAGGTACGGGACCGAGAGCCCGACCGCGACCGCGAGGTACGAGGGCAGGACCCGGCCCGCGGGCGGGAGCGCGCTGAACAGCGCTCGGAGCCGCGTCGACGCGAGGAACGGCGCGCACAGCCCTGCGGCGACGAGCCCGGGGAAGATCAGCAGCCCGACCGTCCACAGCAGTCCGACGAGCGAGTCGACGACCGCGGGAGCGGTGGAGAGCGGGACTGGCGAAGCGGTGGAGAGCGAGGCTGACGAACCGGAGGAGAGCGAGACCGATGGAGCGGGAAGGAGCGGGACCATAGGCGAGACGAGCCGCTCCGGGCGACAAACCTCTTGTGGTGCTCGGAGGGGGCCGCCGGCGACTCCGGCGACGCCGCCCCGACTCCGCGGCCGGAACCACCAGCGTTTATCCCGCTCGCCGCGACCGGCCGACAATATGCTCATCACGGGCGCGACGCTGGCCGACGGCCGGGTTCGGGACGTACGGATCGGCGACGACGGACGGATCGCCGCGGTCAGCGAGGGGCTCGGCGCCGACGCCGGCGAGCGCGTCCTCGAAGCGCGCGGGAGGCACCTCCTCCCGGGCGCGGTCGACGTCCACGTCCACTTCCGCGAGCCGGGCGGGAGCCACAAGGAGACGTGGACCTCTGGATCGGAGAGCGCGGCTGCGGGCGGCGTCACGACCGTCGTCGACCAGCCGAACACCTCGCCGCCCACCGTCGACGGCGCGGCCTTCTCGTCGAAGGCCGCGCTCGCGGCCGACTCGCTCGTCGATTACGGGATCAACGGCGGCGTGACGCCCGACTGGGACCCGGAGAGCCTCTTCGAGCGCCCGCTGTTCGCGCTCGGCGAGGTGTTCCTCGCCGACTCGACGGGCGACATGGGAATCGACGCCGACCTGTTCGCCGACGCGCTCGACGAGGCGAGCGCCCGCGACGTGCCGGTCACCGTCCACGCCGAGGACGCGACCCTGTTCGACGAGTCGGCGCTCGACGGCGACCTCGGGGGCGTCGGCACGGCCGCGACCGTCGACGCGTGGTCGGCCTACCGGACGGCGGACGCGGAGGTCGCCGCGGTCGAGCGCGCGCTCGCCGCGGCCGCGGACCGCGACGCGCGAGTCCACGTCGCGCACACCTCGACGCCGGAGGCGGTCGACGCCGTGGCGGACGCCGCCGAGGGCGGCACGGCGGCGACCTGCGAGGTGACGCCGCACCACCTCTACCTCTCCCGCGAGCGGGCGCGCTCGCTCGGCACGTTCGGGCGGATGAACCCGCCGCTCCGCTCCGAGGAGCGCCGCGAGGCGCTGTTCGCCCGCCTCGCGAAGGGCGCCGTCGACGTCGTCGCCACCGACCACGCGCCGCACACGGTCGGCGAGAAGCGGGCGGGGCTCGTCGACGCGCCGAGCGGCGTCCCCGGCGTCGAGACGCTGTACCCGCTGCTCCTCGAATCCGCACGGAAGGGGGAGCTCTCGCTCGAACGCGTCCGCGACGTCGTCGCCGCGAACCCCGCCGAGATATTCGGTCTCGACCGGAAGGGGGGGGTCGCGGAGGGGCGCGACGCCGACCTCGTCCTCGTCGACACCGCCGACCCGCGGGAGATAGAGGCCGCCGCGCTCCACAGCGCCCCCGCGTGGACCCCGTTCGAGGGGCTCCGAGGCGTCTTCCCCGAAATGACGCTCGTCCGCGGCGAGGTCGTCTACGAGCGCGACCCGGCGACCGGGGCGGCGTCGTTCGGCGAACCGGTCGGGCGGAACGTCAGGGAATCGTAGTTCCGACCGCCCCGCGAAGTCGACGCCTGACGGCGAAATCGGCCGCAACGACCGTATCACCGCCGGCGGAACGCATATGCCGTTGCTCTCCCTATCCGGGGTATATCGATGATCACGGGGAGCATTCGCACGGTCGTATCCGGACGGGGGCCCGACCCGGACGAGGCCGGCCGATCATGACTGACCCCGGGGAGTCGGGACCGGTCGGCGCCGGTCCCGCGGCGGACGCCGAGGCGGAGTCGGGCGGCGGCGAGGGGACGGGGGCGACGGACGGCACCACCGCGGCGGTCGAGCCAGAGACGCCCGCCGACGTCGCCGCGCTCGCGGCCCGGATCGTCGAAGAGGTCGAGGACGTGATCGTGGGCAAGCGCGACGCGGTCGAACACGTCCTCGTCACCGTGCTGGCTCGCGGGCACCTCCTCGTCGAGGACGTGCCGGGCGTCGGGAAGACGACGCTCGCGAAGTCGGTCGCCCGGTCGATCGACGGCTCGTTCAAGCGCGTCCAGTTCACGCCCGACCTCCTGCCCTCCGACGTCACCGGCGTCAACGTGTTCAACCGCCGCACCGACGAGTTCGACTTCCAGCCCGGCCCGGTGTTCGCCAACGTCGTCCTCGGCGACGAGATCAACCGCGCCCCGCCGAAGACGCAGTCGGCGCTGCTGGAGGCGATGGAGGAGAATCAGGTGACGACGGATGGAACCACCCGCAAACTGCCCGACCCGTTCTGCGTGATCGCGACCCAGAACGACGTGGAGCCCGGGCAGACGTACGAACTCCCGGTCGCGGAGGTCGACCGATTCACGAAGAAGATCCGGCTCGGCTATCCGGACGCGGAGGAGGAGGCCGCGATCCTCGGGCGGCTCGCCGGCGACCACCCGGTCGACTCGGTCGAGCCCGTGGCCACTATCGCGGACGTGCGGGCAGCCCGCCGGATCGTCGGCGAGATAGCGGCCTCGGAGGCGGTCCGGGAGTACGTGGCCCGGCTCGCGGTGTTCACCCGACACAACGCGAAGCTCGGGGCGAGTCCGCGCGGGAGCCTCGCGCTGATCCGCGCGTCGCAGGCCCGCGCCGCCCTCGACGGCCGCGGGTACGTGATCCCCGACGACGTCCAGGCGGAGGCGCCGAGCGTGCTCTCGCACCGCATCCGGACCGAGTCGGGCGGAACCGACGGCGCGGACGTCGTCGACGACGCGCTCGACCGAATCCGCGTGGAGTGACGACGATGACGTGGACACCACGATCACGGCGATGACCCCCGCACTCACCCGTCGGGGACGCGTCGCCGGCGTCGTCGGCCTCGTCGCGACCGCCAGCGCGCTCGCCGCCGGCGGGCGCGCGCTCGACGCCATCGTGATCCCGGTCGCCATCGCGCTCGCGGCCGGCTACGTCCAAGTGTCGCGGGCCGACGTCCCCGCCGTCCGCCACGTGACGCCCGCCGACGGGTTCGTCGGGGAGACGCGCGAGGTCCGCTTGGAGTTCGGTCCCGACGCTGTCGGGAGCGACGCCGCAGCGCCCTCGTTCCTCGCCGACGTGCGGGTCCGCGTGGACGACGGGCTCGACGGGCCGACGATGCCGATCCGGGCGGCCGTGGGCACCGAGCCGGTGTCGTACGCCGTGACGTACCGCGAGCGCGGCGAGCGGACGCTCGGCCCCGTCGATCTCACCGCGACCGACGTGTTCGGCCTCTTCGAGCGCGAGCTGCGCGTCGACGAGACCGACGCGGTGACGGTGTACCCGCCGCGCGACCCGATCCCGACGCGGTTCCGCCGCGAGCTGTACGCGGCCGACGCGGTCGACGTGAGCCGCCGGCGCGAGGAGTTCGACCGGCTCCGCGAGTACACCCGCGGCGACGCGGTCCGCGACGTCCACTGGGCGACGACCGCCAAGCGCGACGAGATCGTCGTCAAGGAGTTCGCGGCCGAGACCGCCCGGAACCGCGTGACGATCGCGGGCGGGACGGAGGCCCACAACGGCGAGGAACGGTCGGGGTTCGGCTGGGTCGACCGCGACGACGACGCGACCGCCGACCGCTCCGCGAGCGCGGCCGCGGCCGACGAGCTCGCGCGGGCGACGGCGAGCCTCGCGCTGGCGCTGCTCGACGACGGCGTCCCGGTCGACGTGCGGCTGCCCGGCGGTCGCGTCTCGGCGGCCCCGGGCGGCCGCGGCCGCCGCGAGGTGCTGGAGCTCGCGGCGCGGACCGGCCCGGGGGCGGTGACCGACGACGAGGCCGACGTGACGATCGTCGCCGACGCCGACGGCGCTCGCTTCCGGGCCGGCGATCGGTCCGTCTCGTTCGCCGACCTGCGGCGCGAGGCCGAGCGAGAGGGCTCGTCGGCTGACACCGTCGGTGACGACGGAGCGAGTCGGGGCGGAGACCCGCCGGACCGACGGGAGGTAGCGTCGCCGTGAGCCGCGACGCCCCGCTCCGGGAGCGACTCTCCCGGGCCGAATCCGACGGGACCGAATCAAACGGGACCGGCCGACGGATGGCCGACCCGGCGGTCGTCGGCGTCGCGGTCGTCGCCGCCGCGTACCTCGCCGTGTTCTTCCAGGTGACGAACGTCGTCGGCGGGACGGGGCGGACCGCGGCGGTGGTCGCGCTCGCGGGGCTCGGCGGGGTCGCGCTGGCGCGGGCCGTCGGCGAGCGGACCGCGCTGTGGCTGGCCGGACTGCTGTTCGCCGCGGGGCTCGCGGGGTACTTCCTCGCGATCCCGGCGAGCCAGCGCGCGCTGTTCACGGTGCGCAGCGTCGCCCTCGATCTCCTCGCGCTGTCGACCGGGCTCTCTGTGCTGCGGCTGGCGCTCGCGGACGTCTGGGTACTGGCGGTGGTCCCGGTGCCGACGTTTCTCGTCGGCTACTTCGCGGGGCGCGGGCGCCACGTCGCGGGCGCGACGGTCGCGGGCGCGACGCTCGGGTTCCTCGTGCTCACCGGCGACGCCGGGACGGGCGCCGCGGTCGCCGGTGTCGTCGGCCTCGCGCTCGCCGTGGGTCTCTCCACGCTCTCGACCCCGAGCCGGCGCCGCGGCCACGCGGGGACGTTCGCCGTGGTGGTCGCGGCGATGGTCGTCGCGAGCGCGACCGTCACCGTGATCCCGGCGGGCGCGGCGGCCCCGCTGGGGCTCGACCGCGGCTCGACGACGCTGGAGTCGAGCCTGAGCGGTGACGAGGAGCTGGAGGTCGTCGGCTCTACCCGGCTCTCTCCGGAGGTTCGGTACACGATCGAGAGCCCCGTCGAGCGGAACTGGCACACGGGCGCGTACGACACCTACACCGGCGACGGCTGGGTCAGGAGCGGTGAGCGGTCCGCGCTCAACGGCACGCTCTCGGGCCCGCCGGGAGCGAACGACAGCGTCGAGACGACGATCACCGCGGCGACCGAGTCGAGCGCGCTCCCGGCGCCGTGGAAGCCGGTCGCGGCCGCCGGCGGGGAGGCGGTCGAGGTCGACGAGCGCGGCAGCCTCCGGCTCGCCGAGCCGCTCGCCCCCAGCGAGACGGCGACCGTCGAGAGCCGCGTCCTCGACGCCGAGCCCGCGGCGCTCCGGAACGCCAGCACCGACTACCCGGCGGCGATCGAGGAGCGGTACACGCAGTTGCCCGAGAGCACGCCCGACCGGGTCGGCGACCGGACCGAGGAGATCGTCGCGGCGGCGGACGCGGAGTCGCCGTACGAGCGGGCGGCCGCGGTCGAGGCGTACCTCCGGTCGGAGTACGACTACTCGCTGACCGTCGAGCGGCCGGAGGGCGACGTCGCCGACGCGTTCCTCTTCGAGATGGACGCCGGCTACTGCGTCTACTTCGCGACGACGATGGCGGCGATGCTCCGGTCGCAGGGGATCCCCACGCGGATGGAGACCGGGTACACCTCGGGCGAGCAGGTCGGCGAGGACGAGTACGTCGTCCGCGGACAGAACGCCCACGCGTGGGTGTCGATCTACGTGCCGGACCACGGCTGGGTGGCGTTCGACCCGACCCCGTCCGACCCCCGCGACGAGGCGCGCGACACCCGGCTCGCGGAGGCGCGCGCCGACGGCGCCGAAGACGTCGACACGGAGGCGTCCGCGCCCGATCGGGAGGCGGAGGCCGACACGGACTCGGACCGCCCGAACTCGACCGACGACGAGTCGGGACCGAACGCGGACGGGAGCGACTCCTCCGGTCCGGCGGCGGTGGACACGAACGACACCAACGGCTCGCGCGGCGTCTCTCCCACCGACATCTCCCGCCTGGAAGGGTCGGGGACGGACGGCCTCTCGTCCAACGACGCCCCCGGGAGCCTCGGGACCGAAGACGGAGTCCCGCTCCCCGAACCGGAGACCGCGATCTACTGGCTGCTCGTCGCGGCCCTCGGCGTCGCGGGCGTCCGGCGAACGGGGCTCGCGAACCGGGCGGGCCGACGGATCGGTCCGGTGCTCCCCCGACGTCGCCGCGACCCGGCGGCGGACGCCGAGCGGGCGTTCGCCGACCTCGAACGGCTGCTCGCCGGGCGCTACCGCGAGCGACGACCCGGCGAGACGGCGCGAGACTACGTCGACGCGGTCCGGACGCTCGGCGCCGACGAGCGCGTCGATACCGTCGCGGCGGCGTACGAGCGCGCAGCGTACGCCGGGTCCGTGACGCGCGACGAGGCCGACGCGGCCCGCCGGGCCGTCCGGCGGCTCGCGCTGGAGCGACTGCCGCTCATCGGGCGGTTCGTCCGCTGATCGGGGGCTTCCCGACACTATTTAATACGGGCATCCTGTAGATTCGGGCTGTAATGTCGGAAGTCTGCTCGACGTGCGGACTGCCCCAGGAACTCTGCGTCTGCGAAGACGTCGCGAAAGAGTCCCAGCAGATCAGCATCCGCATCGACGAGCGCAGGTACGGTAAGGAGGTAACGGTCATCGAAGGATTCGACCCGAAGGACGTGGATCTGAGCTCACTCTCGTCGGATCTCAAGTCGAAGTTCGCCTGCGGCGGCACCGTCGAGGACGGCGCCATCGAACTCCAGGGGAACCACTCGGGTCGCGTGGAGGACTTCCTCCGCGACAAAGGTTTCAACGTCGCGTGACCGTCACCTGACCGTCCGCCGTCGAGCGCCGTTTCGAACCGCTTCCGCTCTCGTTTTTCTCCGAGTTGCGTCCGCGAGCGGCCGCACCGCCGGTCTCACGCCACCACGACCGCCCGCCCGACGACGAACGCCGCCGCCGCGAGGAACGTGCCGTACTTGAACCGTCGCTGCGCGGCGGCCGGGTCGGCGAAGGCCTCGTAGGTCGCGTACAGCATGACCGCGTCGGCGACCGCGACGACCGCGAGGTACGCCGCGCCGAGCGTTCCGGTGAGGTACGGTAGCGGGCTGACCGCGACGGCGACGACGAGCGCGGCCGCGCCGATCCACAGCGCCGTTCGCTCGCCGACCGCGATGGGGAGCGTCGCGAGCCCCTCCTCGCGGTCGCCGGCCACGTCCTCGACGTCTTTGATCACCTCGCGCGTGAACGTGGAGAGGCCGGCAAGCGCGGTGAGAACGAGGACCGCGTGCGGGTCGCCCACGGCGGCGCCGCCGAAGAGGAACGTCGAGCCGACGAGGTAGGCGACGAGGGCGTTGCCGAGGCCGGGCGTCCCCTTGAAGAGGCTCGTATAGGTGACGAGAGCGACGAGGTTCACCGCGGCGATACCGATCGCGAGCAGCGGGAGGGTGACCGCGGCCGCGACGGCGACGGCGAACCAGACGGTCGCGGTCGCGAGCGCGCCCCGGGGCGAGACGGCGCCCCGCGGGATCGGCCGGTCCGGGCGATTGACCGCGTCGATCTCGCGGTCGAAGTAGTCGTTGATCGCGTTGCCCGCGGCGACCGCGAAGGCTGTCGTGACGGCCGCGAGCGCGGTCGGGACGGCGGCGCCGCTCGCGCCGGCGACGAACGCGCCGGTGGCCGTGAGCACCCCGGCGGCGACGCAGTTGCCGAGGCGCGCGAGTTCGACGACGCCGCGGAGCGTGTCTCGCACGTCGTCCGCGTACTCCCGCCCGCGGGGAATAAACGGTGGGGATCGAAGATCCTCGCCAGCCCTCGCGCGGTACGCCACGGTCTGCCACGAACGTTTATCACGTGCGAAACGAAACCGGGGGGTATGGCGAAAGGCCTAGACGTCGGGACGATGAACATCCTCTCCGGGCGACAGGAGGGCGCGGAGACAGTGTTCGTACAGCAGCGCAACTCGTTCGTCGAGATCGAGTACAGCGACATGGCTGAGCAGATGCTCTCGCGCAGCGAAGTCCTCCACATCCGCAAGGACGACAAGGTGTACGTCGTCGGCGACGACGCCCTGAACTTCGCGAACATCTTCAACAAGGAGACCCGCCGGCCGATGCAACACGGCATCCTCTCCAGCGAGGAGGCGTCGGCCATCCCGATGATCAAGCTGATCACCGAGCAGGTGGTCGGCGAGCCCTCGAAGCCCAACGAGCGGCTGTTCTACTCCAGCCCCGCGGACCCGATCGACTCCGGGCTGACGACGCTGTATCACGAGAAGACGCTCGAATCGATGCTCGGCGACATGGGGTACGACCCCGAGCCGATCAACGAGGGGATGGCGGTCATCTACTCCGAACTCGCCGACAACAACTTCACCGGCCTCGGCATCTCCTTCGGCGCGGGGATGACGAACGTCTGTCTCGCCTACTACGCGGTCCCCGTCATGAAGTTCTCCATCGCCCGCGGGGGCGACTGGGTCGACGAGCAGACCTCGCAGGCGACGGGCACGCCCGTCGACAAGGTGACGAGCATCAAGGAGGACGACTTCGAACTCGACTTCCGCACCGACGTGGGCGGCGTCGAGGGCGCGCTCGCCATCTACTACGAGAACCTGCTCGACTACGTCATCGAGAACATCACCCGCGAGGTCGACGAGGAGGACGTCGAGGAGGGGCTCGACGTGCCCGTCGTCGTCACCGGCGGCACCTCCAGCCCGAACGGCTTCGAGGACCTGTTCGCCGACCACCTCGCGGACGCGAACATCCCGTTCTCGATCAGCGGCGTGCGCTCGGCCGACGAGCCGATGTACAGCGTCGCCAGCGGCGCGCTCGTCGCCGCGCGCTCCGAGGAGGGAGAGAGCGGCGGCGACTCGGGCGCCGCCGAGGAGCCCGCGGCCGAGGAGGCCGCGCCCGAGTCCGAGGACTGAGGCGACGACGCGACCGCGTCCGCCCGCCCGATTTTTCCGAACCGACCGAGCGCCGCGTCAGGTCCCGGGAATTCGCCGAAAGATAAAACCGACTCCGTCCGTAGCGGCTTCCATGTCCGACGCCGCCGGCGCCGAGGGGGACCGTCGCCTGCGGGTCGACCTCGACGTCGACCCGACCGGCGACCGCGGCTGTCCGATCGTTTCCGAGGCGGACGAGGCCGCCGAGGTGGCCGTCAACGCGGTCGGCGACGAGTGCGTCGTCGACGTGACGACGCCGGAGGGCGAGGTCCGCCGCGGGACCGGCGAGGTCGACGCGGACTGCCTCTGTCACGCGTTCGGTCGGCTCGGCTGCGTCCCGCACTTCCGGCGCGTCGAGGACGGAACGATACTCGTCACCGCGTACGTCGACGACCGGGCCGCCGTCCGCGGACTGGTCGAGGAGCTCCGCGGGGTCGTCGACCGGGTGCGGCTCGTCCGGCTCGCGGTCGTCGAGGGGCCGGACGCGACCGAGCAGGTCACCTTCGACCTCTCCGCGCTGACGCCGAAGCAGCGCCGCGGGCTCGAACTCGCGGTCGTCCGCGGCTACTTCGACGACGACCGCGACGTGCGCCTGAGCGACCTCGCCGACGAACTCGGGATCAGCAAGTCGGCGCTCTCCCAGCGGCTCCGCACGGCGCAGGCGAAGCTGGTCACCGACGTCTTCGACGGCGCGGAGCGGCCGGAGCCCTCTTGAAACCATACACCGGTAAAGCGGGACGCCGAGGGAGCGCGGGCGCCTCAATCCGGGCATGAGCGACGACGACGACCCGCCGGCCGTCGAGCCGGTCCACGACGACGCGGCTGTCGGACTCGTGCGCAACGCCATCGGCGTCGCCCGCGGCGAGGTGCCCGCGGAGCGCTTCTCGGCGAAGTACGATACCGGAGGCGTCTCGGAAGAGGAACGGGAGTGAGCGCCCGCCGGCGGGCGAGCCTCAGTCGTCCGCGGGCGCGGACCGGTCCCCGCCGTCGATCCGCGCGAGCGCCTCCTCGCCGGCGCGCTCCGACTCCGTGAGGTAGCACTTCGGGTCGGGCGCGAACGGGTCGCCGTGCGCCGAGAGCGCGCGGAGCCGCGAGCCGCCGCGACAGATGGATTGGTACGCGCAGTCGGCACAGCGCCCGGAGAGGCGTTCCTCCCGCTCGCGGAGCCCTGCGAGGAGCGGGTTCGACTCGTCGGACCAGATCGCGCCGAACGAGCGGTCCCGGACGTTTCCGGGGGAGTACCCCTGCCAGAACTGCGTGAGGTGGACGTTGCCGACCGGGTCGACGTCGGCGACGCGCTCGCCGGTCGGGTCGCCCCCGTTGCGTTCGAGGTACTGATAAATGAGCCGCGCGCGGTCTTCCCCCATCTCGCGGTCGGCGTACTCGACGAGGTGGCCCGCGTCGGCGTAGTTGCCGACGAGGAGCGTCTCTATCTCCTCGCCGCGGTCGTGGTACTCGCGGGTGAGGTCACAGAGGTCGGTGACCGCCTTCCGGGTCGCCTCGGGCGAGAGGTCGACGTCCGAGATGTCGGCGCCGCGGCCGCCGTAGTCGAGGTGGTAGAAGCAGAAGCGGTCGACGCCGACGTCGGCGAGCAGGTCGACGACGCCCGCGAGGTCGTCGACGTTGTGCTCGGTGATCGTGTACCGCAGCCCGGTCTTGAGCCCGACGTCGAGACAGGCCTCGATCCCCCGCACGGCGGCGTCGAACGCGCCCTCCTCGCCCCGGATGCGGTCGTTGCGCTCGGGGAGCCCGTCGACGGAGACGCCGGCGTACTTGAGCCCCGCCTCCTTCAGCTCGCGGGCGCGGTCGCGGGTGAGGAGGGTGCCGTTCGTCGAGAGGACCGGCCGGATCCCGCTGTCGGCGGCGTACGCGACCAGTTCGGTGAGGTCCTCGCGGACGAGCGGCTCGCCGCCGGAGAAGAGGAGGACCGGCACGCCGAACTCGGCGAGGTCGTCGATGAGCGCCTTCCCCTCCGCGGTCGACAGCTCGTTCGGGGCGCCCTCGCCGTCGGCGCCCGCGTAGCAGTGTTCGCAGTAGAGGTTACACCGCTTCGTGGTGTTCCAGACGACGACCGGGCGCTGCTGTTTCTCCTCCGTGATCTGCGATTCCTTCGAGCCGTCGGCCGCGTCGTACCGGAGCCCGTCGCTCTCGGCGTCGAGCCCGCACAGCAGCTTGCTGACGGAGATCATCGCGACCCCTCCGCGGGCGGCTCCGGGGCGTCTCCCCCGTCGTCGACCGGCGCGCTGCCGCACGCGACCGTCGGGGTCCCCTCCGTCTCCTCGTAGACGCGCGGCTCGTCGGCGCCGGCGGGTGGTTCGTCGCCCTCCGGCTCGTCGCCTCTTTCCCCGTCGCTCTCGCCCCCGTCACCCGCCAGCGACTCCGCGGAGTACCGGGACACCTCCGCGGCCGGACACACCCACACGTCGCGGGCGTACCACGCGAAGAGCTTGCTCGCCTCCTCGTGGGCGACGTCCGGCGTCGGCGCGGCGACGGTGCCGACGTGGCGGAGCGGGTCCGACTCCTCCTCGCGGACGAACACCTCGAACCGGCGACCGTCGGCCGACCGGGGCCCGTTCGCGCTCTCGCTTCGGTCCGTCTTCTCGACCATACCCCCGATACGGACGGTCCCCCGAACGGGGTTTCGCGCGTTTTCACGGCCGCGAAATTCGGCCGAACCTGTTCGGGAGACGGAGGTCGACGCGACCAGATTCCGAAGAGATGCGGGCGATCGGGAGGCTCGCCGCTACCGAATCGAGGTGAGATGCGAGGACCGTAAGCGGCGCGGTCCCGGGTGAGAACGGCTGCTACCGCGGAAAGGAGGGTCCGATCAGATGACGCGGTTCTGCAGGTAGTCGAGGTGTTTCGCGTTGTAGACGATTTTGACCTCGTCGGTGGCCGGGCTCCCGATACAGGTGAGGCGGACGTTCTTCTCCTCGACCTCCTCGTCGGAGAGGATCTGCTGCATGTCCATCTCGATGTCGCCCTCCTTCACGATGGACGCGCAGTTCGCGCAGGCGCCGGCGCGGCACGAGAAGGGCCAGTCGTAGCCCTGTGCCTCGGCGGATTCGAGGATGTACTCGCCCTGGTTCACTTCGAGGGTACCGTAGTCCTCGGCGTCGAGGTCGGCGTCGGCGGCCTCCTCGAAGAGGTTGTCGTCGTCCATCGCCCAGCCGTGGTCGTCGAGCACTTCGTAGTTGAGGTATTCTACTGTGGGCATCACCTGTTGGTTTGAAGCCCACCTCATTAGGCTTTGCTGTTCCCCACCCGACCGCTCCGAGATCGGACGCCGCCGACCGAACACGTTCGACTCGTCTCGGCGGCGACGGTGGGGTTCTGAGCCCACCGATCGCGGCCGTCGCCGCCGTCTTCGCCGCGGGGATCCGTCCGCAGCCGTTCGCGTGACAGTCGGTTATCACGACTGATACGGCGTGAGTAACAATAAATAGCGTACGGCGCACAGGTATCGTTGATGGCAGAGTCCGTCGTCGCCGACTTCGTCGGCCGCGTCCACGCGGCGAGTTTCGGAACCGACGACCCGGTGACGGGCCGCGTCCTGTTGAGCCAGCGGCGGCTGGTCATCGCGACGGACGACGGGAAGGAGACGGTCCCGCTCTCGCGCGTCTTCGACGTCGTCGTCGGGAGCGTCCCGGGCGACCTGCGCTCGTTTTTCAACGACAGCGTCACGGTCGCGTACGAGCGCGACGGGTCGCGCCGCTCGGCGCTCGTGGAGGGCGAGCCCGAGGACATGGACAAGTTCGTCAGGCTGCTGTTCACGGCCCTGCTGCGGAACGTGACGGTCACCGTCCGGCACCCGGCGAAGGTCGGCGGGCGCGTCACGGACGCGAGCGACCACCGGGCTTCGGTGTCGGTGTCGCCGGGCGAGATCCGGTTCGAGAACTGTCCGGAGCCGTTCACCGTCGACCTCTCCGCCGTGATCGACTACGAGCGCACCGACCGCACCCTCGGCGGAAAGAAGCGGCCCGCGCTCGTCTTCCGGCACGTCGAGGACGGTCGAACGGTCGAGTCGATCGCGACCGTGCCGAACGAGCGCGCGCTCAACATCCTCGGCCGGTACATCAAGATCGAGTACGACGAGGCGATGGAGGAGCTCGACTCGTTCGACCCGACCGAAGAGCAGCTGGAGATCCTCGTCTCCATCTACTCCGCGGGCGGCGAGGCGAACATCGCCGACGTGGTCACCGGCGACGTGGCGCAGACGTCGATGATCCTCGACACGCTCCGAGAGGAGAACCTCGTCGCCGACGGCGAGAGCGGGGCCGCGCTCACCCGCAAGGGACAGATGATCGTCAGCTCCTACCTCGAATCGGTGAACGCCTGACGACCGGACGCCCCGCATTCGAGCCCGACGCGACGCTCCGGCCCGGGGGAAGTTTCAAGCTCCTCTAACCGTAGGTATCTCTCATGGGAGACAGAGACCACCGCGGCGGCGAGACGCCGCTCGACGCCGTGGTCCGCGAACGCGGGATCGACGCGCCCGGCGAGGCGGGGGAGGGCGATTCGCCCGGCGGTGAGACGGCCCCGGGCGACGCCGTCGGGTCGGGACCGCGGATCGCCCGCGTGCCGGCGGACCACGACCACGACACGTTCTCGGTCGAGGGGATCGACACCGACCGCCGCGAGGGGCTGTTGGAGGCGGTCCTGCGCGACGTCGACGGCGTCAGCGACGCCTCGGCGACGCGGCGCAACGGGACGGTGGGCGTCCACCACGACCCGTCGCTGTCGCGCGGCGCGCTCCGCGAGGTACTCGAATCGTGCGGGCTCGTCGTCGCGTCCGGCGACGAGGCGTTCGAGTCGCGGCGCGCGGCGCAGTTCGCGTCGGCCCGCGTCGCGGTCGCGACCCTGTTCGGCCTGATGGTCGCGACGCCGTACATCGCGGTGCTGTACCCGACCCGCGTCGAGTGGCTGTTCTACGACCCCGTGACGGTCCAGTACCTCCAGTCGATCCTCGACTCGTCGATGACGACGCACTTCTTCATCAACCTCGGCGCGCTCTCGGGGATCGCGTTCCTCGTCGCCTGCGGGCCGGTGATCCGCCGCGCGGCCGCGGCGGTGCGGGACGGCGAGTTCACCAACGAGGTCGCGTTCGTCGGGGGCGTCGTCGCGCTGTACGGATACAGCACGCTCACCGCGTTCACGGGGCTGGAGGGCGCGGTCCACTACGACCTCGTCGCGTACGCGGTCGTCGTCGCCACGCTGTGGACGGAGTTCGGCGTTACGGACACCGCGACCGACCCCGCGTCGAGCGGCGAGCCCGTGGCGGAGGAGATCCCCGACGCCGACGCAGACGAACCGGTCGCGATGACCGGCGGCGGACGCTGACGGGACCGCGCGGCCCCGTCTCGGTGCGGTAGTTGCCTTCTCGCGTTCTTTCGATTCCGGTGACCCGCGGTCCCGTCGCGGTCCCCGGATCGCGTGGACCGCCCCGAGCAGAACCGCGACCGGGAACAGTCCGAGCAGTTCGCTTGAGAGCATCGTTGGTCGAGGACCGAGAACGGGACCGTTTACTGGTTGTTAGTACCGAACCGCGAGAATCGTCATAACGACCCTCTTGTGTCCGCGGGTCCGACGACGAGGTAATGAGAACGAGTTTCAACATCCCCGACGAGCTGATCGAGGAGTTCGACCGGGCGTGGCGAGACGAGGGGATAGCGAACCGGTCGCGGGCGGTGCGGGAGGCGATGCGGGAGTTCGTCGAGTCGCACTCGCGGCTCGAAGACACGTCCGGCGAGGTCGTCGCGCTCGTCGGCTTCGACTACCGCCACCACGACGTGATTCGGGAGCTCCACGGCGCCCAACACGAGTACCAGGACGTGATCCTCAACACGAGTCACACCCACCAGGGCGAGTGGTGTCTCGAATCACTGTTCTGCCGCGGGGACGCCGAGCGCGTCCGCGAGCTGACGTACCGACTCCGGGACTTCGACGCCGTTCGCCGGGTGAAGGTGATGCTGATCCGCGACGGCGACGAGTAGCCCACCGTCCAAGGCGGTCGTCGAGAGCGAAACGACCAAGTGTATGAATATGATATGAATACGTATGGGCCGACGCGAGGAACGGACGGTCGGGGAACGGGGACAGGTGACCCTCCCGAAGGAACTGCGCGAGAAGCTGGGTATCCGCGGCGGTGACGAAGTGCTCGTTCACGAGGAGGACGGAAAGATCACCATCGAAAAGCCCGTGAGCCGCGAGGAGGTCGCCGAGGGGTACCGGCGGCGCGCGGCGGAGTCGGAGGCCCTCGCCGAGGAGATGGCCGAGGCGTCTCGCGAGGCGAACGAGTACCTCGACGACGCACCGGAGTGGTAACCGATGGACGTTCGCCGCGGCGACGTCGTCATCGTCGACCTCGACCCGACGGAGGGGTCCGAACAGCGGGGGACGCGACCGTGTCTCGTCGTCCAGAACGACGTCGGGAACGAGAACGCGCCGACGACAATCGTCGTTCCGTTCACGACCGCGCAAAGAGGAGAGCTGTATCCGTTCGAAGTGGCCGTCTCGGCCGCGGAGTCACCGCTTCGAGAGGACTCGGTCGCGCTCTGTAGTCAGGTCCGGACGGTGTCGATCCGACACCGAATCGCGGACAATGTCGGCTCCGTTCCGGACGCTCGGCTGGAGGAAGTCGACGAGGCGCTCAGATACAGCCTCGGGCTGCGAGAGCTTTAGCGGTTCTCCCGCTGTTCGACCTTGTTCAGGTAGCTGAAATCCATAATATCTCTCTGTGAGATAATCCTCAACCTCACCGATATAAGATAACGAACGTAATGTTACATCTATTCCAACAGGGTGTATTCTAGTTGAATTATCGTTACTATCATTATTAGTGCCACTCAGTATCTGCTTGAATGCCAACACGTGTCGCAGGGGTGTTGGGGTCTTACGATTTCTTAGGTAAGTCTGTCCCGGGTATTGTTTTGATTACAGGGTTAGCTAGCCTTTTTCCGGGATTACCGACTCAACTGCTCTCACAAAGCCAAAATGGAGTAACCTTCACAGTTCTTGCGACAATCGCTCTCATCCTCGTATTTACAGGCCTTGTTGTCGGTCAGGCAGTTCACACACTTGCTGACAATGTTGAGAAAATACTCTACTGGGTAGGCAGAGAGACTTATAACCGATACTATATGGACGGATTTGTCCGTGAAGAGTTTCGAGAGAACCATCCGATATTCTATCTCATAGGCTACTGCTTCTATTGGCCTCTCAACTGGCTCATTCTACGCTGGATTCGATATGCTGTTAGATATATTGTAGAATCATTAACAAAATCACGGTGGTTTATTCGTAGATATTGGGGCATCCATGACTCGTTCAAAAGTCATCGCCGTCTATTTGAAGACGAGTTAGGGTGGTACTTTAGTGATGAAACAAAACGATTGTCCAGCTTCCCCAATATCTCATATGAACAGTTCAGTCAGTGTTGCGAAGATGAGTTTGGGATTAATTTAGGGAAATTAGAGGGCGTACCCGCTAATGCTGTTGTGACGCAGAAGGAGATTGAATATAGACAACTCTACTCAATGATTGCCTCGTTAGTCTCGACTGCAGAGCAAGGACGCGCTAATGGTTTTCAGGCACGCTACTCTTTCTGCCGTGGTATGTGGGTAGTGCTTCTATTTATGATACTAGCATATCTTCTAACTCTATTTCCTCCCATTGTTCCGGCTCCGCTTGATTACAATCCAATAGTGTTTGAACTACTGAATAGGGATGAATTGGGGGTCGTAATTGCCGTCATGAGCGTTATGGTCGTGATTTTTGTTGATGCGGCAGGAGATTACAAACGGAACTTCATCGAGTATCTTATCGCTGATTTTTGTACGGTTGTGAGGAATAGAACTGGTTTCTCTGATGATAGTGAAGATGACTAATCAAAACAAAAGAGCGATAACGCTGGGGATAGAACTATACCACAGCGGAATCCTGTAAGGATAAAATGGTGTAACACATATGCCATTCACACGACAAGTCTCTATGAGCGGGGACGAGCGGGAGACTCTAGAGACTGTAATAAAGCAATTTCTTAGTCTCTACGACGAACTTTACGAAACTCGAATCCAAAAGCTGGTTTTCTATACTGAAGTCTATACAATAACCAACTACAGCCGTCGCGTTACTAAGGCTGAATTTAAGCCATATAAATACGGTGCGTATTCGACCGATATCAAGCATACACTTGAGGAGATGGACGGCATAAACCGCAGAAACACCGTTAGGTATGGGAACAGAACTGTTGCCTACAGTTTACCCGACTTTTGTACGCCCTTAGAGTCTGATAGTCCTCGTGCGAAAATCATTCAGACAATCCATGATGCCACGAAAAATGTCTTAACTGAAGATTTAGCGCAGTTCAGTAAGGACAGTTGGCTCTTTGAAGAGACTGAATATAACCATCCGATGCAATTTGAGGAATTTCACGAGGCACTAGAACGTGATTCTGGGACAAAAGAACGACTTGAAAACCAACTTCCTGATAAGGAAGAGCTCAGCGAAGAAGAAATCGAATTACTCTGCCCAATCACCGATTAGTTCACAGTCACTTTTTCATTGACAATATGGCAATTGTTCGCTGTCAAGACCACCCACCTCGAAACACGAATTATGCGATTGCGGTGAAACCAGTTGGATACCCCGATACCGCACTCATCTGTGGTCGTGACGAGAGTGACCATGAAGAGATTGGATGGGTCTACCTTCTTCCCGAGGAGTACGAAGAGTATCAGGCGGGAAAGCGTGTATTCGGTCTTTGGGGTCCAGACTCATCGTCAAGTGCGGCCAAAGTGCGCGTAAGTGACGAGACTGTGGATGGATTGAACAAGTGGACTCAAGAGGAAGACAACTCGTCCTCTGGTCTCCAATCGCAGTCGAGTATCGACCGGTACTAAAGAATCTATTCGATTTGCAACAACGAGTAGCAGATTCTGCTATGTATCTGGAACTCTGTACTTAGTCACGGATATCTGAGTAAGACCGAGTCGGTTTGAGTCTGTATAGAGCATTATAGAATATTACAACGGTGTGTTGGAATTCTGGACCAAATAAACCACTTATTTCTACTGTATTATGTGACCACTTCCAAAATAATTGGGAATTCTAACGATATAGTTATATTCGGATGTACACTATCAAATTACACGTAACAGTCCTTGACCGGTATTAACTTCGGTTCGACTCCGAAGCAAGGTCTGCCCGAAAAGGGCGAACAATAGCAATGAGCAACAAAATTAAACCAGAAGAAGAAGATGAGGTTTCTCTCGAAACTCTTGTCGAAACTGTCTATGCCGAATTCGATTATATTGCTGAAATCCACGTTGACCACCTTCAAACAGCATCCGAAGTCACACAACTGATTATTACAGTTCATACGGGGGAAGCCGAATCTTATGAGGACTGGCTTGATGTCGCGCCAGCTTCACACGTATCATTGACAACTGATGATGGAATCACGTTCCGGGCACCATACTCAGTTTTGGCTTCTTTCTCTGGTCCCGGCCACATAAATGGCCCCGAGGGGACAACTGTCTACACGGCGAGCAATGTTCTTGGTTCGGAACCACGCGACCTCAGTGAAGGACTACGTATTCTACAACAGAAGCTAAACGGCTTTTGTCCAACTTGTGGTGAATCGAGTGAGAATCTCAGACAGCACTATCATGACCAACGAAAATGTGCTGAAGCAGAAATGAAGTAGAAACAAACGGCCCTGTTGAAACTTCCAGTCAATAACAAACCACTGAGTCGGGCTTGGAGCCCGAAGTCTCGATTTCGAACGTGATAGGAATGGTGTCACCCATATTCTTCCGCTCACTCTCGTTACTTTGTCACTCTACAACTCATCGATAGATGGGATGTTATACTGACTACAGCAAATCAGAACTTGTCACCTGATAAGAATTCCAAACGAGTTATGTTATTATACTGTGACTCAACAGGGAGAAAGACAAACTATGGAGCCCATCGATAAGTTTGGTAACGACATCTATTCGCATATCTATGATGAACTCTGTGAATACGGTGCGCGGTTGAAACAAGCGGGATATCGGGAGTCCCAGAACAAGCCGAATCTGTTCTACTTTCAGAAAACTGGCGGTGTTACGTTCTTTATGGATATGCGTGGAACACCGCAGGTGAAAATCTGGGAAGATACTCGTCCACTTTTTTATTGGAATATCGAACTTACAATGCCGAATTGGGCGAAACGGCGGATGCTGAAGAAAGAGCGCGGAAGGTTACTGGGTCACCGAGTCCCGCTTCGGCTGAGTTTCTACGCAGGGCTCGGTCAGGGATTCAGCTCTGCCGATGATGACACAATCTCAAACCCGCTAGGATGGCCCGATGGTTATTGCCGTGTCTGTGGGACTGACATGCGGGCAGACAAGAAATATTGTTCAGAAGAGTGTGAGCGTGAGTTTCTGCCGAGCCGTTTCTGCGAAGTTTGTGAGGACCGTCTCGAATGGGATGGAACTATCCGCCACCACGTGAGCTACTATCCCGAAGAGATTGTGACTGTCTGCCGGTCCTGCCATAATAAGATACACATGGACGAGTCGTTCTCTCCGGAACTTACACCTCCACAAGACGAGATTGACCGCTTCTATGACCGGTAGAGCTCAATATAGGTATCCACCAGTCGAAGTCACTAGGATTTGATGAGTTCATTTGAAATCAATCAACTCATCAGCGGTCTTTTCTAGGAAATTTCTACTCAAATACGTGTAAATAGAAGACGAACACGGACATCGGCCACTAGTTGTTCTCTTAGTTCGGCTTATTACCGTAGCAGACACTGCTACCACATCTCCTCTCACCGTCTACTGAGCCTATGTTTTCGTGGTTCTGAACAGTTATCGTGTGTTAACCGACTTCACAGCGCTATCATCCGGAGCGACCTCCTACAGATACACTATCTTTGAAATTCGTGCCAACGTGGCCGGCCTCTAAAGCGGCTATACTGGAATTATGTCCTCTTCAAGAAATTCTCGTAGTTCAGTAATATCAAGCCCGCTCTCCTCCATTTTGTCATCAATGCTCTCGAAGAGCGGCTCTACGTCATCTTTTGTAACGTGTACGAAGAATTCTTTATCAATATCTTGGTGGTACATTTTGCCCCCATTCAGGGTTTTGTAGAATTGTTCGTAGAAGAGATGAATATTATCTCGAATAGCCTCCGAATTCTCATTAAAGCCGATATGGAGTGCCAGTAAGAAGTCGGAATGCATTAACACTGGAACGCCATCCCAGCTCTGCATTCGATTGAGCTTTTTTGCCCCAACCGACCCGAAATTCCCGGGCTCTGCGTTGGTAATCACAACGAAATTTCGGAACTTTGTATTAGATTTCTGTACTTCTTCACTCTTATAAATTCGAAGAGCGTAATCGCTCAGAGTAGCTGCCTCTTTTGTTGGCATACTCAGTTCGTCAGAGGTGGTGAATTTACCATCATAAGCAAATGAACGGAAATAGTTCCGGTCACCCTTGTAGAAGAAGAGTTCCCCAAAACCATCTGGTTGGTTTCCTGTTCTCTTAGTTCCCCACTGCTCAAGGCTTGAGACTGTCTGTTTCAGGATATGAAAAGCATCTTGTTCAAATTCTTCTCCCCTATGGTCTTCAGGATTTGAACACACCTCTTGTATATGTTTGAATGCATCCACAGCATTATCTGTAATTCTCTGTTGTGTATTTCGAGCGACTCTTCCAACTTTCTGTGAAATGTAGTCATTACCCAATGAACCTTTCAGGTCCCTATCTATCATTTCACTCAAGTCTAATACTTCAGACGTAACCTCTTCAATTAGAGATTCGTCTATAACCGTTCCCGGATTCACCACCAAGACTGGCTGGATACTTTTTCGGAGATGGTCCGCGCTTCCAGAAGTAAGGTTTGAGTCTGGTGTATTTAGGAAAACACGAACAATATCGCTCCCAGCCCCTATCTGCAGGAAATCATATCCGTTACCATAGATTTTCTCTCGCTTTACCCCGTAATAGACTAGGTTTTCACTTTTCGCTTTCTCCCGAATATAGCTTCTAACTCCCTTCGTTGAAAGGTCCAACTCAAAAGAGGTATCAAATATTCTCAAATCATTTCCGCAATTCGGACAATCGTCATGTGCTCGATTATAGAAACGTTCACATCCCTCACACTGTGTTCTATTCACTTCCGTCCGATTCAGTACACTGAGGTCGTTAACAAGAGCGTCAGTCAATTCATCATCTTGGATATAGCGAGTTCCCCAATATGAAACGCCTTTCAGCATCCTCGAAATCAGGTCGGCCCGAGCCTTGGTAATCCAATGGAGGGGTATCTTCTTGTCGAGTGGAATCCCGAATACATCTTCGAATTTCTTTCTGATTCGACTGCTTTTTCGCTCAGAGCGGGTTTTAATAATGGAGTTTAAACGGAGATAACCGTTTTCCACATTTTCTTCAATAGTCACACGAACATCAACACCCTCACACCGGAACCAGAATCGCCGTATGTTTGTCAGCTCAATATTAATTATCTCCTCAGAGAGTGCCGATAGAACTGGCCTGATTTCCCGCTCAGCCGATTTCTTTGAGACAGAAATCGGTAATGACGGTTGAACGTTGGTATTTCTGAACTCCGTGTTTAGTAGTGTAATTTCCTCATCATCATCTATATCATGTCTTGCGAATTCTTTCTCAAACCGTGACCGAGACACGTTGTCTTCGTCATCAACTAAATCCGCCTCAGCAGTTAATATCGAGAATACCTCCTCAATCTTGGTCAGAAGTGTTTCCCTGATTCCCTTACTTTTGGTATCGATTGTGATTTGTTCTGCCTCAATATCGACCTCCAAGAACACGTTTCGAACGTCTCTTCTCCTTTGAGCGCCCGTCACATCTAATTTTTCAGTATCGGACGTTTGACGTGAAATGGCAAAGATTGTAGACTCTGTGAAGGATAGTTTACCCTTGTTGCTATACCTGAAATTCTGTGCTCTTGTTCCTCGTGAAAGACTTAATTGGATACCTCGGGCATTATCCTCGAACCGTTTCTCGTAGTCATCAGGAATCGTATTCCGGACATTATAGCGGGATTTGTTGTTACTGTCAAGCCATTCGCTATACAGCAGAATTTGATAGACGATGTTCTTATCGCCGTCAAGAATTCTCTCGATGACGTACCGGTATTCTGTTCCCTGCGTAACTTGTTCTCCCCTCTTATGCGCTAGCTCACGTGCTGAGAGCTGTTTATCGTTTAGAAACCGATACAGCGTGAATAGAAATACAGATTCTTTGCTCTTTTTCACCAGCTCGGAGAAAATCCCCCCTCCAGCCATATCAACACCGGCAAATTCACAGACTACATCAAGCGTATCCCTATCGATATCGCTCAGAATATTACTGAACTTATCGCTGTATGTCTCACTCCACTTGTCTTCGTATTTGGCATAGTCGGAGGGGACATTCTCAAGTAGTGAGTTAATGTCTCTCTTAACTCCGTCTGACATATGTCATCCGACATTCGCTTTATACTTATCAGTTGTGTGTGAAAATACAAGTTCTGTAGAGCACGGCCACAGCTAAACTCAAGATGAAATCCCGATAGAGTGTTACCGCTCTATACTATTTTGAGACCGAGATGTTTCCATAACCTCTCTTTGACTATTTTCCATACCTTTCCGTCGGAACCAAACTGTCGTAGTTATACTTCAACACTACCCCTTCTCTCCTATAGGTGGACATTGCTTGATACAGAACGATGAGACTCTCGTCTTTGTTAGCAGAAACCCAGAAGAGGCGGTCACAAACATACTCAATACAATACACAACGTATACCAACGGTTCCGTAAAAAAGCGAGAGCCCAATCCTTCGCGGAGCAGCGATGAGCGGCCACGGACACGACCGAGACAACCTCGACTCCCCCGAGCTCGGCTTATGCGACAACTGTGGGAAGGAATTAGATGGAGATGACGTGGTCGTAGAAGCACACTGGCACCGATATGAAGGCAGCGACCAATCTAGCGGGAACGGGTGGGTCCAATGGTGTAGAGAGTGCGTCCCGCCGGGAATTCCCAAACCTAAATGAAAATGGCCTGCGCAAACTGCGGCGACACCATCTACACCGATTTTGAGTACGTCGATGTAACAATCACACACTATATTGAAGATAGAAGAATCAACTCGAAACGAACCTCTCTCTGCCCCGACTGTGCCCCCGACCTATACCGACAACTAGGCCTTGGAGTCTAAACGACCCACATAATCGGACTGTCGTCGCTGGAGGTGTTTGACTCCCCGATAGATTCATCAGAATACCTCGACAGTTTGGATTATGCCTATTGTAACAGATTCACATATTCTTCGGGGCGCGTCAGTTATTGAGGACAGAGGACTAAAGAACGGGGGTGTCAAAGTTGAGTGCTTATCGTGTAGCTCAGAGACCGTATTGAGGATGGAAAACGTTGCAGGTTACTATTTTGACCGATGGATTTGCCACATCTGCAAAAACAATCTTGCCATCTACGAGGACGAGAAACTGCGAAATCCTATTGAGTATCTCCACCTTCCCGGGCACTGGATGAACGAGACGTATCTCGATGACTACGACGATATTCGCGTGGTTGTGGCTGAATATGATGATTTAAACCCACTCACAAAGGCGGTCTACCTCGCAAACCGAGGAGCGAAACATCAAGACGGTACATTTGGGGGATTTGACCTTGACGCCCACGACGCAATCTTAATTCTGGACAATATGGACGTGGTCGGCTATCTATCCTACTGCCCAACATCGAGTAATTCCGAGATGGTACTGCGTCAACTGTATCTCTCTAAATCACACCGAGAGCGCAGAATTGGCTCTGCTGTCGTCAAGTTCTGGTGGAAAAATATAGCTTCTGAGTGGTACGATGCTGACGAAGCTGACCGGTATTATGTTGAGCAGCCGAACGAGAATATGATACAGTTGATTTGTGCTATTGGACATGACGAAGACGGCGACGGACCTACAGCTCGCCGACACTCAGTTACGTAGCTGGTCTTAGACGTTATCCATACTCCAGACTTCGCAGATGATGTCGGCCATTTTTTCGCTTCGGTTTTTTATTTGCTCAATACGCCACTCCTCAAACTCTTCGGGGATTGCCTGTGTCATCAGGAAATCCGTATTATTCCGATAGATATTACATTTCTGTTCAAATGGATTGTCTGAGGCGGTCTGATTTAGCCGATTTTGTAGGAGGGTTAGGTTTCCAATTCGCTTCTTAAATTCATCAAACTCTTCTTCGGAACAGTTCAGGTACTTCTGCCATCCACTATACTTATCTGCGGTCCATACGCGCTGAGGTGCGATATGTTCAATATCAACGGTGGACCGGTCGCTGACTGTTTTTTCTTGTCCACCAGTTCTCATGTAGTGGTCTTCCTCAATTCGGTCAAGGATATATTTCGTGAAATTGTTATTTTTGAACTCTCTACTCACCACTCTCTCTTTGATAATGGTGTCATTTGGTGAGCGTTTCTCCGCCATCCGACGGAGATATTCGTTTGGCTCCTGTCGTTCGTCCATTAACGAACAGACTCTGGACCAGAAGCGGTCTCGACCTGTGTTTGAACCACGACCAACGATTTTGTCTCTTGTATTGAGTACCTCCAAAATATTGAGCGCCTCAAGGACATCATCTGCATCATCGTAGTCGATAACGATTTTTAGCAGAAGAGTACGAATACGGTCGTTCTTGATTTGTGTAGATTCCAGCTTTGAGTTGAGTTCCCGGAGTTTGCTTGGTTGGAAATTCTCGCTTACTTCGCAGTTGATTAGGTCGACGTAGACGTGTGACTTCTCCAGCATATCCTCAAGCATCTCTTCGACAGTCAACCCTTCTTTTTCTAATCCCTCATCCAGAAGCTCATCAACATAGTCGTAGAGTTTATTCTTCGAGACGTTATCTCGTGTTCCCGGCCGAGAGATAGACATGAGATAGTGAGAGAAGAATCTGTAGTTCTGGTTCAACTCCGGACGAACAACCGTCATAATTTCTTCCCAGAGATGCTTTACCCGGTCTTCATCGATGTCACTATTCTCGTTCGCTGCCATGAACAGCCGATTTTTCACGAGGTCAACCGCACCGAGGTCAAGTCCCTTGTCGTTGAGACTTTCAAAAAGCCGGAAGGCAGACACCTCGCTCCCGCAGTCAATCTGAACAAGATAGACGGAGTTAATCAGTGCGTCGTAGATTTCCTGAACCTTCTCGGTGGAGAGACCGTCCAGTTTAGACTGGTAGTATTCATAAGCATTCTTCAGTTCGGAGTTACTAACTAGGTCTACGTTCCCTGTAAGAATACGGTTAAAATCGTCGTTGTGAAACTTGTTGAGTCGTAACTTTTGATGTCGCTCTCCCGTTGTACGACTTTGAATCTGTAGAAATTCGTCCACTAAATCCGCGATTTCTACGTATTCTGCATCCGTTTCAAAACGGTCGCGTATGGCGCAAAGGAACAGAGAGATGGTCGTAAGCCGCTGTTGTCCGTCTACCAACTCTAACGTTTTCGGACTATTTTCCTTGTTTTCGATTACAACCATAGACCCCAAGAAGTGGTTATCTCTCTCCCGAGTTAGCGCGTATACGTCATCCCATAATTCAGACCACTGGTCTTTACCCCAAGAATACTCCCTCTGGTAATCTGGAACCCGTATCTGATGAGACCCTTCCAGAACCTCGCTGATGTCGTAATCATCAGCTCCGAGGTCAAATCCTGACTTAGCCATTATGCGGGTTGGTAGAGGCATGTACACATAAAATCTATCGAAATACCAATTAGCCGATATCTGTCGGTGTATTCGGTTGTAGAGGATTCAATAGAGTCTCATTAGCGTGTTTTTCCTACCAATCCACGCCAGTAGCCGTTCCGCTATCCCACGTTATCGCCTGAACCATATCTGGCAGTTGGTCCAAACGCGCTTCGACGACAGCCATTGGATGCTTATCAATATATTCCGCACTCTCACGGAGAGAGTCACTATCTGCTTGATTTAGTTGGAAATGGACTTCTCCGTACTCCGGATGGTCGTCATCTTGATGCCAACCAAAGAGAAGACTTCGTTCCGGCTCAATCCAGCTAATCCAGTACAAGTCGTTGTCGGTGCCGGTCTCGACATCAAAGCCGATTTCGAGTCGTACACTTTCCACTGGATAGTTGGAATCCTCTAGGAAGTCTCTCGGGTCCGATTTCGCTATGACTCGATACGACCCGGGTTCCCGATGAGTCGAAACACGAAGTTGAACAGAACTAAATTGTGAATCACTCTGGAGCCGGTTCTTGATTCGTCGATGGATTCGTTTGTTGTCAAGGCCATCTCTTTTAGCGAGAAATATCATTCAAGACTAGGCAATCGCGAGTCCTTCGTCCCCATCGGAATCAGAGAGTTGGGTTACGTCTGTGTAGAGTTGAAGTGCGTGTTTCGAGAGACGTATCTCTGTCTCCAGAGTCTCCCACGTTGAGGCAGCATTCCGAATGGCACGCATTTCCTCTGTAGAGAGGTTTTCTTCAACTAGCTTGTTGCGCAGTTCGGAAAGAGTCTCGACCTCGTATTCCTCTCGTAGTGATTCAACCTGAGCGGTATGCTCAACGAGGACCGATTCGAGTTCATCACGCGAATTCTCGTTAATGAGGTCAAGGACTTCTTCGATGAGTATCTGAACCGGGTTTGGCGCGTATTTCGTCTGACCGTCGACCGTATGTTCTTCCGCTTTGTTCTCTGCCATGAGGGTCTCCAGTTCGCTGTCGGCAGTCGCCCACGCGACATCCGCTCTGTCCGCGATGGAAGCAACGGTCTCGGGCTCATCGAGTATCTCGACAACCATACGGACTCTTTTACGACCGCTGTATTCCTCTTTCCAAGCCTCTACGTTTGGTTCGCTCATTTCTTGTCTCATCTACGCAGGAAAAACACAAATAATTTTGGCTCACTCAGATATGTGAGACAGAGTCTTTTTCCGTGATTCAAATAGTAGCAGAATCTGCTACTTACGACGATATACGATAATTGCCATAGTTGTCACGCCGAGCGCGAGCGGCTCGTCACGCAAGACCATTTCGCACGACCACAACAATACATCTATATCCTCAATCCGTTACCTCCTCGCTTCAACTTCGTGGAGGATGCGGCGCAGTCGTTTATTGTACTGCTCGCCGTCCGCTCCGTCATGGACGCGGTAATGACAGTTCGGACAAAGGGCTATTACGGTGTCTATGGTGTCAGTGCCACCATCGCTCAACTCGTTAACGTGGTGAGCGTGAAGGTACGGTTCCCCGGTCTTGCTCGTGAATGGTGCTGGCGAACCGCAGCCCTCGCAAATGCCTGCTGCCCGCGCCTTCACATATCGTTTGACCGCTGTCGACCGATTGTACTCAACAGACTCACTTGGCGCAGCTGTCGCTTCAGTGGGAACCTCCTCAACTGCGCTCGCCTGCGCCTCTCGCCGTAATTCCGGGAGGTTGAGGTCTCTTTCATCATCTAGAGCTTTGTCTTCTGAATCCGCACCAGAGGATACAGTTCCCACGTCCTTACTGGCACGTGATTTTGTACCATCTTGAGGCTCCTGTTGACTAGTTCCATCATCACCAGATTCAGTATCTGACTCCCTGATAGTAGTTTCCGCTCTCATGTTATCGTCCAAGTCGACAGCTTCTAACCCACTAGATTGATTTGCTTTTATTAGAAAATCCTCGACAGAAATCCCCGTTTCATCATCCAAAATAAACGCGTACGTACTGTTGACTTTCAGGGCAGTAACGTAGGTTTCCGCTGAGAATTTTGGAAACGGACCAAGATTGATGTGTCCTGTTCTACACTCAATGATGATGTTTCCACTATTACTAATTCGGTCTACTTCTGCGGTGAACACTTCACCCGGTTCTGGAGTCTGGTGGAATTGAAAGTCATCACAGAGCGGACACACCCACGCATCGTCTCTGTTCCGCATCACTGCCGCACAATTATTACAGAACCGGATGTCGCTTCCCCCACTGTCCACGTTGTACTGTGGTTCAAGTCCCAGCGTGGATACCATCCAACCGATATATTTCTCGTCTCTAGGTTCTTCATCACTAATTAGTGCGTTGCCACGTACCAGAACGGCAGTCACCTCGTCTCCAACAGCGGATTCTTGGATTGGACCTGCGTTGATATGCTGATACTCCGTTTCGATTATTCCGTGGCCATCATCATTGATGTGGTCAATTTTGGCCGCGAAGTACCCACTCTTCATCCTTGCTGAACTCTCGGACTCCGAACTCTCGAATTTAGAGCGGTTACACTTTGGACATTCCCACGAGCCGTCACGTTTCTTCATCAAGCTCCCACATTTGTCGCAGAACTTGGTGGAACCCTCAAATTTGACATTTCCACTGTCCGCCATAGCTGGAGAATACAAGATACAGCATCTAAACATTAAGCACGTTGTTAGACGCTATCGGTCAGAGATGGCGACAGCATAGGCATGAATATCTGGTGTGACAATCATGACTTCTTACCTAATGGAGGGTACAAGTTGTCGGCTTTGTCCCACAACTATGAAGACAAAAACGACGAACACGCCCAAACCCCCGAAGACACCGATATACACCGCCCCCAGAAACCCGACTCCGCTCACGAGGAAAGTATATAGGCACAATTCTTATAGACAATTGTACAGAAAACATGGAGAACCCATATTCAAAATCACAATTAGAAAAAGAGGAGAACCTGCTTCTCCGAAGACTCCGGGAAGTCCGCCGACAAATCGAAGCGTACGAAGAAGGAGAAGCCGTACACGTCGAAACCAACCACGAGTACCAGAAGCGCGCGAAGACAGCCGAAGAAATCGTCGAACTCTCCGGGGCAGACCCCGAGAAGATTCATGACGCTTTGAATGCCATTCGACTCCCTGAGACCTTCGAAGAATGAGCACGTCCAGTATCTTCTTCCCGGCTTCGTTCGGCGCATTCGCGGGGGTTCTGCTTGGTAGTATAGCTGGATTAGATATAATCGCTACAATCGGATTAGCAGCAATATGTGCAGTCCTCACCGTAGCCTTCAACTCGACTTTTGAAAGTGAAAACCCATCAGATTATGAGAATTGACGACAGCGGCGCGAGAACCAAAGTCTGGCTTGACGAAGAAGAAGCCGACAAAATCGTGCGCACCCTTGAGAAGCGAGAATGGGAACGAGGAATAGCTGGGATGCTAATGGCCCGCGTAGGTCTCCGGTCTGAAGAAACAACGACCGTGACACCGGACGACGTACTCCGCGCTAAAGACGGTGAGAGCTGGCTTCTCCGTGTTCAGGGAAAGAACACCAAGGGCGGCGAAAAGACGACTCGGAAAGCATGGCTACCCGACGACGTAGAAAAAGCCTTGTTCAACTTCGCCCGGGAACGCGGAATCGAAGACGACGAACCCTACCTACCATACGCGCCCCGGACAATCCAAAGCTGGATAACCAACGACCACGGGACAGAAAAGCAGGGGACAGGCGCGGCGGACGTACTCGCGAGAGATGAAGACGAAGACGACGAATGGGAACACGTGTCTTCGCACGATTTACGGCGACACTGGGCACATCTTCATTTGGTGGAAAAAGGCGTTCCCGTCCGCGTGATGATGTCCATAGGGGGCTGGTCAAGTTATTCAGCAATTGAGCCGTATCTCACTGAACCAAGTGAGAAGAACATTCTCGAATCAATGAAGGCCATACAATAATACGTAGTGAGTCCGTATCCTACCCAGTTAACTGATTAATTAATTATCTGGTTAATCGGCTAGTTAAGCCCTCTACTCACAAAATAAGCGATTATACAACAAACCCAGTAATCAAATAACGAATAGACTAATCTGAAAGTTGTTCTTCTAATTCGTTTATTCGCTCTTGATTCGAAGTCATGCGCTTATACACATTTTCCGTGATGTAGTCGTGTATCTCTTCAATCGTCTGGTTGAGCTCGTCCACCTCTTCGGCGAGTTCTACCACGTCGACAGTCGTTCGCTCTGGCGTCCTATCATGCGACAAGAGCGCTTCTGCTTCGTCGCGCATCTCGTCCGGGATGACCGCGACCTTCATTCGAGACCCGGACTGCGAAGGGATTTTCGAACGGTCAATCTCGATGAATCCATGGCGCTCCAGTTTTCGAAACTGATGTTGAAGCTGCCCCTCCGTCAAATCGGTGCGCCGCCGTATCTTCGCCGTTGAAGCGCTCCCGTCTTCTTCGATGATGGCCGAGATAAACTGCCGCGTTTCTTCGGTCTGTTTCATTCGATTCATACCAAATTATTGGTAAGACGACTGCAAAGGTGTGTGGGCGGTGAAGGCTTTCAAAGCATGCTAAGAGAGGCTTTGACGGGGTGAAATCCAAAGCCTTGGTAAGAGGCTTTGAAAGGGTTCGAACATGCCGCTCGACGGGTCTCTTGAGGACACCCCCCTCAAAAGAGAAACGAATACGCATAATTCGTTTTATGAGCAAAAGGAATAATCCTCTGAGCGATTACCCCGATACTGGGGGAGCGAGACTTCCCGGGTTCGAGAAGAGAACTCGTCTTACCAAGTGTAGAGGAGAGCGCGAGAAGGAATACCCCCTCACTCAAACGAACAAGGAATTACCTTTCTCACTATTCAACCTCCGTATTTAAAATCGCCAAGAAGAGTTTAGAAGCTAATGAGGCTAGGAGACACGGACCACTCCCGACTTAATGTAGGCAGACTCCCAGTATTTTTTCATAGGCTCTCTCACAATATAATCTTCAGCAGAAAGTTGCGGTGTAATAGCTTGAAGTTCTTTCACTGCCGGGAATTCGGACAGGTTTATTTTATCACCTTCCTCCAGTCCATCAGGAGCCATAGCATATCTTGAGTCACCTGAGGCCTTGAGTAGTTCAAAAACTGTACGTTCGGCGTCTGATAGATTTGTATTCGAATCAACTTTTAATACCAGTCGTGGCTGAGGAGACTCGCCCACGCGAACAGATTCGCATACAACGTGTAGGACAGAAGGTTGTTTAAGCAGATGTTCCTTCCTCTCCATATTCCACTCGTCAAATCGTTCTTCTTGTGGTGCTTTAATTTTCCAAAAATTGTCGACCACCTCAAATTTCTGCTCAGGGTCATAAACAATTTCAACTGGTTGTATTTTATTCAAAGTCTGCCCGTTAATAGATACTGGCGAAGAGAGATGAATGCCAGAGCTTCCGTATGATTGAAGCGGAACTGCAGTATTGTATTTTGGGACTCGAAGAATTGGTTGTGCATAGGGGCCTTCCTGTTCTAACACAAACACAACATCTTCATCTCCGATTTCTCTGGAGAAGCGATATTCCGCGTGTACCTCGGGCATTTCTTTCTCGAATCCCACAGGTAGTTCGTCATCGTTCAAAAGCCGCACATTTTGCTTCACACCATTAATTTCGATGGACCGAATCTTCGATTTCTCCTCTTCTGAGGGCGTGTGTTCGTTTTGTGTCTCTGAAGACATAGCGATATATTCATTTCACAAGTTGATATACATTCCTAGTTTTTATATTGATTAGGACAGGAATCCAGCGGCTCCTTGATAGCGTCTCTGCAAGGTAGTGTACCTGATATTGGTTTTAAAATAAACATCAGAACTGCTCTTTCAATAGAGCAGCCGTGTTTGGGCCACGCATAAAGCCGACATAACAGATTCTCCTAACATGGAATCCCTCCAGAACAGTCAGGGACCCCTCGTTAAGTACAGTATTGAGAGCACATTCTCCGAGATTTTTGGAGGAGTTTAGATGGTCAAAATTCACAAAGTCGGCGGGAATGCAAAAACTTCGTACGGAGTTTACGTAAATTCGTCCCTTGTTGACAATACTGGATGGGAGAACGGTGATTCCCTTCGCATCACTGTCGTTGACGGAGAGTTAATTCTGGTCACACACGAACAGATGCCGGTTGACCAATGGATTGAGCTCTACGACGCTGTAACCACAAATGAAACAATCGATGAGATGGACCCAGCCGACCTAATCAAATTGCGAGACTTCTCTGATGGTTCCGATGGCCGTCGACCATCTTCGGTGACTTCGCTGTCCCAACTTAGCGACTCAGGCCATCGAGTTCTCATCACTAACGCGGTAAACCGACTACAATTATCGTCGGACACCAGCATCCGACGCCGGACAAACTTGGGTGTACTCGTTCTAATTCCGGCCTCTATCGAGACAGAAGACGTAAATGAACGAGTTCGAGATATTTTGGATAAACGTGAATCACAATTGGGAAACAGCAGTAACCCTACCGAATAGATATGGCCTCTGACAAAGCCGGACCAAGACTCACGAATAGGACAACTACGGGCTGTTAGCTAGTAATACCACATCTTGTCGGCTTTTATCTTGATATTCAGCCGTTACACTAGGTGATAATACAGACGCAACTACTTACTAACCCCCCCACATTTGTGACAGTATCATCAATGGCTCCACAGATTCCCACACTCTTTGAGTCGTGTACTCCCCACGACGATGTGCTATCGGGAACACTGTCGGAAAATGAGTTCGCTGCGAAACTCTCCGACGTAGTGTTTCGACAGGATGAGGCCCCTGAAATCTATGGAAACCCGGATACCTTCTTCGAGAAGACGTATCCAACAGATGGACTACAGGACCTCCTCACTCTGCTTGCGAAACGATATGTCGGCAAAGAGCGAGACGAGTTCAGCGGAGAAGATGGGCTTCTCTCACTTGATACGGTATTCGGTGGTGGAAAAACCCACTCACAAATCGCCGCGTATCACTTCTCGCAGAACCCGGACGTAATCGACGACCTATCACAGTACATCGTCGACGACGAAGCACGTTCGCAGTTTGAAGAGGTTAAAGACGAACTGTCTGTTCGGACAGCCGTTTTCGAAGGCGGGTACGTCAGCGCGAGCAAGGCGAAATGCAACAAGGACGACCCCAGTGCTCCGAACACGCAGACGATGTGGGGCGAACTCGCGTATCAGCTAGCCGGTGCGGAAGGATACGCGATGTTTAGCGAGTACGACAACGACCGCGTTGCCCCCGGAGAGTCGGACGTAGTCGAACTCTTCGAGATGATGGACGACCCGGGACTGGTACTCATCGACGAGGTGGCACAATACTTCGAGCAGGCCGCAGCCGTCGGTGTCGAGGGGTCCACGCTAGCTGACCAGACGAACTCCTTCCTCTGGTCGCTCATGCGCGCTACGCAGAACACCGACGCAGTCACAGTAATCCTTTCAGTCTCTGCTACTGCGTTCGAGGACCGCGCACAGGTAGTCCAAGACCTCATCACCGACCTCGATGGCATCTCCGAACGCACCGAACACGCAGTTACACCTACCGATGACGACGAGGTCGCGGCAGTCCTCCGGCATCGATTGTTCGAGTCGGTCGACGACGATGTTGCATCTCGCGTGGCTGAATCGTACCAAAGCTACTACCGTGACTTCGAAGACGAACTCCCTGACAGGGTCACCAAGGCAGAATTCAAAGAGCAACTGGAACAAACGTACCCGTTCCACCCGACGCTCATCGACCTTCTGGGGAAAGAGATAGACACGCTACCCAACTTCCAGCGGACCCGGGGTGCACTCAAACTAGTCTCGCGAGCGGTCCATCACATCTGGAGCAACGAGGAGTCGAACGCGGACCGTCACTACGTCCGGACGTTCGATATGCATCCCTCGGACGACCACGTCTGGTCGACGCTTCTCGACCTCTTCGAACATATCGAGCAGGACCTTCGGACTGCCTCGAAGTCGGACATCTACACGAACGACGGCAAGGCAGCGTGCCAGTACGAAGACGACAACTGGACGCCGATGGGCCACCCGCCGATTGCGACTCACCTCGGGACGACCATCCTCTGGAAGAGTATTGTCTCCGGGGGGAACCGCGGTCGTGGTGTAACTCGTCGGAAGCTTTGGGAGATGATTCTGGAGCCGGGCGTCGAACTTGACCACTACCGTGACGCTCTGAAAAACCTGAACGAGACGGGCTCGAACCCGGATACAGAGGCATTCTTCCTCTACGAAACGGAGAACGGTCTCCTCCGGTTCAAGGGAGAGCCGAAGATTTCGAAGCTCATCACCAACGAGGCGCAGCAAATCGAGCCGGGTGTCGCTCGCAACCGTCTCGAACAGACGATTCGAGGTGCGCTTGGCGGTGGTGTCTTCGAGACTATCTACGACCCACAAGCACCCTACGAGGTCCCAGACGACTACGAAACAGTCCGTCTGTGTGTGATGGGCTTCGACGCGGTGACCGTCACGAGCGACCTCGACGAGCCTCCCGAACTCCTCCAGACGCTGGCGAACAAAACGGGGAACTCGCCGGGGGCCGAAAAGAAGCGAGTCTACCGGAACAACATCGTGTTCCTCGCTGCTGGCGAGCAGGAAACAGACGGGGCGCTTGACCATGCTCGCCGTGTCAAAGCGATGGAACGGGTTCTCAACGGCGAAGCATGGGAAGCCGAGCTCAACAGCGCTCAGCGTGATGACCTCGACGAGCGTCTCCAGAAGGAATCTGCTCTTCTCGGTGAATCGGTCCGGCAGTCCTACCGGCACCTCTACTACCCGGACTCTAGTGGGCTGTCGAACGAGACCATCGACTCCGTCAACGACAGCTCAGACCTCCACGACATCGTCTTCGAGAACCTCGAAAGCCTCGACAAGCTCATCACGCAGGACGAGGGGGCACTCGGGACGACGTGGTTCCGCAACCGTATCTGGCAGTCGGAGCCGGACTCGATGACGACGCTGGACATTCGCAAGCTCGTCGCGAAGCGGACGGACATCCGCATTCTGCTTGACCCGAGACCGCTTCGAGCCACCATCCGAGCCGTGACGACCAGCGATATGTCGACGTACGTCTTCTGGGACGACACGGTCGACGAGGGGTCCTGCTCGGAAGGAATGACCGTGAACACCGCCGAAGGTGAGAAAACGCTCTCCAAGGCCGAGCAGATGTCTACGGACCTTCCAATGTCGAGTGTCCTGATTAGCGACGACCACCACGTCTTCGGCGACGGGGAGAAGCTGCTCGCCGAACACGACCTCGACTTCCCCGAGGATACCGAGGAAGAAGGCGAAGACCAAGGCGGCTCGGAAGGCGGCAGCAGTGGTGGGACTGGTGGCACGGGCGGAGGAACGGGCGGTGGTGGGACTAGTGGTGGAGTCAGTCCGCCACAGCGTTCCGAGCTGTCGTTCAACGTCAGCACGGACTCCCCGAGTGCAATCACGGGCGCGTTCTCGGACGTGAACAGCGCTATCGACCAGAAGAAGATGAGCCTACGAGACAACTACGATGTGTCCAGCAGCGACATCGTCGTCGAGGTCGACACCATCGAAATCGAACTGGAGGGCGACCAAGTCTGGGAGCGAGCGTGGTTCATCTCGAACAAGCTCAAAGATTTAGATAGTATAGGGGAAGCAACCTCCATCGTGTTCGAGTACGTCGCACAAGGAACGGACACCTCTTCCAGCGTCTTCGAGGCTGGCTTCGAGGGGTCCGCAGCGGAGTTCGCCGACCACTTCGGAACGAATCATATTCCGGAGAGCTTCATCAGCGCTGGTGGGGACTCGGAAGGCGAGGCTGTCCTCATCATCGATACGGAGTCGATTCAGGACAACACCCGCGAGGCAACACTCGACGTGCTACAGGAGGCACTCGAAGGTCTCGGTGGGATTAACAACGTCGAGCTGGTGGTCTCTGGAGTTGTGAAAGAGGCGTCGGAGCAGAGTGAAGAGGTGAGCGCATGAGCATCGAGGCGGAGTCATTCGCCTACGGCAGCAGTATGTACGGCGGCCGGCCGACGTTCGCTTTGACGCGTCTGCTGGGTGACGACGCCGGCCTCACGCTGTACGAGCTAATTCCCGAAGACCTCGCTGACGGTCGCCAGAAGCGATTCAGTAAGGCGAACAGTAACCGGAAGCTCATGAGGGCCGGTATCACGGACGCGATTCCGGACGCACAGGAAGACTCAACTGGCGTCCTTGACTTCTCCAGCGTTGGGGCCCCCTCAGCCCGCGCACCTAACGACTGGCAGTGGAACGATTGGTGTGCCCTGAAAATCACGACTCTATCCGACAGCCGACAACAGGCCGTTCACCGACTGGTTCGCGACGTACTGAACGACAGTGGAGTTGACCCTGACTTCGTAATGCGCGGGGAGGGCTCGGCCGTGCTCTCGGAAAGTAGTGGAATTCGGCTGACAATCGCGTTTCTCGCGATGAAGCGGCTTCAGAAGTACGAGAAGCTGACTACCGTCGCCGACAGCATTGCCCGGATGAGTCTGGAAGAGTGCTACTACTGGCACGCGAAGTGTCGGTCTCCATCCAGTCCGAACGGTGTGAAGGCGCTACGAGTGCTGCTTGCCGACCATCTCGAATAATCCAATGTCCGAAAATACCAATGACGAGAGTGACGAGTTGAAGAATTTGAAAATCGAAGGGCCACTACCGACCAAAACGGTGGGGATAGAAAGCGTGAAGGAAGGCAATCCAGAATCGATGTCTCCCCACCGGCGGATATTCAAATGGTTCGCACGCCGGCCTACTGCGACGACTCGGCTTGCGATTCTCGCGTCTGTGCTTCCACCGGACGTTTCTAACGACAAGTTGCTCCGTTGGATGTGTATCGGCCCACGGACAAGTGGTGTATCGGATATCGACGATTATGTCGTCAAAAAATATGCTACGAAAGACGATAGAACGGGGTCAGTCGAGGACCACTTCGGCTACGAGTATCCGCACAAAAACGTCCCCTCAAAATCTGAGTTTGAGGAACTACACTCAACGCTTCGGGAGCACTGGGACGGACAGCTCCCAACTGTACTCGACCCGACCGCGGGCGGCGGAACGATTCCGCTGGAAGCTACTCGATACGGTCTTCCCACTATATCTAACGAGCTAAATCCGGTAGCGTGGTTGCTAAACAAGGTAATTCTCGAACATGCTCCAAAAGAGGGGTCCATTGAGTCAGATGTGCGGACGTGGATGAACGAGATTGAGAGCATCGTTCAGGAGCGTCTGGAACCATTCTTCCCGGAAAAGAACGGGGTTGAGCCGAACCAATACTTCCGGGCCTACAGTATTGACTGCCCTTCGTGTGGGAAACAGATTCCTGTATCCAATCGCTGGTGGTTCAATCAAAAGAAGGGGATTGCCAGCAGGCCACAGTATGAGGACGAAGGTCTCCAATTTGAGATTGTACACATACCAGAAGATGTCTCAAAGGACGAATTTGACCCAAGTGAGGGGACGGTAAGCGGTGGAGATATTGAGTGTCCCCATTGCGACGTGGTGACTGAGCGAGAGGATGTTGTATCGATATTCTCGAATGGAGAATTCTCTTATGAAGTCTGTGGTGTGAGATACTCTGAATCTGTACAGGGTTCACAGTATCACTCGCCGTCACAGGAAGACCGCGATGCGCTTGCGCGGGCGGCAGATAAGATAGAATCCGAGATTGACCTCGCGACCCTTCTCACCACAGACCGCTACGTTGGATTCTATGACCGTTCTGCCCCTTATGGAATTACCCAATGGAGGGACCTATACAGCCCCCGTCAACTCCTTTCTCACGCTACATATCTTGACGCATTTGATGAAATAAAGAAGGATATCTTGGACGAATATTCTCAGAACCGAGCAGAGGCTATCCTCACGCTTCTCTCGTTTATATCTATAAAACTGATAGAACGCAATTCCAGATTACAACCTATTGACATTCGTCGAGGGTCTCCCAGTAGTATGCTAGGTAATAATAACTTCTCATTCCAGTGGCATTTCTCTGAGAGCAACCTGATGAGTGGGACTTACAGTTACCAGTCTGAATCAGATAACGTATTGTCGAACTATGAGCATATCTCGGAGTATGTCTCACACCTTGAGGACCCGGATACAACGGTGCGGTGTGGAGATGCCTCAAATCTACCAATAGATGCCGAATCGATTGAGGCAATTGTCGTTGACCCCCCGTATGGAGACAATATCATCTACTCCGAGGTCGCCGATGCGTTCTATGTCTGGTTCCGCGAGTATCTGGGGGACATCTATCCTGAAGAGTTCAGCACACCAGAAACTAACAAAGAAGACGAGGCTGTTGAGAACCCCTCTTTGGTATCAGATACGGAGTCTGGCTCTAAGCGTGAAGTGGCACGGAATAAATACGAGAATAGAATGAGTGACATCTTCGGCGAGGCGTACCGAGTCCTCGAAGAGGGAGGTGTTCTCACAATTTACTTTACAGACAAGGAAATTGCTGCGTGGGACTCGCTCACTATGTCTATCATAAATTCCGGGTTCAATATAACGGCAACCCACACCATTACCAGCGAAATGCCACAGCGGATTGGTGTACAACAAGACGCTTCCGCAGATAGTACCCTTCTTCTAACTTGTAGGAAGCCTACTACTCAGCCCGACGACCGAATGCCAACCCTTTGGCGGGACATAAAGGATGAAACCAGACAGGTAGCCCGCGAGAAGGCAAGTTCCTTGCTCGAATCTGAACACAACTTGACTAAGACGGATACAATAATCAGCGCATTCGGCCCCACGTTACGAGTGTTCACGGAGAACTATCCCGTGGTCGATGATAAGGACGAGCTGGTTCGACCGCGAGAAGCGCTCCGTGAGGCAAGGACAGCAGTCACCGAGGTCCTGATACAACGGGAGCTGGCTGGGTCCCTCGACGATGTAGATTCCCTATCAACGTGGTACATTCTTTCATGGTTGGTCTATGAGCAGCAGTCAATCCCATACGATGAGGCACGACAACTTGGCCTCGGTGTTGGAGTCCAGATTGATGAGGTAAAGAGCGATACCAAAATCTGGAGCAAAAGTAGGGATGACGTGGTCTTATCTGGACATCAGGGCCGTGTACAGAGCTACTCTGAATTGGAAAGCGGGGTCAAAAGACGAGCCAGAAAGTATCCTGTTGACCCGAGAGAGCAGTCATTCGAGAATAGAATCGACGCAGTCCATGCGGCATTAGATGTATTGAGCACCAAAGGAAGCGACTTTGCATGGAACTGGTTGAAGGAACGTGACTTGCAGAATGACTCTGCTTTCAAGAGTACCATAGAAGGGTTACTACAAGTGCTGCCGGAGCAACACGATGATTACGACCTCTTGAAGAATTTAGTTTCGGGAGAAACCGGCGAGTTGCTGGAAATAAACATTGCTGTCCTTCAGAGTCCGGACGATGTGGAAAGCTCTCGGACCACTCTAGACGAGTTCTGAGCACGCATGCCTTTTCAGAATTTGAACTGGAACCGAATCTATGAGAGCAACTTTCGGGGTAATCAGACCCTTGTAGGCGACTTCTATCGCCCACTTCTCGCACATTCTGTCCAGTACGACCGTCTCGCCGGCTACCTGAGCCTCCAGAACCTCGCCGACGCGCTACAGGGAGTCGAATCCGCATTCGAATCTGATGGTGAAATCCGCATCATCGCCTCAAAGCGCCTAAGTCAAGAGAACAAACCGGTTCTCACCGACGACGCTCCCCTCTCCGAGGAAGGCGAGTCACGGCTCGCCCTCATCGCCCAAATGCTGGACGAGGGACGGCTTCAGCTAAAAATCGGGGAACCGCGGAATAACTCCGATTCGGGAATCTTCCATCCCAAGCTCGGCATCGCGACCGACGCCGACGGGAATCGAATCACGTTCGAGGGAAGCATCAATGAGACCTACAACGCGTGGTATCGCAACTACGAGCGATTCAAAGTCCACCGCTCGTGGGACGAGGTCGAGAACGAGTACGTCGAGGAGGACGTGAAGACTTTCGAGCGTCTCTGGAACGAGGAGCACGACGATGTCGAGGTCACGAATATTGACGATGCCATCGAGCGAGACATTCTCGACTGGCAGCCCGAGTCCGACGAGGAAGTCGAGGAGCACGTCGAACGCCTGAAGAAATCGAGCGAGCCGCCTGCCTCCGAGGCGACGGTTACCCGTATCGCCAACGAGCGTGAGCTCCTCCCCGGTGCGATGCACATCGCCGAGGACATCAGTTCGATTGAGCCGTGGCCTCACCAGCGTGTCATCGCAGACACGGCGGCGAGCATCTATCCCGAGAGTCTCCTCCTCTGTGACGAGGTCGGCCTCGGGAAGACTATCGAGGCCGGACTGACTCTCTCTCGACTCCTCACCATCGGTGAGGTGAGCGACGCCCTGCTTCTCGTGCCCGCTACGGTCCAGCCACAGTGGCAGGAGGAGCTGCTTGAGAAGTTCAACATCAACGCCTACTCTTACGAGTACAGCGGCGCACAGCGCGTCCTGCGGGACGCCTACGGCATCGAACACTCCCTGTCGGACTATGAGACCATCGACGCGTGGGAAGACTCGCACATCGGTGAGTTCGTCTCTGACCGGGACGAGCCGACAGTGGTACTTGCCTCGTGGCATACCGCACGGCGCTCAGGGAACATGGGGATGTTCTCACCCTCCGTTCACTGGCAGGAGGAGCATCCGGGCGACCCGCCGAAGGATAGCTTCGAGTGGGACCTGACGCTCGTCGACGAGGCTCACCACGGTCGCGAGGGAACGAATCTCTACGAGCTACTCACGGAGTTACAGAACGACACGGTGTGTAACTACGTGTTGACGGCGACGCCGATGCAGCTCGAAATTACTGAGCTATTCGACCTCCTGCGTCTCTGCGACCTCCCCGACGGGTGGAACGACCGCGAGTCGTTTGACACGTATTTCGAGATGCAGCAGGACCTCGCAGAGGCGCTTGACGAAATCGATGCGGATGGTTCAGAGACTGTCGAGGAAGTTCTCCCCGACCTCGCATCGAAGTGGACCTACGAACCGTATGAGGGACTCACCCATCTCCGTACATGGGCGGGGATGATTCAATCATTTGTACAGGAGCACGAGGACGTAGCTGAATGGGTCGAGGAGCAGGTCGATGATAGCGACTTCGGGCTGAGCGAACGTCGCCAACTAAATCGTGTGCTTGGTACTGGTAAGCTTGGTACTCGTGACTGGGAAACCAAATTCTCGAATCTCTCTGTCGACAGTCTCTATTTCCTTCTCGAACTTGGAGACGAGACGACCCCAGTCAAGTCTCGGGTATTCCGGAACACTCGGCAGACCCTCCGCATGTGTCAGAAGGCGGGCCTTCTTAACCAGAATATCCCTCGGCGGGACATCGAAACACGGTCGGTTGAACTCGGAGACGCTGAGCCACTCTATGACCGTGTAGAGTCGTACATTAGTGACGTATACGACCAGTCGAAGAAGCTCTTGGAGGGTAAAGAGAGAACTGCTCTCGGCTTTGTGATGACTACGTACCGGCAGCGCCTTACTTCGAGTCTCCATGCTATCGAGGAGTCTCTCAAACGTCGCCGAGAGAACCTCAGCTCCGAGCTTCAAGACGTATCGGGAGTTTCAGAAAGCGACCTTCAGACAGGAGATATCGCCGGTCGCGAGGAAGTGCTTCGGCGAGAATACGGCCTGCGTGTGGACCAAATCGGAGCTAACAGTCCTGCTGGTGAACGAGTCCGGCAGTTCGAACTGAGCGAATTAGAGGCCTTCATCGCGCAACTCTACGACGTTCCCGAGGACCCCAAGTTGGAGCAGTTGATGCAAGACCTGAACGAGCTCAGCGCGAAAGCCCGGGACACGGTTATTATCTTCACACAGTATTCAGACACGCTTGATGCAATCAAGCAGAAGGTCTCTCTCAGCCACCACGGTGTTGGTACGTACTCGGGCAGCGGTGGCGAGATATATGACGCTGCTGAGGACGAATGGTCCGGCGTGAGTAAGGAACGTGTGAAGCGCGAATTCACCGACCCTGACGGAGACCTCACTATTCTCGTTTGTACGGATTCGGCGAGTGAAGGGTTGAATCTCCAGACCTGTGATGCGATGATAAACTACGATATGCCTTGGAATCCTCAGGTCGTAGAACAGCGGATTGGCCGAATTGACCGTATTGGACAGAAAAACGAGAAGGTGCTCGTGTGGAACTACATCTACGACGATACCGTTGAGGAAGACATCTATGAGCGTCTTGGAGAGCGAATCAGTCTATTCGAGCAGGCAGTCGGACCCCTACGTCCGATTTTGGATGGGTTAGAGGGCGAGGTTCAGAGTGTCGCGATGGGAGAGTCGGTGAAGTCGGGAGAGGATATCGCCTCTGAAGCGGAAGAACAGTCGAAAGAGGCGGAACAGAAAGTCCGGCAAGTGGGATTGACACAGGACCTCGACGAGGTCCATGCAGAGGATATAATCGAAGAAGCCAAGCTCTACGGGTGGACGACTTCGCATCCTGACGTTGGTCGTATCGGATATCCCGACCGGCCGTTCGACCCCCTTATCGACCCAGACGTGGTAAAACGGCTCTTTACCCAGAGTCAGGTTCTCCGGAATAAGGGCTGGACGTTCGAAATGCTCGACCGCCAGCTAACCGAAGATGAAGATGCTCCGTACCAGAAACTCTACCGCCTGAACATCCCGGAAGATGCGAACCCACCAATATCTCGTGAACCTCCTGAAGACACGGTACAAGCGATATATGCTGATACAGATGAGGTGTTGGTCTCGTTCGACCCAGAGGTGTTGGAGTGGTATCCCTCCGTGGTGATTCCCCTCCCGCACCAGAAGCTGTTTGAGTACCTCCTCACGGAACTCAAAGAGGAACTTGACGGAACCATTGAAGGCGAAGTCGTCCGTGTTGCTGGACAACTGGATGAACACGGCACCAAGGTCTGGACCGAGCCATCTGCAGTCTCCGATGCCCGCGTTGCTACCTACGCGACAGAGGCGCAGCGTCGTTTGACGCTTGATGTACCTCTACCAGATGAATCCACTGGGAAACGAGAAATCGGTGACTGGCTGAAAAGGTACGAAACATTAGTCGAGTAAATCCACCGTCTTCGGGTGTGTATGCCGAACTTCGACTCGGCTGCTTCTGGATTTGAGGCTCTGGAGAGCTTCTTCCGTGTCTGGCCGACGAGCGAGGTCAAAGTTCGCGAAAACGAGACAGTACGTATCGACGTGATGGGGTAAGCCAGCTAATCGGTCAATGTCGTCAGCAATTAGATTATATCGCTTAGAATCTTCTCGGAGGTACTTCGCGTTCTTGATAAACTTGAATTCGACAGCAGTGACGAGGTCCTCAACTCTGAACTTCTTACTACCACCCTCCAGCGAGAGCTCTACCTCATCAGCGAAAAGCACGAGGTCAAGCTTCATCTGACTACTCCCGAGACCGAAATTTGTCCCACTCACCTCACAATGAGCACGGTCGATACCCGTTGTTGAGATGATTTCATCGGCGTACTCGCTATGGTCTGGAATATTCCCGCGTGCGTTTCCTGAGTCGTGATTTCCTGTGAGATGAGCGGACTGGAGCTGGTCATTAAGAATCTGTTTCAACTCGAAAGCGAGCTCTGCTTCGACAAGATAGTTTGCAGGCCTCTCCACGAAGCGCTGTTCAAGTTGTTGGATTGAGCCCTCAATATTCATACAGACCTATTCTAGATTTGGGATGATAGTTGTATGGCGTATCTCAACTTCCCGAGTCCACATGGCAGAGGTGCTCCTTTGCACTCTCTCCGCTTCTTGTGGGTATGGCTCGATATTGTCCAGAAGAACAGGATGAAAAACCGGAGCTTCAGATACAACCCTCTGGCTACTGGGTCTGTTCCGGATGTGGTCAGATTTTCGGTCAGAGGTATCGTCAAACAATCACACGGTGGAAAGACCACCTTGTTAGAGACGACAATTTTTGAGGAGTGGCCGGTCCCTTTCCGCCCACAAAGGGGGTGTAAAGGATAACTTAGCGGCGGGAGATTGCCCTCTCTACATATTGCGCGCAAGAGGGAGCTTACACCCACCTTCTGAGAGCTTTATTGAGCTTTGCCTGCCAGAGTCAATAGAACAATTTACGCCTCCGAATGGATGGATTGGAAGGCTCTGAAGCTCTGCTGGAAGGCTTCAGCTTTCCCAAAAAACCGTGAGACACCGCCGAGGTCACTTGCTTTGTGAGGCTGTAAGGCTCTCAACCAGTACACCCCCCCAATTTGCTTCTGAAGGGGGGTGGGTGTACGTCCACGCGCAATAATAGGGTGAATTGGCTCTGTTGAAATCCTCAGCGGGTGATTCATTCTGGCTCGGTGACGGTCAATACAGGGTACTAACTGACCCACTAGGATACCCTATAACTCACTTTATATATTCTTACGGCGTACACAGTGTGTTCCAAATTAGACGGAACCTCTGTCGTTTGGAACCACCAATGGTACCTCATGGTAGGGTTACCCCGGTAGTCGGGCGGGGTGGTAGCCGCCCGAAAATTCGTTTTATTGGTAGTCTTAGCGACCAGCTGGTTCAGACAATAATATAGTTTCAACAGAGCCGATGAATAGTGTATAGATTACGCTTGGACAGCGACTAACTAACAGATTCTTTACCTTGTTTGAGAAATTGGCTACTGTATGGAAAGACCACTAAACGCTCTATTTCGGCCTCTATAGGGTTGTTGTCAACCCGAATAGCTATAACCACTCGTGTCATCTGTCATAGTATGGCCGACACGTACAGTCGTGGTCTGCCGCCTGTGACGGCGGATGTGACCTTCAAGACAAAAGAAGGGGAGAGAGTCCGCCCACGCGGTCGTCTCCCTCCCCGTATCAGGGACGAGCTCTCCGGTCATGACCTAACGGTGGTTATGGAGGATGGGCCAACTGTCCAGTGGAGTATCGACAGCTATGGTCGAGGGACACTCCCTGCTGAGATTCGTGATATCGTGGAAGCGCGAACGTTTCGAATTGTCGTCAGCGGCGATTCAACGCTAAGATTCCACCCGGTTTCGGAATCTCACCGGCCTACCGAATAAGACCTCAGCTACCTGAGGAAGAAAAAGCCAGCAATGTCACCTATAGATACATCTACAGACAGTATAACTGTATCGCCGTCTCGACTCCTCACGGATGGAGGAGTTGATGAGAAGAGACAGTCGCCAGAAGATTCGCAGTCACGTTACCACCCTTCTACACAGGAGGTGGCAGATTCTTCGCAACCAGAGACTAATTCAGAGCCCTCTCACGAGCTTCGAGAGCCATCTGCCGAAGTCACTGGTACCGATGGGCAAAAAGACGAAGAAACTGATGTAGTGGCCAAGCCAGACCTCAAGGCTCACCGAATCATTTCGCTTGAAGAATTGGACCCTACTCTTGGGCTTGCTCAGCGTGTCCGTCGTGAGTCGTCAATTCTGATAGACGCCTACGAGACGCAGGAAGACCAAATTCTTGATATTAGGTATCCTGCCTACTCTGTTGGTAAAAACTTGGAGTTACAGATTATTCCGGCAGATGAGAATCCTCTCTTTGCTATCGTCGATACTAGTGAGGAAGAGATTGCCGTTTCAGAATACAAGGCATTTGACAAGGTTCGGTCGTCCGCTCAACTCAATCAATTTGTCCCCAAATGGGCTATGAGGTTAACTCCGGATGAGACAGAAGCAGCTAGGAAAGCTATTGAATCCGCATTTGCTGACGCGGTACAAGATTACGATGAGGGGAACATACAGAATTATATTGTGCCCTCCGCAGCTAGTTTCCTCAAGCAACAGACCGACTCTGTCCGTCTTATTGTTCCGACGGGTATCGAGGCCGATGATGCTGAGTATGAGGTGACGTTCAAGCCAGACCCTCGTCGAAACATCGGCGAATCTGGGTCTGTCCGCTTTGATGTGGCCTTCGCAAATGACCCCTCTGCGAGGGTCATCGCCGATGTATACTCTAACCGTCTTTCAGGCATGCTTCGTGGATTCGAGGCAGACTGGGCAGCAGAGTGGTTGTTCGATTACTGGGATGAAATGGCTCAGGAGGAAACGGTCGAGAATGAGCAGGAGCAAGCGCTCATTGAGCTGTTTTTGTCTCAAATGAGTAATCTAAAAATTGGGCCTCTGACGGAGCATGTGGCTACCGAATGGTGGAAACCGAACAACACGCGGGGAATCTACATCGAGCCTGACGACGGTGTTCCGTATGTCGTTGTTGGGGGACAGTACATCAAGAACTTCGTAGACCAGCATCGCCACGAGGTTCACAGGTCTATCTCTGACCTTCTGTTTCAGGATGGAGTTCTCGTTGAACGTCCCGGAAACAGAACTTCGGCGAACAAATTACTCTGTGCTGAGGGGTTGGATGCCAAACCTTCTGTATGGATGGTTTGTGCTTCTCGACTGGACTTCGACCCGGAGTCGCTCTCTGAGGATGGAAGAGATTGGAGTGGTGATGGTGAGCTGTCGCCGAATGTCTCAGTCTAATCATGACTACTGTAACTCGAATAATTGGAATGGCTGGTGCGGGTAAGTCGTGGGAGTGTAATCAGCGCCTTTTGAAGCTACTCAAGGCCGGTGTAATAGAGCCGAGCGACATTCTCATCACTTCGTTCAACAAGGCGAATACCTACGATATCATCACACGGTTGGAGGACCCTGATTTGATAGAGGGAGTCCAGAGATTGGACGCGCTAGTAGACGAAGGGGAATTCGATGACGACGGGATTACGGTCCGTACGTTCAACAGTATCTGCTACAATCTTGTTTACGGAGACGAGAAGTTCCAGTTCGACCGGTTGGTGGTAATGGACCGAGAGTCTGATGAAGAGGTCTTCCAGCAATTCTTTGAGGAATGTGCGCCTCAATTCGAATTCAAGTATGTGCCTCCGTCAAGGGTAGACGAGACTGCTGGCAGAGAAAGTCTCCCAGCAGCCAACCAGATTCTTCGGGCGTACAACTACCTCCGTGCGCTCGGGTATGGTAATACGCCGGAAGAATACCGGGCCTATTCGCGAATGGATGCACAGGTGGCAGCGCCTGAAAGTAGCGTAATTGAAGTGATGCAACAGTGGGACGAGTGGAAACAAGCGAATGGGATTGTCCAGCACGACGATTGTGTTCGCGGTGCAATCAAATTGGGGAAGGTTCCCTCAGGCTCGGTGCTTGTCATCGATGAATTTCAGGACCTTTCACCACTCCAGTATCGACTGTACAAGCTCTGGCGAGACAGTCAGGAGTTTGACCACGTCATCATTGCTGGTGACGAAGCACAGGCCATCTACGGATTCAGAGGAAGCACAGGACGATACCTTCGTGAGACCTACTGTGATAAATCAATAGAGTTGTCTGAGAGTTGGCGATGTGCTCCCGAAATCGTCGAAAAAGCGCAAGAAATCATCGCGGGATACGGGTACTTCGATGAGACGCTATCTTCGCATCGAGAAGACGTTGATGAAGTTGTAGACTCACTTCCGGTAGCTGGAAGAACTGCTGAAGACCTCCATCCGGTGGTTGAGAAACTGGTGGCTGACCTCCCAAGGAATAGGTCAGTGATGATTCTTGGACGTACCAACCTCGACGTACAGCGTGTCGCAAAGGCCCTGAATGACCTTGGATATCCGAACCAGCCTATTGTACCGGCGGATAGTGAACTTAAAAGTGGTCTCTGGTATTGGGAAACACCAGCTCCTGAAATTCTGCACACACTTCGTCGCTGGCTTGTAGGTGAACAACTCTATCCTCGATACGTTGAGAAATTGCTCTCGACTACAGATATCGACCATCCGTGGGTTGAACATGCTATTTCCGGGTCGCTCGTTAAGTATTCAAAAGCAGATGAAGGGTATCACGAGTATCCGGAACTACACGATGGAGCTCTGTATTCACCGGATATAATCGACGAGGTTTTTGATTCTCCGGAGTCCACAGAATCGGTTCTCAACAATATTCAGCTTGATGACACCCGACGCGAGGCTCTCCGACAAGCGCTCGATAACACGCACGATATTCGACCGGACCAAATTAGGGTGGGAACCATTCACTCTGCAAAGGGGCAAGAGAGCGCCCGTATTCTCTTGCTGGCTGGATATTCGTATCGGCAAGCACAACGGTATCGGAACAAACCGGGTGTTGAGAAGGAAGAGCGACGACTATACCATGTCGCGGTAACTCGTGCAGCTAACCAGTTGTACATCGTTACTAAGTGGAATGGATATGAACCGTGTCCAATTTTCCTCTGAGATAAGTTGTGCTAATGAGGCACCGTCTTGGACACGGTCGGGACATGATATACTGCTTCTAAGGTGTTAATAGCGAAGCTGATTCATTAACTATTCTTCTCCCCAGTATCGATTATTTCGGTTAGAAACGAGTGGTTTGTTTTCTCCAAGGGTGAATCGGTAAGCGTGGAGGCTTTCCGATTTCCACTCACGCTTTTCAGGACCATCTACAGGATATGGGACGTAGAACATCGCCTGTACTTGGTTTGATTTCTCTGTTGGCTCTGGATACCGTTGATAGACCGTCTGAATCTCGCGTCCAGATGTCTTGATATCGATGTTCAAATTTTCATAGAATCGGGTCACATCTTCCACCATTCCCACCTCAACGTAGAAACCAGCATTCCGACAGGCGACATCAGCAATACGACCGTCTCTCGGGTAGGTAGCTTCGTACTCAATTGATTCGCACCCTAACTGACTGAGGAGCCAGCCTCCAACCGCCTTCAAGTCAGCATGAGGTTCGCTTATTGCCTCGCTAGCGGCTGCATTTCTCCGGATACGTCGAAATTCGCTAGTAGGTATCGATGACATCTCAAAGGAACAGCAATCCACTGAAATGTAACCCTCAGCAACTAGATTTTTCAGACGGAGGTTTTCCCGTCGTGGAGGTCGTATCAGTTCCGGGACTTCATCTGGGTGGACCTGTGTACTCCACGAAATTACATTACTCGCCGGTCCTTTCAACTCCTCTTGTGAGATATTTAATAGCAGTTCGGCCTTCGGACCGACACGCCAAATCGACGAGTGTTCCGAGTCCCGTGTGAGCCACGAGTGCGACTCCATCTCACGTAGGGTTCTCCGCACGGTCGCTCTGGACCCTTCCTCAAATGGGAGGTCGGAAATTCTGAATTCCCCTCTCTCAGCTATCTGTTCAAGCACGATATTCCATGTCTCATCGCGTATCGTGGACATTTAATTCAGTAGTTTTAGCAACTACATACTCCAACACGGCTGATTTGTATATAATATAGAAACAATATTACAGATGGGAAAGTCTGAACTAAACCAAAGCTATCGGAGATTCTATCTATGATATGGATAATGGACGGGGAAAAGTTCTAACTGATGGGGATTTGTTCTATGACAGAATTGAAGGACAGTATTATCGATGTAGAGCTTGCCATTTGAAGACATCTGCACGCTCGATTGAAGAGATGATTCACTATCACAGATGTACCGGAAGAGAAGGTGCTAAACGAAACGACACTGGCGGTTCAGATGATATCTGATTTCTAAACAGTGTGTTATTGGTGAGATGCAAATACCTGTACGCGCTCGTTCTCCTGTAACCACTGGTACTCATGATGGGCTGCTCGGACAACATCTTGAACGGAGTCGTCTTTTCCTCCGATTACGACGACAGTAGTTCCGTCTTTTTGCAGGCGGCACTGTTTGTCCATATGCCCAATAGAGTTTCAGACCGATAAAAAGAACAAATATTACTACGGCTATGTGGGTGTGAACTAATTGTATCTGCTGTTTAAACGATGATGTGTCTTCTCAAGCGCAATTAGCCGAAAGAGAAGTACAGCCAACTCCGCTATTGCTTATTTTCTATTCGTAGCTACACTCTGAACAGCAAAATTCCGGAATTTTTTAAATGTCCAATAATATTTGCTACTGGGGAACGACATCAATACAGCAGAATACGCTCTGAGGTGAGATTGAGCATATTTCCAATACGGGTTATATAGGCTCAAACAGCGTCTGAAACTGATTTTGGGTACTTAAGGTCTTCTACTTTTGGAATGAACTCGAACTAGTATTTAACTATTGCTACTTTTGGGAAATTCAATATTTAGGTACACTTATGTTGACAATCAGCGTATTTACTGTTGATGAGTAATACAGAATCGGATGACGAAAATACGAGTCTGCCCAACTTAGATATTGAAGGCGCTACGAAGCCCGTTAGCAACTTTCTACCTACTGAAAATAGTGGTCAGACCAAGGATTCGGAGGTAAAAACAAATCAAGAAACCTGTGGCGGTTGGAAGGAACCTGTTCAGAGGTTTCGTGATGGGGACCTTGAACTTCTCACTGCAACGCTGGACAGTGATGACCTACGGAAACTCGGCGTTCCTCCGGGTGTGAATAGTGTAGAAGTCCAGATTGTGGGTGGGGTACTGCTGATTAATCCCGCATGAATAGTGGGCACGGTCATCCTGACTAATTATTCCACTAACTTCACCCGTGTAGTAACTGAAAACTATTATACAATCTAAAGCATCCTAGCCACTCTATGACGGAAAAACACCACATCGGCGTATATACTCCACAGGACCGGTACGAGATGTGGAAGCAGGAAGCCGACGAGTTGGGAATGTCAATGAGTCAGTGGGCGAACGCAATGGTCGAAGCGGGCTTGAAAAAATTCGACCGTGATATCCAACCTGAAGAATCGAAGAGCGACCTTCGAAAAAGGAACACACAGCTCTGGAACGATTATGAAAAAGTTCGCAAAGAACGCGATAAGCTAGAGACACAGTTACACCAAACTGAACGACGGGCGATAGTTGAGTTCGTGGAGGAGAATCAGGGATGTCGGTATAAGGAAATCGCTCAACACCTCGCGAAGAATCGTGGGTCACGGTTAACAAAGTTGCTTGACGCACTGGATGGCGAAGAAATCGAAATAGACGAAGAGGGCCGCGTAAACCGACTATGATTGAGACGAACTACGAGTACGCGTCAGGGTATCATGAGGGAACAATGGTTGAGCAGGATGCACGCGCGTTCTTGGGCGTCTACAAGAGTGTTGAAGCCGTATCTCAACGGTATCGGTTTGAGACATTCAAAGACGACATAGATGCGGAGAAAGAGTGGGAAGCCTTCGATGCGGCTGAGTTAGAAGGTATGTCGTATTCGACGCGGAAGTACAAGTATGAGAAGGCTTGGCGAGAGTGGCGCAGTTACTGTGATGAACACGGTGTCCATCCAGCGTTAGCCGACCCACAGGATATCGAGAATCACATCGCTGAACAGCTGGAATTAGTACCGTCACTAGGAACGGTACATACGGCTCGGTTCCGTCCACTCTACTTGTGGTACCGGTGGATGCAGTTCCACCCGGACTACGACCATCGATATAACCCGTGTGTGATGGCAGTGTTGCTCGGCGGAGCAGTATACGACGTGTGGGCGCTGCGGCTAGGAGACCGAAAGAACGTACCTGAGAGCTATGAATAAAGACATAGAGGAGATTGCATCAGCTCAGTTTGGCACAGAGGCTGACCCACTTCTGGAACTACAACCGCAGACGGAAGCTATTGAGCGAGAGTTGGGGGAGCCTATCTTCGATTACTACGAGCGCGAAATACTCGGTAACCGTCGACTCAAGGAAACCACGAAAGACCATTATCGCAGAGCGTACCGAGACTGGCAGGAATGGATGTCGGTGAATTCGACGCGACATCCGACCTTGCCGAGTGTGAAGAACGTCAAGGACTGGATTCAATATCTGTGCAGGTCAATGAATGAGGGAGTCGCACTGGACAAGGTCAATTATGTGAAGAAGGTATACGAATGGCTACAAGGTAAGCCTGCGTTCAAGCACCCAACGCACTATAATCCGTTTATCATCGCCAAGAATGAATACGAACTCCGGGAATCTGAACCAGATGATTATCCGAAGCTCGTGTTAGAGGATATTATTGAGCAAGTCAAGTCAATTAAGCATATTGGTGAGCGTGCAGCCACGGTATTCCAATTAAAGACTGGTGTGAGGTCAACAGAGCTGTCGAATATTCGGCTTGAAGAACTTCACCTCTCGAATGCAGATGTTCGGGCTCACTTCGACGGTCGGGACGGACAACGTCACGAGGCTATGGGCTCACATGACCAGTTAGAGGACTACGCAAATGCCGTGTATATCCCACCGGATGATGGTGCTGAGCATGCGGGAAACAAACGGAAGATGCCGACGGTTATTCCACTGGATGGAGAGACGCAGCGGGTACTGGTCGATTGGTTGTTGATTCGTCCAGACAACGGTGACCCACACGTATTCTTTACTCAGAAGGGGAAACCGTTAGGGCGCAATTCACTGCGACACGTATGGACAAAGCACTGGCATCCACAGTACCAGTATGGCGTGGAGGATGAGTTCCGCTCGATTAGTCCACATTATGCTCGGCACTGGTTCACGACGTGGTTCCGCGTGACAGCGAATATGCCTGAATTGTGGGTTCAATATCTTCGCGGTGATAGAACGGGGCATGAACACGGGTCAGGTCGAGCAGCGATTCATCGGTATATCCACACGTACTACGAAGACGTAGAGGATGCGTATGTGGAATCGGTGTTCAAACTCGGTATCTAGTGGGTGGCCTCGTCTGCTGTCTTGTCTATTTGACGTATAAATTAGAGACAACTATGTGGAAGAGACCAGCCGAACAAATAATGGGATAACACGGATTTGTATCCTCACATGGTATTCGGATTTTCGCAATTACAGGCACTCTCCGTGTTCACAACCCTGCTTATTGGAGGCTGGTGGACGTTCACACTTCGGACACGGACGACACATGAAAAGGTGAGAAGAGAGATGAGAACCCAATTCTGGATAAACCACTCTGTTGACCTACCATACGCACCCGGACAGCTATCACCAGAAGCAACCGATTCGAGATTGGTTGTGAAGGGGATTGAAATCAATGAGAACTACTGGTGGCTGCGAATCGGAGACAGAACGGACCCCTATATTCTCGCCGACCCTAAGGAGACTTATCAGCGGGTAAAACGACGAATTAAAGCATTTGCCGCGAAGGGACAATATTTGCTTTACCGAAATTTTGTCCCATATGCTGGAATAAAGACGGAGGTTGAGCTCCTCATTCAAACTGAACGGTGCCGAATACGAATGAATGAGACAGTTGAAGAAACCGATATAGGCACACTGTACGAGGGGCCAAGGGTAGGAGAGGCTGTGCCAGTTGTCGGTTCTGTAAATGAGCTGTGGGATGACCTATACCGCGTTCACGTCGAAACTGATGACTATGTTGAGGCGGATAAAGCGATGAGGGAGCTCGCCTCGTCAGATTTTATCGAATTGCGGCGAAATAACAGTTAGAATCATCAATAGGATATTCAGGTTCTGTTGAAAACCTTAGGAGGTGATACATTCTGACCGGGGTCTGGTCAGTACAGGAGATTCACCAATCAGTCGAGGTTGTTAGTATACCAAGTGCTTATTTCGATAAACAGAGAATATTGAGATATGGTCACAGGTCAACAGATTGGGGGGAGCCTTCTTTCTGTATTAGTATTTATTACGGTGTTCGCATTTCTTTGGCCATACCTCCCTAAAGAAGGAGTATTTGGAAGCCTCAGTTGGCAGCTTAAAGCCGCAGTTGTACTGATTAGTGGATTTCTTGTTATTGGGCCGGGACAAGTCGCTTGGGATATTCTGACAGACTCAGGGATTTAGACTTGATATCTAATGGGTCCGCGCAGTCTGCTGATTTTGCTGATTACTATTTAAACAGTATATAAACACCTGTTCTGAGAATCGCCAATTCGGCCGCGGTCAGTCGGTTTTCCTATTATGTCTTTGCTCTACCTTGTTCAACTCGATCAGCAGCCGGAAGATCGCCTTCACGAGGTTCGCGTCCACGTCGAAGCGCTCGGCGTTCTCTCCCGCGCGCTCCATCACGCGCTCCTCTTGGCCCTCGTCGGTGGTCGGGAGGTCGCGCTCGTCTTTCACGGCCGCGACCGTGTCGGCGACGTACGTTCGGCGGGCGATCAGTTCGACTATCTCGCGGTCGATGTCTTCGATCTCGTGTCGCAGTTCGTCGAGGCTCCGGTCCTCAGCGTTGGGTGTGTCGCTCATTGGTAGTGGGGTGGGTGGTGTTCGCGGACGGTCACTCGACGGCCGCGCCGTCGTTTCTGGTCGTCGTTCGCCGCAGCGTCCCGGGGCGGTCGCCCCACGCGTCGGCGACCGCGTCGAGGTCGGTCTCGGGGTCGTCGGAGTCGGCCACGGCGACGACGCTCGGACCGGTTCCCGACAGCGACACCGCGGTCGCGTGCGGCATCGCCTCGACGGCCGGGTCGGCGTCGAAGCCGAGCGCGGCCGAGAACGCCAGCCCGTTCACGGTCATCGCCTCGCCGTACCGGCCGTCGAGCGCGAGGTCGGCGACGAGGTCCGCCATCGGCGCCACGGCCTCGCAGCGCGCCACGTCGGCGTCCGCGCTGTACGCGCGCTCGGGCGGCGTCCAGACGAGGACGTCCCAGTCGACCGCCTCGCGGACGCGCAGTTCGTCGGCGTCGTTGTCGGTGACGGTGACGCCGCCGAGCATCGACGCGGTCGCGTCGTCGAAGGCGCCGGTGACGGTGACGCCGGCCTCACGGGCCGCCCGCACGCCGAGCCGGCAGGCCGCCAAGCGGGTGACGTCGACCGCGGGGTCGTCGGCGTCGTCGCCGACCGCGTCGTCACTTGCGCGGCCGCCGTCGCCGACCGCGAGCCCGAGCGCGTCGCAGGTCGCGAGGACGGTCGCGTTGGCGGCCGCGCTGGAGCTTTTCAGCCCCGCGGCCAGCGGCACGTCGCTGTCGGTCCGGACGCGGCCGCCCTCGCCGTCGCCCCAGCGCTCCGTCGCGAGCGCGACGCAGCGCTCGATCAGGTCGGTGTCGGCGTCGGCGTCCTCGGCGATCTTTCCCTCGACGCCGTCCGCCGCGGGGTCGAGTTCGACCGTCGCGCGCGTCTCGACGTCGATGCCGAACGCCGCGCCCGTGCCGGTCGCGAGCGCGTTCAACACCGTTCCGGCGCCGAGCGCCGCCGCCCGTCCCTCCATGGGTTCACGGCTCGCGAGCGCGGACAAAGAGGTAGCGATCACGGCGAGTCTCTCACGGGCGGACCGCGGTCGCGACGCCCCGCGCCGGCTCAGATCGGCTCGGCGCGCCTGACCGCCGCGTCGACCGCGTACCGGTCCGACTCGGGCCGAACGCTGCTCCGTCGGCTCGGGAACGTGATCTCGACGGTGAACCGGCGGGTCTGCGAGCCGCCGAACCGGTCGTCGCCCGTGAACCGCTCGGTGTCGTACTCGAACCCGACCGCCTCGCGCTCGTCGCTCCCCGCCGGCGTCGCGTACGCGTCGACCCGGAACTCGACGGTCCCGTACTCGAACCGCCCCGCGTTCTCGACGGTCAAGCGAGCCCGGACGGTCGTCCGGCTCCCGCCGTCGCTCACGTCCAGAACCGTCGCGTCGGTGACGACGAGCCCCGATCCGTCTGGACCGACCTCGTCCGGTGTGGACTCGTCGTCGCCGTCGCTTCCCGAGTCGTCACCGGATCCCCCGTCGCCGTCGGAGCCCGTTCCGTCACCGCCGTCGGCGTCCGACTCGTCGCCGCCCGCCCCGTCGCCCGTCTGTCGGGCGTCGGCCCCGTCCTCCTCCTCGGAGGTCACGAGGCAGCCGGCGAGCAGTCCGGCGGCGCCGACCGCGAGGACGCCCCGCCGCGACGCCCGTCGGCTATGTCGGTGGGTCTCTCCGCCGTCGCGGCGGTCGTCGCCACGGTCCGCGCCGCTTCGTGGGTCGGTCATCGCATCACCGTCCCGAGGACGCCGGTCGACGCGCCGACGGCGCCGGAGACGAACGCCGTCGCGAGCGTCGGCAGGGCCGCGTCCGCGAGCCCGTGGGCCTGCGCGGCGGCGTCGCCCTGCGAGACGACGATCACCGTGACCGCGATCAGTCCGTACGCCAGCGCGCCGAGGCCGGTCCCGAACCCGCAGGTCGTCGCCGCGGCGACGACGCCGCGAGCCCGCGACCCGACGAGGACGCCGAGGACGCCGGCCAGCGGGACCGCCGCGACGAGGACGGTCGCGGTCGCGGCGAGGTACGACTGCGCGATGAACACCGGCCCGAACCGCGCGGTCTCGCCGGTGGCGGCGGTCGCGAGCGCGGCCTCGGCCCAGCCCGTCGCGGCCGCGCCGACGATGCCGACGCCGGCGCCGATCAAGGCGAACACCGCGGCCACGAGACCGATCTGGTTCGCGTTCACGCGCCGGTCACCCACCCGTGCCGTAAGCTGCCGTGCCAGCCGGTCCGCTCCTCCCACGCGTCGCCGGAGAAGCCGGTCGCGAGCAGGAACTCGCCGGCCCGGACGACGTAGCCGTACTGGACGCCGGCGTGCTCGTCGAAGCCGTACCGCTCGCCCTCCGCCTCGCGGTGGTAGAACCGGTCCCAGGCGGTCGGGCCGTCGTCGGTTTCGGGCGTTTCTCCGCTCTCCGTGTCGGAACTGTTCCCGTCGGCGGTCGTACTGTTCTCGGTCGCCGAACGGTTCCCGCTGAAGTCGGAGCCGGCGAGGGTGGCCTCGGGGTCGATCGGCGCGCGCCCCTCGGTCGAGCCCTCGTCGAGCGCCGCCGACAGCCGCTCCTCGGCGGTCTCCGCGTCCGGGTACCGCTGGACGTGGACCGGGACGCCGTCGAGTTCGCGGGCCCAGCCCTCGAACGCCTCTCGGCGGCGATTGCCAACCGGGGGGCGGTCCGCGAACGCGACGAACAGCTCCTCGACTCGGTCCGCCGGCCGCGGGATCGGGCCGAGCCGAGCGCGCAGCTCTCGCCGTCGCTCGGGGCCGAACGCGTCGCCGTAGATGCGCGGGATCCGGTCGCGGTCGATCTCGTCGCGGTCGTACGGCCGGTGCGCGAACGTCGAGAAGTTCCGGCTCGCGACCGCGAGTTCGACCAGCGTTCCGGTCGTGACGCGGCCCCGCTCGGGGTCTTCGGGCGGCAGCGGCGCCAGCAGGCGTCGGAACAGCCGGTTGTGAATCGGGTTCCGAGAGAACGCCTCCTCGACGTACGTGGTCGTGCCGATGCTCGCGAGGCCGGTGCGCAGCCGGTCGAGTTCTTCGAGGGCGCGGTCGACGTCGCCGCGCGGCGCGAACTCCCGGAGGACCTCGACGTGGCGGTCGACCCGGGCGCGGATCCGCGGGCCGGGCGAGAAGTGCGGTTCGAGGGCCGCGGCCGCGCGGGACGCAGCGGCCTCCCCCGCGGCCGCGACCGCGTCGACCTGTTCGGTCGAGATCGCCGCCTCCTCGTCGACGGTCGTGCGGACCGACCGGACGGTCGAGACCGCGCCGGCGACCGCGTCGCGGTAGGTCGCCACCGCCTCCGGGTACTCGGTCGCGAACCACACCGCGTCGTCGACGACCTCACGGGTCGCGTCGGCGAGCGCGGCGTTCGTCACCGACGGGTCGCCGTCGGTCTGATCTGGCGGGTCGTCGGGAGGGCCGTCTTCGGACGGGTCGCCGGAACCGTCTCCGTCGCCCGGCGCGTCGGCGCTCTCCGGGGCGTCGGGGTACTCGACGCCTTCGACGCCGAGACACCCGGCGGTCCCGACGAGGGCGGCGCCGACGCCCAGAAGCGTCCGTCGCGTCCGTTCCATGACACGCACTCCCCGCGGCAGGGACTTAAATGTGGCACGCCGATTCTCGCGGTTGAGGGCGCCCCGTCGCGCACCGTCGCAGTCGGGTCATCTGTGGACGGGTCGTCTGCGGGCGTGGGCCGGCGCACTCCGGGGCGAGCCCCGAGCGCGTTCCTTTTGAGGCCGGCACCCCGAACGTCGCGTATGTCCGCGCCATCACGCAGCGACGTGCCGCCGACGTCGATCGGCGTCGACCTCCGCGAGGAGGGAATCGTCGTCGAGTACCTCGACGGCCGGACGACCCTCTACCGGGGCGTCCCCGAGTCAGCCGAGGGATCGGTGACCGCCGGCCCCGGCAAGGAGACCCACGTCCTCGTCACCGACCCCACGGAGACGGAGGGCGTGATGACGTACGTGAACGACTACAAGACGGACGACGAGATCCTCGAGGAGTCCGGCGTCGGCCGCGTCATCGTCGAGGACGGCGAGCGCGACGAGGTGTTCCCCGGCGTGATCGTCGGCCGCGACGGCAAGCGCAACGAGGTCGTCGCCGACCCCGAGGTCGCCGGCGGACGCGTGTTCGTCTTCGTCGAGGACGGTTGGACCGAGGGGAGCTACGAGATCGTCGAGGGTCCCGAGGACGGCCTCGACGCGCACCGGTGAGCCCGACGCCGACGGGACCGGTCAGATGAGCCTCGCGAAACCCTGGCGCGACCTCGACCGCTCGACGGTCGGGAGCGCGCCCGACCGCTACGCCCTCTACGAGCTCGGCGACGCCGACGGCGACACGGTCGGGTTCGGCACGGGCGTCCTCCGCGACGAACTGAAGGAGGCGGTCGCGTACGGCGACGCCGCGAAGGTGCGCTGGGAGCTGGCCGACTCGCCCGACCACGCCGAGCGGCTGCTCGCGGATCACGTCGAGGGATGGGGGTACCAGACGCGCGGGAACGACCGACAGACGAAAGTCCCGCGGCCGCCGAGGGAGTGACATGAGCGACGAGGCCGACGGCGACGAGGCCGCGACCGACGGCGGCGACGAGGTGCTCCGCGCCAGCGACATCGGCGGCGAGGGGCCGCCGATCGAGGAGAAGCCCTACAAGATCGTGTTCGAGGCGAACAAGTGCTTCGGGGCGGGGAAGTGCGCCGAGGTCGCGGACAACTGGGTGATGGACGTGGTGAGCGGCATGGCGAAGCCGGAGGCGTACTACATCGGCGAGGAGGACCTCGACGAGAACGTCCGCGCGGCCGAGGCGTGTCCCGCCAAGAAGGACGCCGGCGTGATCCACGTCGTCGACCGGCGGACGGACGAGGAGATCGCGCCGGATCCGCACGGCGACGGAACGCTCTCGGTCGACTGGTAGGGTTCGGTCGAACTTCCGAAAGGGGTTTCACCGCGCCGCGGGTAGCCCGACTCGCGCGGGGGTGGCTGAGCCTGGCCAAAAGCGGCGGACTTAAGATCCGCTCCTGTAGAGGTTCGAGGGTTCGAATCCCTTCCCCCGCATCGCTGTCGCGAACACACCGTGAGCGACAGCGCTCGGAACAGAAGGGATTCGAACCAAGGAGCGGGAGGTGAGCGAGCCGCGACGCGGCGAGCGAACGGGAGCGACTGTGGTTCGAATCCCTTCCCCCGCACTCCTGCGGCGAGCACTTCGCGAGCAGCAGCAATCAGCATAGAAGGGATTCGAAACAGGGAACGAAGCGAGCGCAGCGAGCGGAGTGAGTGAGGTTCGAATCCCTTCCCCCGCACTCCTGCGGCGAGCACTTCGCGAGCAGTAGGGTGAGCCTAGAATGGATTGTCGCCGTCAGCACGGGGAGGACGGTCAACGGCGCTGGTACAGCCACCCCGCGAGAGCGCAGAGCGGCACGAGGACCGCACCGACGGGAAGGCTCCAGTAGACGAGGCCACCCCGAGCGAGGACCGCGAACGCCGTGACCGGATCGCGGAAGACCGCGGGGGTCGCCCCCGCGAGCTCTCGAACGGCGAACAGCAGTCCGAACGGGACCGGAACCGCGAGGACGGTTCCGAGGGCCGTCACGGCACCCGCGATAGCACCCCGTCGGGGCGTGGACGCGGCCGACAGTCGCCGTCGCCACAGCACCCTCCCGATCGCGAACCCCGCGATCGGAGCGGCGAGGGTCGCGTAGAAGACGAACCCGGTGTACCCGAGCAGGTACAGGTCGGTGCTGAACGGAACCCTTCGGGTCGGACGAAGGATCCAGAGGGCGGCGAGGTAACAGAGCGCCGCGACGAGCGCAGAGGCGCCGGCGAGGAGCCCAGCGCCCGTCGCGTGTGCCGGCACGTGGCGCTCGACTCGACGCCACCGGCTCATATCCCTCCTACGACGCTCGCGTACATAACGGAGCGCATCGGGCGGGCGGGACCGAGTGGAGGCCGCTCAGTCGCGGAGCCGGTCGGAGCGCTCCGACCACCCCGTGGCGTCCGTCGCGAGGTCGCGGACCTCCTTGCGGATCCCCGCGTAGTTGTCGACGATGTCCTGCGTGGTGACGATCCCCTCCGGGGTCATCCCGTCGACGGCGACGAGCTTCTTCACGCCCTCCGACCGCATCCGCTTCGTCGCCGTCCGGAGCGTCGCGCTCGGGCGGACCGTGACGAGCGGGGCGCTGGCCGCCTTCCGGACCGGAATCGTCGACAGCGGGTCGTCGGTGGCGTAGCCGGCGCGGAGCACGTCGCTCTCCGTGAGGATCCCGGCCGGCGTCCCGTCGTCGGTGACGACGACGCTGCCGACCCGGTTGCGGAGCATCCGCTCGGTGGCGTCGCGGACCGTGGCGTCGACGTCGCAGGTCACGAGGTCCGTCGTCATCACCTCCTCGACGAGCATACGCCGGGTACCGCGCCGGCGCACTTGTAGGTGTCTCCGCCGCTCAGTAGTGCCACGGGTAGTCGCGGAACTGCGGCTCGCGTCCCTCCAAGAACGCGTCGCGGCCCTCCTGGGCCTCCTCCGTCATGTACGCGAGCCGCGTCGCCTCGCCAGCGAACACCTGCTGGCCGACCATTCCGTCGTCGGCCATGTTGAACGCGTACTTCAGCATCCGCATCGCGGTCGGCGACTTCCGCGTCATCTCGTCGGCCCACGCCAGCGCCACGTCCTCTAGCTCCTCGTGTTCGACGACCTCGTTGACCATCCCCATGTCCGCGGCCTCCTCGGCCGAGTAGGTCTTCCCGCGGAAGAACACCTCGCGGGCCTTCTTCTGGCCGATCTGTTTCGCGAGGTAGGCGGAGCCGAACCCGCCGTCGAACGAGCCCACGTCGGGGTCCGTCTGGAGGAACTTCCCGTATTCCTCGCTGGCGAGCGTCATGTCGCAGACGACGTGGAGCGAGTGGCCGCCGCCGACCGCCCAGCCGGGGACGACCGCGACGACCGGCTTCGGCATGAACCGGATCAGTCGCTGGACTTCGAGGATGTGGAGCCGCCCGGCGCGCGCCGAGCGGACGAGGTCGTCGTCGTCGTCGCCCGCCTCGTCGTCGTCGCGGTACTCGTAGCCGGAGCCGCCCCGCACCGACTGGTCGCCGCCGGAGCAGAACGCCCAGCCGCCGTCCTTCTCCGAGGGACCGTTCCCGGTGAGGAGGACGCAGCCCACGTCGGCCTGCTTGCGCGCGTGGTCGAGCGCGGCGTACAGCTCGTCGACCGTGCCGGGCCGGAAGGCGTTGCGGACCGCGGGGCGGTCGAAGGCGATCCGGACCGCGGGGACGTCGACGGCGCGGTGGTAGGTGATGTCGTCGAACTCGTCGGTGACGGGCTCCCACGCGTCGGGATCGAAAATCTCCGAGACCATGGAGGACCGTGGGCCCGGCCGCTAATAAACAGCGTCGGATCGAACTGAAAAGGGAACAGGGAGGGAACAGAGCGGGGAGGCAAACAGAGCACAAAAGGAGCGGAGGGGAAACGGAACGGAGCGGGGAAGGAACGGGGAGAGAATGAAAGGGGGAGCGATCGGAGGAAAGACTGGCCTGTTCAGGAGGAATGTTCTTCGCCGCGCCGCACGACGAGGACGGGGAGCCGATCCCAGCGCCTGAGACGGACGCCGGAGTCGCGGCTCGCCCGGCGAGGCTCGTCAGTCGTCCTGCGCGTACGCACCCTTCGGGTGCCCCTTATGCTGGAGGTTGCGGTTGTCGCGTTTCCGGGTCGCGGTCGCGGGGATGACCTCGCGGGTCGGGTCAATTTCCGACCGCGGCATCCCGGTGTAGCCGTGGTCCGGATGCTCGGAGCAGTGCGCCATCGCGTCGTGTGAACCTTCCCACGGTCCCTCGTCACAGCCGTCCGCCGTACAGACGAACACTATTTCCTCTGACATGCTAACCGAGGGTTCCTGCCGGGTGTATAAAAACCTCGCACCGAAATTATCAGATTTGAATTCGACATCGACGCCACCCGAACCGACCGACTGCGCGGACAGACTCGCTAGTCGCTGACCGCAGGTGCGCCGAACAGCTCGACGCTCGTCCCGTCGTGTCGGCAGTCTTCGAGCGCGTGTTTGGCCGCGAAGCCGGCCTCGTGGGCGGAGGCGCCGCGACCGACGCCGACCTGAAGCTCGATGTCGACGTTGTCTTCGACGTGCGCGACCGCCGACGCGAATGCGGATTCGGGGAGGTTGGGACAGACGGCGATGATGTTGTCGCCGCCGACGAAGAAGGAGAGGGCGCCGTGCGCCTCGCGGAGGTGGCGCATCAGCGAGCCGTACGCCCGTTCGATGTTGATGAACGTGTCGAACTCGTTGAGTCGGTCGGTGTACTTGCCGGTCGCGTTGACCACGTCGAAGTGGGCGACCTGAAGGTCCGACCGCTCCGTCTCCGAGAGGTACTCGCCGGCGAGCACCTCGGTCCGGTTCTCGTCCTGCGCGCTGCCCTCGGTCTGGAGCCGCCGGTTCGCCGCCTCGAGCGCGTCGACGGGGCGCTCGGCGACGGCGGTGCCGAGGCTGACGCTGACCGGGTAGCGGTTGCCGATCGACTCCTGAAGGGTCGCGTGGGCGGCGCCGTCGACGCCGTTGGTCACCGCGATCATGTTGTCGAACCGAGTGAAGAAGACGTAGGCGTCGCGGTGCCCGAGGAACTGGGCGACGTCGGCGAACAGCCGCGACTGGAGCGTCTGGAGGTCCATCTCCCGGCGCGGCTCCGGCGTCGTCGTCCACGGCCCGTAGTTGTCGATCTGGACGAGGGTCACCTGGGTCGTCGTCACAGTGAACATCGGTACGGAACGCTGCCGCTTTATGCTTCCGTTATCCCGAAGGTGGGACTGGTATCGGGTTCGTGATTGGTGTGGCCGGCGACGATCGTAGTCGAGGTGGCTGGCGGCGGCGCTCCGCCGTGGGTCCGGGCACAACCCCTCCACCCCGGCGCAACCCCTACGCCCCGGGCACAACCCCTACGGTTGTGGCGCCCCCACTCGGAGTATGGCATACAGCGGCGCCGTCATCGACGTCGACGGCACGGTCGTGCGCGGCGACGATCCGATTCCGGGTGCCCCGGCGGGGTACCAGCGGCTCGGCGAGGCCGGGATCGAGCCCCTGTTCGTTTCGAACAACCCGACGAAGGCGCCGCCGGCGTACGTCGACCGCCTCGGCGCGGCGGGGTACGATATCGACGCCGACCGCGTCTTCACCGCCGGCAGCGTGACGATGCGGTACCTCCGGGAACACCACGCGGACGACGACCTGCTCTGTATCGGCGCCCCGGGGCTGCTCGACCAGTTCGCGGACGCCGGCCTCTCGACGACCGACGACGTCGACGCCGCCGACGCCCTGGTCGCCTCCATCGACCGCGGGTTCGACTACGACGACCTCTGTACCGCGCTGTGGGCCCTGGAGCGCGACATCCCGTTCATCGGCACCGACCCCGACGTGGTTATCCCGGCCCCCGAGCGCGACATGCCCGGGTCGGGAGCGGTGATCAACGCGATAGCGGGCGTCGCCGAGCGCGACCCCGACGCGGTCCTCGGCAAGCCCTCGGACACCGCTATCGAGATGGTGCGCGAGCGGCTCCCCTACCCCGCCGAGGAGTGTCTGGTGATCGGCGACCGGCTCGACACGGACATCGCACTGGGCGAGCGCGCCGGGATGACGACGGTCCTCGTCCGGTCCGGCGTCACCGACGACGACGACCTCGCCGCGTCCGCGATCGACCCGGATCACGTGATCGACCACCTCGGCGAGATCGACCGCGTCGTCGGCTGAGGGCCGCACAAAGGGCCGCCAATAACGTTCATCGTGTGGGAAACAGTTATATTCCAGCGAGCGTACCGCTCGCACATGAGAGTGGTTGACTCACACGAAAGCCGGAGCGGGGACGACGAAGAGGATCCGGAGGAGTCCGTCCGCGTGCTGGAGGGACACGCGGTCCAGTTCAACGAGTACCGGTACTGAGGGCGGCGTCGCGGCCGCTCCGGTCCGCGATCGACCGCCCGACGGCTGTCGGGACCGTTAAGTGGTCGTCGGGGGTAGCCGAAGGCGTGATACGGAGGCTCCGACGCGCGAGCGTCTTCGCCGCGGTGGCCGCGCTCGCGGTCCTCGCGCCGTCGCTCGACACCGCCGCCGCCGTCCCCTTCTTCGCCGTCGCCGGCGCGGCCTTCTTCGGCGTCCGCGACGGGGAGTGGTTCGAGACGCTCGCGTTACCCGGCGACCGCGAGGCGGAGCGCCTCTACGGGCTCGTCTCCTTCGCGCTCGCCGGCGCGGGCCTCGCGCTGTTCGCCTCGCTGCCACGCGCGCCGCTCCCGTACGAGGCGTTCGCGGCCGCGACGCTCGCGGTCGGCGTCGGCCGCCTCGGTCGAACGCTCGTCTCCCGGCGGACGACCGACGAGTTCCCGCTCGTCGCGGGTTACGTCGTCGCCGGAACGGCCGCCGCCCTCGCCGGACAGATCGCGGTGCGGCTCCAGACCGGCGCCCCCGTCGACGCGGAGACGGTCCCCGTCCTCGTCTTCCTCGCCGCGGCGGCCGCGCTGACGGCCGCGCTCGTCCGTTCGCTGGTGTTCTCTCGGGACGCGCACATCACGACGATTCTCGTCGCGTTCGTGACGTGGGGGTTCCTCGTCCTGAATCCGACCGTCGACGCCCCGCTCATCGTCGTCGGCCTCGCGGTGACCGGCGCGCTCGGCTACGTCTCCTTCGCCATCGGCACCGCCTCGGTCGCCGGGATGCTCACCGGCGTCGTCTCGGCGCTGCTCGCGGTGGTCCTCGGCGGCGTCGGCTGGTTCCTCACGCTGATGTCCTTCTACGCGATCGGCGGCCTCGCCTCGAAGTACCGGTTCGACGAGAAGGCGGCCCGGGGGGTCGCCCAAGAGAACGAGGGGGCCCGCGGCACCGGCAACGTGCTGGCGAACTCCGCGGTCGCGCTCGCGGCGGTGGTCGGCTACGCGACCGCGCCGCACCTCGCCGTCCCGGCCGCGCCCTTCGGCTTCGCGTTCGCGGGCGCGACGGCGACCGCGATGGCAGACACGCTCTCCTCCGAGATCGGCGGCCTCTTCGACGGCCCGCGGCTGGTGACGACGCTCCGCCGCGTCGAACCGGGCACCGACGGCGCGATCACTTGGCAGGGCGAACTCGCCGGCCTCTCCGGCGCCCTGCTCGTCGGCGCCCTCGCCGCGGGCGGGACACCCCTCCTCGACCCGGTCGTCCCGGGCGGCGTCGCGGCGGGCGGCGCGGTCGTCGCCGCGGGCGTCGCCGGGATGACCGTCGACAGCCTCCTCGGCGCCCTGATCGAGGGAGACCGGATCGGCAACCAGACCGTGAATTTCCTCGCGACGCTGGGCGGCGGGGTCGTCGCCGTCGCCCTCTGGGCGGTGGTGTGAGTGCCGGGCGAAGACCACCCCGACACCGGGGACGGTTCCGGCTCCCGAGTCCGCCCCGGGCGCCCCGCCGACGCCGACCGGATCCGCGACCTCCAGTCGCACCTCCGGCAGCCGAGTCCGGACCTGTTGGAGTACGGGCTCGCGGTGGGCGCCGCCCGCGTGAGCGTCGCCGACGGCCGCGTCGTCGGCTACCTGCTCCCGGTGGACGCGCCGAACCGGCCGGGCGTTCACCTCGCCGAACTGGTCGTCGCGCCCGGTTTCCGGCGCGAGGGGCGCGCGAGCGGGCTCCTCCGCGCCGCGATCGCGGACGCCGACGGGCCGGTGACGCTCCAGGCGCACCCGGACAACGACGCGGCGCTCTCGCTGTACGAGTCGCTCGGCTTCGAGGTCGTCGAGCGGCGGCCGGACGCGTACGCCGACGGCGACGGGATCCTGTTGCGACGCGTCCCGTAGCGGCTCGCCGTCGACGCTCCCGCGCGGTGACCGCAGGCACAAGGACTATTCGAGCGCCACGCCTCCGGACAGCCATGAGTGACGCCGACGCGGAGGCCGAGCCGATCGACGTCGACTTCGGCGACGACGGGCTGGTGCCGGCCGTCGCCCAAGACGCCGACTCCGGCGAGGTGTTGATGCTCGCGTACGTCTCGCCCGAGGCGCTCTCGCGCACCCGCGAGACCGGCGAGGCCCACTACTACTCCCGGTCCCGCGAGGAGCTGTGGCACAAGGGGGCCACCTCGGGGCACACCCAGTCGGTCCGCGAGGTCCGGGTCGACTGCGACGCAGACACCCTCCTGTACCTCGTCGACCAGGCGGGCGGCGCCTGCCACACCGGCCACCGCTCGTGCTTCCACCGGACGATCGACGGCGAGCACGTCGGCGAGCGCGTCTTCGACCCCGACGAGGTGTACTGACCATGGCCGAGGCCGTCGCAGCGAGCGACGACGTCGACCCCGTGGCCGCGGCCGGGGAGGCGGCCGCGCGGCTCCGCGAGCGTTATGACGAGCTCCGCCGGATCGAGTCGCGGATCGACGACCGCGGCCGCGACCGCGTCGAGGCGGCAGCGGACGCGTATCGCCGCGCGCAGCGCATCCTCGACCGGTTCGAGGAGGACGCGGTCGGCTCCGGCGACTTCGAGTCGTACGTCCGGTTCCGGGGCGAGTTCGGCGACGCGGTCGACGTCGACGACGACATGCCCGCCGCGGACGCGTTCGAGGCGGCGGACGAGGCGGTCGACAAGCGGCGGCTCTCCGAGGAGGACTTCGCGGCCGCCCGCGAGGCGCTGGAGCCGGCGGGGGAGTTCGTCGACCTGTTGGAGGCGTACGACGACGCGGTCGACGACTACCGGGCCGGCCGGAAGGCGGCCAAGGAGGCCCGCAAGCGGCTGGAATCGCGGCTCGACGAACTGCGCGAGGTCGCCGAGATGGCCGACGCCGACCTCGACGCCGACCTCGACCGCCTCCGCGACCCGATCGAGGCGTACGACGAGGGGATCCGAGAGGCGTTCCGGGAGTTCTTCAAGTCGACGTCCGCCCGCGAGGTGTTCGACTTCCTCGACCGGGCCGACGGGACGCCGTTCGTCGACGCCGACGTGCCCCCGACCGACCTCGCGGAGTACGTCGAGACCCACGCGGCCGGCGAGGAGCCGCCCGCGACGCTGTTGGAGTACGCGGACTACACGAACTCCAAGCTCGAACACTACGTCGACGACCCGGGAGCGCTCCGCACCGCGGTCGCGGTCCACCGGACGTACCTCGAACGCCTCGACGGCGAGCCGCTGACGCTCGACTGGCCGCCGAAGCCCGGCGACGAGCTCGCCTACGAAATCGACGAACTCGTCCCCCTCGTCGGCCGGATCGCGGACGACGACACGGTGGCGACCCTGCGCTCGGTCCGGGAGCTCGCCCGGAGCGACGAGTACGAGCGGCTCCGGCGCGGCGCCGAGGTGCGCCACGCGCTCGACGGCGACGACCTCGCGCTGATCGAGCGCGGCGAGGCGACCGAGCGGCTCGCCGAGGCCGAGGAGACGCTCTCGGTGGTCGACGACGTGCTGGCGGAAACGGAGCGAGAGTAGGTCCGACCCGGCGCGGTCTTTGGCGGCCTCGCCGCCGCGGAGTGCGGATTTTTAAGCCCCGTCGCGGCCGAGCGGTGGTATGACCCGATTCGACGCGGCCAGCGAGGACGAGCGGCTGAAGCTGTTCGCCGACGCCGCGGCCGCGCACCGCGCGCGCTCCGGCGACGTGATGACCGTCGACGTCGACCCCGACAGCGACGACACCGAGGGCGGCGAGGTGCCGCCGTGGATCCAGCTCGCCGGGACGGAGCTCATCATGGACTGTACCGACGAGGAGCTGGAACGCCTGAAGGCGCTCCTCGACGAGTTCCCCGAGTTCCGCATCGACGAACTCGTGAGCCCGGAGGAGGCAGAGGGGACGAACGCGGTCGTCACCGCGCGGTCGGACGCGAACCGCGTCGCCGGATTCGTCGAGCGCGCCTTCCGCGAGGTGTACGACCTCGACGGGGAGTACCGGGCGTGGGTGACGGCGATCTGAGGCGGGCGGTCGGCCGGGATGTCACCGGACGACTCGCCCGTCACCGACCGCGGGTCACTTCGCGAAGTAGCTCGTGAAGTAGCCCGAGAGGAAGGAGCTGATCGCGACCGCGAGGAGGAGGTCGGTCGTGTCGTGGTCGCCGTCGCCGGCGGTGAACCAGGTGACCGCGACGCCGATGCCGAGGGAAATGATGCCGTTCGCCGTGTCTTCTTTGAATCCCATACGCCCCGTTGGGGTCGGAGCGACAAAATCGATACGGCGAGCCTCAGTGGAAGCCGCGGTCGACGTCGTCGTCCTCGATCAGGTCGTCGAGCTCGCTGGTGAGCAGCTCCTCGGCCTCCTCGAAGGTGTCGGAGAGCTCGTCGAGCTCGTCGGGCCGGCCGTCGAACTCGTACTCCATCGGGCCGAACGCGGGCGACTCGACGGCCTCCATCACGTCCTCGAAGAGGTGGTCCGGGTCGGTCGGCGCCTCGGCGTGGACCCGCAGCGCCTCCGTGAGCCGGGTCGCCATCTCCTCGGCGTGGGCCTCGTCTTCGGGCGCCGACTGAACCGCGAACCGCCCGTCGCTGTCGGCGTCCGGGAGGAGCGGGTCGAGCCCGTCGTCGACTCGCCGGGCGACCTGCGCGCCGACGCCGCGGAGGTCGCGCGGGTTCTTCGCGTACGTCTTCAGGTGGTAGAGACCGATGCTCGGGTGGCCGAAGTAGAGGTCTTCGCCGAGGCCGCCGCGGCGGGAGCCGGCGACCGCGCGCCAGCCGTCGGGATCGGTCGCGTCGCTCGCGACGTCCGCGAGGATGTCGTCCCAGTCTCGTACGCGCATGTCGGTCGAGAGTTCGGGAACCCGAGCGCAAGAGCGTGTCGGTGCCGGCGGGGCCGACGGGCGTTCGCGCCGCGACCCGTCGGCGGCGCGCGTCGCCTGCCACCCCGCCCACCGACAGCGTTTTTCGGTGCCGCCGCCGAGCGGGGACGTGAACGTTCGGGGGCCAATCGTCTCCGTCGGGGAGGCGCGGACGGTGTCGACGTCGTACGGCGAGCGCGACCTTCGCGAGGTGCGGATCCGGCCCGACCGCGGCGCGGGCGACCCGGTCGACGTGACGCTGTGGGGGAAGTGGACGGAGACCGCCGAACACGCCGAGCCGGGGATGGAACTGCTCGTCACCGACCCCGAGGAAGACGAGTACCGCGGGGAGACGGGGTACGCGACGACCGACGAGTCGTGGGTCGTCCTCGAACCCGACTTCCTCGTCGACGTGACGGGGATCCGCTCGTGGGTCCAGTGCCCGCGGATGTACTACCTGAACAAGCTCTCGGGCGTCCCGCTCAACTACCCGGTCGTCAAGGGAACCATCGTCCACGAGGTGTTCGGCGACCTGCTCCGCGGGATGGAGCTGGAGGCCTCGGTCGAAGACCGCGTCGCGGAGGCCGGCCTCGAACTCGGCCTCCTCGGCTACGAGACCGCGGAGGTGGAAGACGAGGTGCGGCGCAACGCCGCCGCCGTCGAGGGGTGGCTCGCGCAGGGCACCCTGAGCGACGAGGACACGTGGCGCTCGGAGTTCTCCCTCATCTCGCCGACGTTCGGGCTGAAGGGGCGCGCGGACGCGCTCCGGCGCGGCACGCCGGTCGAGCTGAAGACGGGGAAGAACACCAAGCGGGAGCCGCGGTTCCACGACAAGGTCCAGGCCGCCTGCTACGCGCTGATGCTCGACGAGCGCGGCGTCGACCCGGACATCGGCACGCTGCTGTACACGAAGAACACCGCCCTCGACCGCAACGAGGAGTCGGGCGACCTCGCGCCCGCCAAGGAGTTCACGGTCGGGCGCGGCTTCCTGGAGTTCGTCGTCCGCGAGCGCAACGCCCTCGCCGCGATGGAGTGGCGCGGGCTCAACGACCCCGGCGAGCGTCCCACCGTCCCGACGGGGTACGAGGCGGACGCGACGTGTAGCTACTGCTTCGAGCAGGACACGTGTATGGTCGTCTCCGGTCGGCTCGACCAGGAGTCGAAGGCGGGACAGGTCGGGACGCCGGTGCCCGACGCGGAGCGCGACTACTTCGACCGGTTCTACGTCGCCCTCGAAGAGGAGCGCCGCGAGACCCACGCCGAGTACCGGAAGCTGTGGGAGCAGACCCCCGAGGAGCGCGCCGCGGACGACCGCGCGCTGATCGGCTTGGAGCCGGTCGCGCAGACCGAGATCGACGACGCCCGGTGGGAGTTGCGCGCCCGGAAGCCGGACGACGCCGTCTCGAAGCTCCGCGAGGGCGACGTGGCGCTCGCGAGCGACGACGACCCCGTCTCCGGCCACGCGGAACTCGGCCGCATCACCCAACTCGGGAGCGACGAGGTCGTCGTCGAGACGGACGAGCCGGTCGAACTGCGCCGCCTCGACGTCTATCCCTCGGAAATATCCGTCGACCGCTCGCTCACCGCGCTCCACGGCGCCGTGCTGAAGGGCGACCCCGACCGCAAGGGCGTGATCTTCGGCCGTCGGGAGCCCGAGTTCCGGGACCCGACCGAGCGACCGCCGGGCAGTCCGGGGACCGACGATCCGGACACGGACGCCTACATCGACAACAACGACGCCCAGAACGAGGCCGTCGAGCTCGCGGTCGACGCCGAGGACTGCGCGCTGATCCACGGCCCGCCGGGCACGGGGAAGACGTACACCATCGCCCGGACGATCCGCGCGCTGGTCGCGGAGGGCAACCGCGTGCTGCTGTCGGCGTTCACGAACCGCGCGGTCGATAACGCGCTCGAAGCCCTGCGCGACCAGGGGTTCGACGAGGTGCTTCGGGTCGGGACCGAAACCGGCGTCCGCGAGGACATGCTGGACGTGCGGCTCGTCCAGCGCGGCGAGCCGAACGCGAAGGCGGCCGAGCTTCGCGAGGCGCCGGTCGTCGCCGCCACGACCGCGGCCTGCGGCTCCCGGGTCATGCGCGAGTGCGAGTTCGACGTGGCCCTCGTCGACGAGGCCTCCCAGCTCACGGAGCCGGGGACCCACGCCGCGATCAACCGCGCGGACCGGTTCGTGCTCGTCGGCGACCACGAGCAGCTTCCACCGGTCGTGCGCGCCGAGAACGACCTCCAGACCTCGCTCTTCCAGCGCCTCATCGAGGAATACCCCGACGCGAGCGTGATGCTCGACCGCCAGTACCGGATGAGCCAGCGGATACAGGCGTTCGCCTCGACGGAGTTCTACGACGGCGCGCTCCGCCCTGCGACCCCCGAGGTGGCCGGGCAGACGCTCGCGGACCTCGGCGTCGACCCCGACGCGCTCGCGCCCGACCTGACCGGCTGCGTGGGGTTCGTCGACCCGGACGGCGAGCGCGACGGCAACCGAAACGTGCGCGAGGCGGAACGCGTCGCCGCGATCGTCGACGCCTACGTCGCCGCGGGCGTCGAGCCGGACGACATCGGCGTGATCGCGCCGTTCCGCGCGCAGGTCGCGGAGATCGGTCGCCGGACCGACGTGACGGTCGACACCGTCGACCGCTTCCAAGGCTCCTCGAAGGAGGTGATCGTCGTGTCCTTGGTCGCGACCGGCGACCTCGACGGGCCCATCTTCGAGGACCACCGGCGGATGAACGTCGCGCTCACGCGGGCGAAAAAGCAGCTGACGCTGGTGGGAGACGCCGACGCGCTCGGCACGGACCCCTTCTACGCGCGGATGCTCGACTGGGCGCGGCGGTGAGCCCGGAAGCGCGACGCGGGGGCCGGCTGGGCTACGCTACGACTCGTCCGCGTCGGTGACGATCCCCGGCTCCTTGCTCGCGATCACGACGATCCGGTCGGTGAGGTCCTCGATCGTGTTCGCGAGTTCGTCCAGCAGGATCGCGAGCTCCCGGTAGACGAGCGGCTGGTCGATCGCGCCGTCGGCGAAGGCCGTCTCGATGGCGTCGTTGCGGAGGTCGTCGCACTCGCTTTCGAGGGCGCGGATCGAGTCGATTCCCTCGGCGAGCGTCTCGGTGGCGTCGGCGCGCGCGAGCCCCCTGACGAACCCCGCGACCACGTCGCCGAGGACCGCGGTCATCTCGGCGATCCGCGTCGCCATCTCCCGCATGTCGGCGAACGGTTCGACGCCCGCGTCGGGGCGCATCATCGCCACCTCCTGGACGATCCGCTCGGTGTGGTTCGCGACCACGTCGAGCTCGTTGTAGAAGTCGAGCAGCGCGGACTCGTTGAAGTTGATCCGCGTGTTCAGCAGGCCGATGTCGTCGGGTCCGGCGTCGGTGATGAGCGCCGTGAGCCCGCGGACGAGCTCGTCGCACTCGCTCTCGACGGCGGCTATCTCGTCGACCGTCTCGTCGTACGCGCCCTCGCTCGCGTACTCGTCGAGCGCCCGCGGGAGGAGGGCGACGCAGTCGTCGATCCGGTCGAGGTACGCGACGGTCTGCGTCTCCAACCGTTCCCCGAAGTTAGCATCGGTGGACATGCGCGAATCCACGCGCGTCGGCGGTAAAGAGGTTCCCTCGCGTGTCGTCGATCGTGAGGGTCCGACGGTCGCTACCATCGGTTCTCGGGACCGCGCCCTACAGCGCGTCGACGGCGTCGAGCGCCGCCTCGATATCGGGGACGTCGAACCACTCGCGGTCGGTGTACGCGTTCGTCCCGGCCGCGTACAGGTCCGAAACGGCGTCGACGACCGCAGGCGGGAGCGGGTCGGGGTCGGGGTCGCAGAGCTCGCGCCAGTCGTCCGTCTCGCGGCCCGCGACCGACTCCTTCGCCTCTTTGACGGCCGCGACCCAGTCCGGGTCGTTCGCCTTGTACCACTGGCGGACGACTTCCTTCGAGATCCCGCGGCCGCCGTAGGAGAACCGGTTCTCGTCGAAGGTGCCGACCACGTCGGCGACGCGGAGCTCGCCGTCGACGTAGAGGCACTCGATCTTGCCGTCCTCGTGGACGAACCCCGCCGCCGCGGCGCGCTCGGTGACGACGCGGTTCACGTCGCGCGCGAGCGATTCGAGCGCGTCGACGTCGGCGACGCCAGCGACCTCCTCGGCCTCGGCGCGGGAGAGGTACCGGTCCTGCTGTTCGTACTTCGTCGAGAACTCCACGACCGGCTCCGGGAGGTCGACCGGCTCGGCGGGCCACTCGCCGTGGGCGAGGTCGTCGAGGCCGAAGTCCGCGGGGTCCCGGCGGCGCCGGAGGCTGGACCCCACGGGGACCCGGTTGCGGAAGACGACCTCTAGGGGCACGAGGTAGTTCTCGCCGCCCGCGGCGTGGAAGGCGTCGTAATCGTAGCCGGCGTGGGGCCCCTCGTACGGGAGGTCCGGCACCTGCGTCAGGTCGATGGCCATCTCCGTCGGCGGGGCGGTCGCCTCGTCGAGCGGGACGATATCACCGGGGTCGGCGTCTGCGACCCCTCGGTAGTGGGTCGGGACGCCCTCGGCTTCCAGCAGTTCGAAGTTGAACGCGCCCATCGCACAGAGGCTCGCCCCCTTGTTCGGGATCGCGTCGGGCATCTGCCCCCAGTCGAACACCGAGTAGGCGTCCGTGAAGACGAACCGCCCCCGACCGAGCCCGTCGGCGGTCGCCGGCTCGTCGACGCGGAACTCCTTGACGCTCGTCATGCGTCACACCGCGACCGCCTCCCACATGAAGCTTTCAGTTACGTGGTCACCTCGCCCGATTTCGGATCGATTTGATCCACGTCTGAGGATCGATTTTCGGCTCCAGCGCGGATCCGAGGGGTCGACCGCGGGGCGCTCGCATCGAAAGCGACACCCGGGTCGGCCTCCCAGCCCGTGGCATGAACGAGACGCGCGAGGTCGTCGTCCTCCGGTACGGCCACCGGCCGGGGCGCGACGACCGCATGACGACGCACGTCGGCCTCACGGCGCGGGCGCTCGGGGCCGACCGGGTGATCTTCCCCGACAACGCCGGGCAGTCCGCCGAGACGGTCCGCGACATCACCGGCCGGTTCGGCGGGCCGTTCGCGGTCGAACTGCGCGAGGACCAGAAGGCGATCGTCCGGGACTTCGAGGGGGTCGTCGTCCACCTCACGATGTACGGCGAGCAGGTTCAGGACGTGGCGGGAGCGATCCGCGAGGCGGTCGGTCTCGACGAGCCGGACGTACTCGGGGAGGCGTCGGCGCCGCGCGACCTCCTCGTCGTGGTCGGCGGCGAGAAGGTGCCGTGGGCGCTGTACGAGCGCGCCGACTTCAACGTGGGCGTGACGAACCAGCCGCACTCGGAGGTCGCGGGGCTCGCCGTCTTCCTCGACCGCCTGTTCGACGGGGCGGAACTGGACCGCGAGTGGGCGGACGCCGACCGGCGCGTCGTGCCGGAGGCGACCGGCAAGACGGTGGTCGACGCGGACGGAGACTCGGAAGGGACTCGCGGGGACTCGGAAGGAGATGGCGAGGACTCGGAAGGAGATGGCGAGGACTCGGAAGGAGATGGCGAGGACGAGAGCGACGAGCCCGACGACCGCGACTGAGCCGCCCCTAATCGACTACTCGTCGCTGTCGCCGCCCTCCGCCCGGCGCACCGCGTCCCGCTCGACGACCTCCGGCGTCCCGCTCAGGATGCCGCGGAGCCCGGACATCGGCTCGCCGACCGTGATCCCGTGTTCCGTGATCTTGAACTCGCGGATCGTCCGCTCGAAGTCGCTCGTTCGCTTCTTCAGGACCCCGATCGCCTTGCGGAGTTCGCCGCCGACCTCCAAGTGCCGGAGGAAGACGATGTTGTCGGCGAGGTAGCTGATGTTCTCCATCGTCGCGTGGAACTCCCCGGTGACGTTCCGCGTCTCGTCGATGAAGACGCCGGTGACGCCGGCGTTCTTGAGGTAGCGACCGAGCGCGTGCATCTGCTGGAGCATCTGCTCGTCCTCGCCCCGCAGCGTCAGCCGATAGCCGGCGATGCCGTCGATCATGACGATGTCGGCCCCCTCCCCTTCGACCTCGTCGCGGACCATCCGCGCGAACTCCTGCGGCGACCGCTCCAGCGCCTCCACCTCCGTCACCTGAAGCGTCCCCTTCTCCAGCATCTCGTCGACGGGGATGTTGACCGCCCGCGACCGGGCGAGAAACGTCTCCCGGTTCTCCTCGAACAGGTAGATCACGGAGCGCTCCCCGCGGCCAGCGGCCTCCTTCATGAACTGCGTGCTGAGGGTCGTCTTCCCCACGCCGGTCGGGCCGCTCACGATGGTGACCGTGCCGCGCTCGATCCCGCCGTGGAGCAACTCGTCTATCTCGGGGATCCCCGACGAGACCTGCTCGAACGTCAGGTCCGTCTCGCGCGTGCCGGGCTGGAGCGCGGGGAACACCTCCATTCCCGCGTCGGTGATCCGGTAGGCGTGGTCCCCGCTCTGGGTCGACGACCCCCGGAACTTGGGGACGCTGACCGTCTTGCCGTACGCCCCCGCGTCGAGCCGGATCGTCCCGTCCGTGATGAACTCGAGGTCGTCGGTCGGCAGCGACGGCGTGTTCTGGACGGTGAACAGCACCGTCGCCCCCCTGTCTTTCAGGAATCGCATGAACCCGACCACCTGCTTCCGGAACTGGTAGTCGTCGGAGAGGAGAAAACGGAGCTGCGTCAGCGGGTCGACGACGACCCGGTCGGGGTCGACCGCCGTCACGCCCTCGACGATCCGGTCGGTCAGCGGCTCGCGTTCGACCTCCGAGGGCGCGAACACCTCGTACGACTCGTCCTCGACGAACGCGTCCGCGCCGGGGCTCAGGTCGAGGAACTCGATGGCGTCGGTGTCGAAGCCGAGCGAGTCGGCGTTCGCCTTCAGGTCGCGGAGATCCTCTTCGAGGTTGATGAACAGCGCCGTCTCGCCCTCCTCGATCCCCCGCTGGAGGAAGTGGAACCCCAGAATGGTCTTCCCGCTCCCGGCCTGTCCGCGGACCATGTAGCTCCGCGTCGGGACGAGCCCCCCGGACAACACTTCGTCGAGACCGTCGACGCCGGTCGATACTCGATCAGATAGCGACGTTGTCATACCGTGGTACTCGGCCGCGACCGTGATATATATGGGGTAGTTCTTAGTGCGTCCCCCCCTTCAGTTACATCGAGATGGACTCGAAGCCGGACGCGGAGTCCAGCGGCGGCGAGGCCGCGGGCCGCCCCGAAGCGAGCGCGGCCGCGGACCCCGTCGAGGGCGCCGGGGGCGCGTCCCGGACCGCGCGGGAGCCGGACGACCATCGCGCGACGGTCCTCCTCCTGATGGACGACGACCGCGACCGCGAACTCCTGTCCGAAGCGCTCTCCGAGCGATACGCCGTCCGGACCGGCGCTTCACCGGACGCGCTGGAGAGCGAGTTCGACTGCTGTCTCCTCGACGCCGGGGCCTTCGAGGCCGCTGCGGACGCGGTCGACGCCCGGCGCGGACGCGCCGACCCCGCGTTCCTCCCGTTCGTGCTGCTGGTGAGCGAGGGGTCGCGGGCCGATCTCGGCCACGCCGCGTGGGAGCGCGTCGACGACGTCGTCGAGCTCCCGGTCGGACGCCGCGCGCTCGTGACGCGCGTCTCGAACCTGATCGAGCGGCGGCGGACGTCGCTTCGGTTCCGCCGGACCGTCGCGGAACTGCGGCGCAAAGAGCGGGCGATGGACGAGGCGCCCGTCGGGATCACCCTCGCGCGGGCGGGCGACGGCGACGACAACCCCCTGATATACCACAACGAGCGGTTCGAGGAGGTGACCGGCTACGGCGACGAGGTGCTCGGTGAGGACTGCCGGTTCCTCCAAGGGCCGGACACGGGCGATGAGCCCCGGGCGAGGATACGGCGGGCGCTCGACGAGGACCGGCCGGTCGAGGTCGACATCCTCAACTACCGGGCGAACGGCCAGAAGTTCTGGAACCGGCTCTCCATCGCGCCGCTGCGCGACGCGGCAGGCGAGGTGACGGGCTACGTCGGGTTCCAGTCGGAGATCACGGAACGGAAGATCCGTGAGCGGCGGCTGGAGGTGATGGGCCGGGTACTCAACCACAACCTTCGGAACAAGATGAACCTTATCGAGGGGTACACCGACCTCCTCCAAGGCGACCCCGACGAGGAGTCGCGGCGGCGGTCGCTGGACATCATCTCCGAGACGGCCGCGGACCTCATCAGTATTGCCTCCACCGTCCAGACCGTCGACGAGACGGTCTCCGCGCCCGGGCTCGACGACCCGATCAACCTCCGGGACGAACTGGTCGAGCTCCGAGACCGGCTCCGCAGCCGCTACCCGGACGCAGAGGTGGCCCTGTCGCTCCCCGATGACGGACCGATCGAGACGACCGCCGTGGGCCTGCCCGTCGCCGTCTCCGAGGCGGCCGAGAACGCGGTGAAGCACAACGACGCGGCGACGCCGTCGGTCGTGGTGCGCGTCGAGCGCCGTCCGCCGGAGTGGATCGCGATCGAGGTCGAGGACGACGGGCCCGGGATCCCGGACCACGAGACGCAGGTGCTGGAGGCTGGCGAGACCTCGCTGACCCACGCGGACCGGCTCGGCATCTGGCTCATGTACTGGGTCGTCGCCAAGGCGGGCGGCGAGTTCGACATCGACACCGACGCTGAGGGGACGACGGTCCGTCTGGAAGTCCCGGTGCGGCCCTGAGTCGGCCGATGCTCCGAGCCGCTTCTCCTACAGCGCCCGCTTCGAACGGAGGCGCGCGAGCCGCGTCCGGGCCTCCTGCCGGCTCGTCCCGCGAACCCGCCCCGTCTCGGCGTCGGCCATGGAAACGAGGGAGAGCCGGTCGAGGAGCGGGGGCCAGTCGCCGGCGCCCGCGGCGTCGCTGGCGAACGCGACCGCGTTGCCGAGCCCCTCGCGGTCCTCGCTCCCGACCCGCGAGACCAGCGCGTCCGCGGCCCGCCGCCCGCCCGCGATGGAGAACCGATCGCCGACCGTTGCGGGGATCCACGCGGGGAGGAGCAGCAGCCAGCACAGGACGCCGGCGGCCGCGTACGCCCACGACGGGACGCGCTCGCGGTCCGGCTCGTACCCGTGGATCCGGTTGACGCGCCGGTCGGCGGCGGTGCGGTCGCCGCGGCGCCCCACGAGCAGGGTCGCGAGCAGCGCCGCGGTCTCGACGGCCGCCAGCGCCGGGAGCGTCGCCGTCGTGAGCAGCGCCTGCCGCGTCCGGAGCCTGACGAGGGCGTGGCGCAGCGCGGCGTCGCGGTCGGCCTTCGGGAGGGCGAGCAGCCGCGTGGAGACCACCAGCCGCGACCCGCGGTAGCCGTCCGCGACGGCGACGTTCGCGGCGTCGGCGCGGACCGCGGTGATCTCCGGCGCGTCGACGCCGACCTCGCCCGCGAGCGCCTCGACGCGGTCGGCGACGAAGTCGGCGCGGCGGTCGTCGAGGTCGGCGCGGGGGAGCCGCGCGATCCGCCGGTCGACGAGGACCGGGCCGAGGAGCGCGGCGGCGGCCGGGCCGACGAGGACGGCCGCGAGCAGTCCCCCGGACGCGCCGAGCGGGACGAGTCCGAGCCCGCCGGGGCCGAGCAGCGCGGCGAGCGGGACCAGCGGGACCGCCGCGAGCACCGCCGGAACCGCGAGGAGCGCGAGCGCCCCGAGCCCGCGTCGTCCCCGTCTGTCGACCGAGTCTGCCATACGGGCGAGTGTGAGCCACGGCGCGTAAAGCTCTGCCGGACCCGCGGGTCGGCCACGGGGGCGAAGGGGTGACCCTTCCGGATTCGAATGCGGTGCGCGACCGCGCCTTTCGGAGGTTTTAACCGGATTCCTCCACCAGTTTCCCGTAATGGCTTTTGAGGATCTACTGAACGACCCCGTCATCCAGAAGTACCTCCACGAGCTGGTGGGGCCGACGGGGATGCCGGTCGCGGCCGCGCCGCCCGACGGCGAGGTCACCGACGAGGAGCTGGCCGAGGAGCTGGGCCTGGAGCTCAACGACGTGCGGCGCGCGCTGTTCATCCTGTACGAGAACGACCTGGCGACGTACCGCCGCGTCCGCGACGAGGACTCCGGGTGGCTCACGTACCTGTGGACGTTCCACTACGACAACATCCCGGAGAACCTTCAGGAAGAGATGTACCGGCTGCTCGACGCCTTGGAGGAGCGCGAGGAGTACGAGCGCACCCACGAGTTCTACCTCTGTGAGGTGTGTTCGATCCGCTTCGAGTTCGGCGAGGCGATGGACTTCGGCTTCGAGTGCCCCGAGTGCGGCTCGCCGCTGGAGGCGATGGACAACGACCGGCTCCGCGACGCGATGGACCAGCGCATCGAGCGGCTCCGCGACGAACTCAACGTGGACGTGACCGGCTGATGGTCGTCCTCGCAACCAAGTGCTACGTGGAGGGCGACGCCCGCGAGCGCGCGCTCGACGGCATGAACTCGCTCGTGGCCAACGACGTCGGCGAACTCGACGTCGACTGGCAAGTGGGCGTCCGCGACGACGAGTTCGTCCAGATCGACGTGAGCGGGGAGGACGCACCGGTCGCGCGCAACGTCCTCGCGGAGACGTGGGGCGAAGTCGTCGCCCACGACGGCGGCCTCGAAGCGGGCGAGACGTACGTCGGCACCCTCGAATCGTGGGACGACGTCGGGTTCACGCTCGACGCCGGCGTCGACGTGTTCGTCCCGGCCGACGAACTCGGTCTCGGCGTCGGCTCGCCGCAACAGGTCGTCGAGCGGTTCGGGCTCGTCCAGCACCTCCCGATGCGGTTCGTCTACGGCGGCGACGCCGGCGACTCCGACGCGGAGCCGAGCCGGCTCGCCGACGCGGAGCGAGACCGCCTGTACGACTGGCAGCGCGGCGACGGCCGAGTGAACGTCAACTCGGCGACCCGCGGCGAGACGCGCGCGACGGTGAACCGCGCGGGCCACGCGCAGGACATCGTCACCGTCGAGCGGCTGGGACTCCTCGAACAGAGCATCGTCTGCGCCGAAGGGACCGACCCACCGGGGTTACTCGCCGCCATCGGCTCGTACCTCCCGGCCGAGATGCGCTGCGTCGTCTGAACCCATCCACACGTGAACAGACGCTTCGCGCTCGCGGTGGCGGCGGTCGCCCTCCTCGCGGTCAGCGCCGGCTGTCTCGGCTACGCGACCGGCGGCGGCGAGGTGACGAACGAGACCCTCGACGCCGAGCCGCCCCGCGAGTACGACTTCGACACGGACCGCGACGCCGCGTTCGACCTCTCGACGGACGTGACGTACACCGCCGTGTACGCGGTCCGCGACCGAGAGGAGATCCGGCTGTACGAGCAGACGCCGTACGCGGGCGACCAGCCGCTGGAGTTCGAGGCGTTCCGGTACCAGTACCCCGACGGCGAGGTGATCAACGGCAGCGAGTTCCGCGCCCGCGGCGGCGAAATCGAACAGACGACCGACGAGACGTGGATCCGCTTCGCGGACGACATGGCGGGCGGCAAGGCGGCGTTCTCGGGCGCCGGGTCGCCGCGCCGGTTCACGATGCGGGCGTACGTCGAGGGGTCGTACGCCGTGACGCTGCCGCCGGAGTTCAGCACCGAGGTGCCGATCGTCGGCCACGTGTCGCCGCGCGACCACAGCGTCGAGACGGTCGGCGACCGCGACCGGATCGTCTGGGAGGAGGTGTCGGGCGGCTCGATCGTCGTCCAGTCGTACCGCGAGGGCGACCTCGTGGTGTTCGGCGTCATCCTCGTCATCGCGGCGATCGCCGCGGTCGCCGGGACGGCCTACTTCCGGCGACAGCTGGAGGCGCTCCGCGAGCGCCGCCGCGACCTCGGCCTCGGCGTCTACGAGGACGACGAGGACGATGACGGGCTGCTCTGAGCGGCGGGACCGACCACCGTCGCCGCTCCGCCCGCCCGCGCCGCGGTCCTTTTTTACCGCGCGGCGCGTGCGTCCGGTATGAACGCTGCCGTCGTCACCGTCGGGGACGAACTCCTCGTCGGGGACACCGAGAACACGAACGCGACCTGGCTCTGTGACCGCCTCGACGCCCGCGGCGTCACGGTCCGGCGGGTGACCGTCGTGCCGGACGAGGTCGCCGAGATAGCGCGCGTAGTGAACGAATACCACGCCGAGTACGACGCGGTGGTCGTCACCGGCGGCCTCGGGCCGACGCACGACGACGTGACGATGGCGGCGGTCGCGGCCGCGTTCGGGCGCGACCTGACCGAGAACGAGGAGGCCGCCGCGTGGCTCGCCGAGCGCGGGTACAGCGGGAGCGACCTCGCGGCGGAGACGACGCACCTGCCCGCGGACTGCCGGCCGCTGCCGAACGAGGCCGGGGTCGCACCGGGCGCCGTCGTCGAGTCCGTCTATGTCCTGCCCGGCGTTCCGGGGGAGATGAAGGCGATGTTCGAAATAGTCGAAGCCGAGTTCGCGGGGACGCGCACCCACGTGCTCACCGTCGACGTCGACGAGCCGGAGAGCGCGCTGCTCGATCGGTTCGCGTCGCTGCGGGAGCGGTTCGACGTGCGCGTGGGCTCGTACCCGGGCGAGGTCGTGACGGTGAAGATCACCGCCGAGAGCGAGGCGGAGGCGGAACGCGCGGCGGCGTGGGTCCGCGAGCACGCGAACGCGGTCGAAGAGCGGTCCGCCTGAGATTCCGCGGAGGGCGGGAGGCCGGCAGTGGAGACGCGCGCTAACGGTACAGGTACGCGACCCACACGGCGACGAGCGCGAGGCTCGCGAGCAGGACCGCGCCCGCGGTCGCGCTGATCGGCAGCGGCTCCGTCACGGCGGCTTCGAGGATCATATCTCGGGGTTGTTCTGGGGGCATCTTAAGCGTTGATTCTCGGGCGGGCGCGCCTCGACGGGACGCGGCTCGCTTAAGAGGCCGGCGCGGTGAACGTCGGGCATGTACGTGGGGATCGTCGTGAACCCGGTCGCGGGCATGGGCGGCCGCGTCGGGCTGAAGGGAACCGATGGGAAGGTGGCCGAGGCGGTCGAGCGCGGCGCCGAGCCGCGGGCGCCGGAGCGAGCGAAGCGGATGGTCGACCGACTGGCCGCGGTCGCCCCGGACGCGGCCGTCTCGGTGGCCGCGGATCCGATGGGCGAATCCGTCGTCCGCGAGGCCGGCTTCGACCCGGTCCGCGTCGTCGACCCGTTCGGGGGCGAGGCGTCGGCGTCTGCGGCGCCCCCCGAGCCGACGGCGACGACCGCGGCCCACACCGCGGCGGTCGTCCGGGCGTTCGCTGGGACCGGCAGGGGCAAAGAGGGAGACGGAGGATCCGAAGCGGCCGACGACGACCCCGTCGACCTCGTCCTGTTCGTCGGCGGCGACGGGACCGCCGCGGACGTCGCGGACGCGCTGGAAGGGACCGACGTGCCGATGCTCGGCGTGCCCGCCGGCGTGAAGGTGTACTCGTCGGTGTTCGCGGTGTCGCCGGAGGACGTCGCCGGGGTCGCCGCGTCGTTCTCGCGGACCGAGCGCCGCGAGGTGATGGACATCGACGAGGACGCCTACCGAGAGGGCGAGGTGAACCCGACGCTCCGCGGCGTCGCGCACGTCCCCGTCGCGGACACCCTCCAGTCGTCGAAACAGACCGCGAGCGGGACCGTCGAGTCGCTGGCGGAGGGGGTCGCGGCCGACATCCGCGAGCGTGACGGCGAGGGGGTCACCTTCGTCCTCGGGCCGGGTTCGACCGTCGGCGCGATCAAGGACGAACTCGGCTTCGAGCCGTCGCCGATCGGCGTCGACGTCTGGCGCGACGGCGAGGTGATCGTCCGCGACGCGACGGAGGCGGAGATACTCGGCGCGCTCGGCGAGGAGAACGTGATCGTCGTCTCCCCCATCGGCGGGCAGGGGTTCGTCTTCGGCCGCGGCAATCCCCAGATCTCGCCGGAAGTGATCCGGCGCTGCGACCTCCGAGTCGTCGCGTCGCGCGCCAAACTCGACGACGTGCGCGCGCTCCGCGTCGACACCGACGACCCGGACCTCGACGACGAGCTGGCGGGCTGGGTCCGCGTCCGCGTCGGGAAGTTCGAGACGCGGATGATGAAGATCGTCTGACGCGGCCGCGGCGTCCGGCGGTCGGCCGGCGCGGACGCGACGGACAGGGCTTTGTCGCTGGCCGCGCCGGGAGTCGTATGGGACGCGAGAAGGAACGGATGCTGGCCGGCGAGGCGTACGATCCGTCGGCTCCCGAACTGGTCGCCGACCGCCGGCGCGCTCGGGACCGCTGCGGGCGGTACAACGAGACCGCCCAGACGGAGACCGACCGCCGGGATCGACTCCTTCGCGAACTGTTCGGGGCCGTCGAGGGCGACGCGACGGTGCTGCCGCCGTTCCACTGTGACTACGGCGAGAACATCGGCGTCGGCGACGACTTCTTCGCGAACTTCGGCTGCGTCTTCCTCGACGCCGGACCGATCGCGTTCGGCGAGAACTGTATGCTCGGGCCCGGCGTCCACGTCTACACCCCGACGCACCCGCTCGACCCCGAGGAGCGCGCGACCGGCCTTGAGTTCGGCGATCCGGTCACGGTCGGTGACGACGTCTGGGTCGGCGGGCGGGCCGTGATCACGCCCGGGGTCGAGATCGGCGACGGCGCGGTCGTCGCCGCGGGCGCAGTCGTGGTCGACGACGTGCCGGCGCGGACGGTGGTCGGCGGCAACCCGGCCGAAGTGATCCGAGAAATCGACGACGACGAGTGACCAGTTAACGAGTGATCGGTTACAGAGCGTCGAGCGCGTCGGCCACGGGGGACGCGACGCTGACGACGCTACAGCCGCGCTCGACGGTGTCGGTGCCGACGATCCGGTCGACGCCGGCGACGCTGAGCTTCGTCACCGCGTTGGCCGCGAGGACCGGGTGGACACAGGCGGTCAGCACCCGTGCGGCGCCGCGGTCGGTGAGGACCCCGACCGACTCGCTCATCGTCGATCCGGTCGCGATGATGTCGTCGACGACCACCACGTCTCGGTCGGCGACGGGCGCGTCGGAGGGCGACACAGCGACGGCACCCGTCTCGCGGTCGCGGTGCTTCTCGAAGTAGTCCGTCTCGCCGGCGCCGTACGCGTCGCGGAGGGTCGCGGCCGCGTCGATCGCCCCCTCGTCGGGCGCGAGGAAGAGCGGGTCGTCGAGGTCGGCCGGGAGCGGGTCCGCGAGGACGCCCGCGGCGTCGACCGCCTCGACGGGGACGTCGAAGAAGCCGGCGACGGTCGCCTCGTGGGGGTTGACGAGCAGGACGCGGTCGGTGCCGGTCGAGATCGCTCGCGCCATCGCGCGGGCGGAGACGGGCTCGCCGTCGCCGAAGGAGGCGTCTTGGCGCGCGTAGCCCATGTACGGGATCACCGTCGTCACGTCCGTCGCGCCGGCCTCGCGGACGGCGTCCTGAAGCTGGAGCAGTTCGACCCACGCCTCGTCAGCGTCGGTCGCGGCGACGATCACGGCCTCGTCGGCGTCGAAGTCGGGCACCGCGGCGAGCCCCTCTCCGTCGGGGAACCGGTCGTAGGTCGGGGTCGCGAGCGCCCGGTCCGTCTCCTCGGCGAGCGCGGCCGCGAGCTGCTGCGAGCTGGACCCGGGTACGATCATGGGCGACCGTTCCGCGGACTCCGGTAAACCAGTTTCCTTACCGCGCGGTGCCGTCGCGGCGCTTCCGCGGTCCGTCCCGTCGCCGCGCGCCACGCGAGCGCGACTCACACCGGCCCCACAGGGGCGGATATTTACGGGCGCGGCGGGTACGAGCGCCCAATGAGCGACACCGAAGCCGGCGCGCGCGTCGGACTCCCCTGTCCGTCGTGTTCGCCCGCCGAGCCGACCGTCCACGAGGTACTCAGCCCGGGCGGGCAGGCCACCGTCCGCTGCACCGAGTGCGACCACACCCACAAGACCGAGATCCCCGAGGAGGAGACCGTCGCCGTGACGATCGTCGTCTCGCAGGACGGCGACTCGTTCACGACGACGATGGACGTGCCCGTCGAGAGCGACGTCGGCACGGGGGAGGAGTTCGTCGTCGACACCGACGAGGCGCTGATGCAGGTGCGGATCACGGGGATCGAACTCGGGCCGGAGAACCGCGTCGAGGAGGCGGACATCACCGACGTGGAGACGCTGTGGACCCGCGCGGTCGACAACGTCGCGGTCCCGGTCACGCTCCACCCGAAGGACGGCGAGGCGGACCAGACGCGCTCGCTGCGCGTGAACGTCCCCGGCGACTACGAGTTCACTGTCGACGAGACCGTCGAGTTCGGCGAGGAGGAGTTCACCGTCGAGGGGCTCCAGATCCGCGAGGACGCGCCCGAGTACCGCCACGAGAAGCTCGACCACCCCGGCGACCTCGCCTACGCGAAGGACCTCAAGCGGGTGTACGCCCGCGACGAGACGCTCACCGCGTGGTCGGCCTGGTAGGCCGAGCGCCGCTCCGCGTCTCACCCTCGGCGGCCGCGGTACCCCCGCGGCGATCCTCATACTAACATAAACAATTATTAAGGATACGCCCTTCGGGGTAGTCGTGCCACCCGTAGTACACGACTGACGCACGCTCGACGGCGGGGACGGCGGCCGGTCCCGGCGGTCCGAGCACGCGCGAGGCGACCGAGACCGAACCGACGACCGACCGATCGGGTCCATCGACGACTCCGGACGCGGACGACGCGAGCGAGCCGACCGACGCGAGCGACGACCTGCCGACCGCCGCCGAGGCGGTCGCGGGGGCGGCGGCGACGTTCGATCCGTCCGACACCCGGCGGATCGCGAACGGGACCGACCGCTGGAACGAGTACACCGGCTCGTCGCACTGACGCCGCGGCCGGATCCTTTTATTCGACGGCGCGACTACCGACGAGCGGCCGATGACGAACTACCGCTCCGAGCCGGACTCGGCACCCGGCGACGACGAGCCCTATGAGTACCGAGGCCACCGATTTACTGGCAGTCACAGCCGACGACCGCCTCAATACCGTCGTACTGAGAGATGAATATTCGTTGTGTCCTCGCAAGGTTTCACGCGGGCTGATAGGCCTCTGAGTAGACATTGAGGAGGAAAATCCCTGCGAGGACAAGCGCAAATCCAATGATTGCGGCGATATCGATAGCCTCGTCGAAAAATACGATTCCGATGACAGCGAGTAGTAGGATACCAAATGCTGACCACGTTGCGTACACGAGGCCAACAGGTAACTCGGTGAGCGCGAGGCTCACGAAATAAAACGAGAGTATGTACAGGCCGACCGCCGAGAGAGCGAACGCGACGTTCTCGAATCCGTCCGATAGTTTCAGTACGGTTGTACCGATCACCTCGGTCACGATTGCACCGGCAAGGTAGATGTACGACGACATATTCGGAGCAGGGTGGTGCTGGGCATTAACGATGCTCAAATATGATGCAACTTGTGCCGCGTGGTTCCGACTCGAAGCTGAAGGACTATGTGCCACTGCACTCACCACCCTGTATGAACGCATTACCGGAGCTTGGCCTCTCCAGTTACGAGGAACAGACGTATCGAACACTCCTACAGACCGGAAAAGCGACTGCCCGGACGGTTGCTGCTCGAAGTGAGGTGCCGCTCGGACGTATCTACGATGTTTTCAACGGATTACAAAATCGCGGACTAGTAGAGACTCGGCCAGGGGAACCGAAGCATTACGTAGCCGTCGACCCGACGCAGGCTGTTGACCTTCTTCTTGAGGAGCGGCTCGATGAACTCGATACAAAGGCGGACCGATATCGGAAACTCGCCGCGCAAGCGCGTTCGACATTTACACCAAGTCCACCGATCGATGCGAACCTCTGGCTCGCTGATTTTGGCGTTGACGATTCGACGACACTAATCAGCGAACAGTCTTCAGTCGTTACTGAACAGATAAGAGCAGCCATCGGGCCGCCTTATACCCAAGCACCATTGTCTGAGTACATCGAGGAATATGAGCTCTTGCTCGAAAATGTCCCGCACAGTGTTACGGTCGAACTCCTTCTAGAGAGAGCTCTTCTCGAGTCTCTCGGAGGCCAGCTTGAGCTTGCAAAACGGACTGATGCTGATGTTACAGTTCGCCGGACCGATCGGCTGAAAATGACGTTCGCAGTCCTCGATGGGACAGAGACGTATATCGACATCCCATACCCCTCAGCCGAGGACCGACGGTTCGGATTCATCGAGGTTAGGAATCCGACCGTCGCGGCCGAGTTGGACGACGTTTTCGACGAGCTTTGGACCGACGCGACACCGGTGGAGTGAAGCTCGCTACCGCTTCGAAACCCGGAATGTCACTGAAGACAAATAAACGGCTGCGTATTGAGTGCTTCTCTGTGCTGTTTTCGGCAGGACGGTATCAAACCGAACGGCGGTACTGGTGTACCCCACAGGTCCGAGTGCCGAGGCCTTCGACTCTAGGACCATTATTTGGCTTGTAACTTTCAGCGCTCTCGTTAGAACGAATATAATTGCCACCTTCCAAAAATTTGTTCTGATAGATTGGTATTGCTGGCTCCGAAAACGTCCGAATGCAGCGACACAATTCTAATAGGAAGACACCAAAACTCGTGGACAATACGATTTTCTCCAAACTGTCCATTACTTCTATGACAGCTGGGAAACAAACCGATACAATTCAATGAAACGACGCATCTTCCTCCGAAACGCAGCTTTAGCCGGGATCACCGTTTCAGTAGCCGGATGCTCCACTTCTGGCAACAGCAACAACACGACAGAAGAGGAAGACGAGACTATCGAGAAGAACGGCCAGCTGTACTACTTCCAAGACGAAAGTGAAACCGGTACACTCGGACACATAGGCACAGAAAACCCGCCAGAGGACGCAGAGGACTGGCAGATCATAGAAAACACGCTGGAAGAAGACGAATGGCGGGAAAAACAAACAAACGACGTACAATTCACAGAAGAAGCCCTCAAAGACGGAACAATGCCTAACGCACAAGGACTAAACACCACAGTAGATGATATAATCCAAGACACACAGGAAATCTACCAAAACCCGGTACAACACCTGCAAACCGACCTGACACAAACACTCGGAAGAGACCTGGAACAGGAAGACGACGAAATCACATTCACAAGAGCACTAGTCAGAGCAACACAAAACGCCGGAACAACCTCATCCGGACTAGCAGACGACCTAGTCTCAAACCTTGCAGAACACGCAGTAACAGAGATCCCGGAAACCAGCTTCAACAACTATAAATTAACAACCGTAAACACAGGAAAAGCAACAGACCCTTCAACAAGCGGATACGTCAGCGAATCACGAACCGTAGAAGAAACAGGAAAAGAATATGGAAACTCAGGATTCAGACACCTAGCCGCAATACTACAGTACGAAAAAACGGGGAAACAAAAGTAAAATACGTAGAACAAACAGACGCAACCAACCAAGGAAGATTCAAATATGTAATAAGAACCCCGGAAGACAGCCTTTACCACGCCAGCCTAGACCAAGACCGAGTAACCACAATCCCACTCGAAGAAGTAGACGCAGAAACACCAGCAGAAGCCGGTACCCTAAACATCAGATTCCCTGAAAACTACGTCTCACCACTCGCCTACAGAAAAGCAAGGGAACTCGAAAGCCAGGACATACTCGGACTCGGAGATGAAGACAAGTTGGAAGAAAATGAGAACTACACAGCGGTCGGAGACTACTTCATAGAAGCAATCGACGGACTGGTAGACGACGTCGGAATACAGGGCTACGGAAAAAACCCGGACGTAGACCTAAAAGAACAAAGACCAGGAATAGGCGGAAGAGTAGTCTCACACGAATTTGGAGACTCTGTAGAAGCATACATGGAGGATCCGGACCCGGAAACAAGACAGCAACTTGAAAACATCAGCCGCGGACTCTACCAACTCCGACAACAAACAGGCCAAGGCTGGCAAACACCACTCGCAATCACAGGAACCATACAAAGCCCGGAAATCAGAGCCACCACACAAGAAACAGTAAACCAGATAAGAGTCGACCAAGCCTACGACCAAGTCAAACAAAGAGTGACTTAGAGCCTTGCTGCTATTCAGTCGATTTCAGCGGTTCCGAATGCCTATTTATAATCCGAGCGGTTTGACACAGTCCAGATACTCTTCCCGGGCTTCGTCTCTATCGACTCGCGTGTAGATGTCCATCGTCTCACTCTCCGCGTCTCCTCGAATGTAACGCAGAGTGTGAGATTTCATCCCCTGGTTCCGCATCAGCGTCCTGACATCCTCCCACGACTGAAGTCGTGGGCTTTCTCCTCAAACTACTGTAATGTGTCCCGAGTGCGGGCTGGTGCGTCACTACGCCGAGTTCGAGGAGTGACGGACCGGCGGGCCGCCCGGAACGGCCGTCGTCAGGAGCCAAAACACCCGGTTTTACCGAGGCTATACGCCTCGCAGCCCTCCGTTCGACCGAAATGTCCGACTCCGAGTACGCGCTTCAGGCACGGCTCGAAGCGAAGCCCGAGAAAGCCGACGAGGTTGCCGAGTTCCTCGAGTCCGCGCTCCCCGCGGCCGAGGCCGAGGAGCAGACGACGACGTGGTTCGCGCTGCGCCTCGACGAGACCACGTTCGGGAGCTTCGACACGTTCCCCGACGAGGCTGGCCGACAGGCGCACCTCGACGGCGAGATCGCGGCGGAGCTGCTGGAGCGCGCCGACGAACTGCTCGTCGAGGAGCCGCAGATCGACGAGATCGACGTGCTGGCCGCGAAGCACTCCTGAGCGGGACGGTCTCGTCATCGGACACCGGATAGATCCGGTCAGTGGTTTATTTTTCCGCGCGCCGGACGGGAGAGCATGGAGCCAGACTTAGACCGATTCACGTCGCGCCGGTCCACCGTGTACGGTCAGCGCGGCGTGGTGGCGACCAGTCAACCGCTCGCCAGCGAGGCGGGGATCGAGGTGTTACGCGAGGGCGGCAACGCGTTCGACGCCGCGGTGGCGACCGCCGCCGCACTCAACGTCGTCGAGCCCACCTCGACCGGGCTGGGCGGCGACGTGTTCGCGCTGTACCGGACCGCCGACGGCGAGGTCGGCGCGATGCGTTCCTGCGGCGGCGCCCCAGCGGACGCGACGATAGAGAACGTCCGGGCGGCGCTCGCGGAGGACGAGGACGCGGACTCGTACTACCCCGACGACGGCGGCTACGCGGTCGACGACGCGAGCGAGGCCGGGATGCCGTTCTACGGCCCCCACGCGGTCACGGTCCCGGGGACGGCCCGCGGCTGGGAGGCGACGGTCGAGGAGTTGGGGCGGCTCACGCTCGCCGACGCGCTCGCGCCGGCGATCCGCTACGCGACCGAGGGGTATCCGGTGTCCGAGGTGATCGCCTCCTACTGGGCGAGCGCCGACGCGCTGTTCACCGACGACCACGCTCGCGAGGCGTTCCTGTTCGACGGTGAACCGCCGAGCGTCGGCGAGACGGTGACGCTCCCGCGGCTCGGCGAGTCGATGCGTGAGATCGCCGAGGAAGGGGCCGACGTCGTGTACGAGGGCGAGATCGCCGAGGAGATCGCCGACGAGGTCCAGTCGCAGGGCGGGTTCATGACGGTCGACGACCTCGCCGACTTCGAGGTCGAGTGGCCCGACCCGGTGTCGACGACCTACAACGGCGCCGAGGTGTACGAGCTGCCGCCGAACAACCAGGGGCTCATCGCGCTGGAGGCGCTCAACGTCGCGAGCGAACTGGGCGCGGGCGAGTACGACTACGACTCGCCGGAGCGCGTCCACTACTTCGCCGAGGCGCTGAAGCGCGCCTTCCACGACGGCCACCGCTACATCACCGACCCCGAGTACGAGGAGATACCGCCGCTCGCGTCGGCGGAGTGGGCGGCCGAGCGCGCCGCCGGAATCGGTGAGACCGCATCGCACGACGTCTCCTTCGGCGTGCCGAACGCGAACGCCGAGGACGCGGACACCGTCCTCCTCACCGTCGCCGACGACGCGGGCAACGTCGTCTCGTACATCAACTCCCGGTTCGCCGGCTTCGGCTCCGGGCTGGTCGCCGGCGACACGGGCATCGCGCTCCAGAACCGCGGCGCGTCGTTCTCGCTCGACCCGGACCACCCCAACGCGCTCGAACCCGGCAAGCGTCCGTTCCACACGCTCATCCCGGGCGTCGTCAAGTTCGACGAGGACGACTGGGCCGCCTTCGGCGTGATGGGCGGGTACATGCAGCCGCAGGGACACGTCCAAGTGATCTCGAACCTCGTCGACTACGACATGCCGCTCCAGCGCGCGCTCGACGAGCCGCGGTGGCGCTACCGCGAGAGCGGCGAACTGGCGCTCGAACCCCACTTCGGCGGCGACGCCGCGGAGAAGCTCGTCCGGAAGGACCACGACGTGCGGACGCTCTCGCCGGTCATGTTCGGCGGCGCACAGATCGCGCGGAACCGGGACGGGGTCCTCTCGGCCGCTACGGAACCCCGGAAGGACGGGAACGCGCAGGGGTACTGAGGCGCCGGCGACCGCGTCCGCGATCCCCGAGAGATATCATATCAGCGGGCGGGAATAACGCCGGTTTCGCGCTCGACAGTCAATCGGTGAACGGTCCGTAGAGCGCACCTGTAGCGAATGGAACGCACCTGACGCGTGAGAATCTGATCGGCGTCGTATTTGTGGTCGTGGATACACTTATAACGACCCGTATGGTATACGCTCACAGCATGAAGCGAAGAATCCAGCGACGCGACGTACTCAAGGGCGCCGGCGCTGTCGGCATCGCGGGGATCGCCGGCTGCTCGACGGAGAGCGGCGACGGGGGCGACGGAGGCGACGGCTCCGACGGCGGCGACGGCATGGACGGCGGCGACGGGGGCGACGGCTCCGACGGCGGCGACGACATGGACGGCGGCGACGGAAGCAACGTCCCCGACGCCGTGATGGTCGTCGGGTTCCCGCAGTCCGGTATCCAACTGTTCCGCGACTTCTACTCGGACTTCGCCGACAGCGCGCCGGACCTGGACATCATCGTCCCCGACGGGCTGATCGACGGCGACCTCCCCGGCGAGGTCGACAACGACATGAACAACGTCATCGGCACCGCACCCTCCGCGGGCGGTCCCGGGGCGGAGTTCTTCACCGAGTCGTATCAGGAGGAGTACGGCGAGGAGCCCGGCGTGTTCACGGCGCAGGCGTACGACGCGATGGCGGTCGAGATCCTCGCGGCGACCGCCGCGGGCGAGAACAACGGCGAGGCGATCCGCGACCGCGTCCGCACGGTCGCGAACCCCGGCGGCGACGAGTTCGGCCCCGCGGACCTCCCGGAGGCGGTCGAGACGGTCGCGGCGGGCGATCCCGTCCACTACGTGGGCGCGTCCTCGAGCGTCAACTTCGACGTCAACGGCGACATCGCCACCGCCGCGTACGACATCATCGACTTCCAAGACGGCGAACTCGTCACCCTCGACACCGTCGAGTTCGGGAACGATCTCTCCGAGGAGGACCTGAACGCCACCGCCGCGGACCCGGTCGGCGTCGACTCCTTCACCGCTCGGATCGGCGTTCTGATGCCCGAGACCGGTGACCTCGGCCCGCTCGGCGTGCCGATCCGCGACGGCGCGCTGCTCGCGGCCACGCAGGTCAACGACGCCGGTATCAACGTCGACGTCGAGACCAGAGTGGAGGACACGCAGACCGACCCGCAGGCGGGGATTTCGGGCGCGAACGCCCTCGTCAACGCCGGCTTCGGCGCGGTCGTCGGCCCGGCGTCGTCCAACGTCAACCTTCAGGTCTCCGAGCAGGTGTTCATCCCCAACGGCGTCGTCGGCATCTCGCCGTCCTCGACCGACCCGAACGTGACGGACCTCGAGGACAACGGCTACATCTTCCGGACCGCGCCCTCCGACCTGCTTCAGGGGCCCGCGATGGCCGACCTCGCCGTGGGCGACACCGTCGGCGCCGAGAGCTCCGGCACGCTGTACCTCAACGACGCCTACGGGCAGTCGCTGGAGGAGGCGTACGTGAACGCCTTCGAGGAGCGCGACGGAACGATCGACCAGCGCGTCTCCTTCGAGCCGAACCAGGCCACGTACACCAGTCAGTGGTCGAGCGTGCTGAACGAGTAGGCGTTCACCCGAACCGTTCCCCGATTTTTCACGCTGCGCTCGTCGGTGAGCGGTGGCACGGTCGGTCCTGATCATCGAGCGCTGGATCACCGGGCGCTACGAAAGCGGGAGGAAGTTGGAGCGTCTCGGTCGCCGTCGGTTAGTTTTTGTACGCGTCGCGCAGGAACACCAGCGCTCCGCCCAGCATCGCGAGGTTGCCGAAGAAGGCGAGTCGCTCGCCGCTTTTGTCGTCCTCGTCGGCGTTCCAGAAGTCGTGCATCGTCGCGGTCACGGCGGTCAGGAACGCGACCGCCGCGCCGGTCGCGACCCGGGGGAGCCGCCAGAGCGCGATGCCGAGGCCGGCGACGACCATCATGCCGGAGGCGAACGGCGCGGCGACGTCCGGCAGCGGGACGCCCGCCGACTCGGCGTACTCGATCGTGTCGTCCATGTCGCGGAAGTCCTCCGAGGCCTGCGCGGCGAGGCCGACGCCGAGCAGGACGCGGCCGAGCCGCGACGGCGCACCGCGGCCGGTCGCTTCGTCGCTCGTATCTGTGTCTTCGTCGCTCATACTTTCCGCAACGGCGGCGAACCCCATAAATCGCGGTGGCGGCGGGAGCGGACCCCCGCCCCGCCGCGTCGCACCCGGCCCGTCAGATCCCGTCGATACGCTCCAGCACCCGACTCGTCGCCGCCGCGTCGAACGCCATCGGCCGGCGCCACCACGGCCCCTTCCCGGAGTCGCTCGACAGGTCGGTGACGAGCCGGTTCGCCTCGCTCCCGCCATCGGACGCGCTCAGCGGGACGACGCGGTCGAACGGGCCCGACGCCGCGGGATCGCCGACCGCTATCGCGCGGGCGTCGAACGGATCGCGCTTCAGGTGCGCGTTCGTCGGCGCGGCCGCGGCGGCGGCCGCGCGGTCGACGACGGCGCCGTCCCCACCGTCGTCCCCGGCCGAGAGCACCCGCTCGATCCGGATCCCCGCGAAGAGGTAGGCGCCCCAGTCGGGCGCGAGGTCGTCGTCGACGTCGACGCCGCGTTCCCGAAGCCACGCGCCGCCGCGGTCGTCGGCCCCCTCGTCGCCGGGGCGCTCTGCCCCCGGTCCGGCCCAGTCGCGCGGCCGCAGCGACAGCGTCGCGTAGAACAGGAGCCAGTCGCCGGGGTCGAGGGCCGCGATCCGCCCGGCCTTCACGCCGTGCGGGTCGCCGTACGTCGCGCGCTCGCGGCCGTGGACGCGGGGGAACTCGGGGTCGGCGTGAACGGGTGTCTCGCGCAGGGCCGCCGGAACCGCGAACGGGAGGTCGAGGTCGCCGTAGGTCGGGAGCGTCTCGTCGACCGGGAATCCCTCGCGCGAGAGCGTCGCGGCCGACTCCGGGATCGGGACGTACGCGAACGAGCCGTCGGGATAGACGGGGCCGCGGAACCCCGGTTCGTTCGTGTTGGCGGCGACGTTGACGGCGACCGCGCGGGGACCGGGCATGATGGGAAGTCGGGTGACTCAGTCCGCCGTCGCGGCGGCCCCCTCGTGTTCGATCTCGGTCCCGAGCAGGTCGAGGAACTGCGCGATCCACTCGGGGTGGTCGGGCCACGCCTGCCCGGTGACGAGGTTGCCGTCGGTGGTCACGCCGTCGACCCACGAGCAGCCGGCGGCCTCGACCTCGGGCCTGACCGCCGGGTACGCCGTCAGCTCGTAGCCGTCGAGGACGCCCGCCGCGGCGAGGATCTGGGGGCCGTGACAGATCGACGCGACCGGCTTGTCCGCCTCGAAGAAGTGCCGTACCGCGTCGAGGACCTCGTCGTAGCCGCGGAGGTACTCCGGCGCGCGCCCGCCGGGGACGACCAGCGCGTCGTACTCTGTCGGGTCCACGTCGTCGAACCCGTGCGTGAGTTCGAAGTCGTGCCCGCGCGTCTCGAGGTACGTCTGGTCGCCGCGGAAGTCGTGGATCGCGGTCTTGACGGTCTCACCCGCCTCCCGTTCGGGGCAGACGGCGTGGACCTCGTGGCCGACCGCCTGAAGCGCCTGGAACGGCACCATTATCTCGTAGTCCTCGCCGAAGTCGCCGACGATCATCAGTAGCCGCTTTCCTGTCATGTGCGTAACACCATGTGACCGTACGCGTCGCAATCTCATAACGATACTGGCGAGCGGTAGCACACCACGGAATAGCCGCGACGACCGACCGCGACCACGGCTCGCGGTGGCGCGCGCCTCTGCGGCCGCGAGCGCGGCCGGGGAGCGCATCGAGTCCTCGCGGCTGGGGCTTCGGTGGCGTTCGCTACCGATCCCGACCCACAAGCAGAACTACCGTCGACCGACCGATCGATGCGCTCGTCGATAGTCGCTACGAGGCGTTCGCGAAAACTCGTTCTGGCGTCTCAGCGGTCGCTCGAGGTCGGCGGCGAGGGGTTCTCCACGTCCGGGGGTTGAAGATCCCGCTGAAACTCGTCGAACTGTTCGAGGTCGTCCGGGAGGTCGTACTCGATCTCGCGGTCGCCTTGGTTGTCGGGGAGCCGGCCGTCCTCGATCTCCTCGGCGGCCTCCTCCCATCCCGGCTTCACGCGGACGCTGCGGGCGGGCGACCCGACGACGACGTGGTGGTCTGGCACGTCGCCTTGGACCACGGAGCGCGCGCCGACGACGCTGTTCTCGCCGACGCGGCAGCCGGCCCGGACCATCGCGTCGTAGGTGACGCGGGCGTCCTCGCCGACGATCGTGTGGAAGTTCCGGACCTCGGTCTGGTCGACGATGTCGTGGTCGTGGCTGTAGAGGTGGACGCCGTCAGAGATAGAGGCGCGGTCGCCGATCGTCAGCTTCCCGCGGTCGTCGAGATGGACGTCGTCGTGGATCACGACGTTGTCGCCGACCTCGATGTTGTGGCCGTAGGTGACGGAGATCCCCTTGAAGAAGCGGCAGCCGTCCCCGCACTCGGCGAAGAGGTGGTTGCCGAGCATCTGCCGGAAGCGGAGCGCGAACTCGACGTTGTCGGCCATGGACGTGGCGTCGAACTGGCGCCAGAGCCACTGGAGGTGTTTGGAGCGCTGGAAGCGGTCCTCGTCCTTCTCGGCGTAGTACTCCGACTCCAGCGTCGCGTTACACGGGTCGTACCCCTGGAGCCGAACGCGCTCGGCGCGCGACACCGACTCCCCGTCCTGCCACGCCTCCCACGCCTCGCGGTCGCCGTGGAGGTCGACCAGCACGTCGCGGACGACCTCGCAGGTGTCCTCGTCCGAGGAGAGCCGCTCGTCCACCTCGTCGATGAACCCGCGGACCCCGGCCTCGGCGCCGTCGGGCAGGGACACGTGTCGCTTTGTCATCGGCCCACTTTCGTCGCCATCACTCAAAGGGATTCGGTTGTGCGAACGCGACGCCTCATCAGGTCAGTACAGGCCGGCGTTGACGAATATGGCGACGAGGACGCCCGTGAAGGCGGTCAAGAAGGCGGGGCCGATCGCGCCGGCGCCGAACGAGAGCAGCAGCGCGACGACCGAGACGGTGGCGATGACCGCGAGCAGCGCGACGACGGCGTCGAGGCGTCGGCGGAGGGCGTCGTCCATGGGCGGCCGACGCGCCGCGAGCGAGTAATATCCGGCGATGCGCGGTCGCCCCCGGACTGACCCTCCCGGTCGCGGTCCCGCCCGATTCCGCCGTTCCGGGAGCGACCGCGCCCGATAAGTGTCCCGACCGCTAACCGCTGGGCATGCAACACCGCGAACTCGGTAACTCGGGCGTCGAGGTCTCGGAGATCGGCTTCGGCGCGTGGGTCGTCGGCACCGACTGGTGGGGCGACCGCTCGGACGAGCAGGCGGTCGGGATGGTCGAGGAGGCGCTCGACGCCGGCGTCACCTACGTCGACACCGGCGATGTGTACGGCCACGGCGACAGCGAGGAGATCATCGGGAGAGCGATCGACGGCCGCCGCGACGAGGTGACGCTCGCGACGAAGATCGGCTACGACTTCTACAACAACCCGCAGGCCGGACACGGCGAGCTCCCGAAAGAACTCGACCGAGAGTACCTCGAAACGGCCTTCGAGCGCTCGCTCGACCGCCTCGACACCGACTACGTCGACCTGCTCCAGTTACACAACGCGAACGTCGATGACATCACGCCCGAGGTGCGCGACCTCCTCCGCGAGTGGAAGGAGTCGGGGCGCGTCCGCGCGCTCGGCTGGGCGCTCGGCCCCTCGATCGGCTGGCTCGCCGAGGGCGACGCCGCCGTCGAGTACGAGGAGTTCGACGCGGTCCAGACCGTCTTCAACCTCTTCGAGCAGGAACCCGGTCGCCACTTCGTCGAGAGCATCCGCGAGAGCGACTCCGATACCTCCGTCATCGCCCGCGTCCCGCACTCCTCCGGCCTGCTCAACGAGCAGGTGACGCCCGACACGGTCCTCGAAGACGGCGACCACCGCTCGCACCGCCCGAAGGAGTGGTACGAGACGGGGTGGGAGAAGGTCGACGCGATCCGCTTCCTCGAAGACCCGGACGGCACCAGGGGGACGCGAACGATGGCGCAGGCCGCGATCCGCTGGCTGCTCGCGCACGACGAGGTCGCCTCCGTCACGCCCACCTTCCGCGACGGCGACGACATCGCCGAGTGGAGCGCCGCCGCCGACGTGCCGCCGATCTCCGACGCGGAGTACGAGCGTCTCGAAGAGCTGTACGCCCGCAACTTCGACGTCGACCGCGACGACGGGATGGACGTTCTCCGCACCTCCGTGGACGGCGAGGACATCGAGGCGGCCGGCCTCGACAAGCGCGCGGTCTCGTACTGAGCGGCGAGCCCCCCGCCGCGTCAGCGCGTCGACGCCCTGACGCCACCCGCTCCTTTCGCCTCGAAACCGCCCGACTGCGGACGGTTCTCGTCGAGTAGGATCACTTTCACTCCGCTCCGGTTCGGCCGCGCCGCTGGCGGACGTGGAAACGGTGGCTCGGTCGAAACCCATCGTCACAAGGGGCTCGGTGGGGGTAACCGACTCGTCATCGCCACCACGCCGACCGTAGCACGGTCGGGGGGATAAATGGCTCGCGACGGTCCGGAACCCGTTTGAACCTCGGCGACCTCGGACCGGCCATGCGGGAAGTGACGTTCCGGATCCACCACGCGGGGGAGCCGGAGTGCGAGGTGAGCGCGCGCCACCCGGAGGTGCGGTACCGCTCCGTCTCGTCGATGACCGGCAGCGGGCCCGAGCGGAAGCGGATCGCCGAACTCACCGGGCCGCCGGAAGAGATCGAGGCGTTCGTCGAGGAGTTCCGCGAGTTCGACCTGATCGTCTCCGCGGAGCCGCTCGCGCCGATCGAGGGCACCCACGCCTACGTCGCCCTGACGATCGACGCCGCGGCCGCCGACTGGGACGGGATCGGCGACCGGTTCTCGCGGATGGGGATCCACTACCGGACGGGGACGACCATCTCCGGCGGCGTGGAGCGCTGGACGGCGTACCTCGGGAACGACGACGACCTCTCGGCCGTGATGCGCGAGCTCGAACGCGGCGGCAACGAGGTCGAGCTGGCGCGGAACGTGGAGCTCGCGTCGATCGAGCGCTCGCCGCAGCTCCCGACGTCCGGGCTCCTCGACGGCCTCACCGACCGGCAGCGAGAGGTCCTCGCGACCGCCATCGCGGCGGGCTACTACGACCACGGGGGCGGCGTGGGCGTCGAAGAGGTCGCCGCCGAGCTGGGGCTCGGCTCGACGACCGTGTGGGAACACCTCTCGCGCGCCGAGTCGGCGGTGATGAACGCGCTGTTCGAACGGTTCGCGGAGGGCGAGCCGGTCGGCGCCGTCCGTGAGACGGATCGGGCGGATTCGGCCTAAATTGGACGCAGACCAACGCTTTTGTTGCTTCGGGACGGAGCGACGCGCATGGACGACGGAACCGTCTCCGTGCCGGACGAGCAGTGCGAGCGCCTCGCGGCCCTCGCCGCCGCCCGCGGCGTGAGCCCCGAGACGCAGCTGGCCCGGCTCATCGACGACGCGTACGCCGGCCTCGACGCCGACGGCGACGCTCCCGAGTCGCTCCCGCTCGGCGTCTGCGACGACTCCGACGAGGGGTGAGCCGGGCGCCGCGTCGGCGAGAGACCCGCGAGCCGCCGCGCCCGGCTCGTCCGAACCCGTCCTCGCCGCTACCTCGCTTTGTTTACTCGTCGTAGGGCCACCGCCCGCCCGTCTTCAGTTCCTCGACGTACCCCTCGTCGATGGCGTCGCGGATCGACTCCCGCGACCGGTGTTCCGCCTCGACCTCTCCCGTCGCGAACCGGTAGACCGCCGCGGTCACGAGCGTCGCCACCTCGCGGAGGTCCCGCGAGTCCAGCTTGTCGAGGGTGTCGGCGTGGGTGTGCCCCCAGCCGCGCCCGGACTGATCGCTCGTCGCCGAGGCCATCACGGCCGGGATCCCTTCTTGGACGAACGCCCACTGGTCGCCGTGCGGCGAGATCGTCTCCCCGGTCGTCAGGGGCGCGTCGAACGCGTCCGCGACCGCCTCGAACGTCGACCGCATCCCCTCGAACCCGTTCGTCCCCACGCGGAGGTTCCGCGAGCTACACGCGCCGTCGAGGTTCACCACGCAGGCGATATCCTCCTTCGGGGTCGTCTCCGCCGCGTGGTACGCCCCCCACAGCCCGATCTCTTCCGAGCCGAACGTGACGAGGCGCACCCGCGTGTCGAGGTCGTCCTCGACGCCCGCGAGCAGGTGGCCGACCTCCGCGACGAGCGCCGATCCCGCGCCGTTGTCGTTGGCGCCGTCGCTCACGTCGTGGGCGTCGACGTGGGCGGTGAGGTACACCGCCTCCTCGGTGTCCGGGCCGACCTCCGCGACCGCGTTCACCGAGGTCGTCGGCTCGTTCCGGCAGTCGACGTCGAGCGAGACGGTCGGCCGGTCTCCCTCCCAAGCACCGTCAACGTCGGCCTCCCCGGCCAGCCGGGAGAGCCGGTCCCCGACCTCCTTCGAGACGCCGACCGCGGGGATCGGCCCCGGTCGGTTGTGGTAGCCGATCTCGCCGGTCGGCGGGAGCGCCCCCTCGATGTGGTTGCGGAAGACGAACCCGACCGCGCCGCGCTCCGCCGCCGCGACGTACTTCTCCATCCGGTGGATCCACCGGTCGTGGCTCTCCGGCGTGCGCGAGGAGGCCATCGCGACCGCGCCCTCCAACGCATCGCCCGCGGCCGCGAACTCCTCGTCGGTGCCGTCGCCGACATCGACGAGCGGGGCGGTGACCTCGCCGCTCGGCGTGCCCGGCAGCGCGATCACCTCGTGGGAGTTCTCGTGGTGCCGCTCCACGGCCCCCGACACCGACAGCGACGACTCGCCGCGCCACCAGCCGGGGATCTCGAACTCGTCGAGGCCGGCGTTCCGCAGGCCGGCCGCCTCGAACGCCTCGACGACCCGCTCGGCGCCGCGGCGCTCACCGGTCGACCCCGCCATCCGGTTCCCGATGTCGGTGAGGTCTGTGAGGAGGTTCCACCCGAAGTCGCTCGTCCGCGCGTCGCCCACGACGCGGTCCGGTAACTGGGTCATACCGTTGGGTAGTACCCCGGGCGAAAAGGGGTTGCGGGAAGCGGGGACGCAGGCGGGCTACTTCCACTCGTCGATGTCTTCGGTCGTCTGCATCTCGCCTTTGGCCCGCCGCGGAGCCCGCCGGAGCGTCAGCGCCAGCGCGGCGACGTAGAACGCGGCGACGACCGCGAGCACGAGCGCACCCGGAAGCGCGCCGACCGCGGCCGTCTCGACGACGCCGCTGCCCGGGGGCGTGAACACGGTGAGCCTGACGACCCACGCGGCGACGAAGACGGAGAAGAGCGGCGCGTACACCCGACGAAGCCGCCGTGACACCGCCTCGACGGTCGGCATCTTGATCGTCGGCTCCCGGAGGTCCTCGCTCAGCAACTCCCGTCAGTTCGACTGCTCGACGCCCTCCGGATCGAGCGCGTTCGCCAACACGTTCTCCTCCAAGAGCCGGACGCGCGACCGCCACACGTCGAAGGTGCGGTACCGGCGCGTCTCGATGCCGAGGAAGACGCCGAGCATCACGAGCCCGATGAGCAGCACGTAATGCGGCCGCGACTCGTTCGAAAAGGTCCACGTCAGTGACCCACGACTGAAGTCGTGGGCTTGTCAGTGGACTCCCCTTCTGCCGTCGAATCCACGGAGGCGATAAATTCGCCGTTCAGGTTCACCGTCCCTGACGTCAGCGCACACTGACAGGGTGCGCCTCCACTCGAAGACTTCTGCCCCGAGCGGAGACGTTTCAATAGTTTCCGAGCGATGTTCTTGCTTGCGTTATAATCCGCGTTCAGCTCGTACTCGCATTTTTGACATACGAACCGGTGTTTCGAACGCCGATTCCTCTCGTGGGTAAAGCCGCACTTCGAGCACCGCTGACTCGTGTACGCCGGACTCACCTGCTCGATTTTAATATCGAGCATCTCGGCTTTGTACTCCACGTACTCGTACAAACGACGGAACGCCCACGCGTGGAATCGCTTGACACCAGCCATTCGCTCGCGAATATCCGTCAGATTCTCGAACGCGATGTGCGTACACTCGTGGTCGCGAGCCTCATCGAGAATCTGGTTTGACGCGCGGTGGAGTTCGTCTTGCATCCAGCGGTGTTCGCGGTCGTCCATCGACTGAATTGATAAGTGTGCCGACCGCGTTCCTGCCTGCTACATCGACCCGCGCGTCTTCTCGAACTCGCGGCGGCGATGGTTCATCTCGTCGGCGTTTCCGATGAATTCTCCCGTGGAAGTCACAGCAAGCGAGCCGTCCACGTTCAGATCGACGCCAAGGACTGTTCTGTGCTTGGCGTCAGAAGACACACCCGTGGACTGTTCGTGTTCGTCTGTGGTCCGGCACATTCGCGCGTGGAGGTAGAACGAGTCGGTCGAGCGGTCGTACTGAAGCGTGGACATCCGGAACTCGTAGTCCTCGTTCAGTAGGTACCCACCGATCGGTGTCTCCTCGGGATCGTCAGGAATCACGTACTCACACTCGACACGGCCGTTTACCGTTGAAAGAGACACATGATCGCGGTGGAACGTCGCACTTCTCTTATCGTAGACGACGCTCCACGCGTCGAAGTGTGGTTGACTGGTGGTCTCGCCCTTTTTGAGTCGGGCGACACCGCTTTTCATAGCCTCAATAGCGCGTCGAATCCCCTTTTGAACGAGGTTCGCAGTGAGTGCTGTTTCGTTGCGAAGGCGCTCGTAGAGCGCGTTCTCGGCTTGTTGTTTCGAGGTGACGCAGTACTCGTCGGGGTGTCTCCACGCCCACGCCGCGGTCGTGTTCGCGCAGTGGAGAAACTGGTCTTTCGTCTGATGGAGGTCGTCGCACCGCTCGTCGGGCACGNCCACGCCGCGGTCGTGTTCGCGCAGTGGAGAAACTGGTCTTTCGTCTGATGGAGGTCGTCGCACCGCTCGTCGGGCACGTCGAGTTTGACTTTGACGGTGCGGATCACATCCCCCATCTGTGTTTCACATGTTAATCTATTTATTTATAAATTCTACGGCTGGTAGTGGGGAGTCAGGGTTCTATCGCTCGTTGTATGTTGCGGGGAGTGTCGGATTCCTCCCACGTCATCAGAACTCATAGAGTTCTGATCGGCTCACGAGACGCAGCGTCTCGTGAACGGCTGAAGCCGTGGGCTTCCTCCTTGGTACTCTGTGAGCATCGACGCGGTCACCACGACCGGCCAGTTGGTGGTCCGGTCGCTCCGGGTCCGCCAGGAACTGGTCCGCCCGAGTTCGCCGCGGTAGGTGTGGGCCATCAGCGAGAGGAAGTCGGAGCGGTCGGTCGCGGCCCCGGCGGCGACCTCGCGCTCCTCCCGCGACTCGGGATCGAAGTCCTCCGGTGAGTCGGACATACCGACCCGTACCGAGGGGGGACGGGTAAAAGGGGGGTCAGCGGCCGGCGCGGCCGCGGTGGCGATGCGGTGACGTTCGCGGGCGCGGCGGCGGAACTCAGGCGGGGTCCGCCGCGGTCACCTCGACCTCGACGTCGTCGGGGTCGACGCCGATCCGGGCGAACTGCGTCCGGACGTGTTCGCGGGCCGCCGCGACCGCCTGGTCGCGCGTGTCGAACCCGCGCGGCATCGGCTCCTCGAAGGCGACGCGGATCTCCTCGCCGTCGACGACGAGCGGGGAGCCGCCGCTCTCGACCTCGTAGAAGGAGTCGCACACCCACACGTACGGCGCGTCCTCGTTCGGCGCGCCCTTGTAGGCGGGCGGCTCCTCGCCGCGCTCGAACACCGTGCCGGTGAGGTCCGTCCCGCCGCCGCTGCCGCGAACGAGTATCATGCCACGAGTAGGAGGTCGAGCGGCATAAGGGCGCCGCGGGAGGGGTTCCCGTCCCGCGCGGCGCGAGGGCAAACGCTTTCGGCCCGGCGGCCGGTGGATCCGCCATGACACTGGAGGATTTCACCGATTTTACCGGTGACGGCGACGGCGGCTCTCGGGACGAGGCCGGCGGCGCCGGGGATGGGGGCGACGGCGCCGATAGCGGGCCCGGCGGCGAGTCCGCGGCCGACGGGGGGAGCGCGGCGGGCGCGGCCCCCTCGGACGCGCCCGAACCCGACGCGGACGACGATCGCGAGGACGATACGTTCGCCGACTACGAGGCGACGCCGGCCGGCAACGATTCGGGCCTCGGCGTCGTGTCGGTCTCGCAGGGGCTCCGCGTGGCGGAGGAGGAAGAGGAGACGTCGCTGAAGGCGTTCGTCACGACGGGCAACCGCGAGTCCGTGCGGCTCGGGAAGTACCTCCTGATCCCGTACCCGGACGGCGAGCGGCTATTCTGCCGGATCACGGGGTTGGAGTACGCACAGGAGTTCCAGTCTGACGACGCGACCGAGATCCACGCCCGCCGGCAGATGCGCCGCGACGAGTTCGCCGAGCGCGACTACAAGTTCGTCGCCGACCTGGAGCCGATGTCCGTCGTCTACGGCGAGGGCGAGGGGATGAAGCGCCGCATGACCGACCGCGTGCCGAAGCCCGGCGCCGTCGTCGAGGAGGCGGCCGACGACGCCGAGATCAAGACGGGGCTGAAGATCCCCGACGACGGCGTCTTCCTCGGCCACCTCTCCGTCGGCGGCGAGAAGGTGCGGACCGCGGCGGAGCCGCCCACGGTCGACTACCGGGTGAAGGACGACTACGGCGACGGCGACCCGCTCGCGTTCCGCCACACGCTCGTCGCCGGCGGCACCGGCTCGGGGAAGACCCACGCCTCGAAGAACGTCCTGCGGCAGTACCTCGACTCGGACCGGACGTACCCGATGGGGGACGGCCGCGAGTCGCGGATGGCGGTCGTCCAGTTCGACCCGCAGGACGAGTACGCGCAGATGCACGACGACAACCCCGACCTCGACGACGCGTTCGCGCGCCGCCTGGAGCGCGAGGGGATCGCCCACGGCGGGCACGACGACACCGTCGCCCTCGTGCCCCGGGTCGCGAACGCGACGTACCCCGGCGAGGGGCACCGCGCCGAGCGCGTCGAGTTCACGATCCCCTTCTCGCTGGCGCGGGACATGCCGTGGCTGGTCGCGGGGTCGGGACTCAACGACAACCAGTACCCCGCGCTGTTGACGCTGCTCAACCGATTCTTCGACAACTACGGCGACTCGGGCACATACAGCCAGTTCCTCTCGTACCTCGACGACCCGGCGCTCAAAGAGGAGCTCCACGAGAGCGGCCGGGTCCACGAGGCGACGTTCGACGCGGTCAAGCGGCGGGTCCGCGGGGTTCCGAGCGGCGTGTTCGACCAGGACGCGAAGCCGATCACCGAGCTGGACCACACGCTGGTGCGCCCCGGCGGCCTCTCCGTCGTCCCCACCTACCACCTGCCGACCTCCCGGCAGAAGGAGATCGTCGTCCTCGCGGTCGCCGGGCTGCTCGTCGACGACAAGCTGTCGAACGACCCCACGAGCGACCGGATCAAGGAGACGCCGCTCCTCGTCGGGATGGACGAGGCGCACAACTTCCTCGCCGACGCCGACAACGTACAGGCGCAGAAGGTGGTCCAGAAGTTCACGGAGGCCGCGAAGCAGGGCCGCAAGGAGCGGTTGGGCCTGTTCCTGATCACCCAAGACCCGCAAGACGTCGCCGAATCGGTGTTCAAACAGGTGAACACGAAGATCGTCTTGAACCTCGGCGACGAGGACGCGATCTCCAGCGTCAACATCCCGACGAACCTCGCCGGGAAGGTCCCGTACATGGAGAAGGGGCAGATGGTCGTCTACTCGCCGGACAACTCCGAGCCCGTCGAGCTGATCGGGCTCTCGGAGTGCGTGACCCGCCACGACTGACGGCGGGCGCTGCCTACACCCGCACGACCAGCGTGTCCGCGAACTGATCCCCGAGCCGCTGGTTGTTCTCCGAATCTGCGATGAACACGACGCCCGCGAGGATCAACAGCAGCGAGGCCCCGCCGACGATCTTCGTGACGTTCCGCGCGACGGCGGCGCCCGCGGAGACGACCTCGCCGTCCGTCCCGACGACCTCGATCCCGACGATCCACTTCCCCAGCGTGAGGCCCCAGACCGCCTCCGGCCCGATGTACCAGCCCACCCAGACGAGGAGGAACGCGAGGTCGGCGAGGCCATCCGAGACGGCGCCGACGGCCAGCGAGACGACGGCGGCGACGGCGACGCTCGCGACGATGTCGACGAGCCACGCGCCGCCGCGAGCGGTGACCGACGCCAACTGCGACTGCGCGTACGGGGTGCTGCCCATAGCGGCCGCTGAACGGGCGCCCGGCAAGTGTCTTCTGACCGACCACCGACCGCGAGCGGTGCCGCCGTCCGCGCCTCGCGGCGGATTGTCGTCGGGTCGAACTCGGCGCTGCCCTTTTTATTTCGAGCGGGCGAACCGCCGCGTATGAGCAAGCGCATCCTGGTCGCGGTCGACGGGTCGGAGGAGGCGGCCGAGGCGCTGCGGTTCGCGGCGGCCGAGTGGCCCGACGCCGAACTCACGGCGCTCCACGTGATCAACCCCGCGGACTCGGCGACGGGCGCGGAGGGCGGGTTCCCCGGCGCCTCCGACCAGTGGTACGAGAGCGCCAAGCAGCGCGGCGAGCGGGTCCTGCGCGAGGCGGCCGAGGCAGTCGACCGGGAGGTCGAGACGAGACTGGAAGTGGGACGCCCGACGAAGACGATCCTCGACGTGGCGGGCGGCGAGGCGCCGGTCGGCGACGAGGAGGACGCCGGCGAGCCGTTCGACCACGTCGTGCTGGCGAGTCGGGGACGAACCGGGCTCTCGCGGGTCCTCCTCGGCAGCGTCGCGGAGGGTGTGGTGCGCCGCGCCGAGGTGCCCGTGACGGTCGTCCGGTGAGGCGGGTCCGCGGGCGACGGCGGTCCGACTACTCCTCTGCCCGCTCGGCCGCGACCACCTCGCCGACCATCGACCACCCCTCCTCGTCGGACCCGGAGCGACCGAGCGGGATCCGCTCGTAGTCGTCGGAGCTGATCAGCCGGAAGTCGGCGTCACGGTCGGCGTCTGTCCGGACGCCCTCGCCGCGGAACTCCCGCTGGAAGAACTCCGTCGACGAGAACTCGAAGATGCCGCTCTCGCCGGTGTCAAGTTCGAGTCGCACCGGTCGAGGTTGGACGTTGTGGATCCGTTTGGCGATCGGGTGTAGGTCCGGCATACCAGCGAGTCGGTCCGGCTCCGATAAAAGCCGTCGGCTCTGCCGTCGCAGGGGGTTCGCGGCGTAACGGAGCGGAGCGGTCCGCGGTGTAACGGGGCGGAATCGAAAGCGACGCCGAAAGCCGGAGAGCCGCGAAAAGGGATTACTCGTCGAGGACGTCGTCGTACTCGCCGGCGTCGACGCGGTCGTCGAACGTCCGGGCGTCCTCGCCCTCGATGGTGACGCCGAGGGAGGCGCAGGTGCCGCCGACCTCCTTGGCGGCGGCCTTCGTGTCGTACGCGAGCAGGTCGCTCGACTTCTGCTCGGCGACCGTCTTCACCTGCTCGATGGACATGTCGGCGACGAAGTTCTCCTGGGGCTCGCCGGAGCCGGTCTCGAAGCCGGCCTCGTCCTTGATGAGCTCCGCGGTGGGCGGCACGCCGACCTCGATGGTGAAGGAGCCGTCGTCGTCGTACTCGACGGTGACGGGCACTTCCATGCCGTCGAAGGCAGCGGTCTCATCGTTGATCTCCGCGACAACGTCCTGAACGTCCACCGGCGTCGGTCCGAGCTCGGGACCGAGCGGCGGACCGGGGTTGGCCTGCCCGCCGGGGACGAGCGCTTCGATAGTTCCAGCCATGTCCGTACGAACCCGTCGCCGACTTTTAACGGTTGTTCTTTCGGGTAGGGGGAGTCAGCGATTCGCACACCTTATACATCGCCTGACCGGCGGTGAACGACCTGTTCGACGAGCGCCGCCGGTCCAGAGCGTGTTTATAAAGAATCGTGCGATCTCGAGTAGACCATCACCGAAACACCCGCTTCTGGTTGATAAATTTCAGATGGTCAGTAGGCGGCGAACACCCCCAAAGCCCCAGTCGCGAGGGCGGCGCACGCTCGCTGCGCTCCTCACTCGGTCGCTCACTTCGTTCGCTCCCTCGTTGCGGTGCGTCCGTCGCCTGCGCCGCCCTCGCGACTGGGGCTTTGAGTCCCACCCCGCCCCGCACAGCCCCGCACCTCACACCTCCCCAGCCTCGCCGTTCGCTCCCTTCGGTCGCTCACGGCGTCCCTCGCGCGTGCTCCTCGCGGCCTCCGCTTCGCTCCGGCCGCTCGCAGGCACGCGCCACCGCTTACGATGTACATACTACGTGTCGGCGCGGGGTTGATCGCGCCGGAGACTACGGATCCGCGGCGCTCGGCTGCTCGTTCGTCCCCGTCCCGCTCGCCGTGCGTCCGGGGAGGAACGAGCCCGTCTCCCGGCGGACCCCGAGGAGGAGGGCGCCCCCCGCGAGAAGCGGCAGGGCGGCGCAGGCGGCGTAGATGGGTGTGAAGCCCACCGCCTCGATGAGGGGGAGCGACACCATCGGGCCGAGGCCGCCCCCCACGTCACCGAAGACGTTGTTCGTCCCGGAGGCGCGGCCCATCCGCTCGTCGGGCGTGAGGTCCGCGAGCAGGGCCATCATCGGACCGCTCGTCCCGCCCTGCCCGGCGCCGATGAAGACGCAGGCGAGGCCCAGCGAGAGGACCGATCCGGCCCGAGCGAGCAGCAGGAACCCGACGAACGAGACGACGAGGAAGACCAGGAGGATCGGCGTCCGCGAGTCGCGGGTGTCCGAGACCCGCCCGCCGACGAGCATGAAGAACGCCGCCGAGACGACCGTGCCGGCCATGAACAGGCCGGAGGTCCCCTGCGGGGCGAGGCCGAACAGCGAGATGTCGTTCGCCCCGAGGAAGAGCACGAGCGTGGAGAACAGCGCGCCGATGTACGCGAACATCAGCCCGAAGTTTACTAGACCGACCGTCAGCGCCGGGACGGCGGTGTCGATCTCCCACGGTTTGATCGAGTCCCCGGAGCGGTCACCGGTGACGTGCGTCTCGGGGACGTACCGATAGGCGACCACGCTGGCCATGAGCGCGAACGCGGCGGCGACGGTGAACGCGGCGACGTTGCCCGCGACCGCCGAGACGATCCCGCCGAGCACGAGGCCGGCCGGGAATCCCATCGTGATCCCGCCGCGAACGATCCCCATGTTCGTCCCCCGCGAGCCGCTGTCCGAGAGGTCGGCGGCGATGGTGTAGGCGGTCGCGAACACGGCCGCGGAACCGAGCCCTCAGAGGACGCGCGCGAGCAGGAACCACGCCTCGGGCGCGACGACGACCGAGAGCGCCGCGAACCAGTCCGCCGACCCGACGGCCAGCGGGCCGGCAGCGAGCGTCGGCAGCGAGGCGGCGAGCGGCCGGAGCGACTCGGCGGACGGCATCGCGAGCGCGACGACGTAGCCGAGCGTGGCGACCCCCTCGACGAACAGGCCGACGACGAACGACGTGCGCGTCCCGTACCGGTCGACGAGCGCGCCCGCCGGCGCGTTCGCGACGAGCCGCACCCACCGGTTCGCGGAGAGGATCGCGCCGACCATGAACGCCGAGATGCCGAGGACCGCGCCGAGGTTCGGGAGGATCGGGAAGACGACGCCGCCGCCGAAGCCGACGAAGAACGTGCTCGCGATCACCGCGAGCGGGACCGGCGGCGGGCGCTCGAACCCGAGGCGGGTCATTCGCCGGGGTCCGCGGACTCGCCGGCCGATTCGTCGTCAGTTTCGTCGGGCTCGCGACGGAGCGCGTCGATCGCGTCGTCGAGCGGCGGCAGTTCGACCCCGTCCGCGAGCAGCGGCCCGACGATCCGCCGGAGCGCCGCCTCCGCGACCTCCCGGGTGTAGCCGTCGCCTTCGGCGTCGCGCTCGGCGCCGGCGAGGGTTATCTGTCGGGTCCGCGCGCCGTCGAGCGTCGCCACGAGCAGCGCTGCCGTCTCTTCCACGTCCACGTTGCGGAAGGCCCCGGCCTCGATCCCCTCCGTGAGAATGTCAGCGACGGTGCCCCGAAGGAGCTGGTCGCTGCGAGCCAGCTGCTCGCGGATCCGCTCGTTGAACGGGCCCTGCGTGCGCAGCTCCAGCAGGGCGATGTGGAACGCCTCGCGGTCGGGCTCGTCGGGGGCGAAGACGAACCAGCCCACGAACTGGACCAACCGGTCGACCGGCGGGTCGTCGACGCGGGCCGCGATCCGCTCCTCGGAGTCGGTGACGACGTAGTCCAAGAAGGCGACGAGCAGGTCCTCCTTCGTGTCGTAGTGGTAGTGGAGCAGCGACTTGCTCTTCGAACACTCGTCGGCGATGTCCTGCATCGTCAGGTCGGCGTAGCCGTGAGCGCGGAGGGCGCTGTACACCCCGTCCATGATCTCCGCTGCCGCGCTCGGCGAGTCGCTCATTGACTGACCAGTCAGTTAACGAACGGTAAATCCCTATCGGTCGGGGTCGTCCAGCGACGGGTTCGACCGCCGCCGAGCGGTCCGTGGCTCGCGGCGAAACGCGGCTCGGCGCCGCCGCTCGGGGAATGAGAACAGTCGAAAAGCCGATTCGCCTCGGGTGTCGTCGCCGACTTACAGACGGGTGACGTTCGACGCGCGCGGACCCTTGTCCGCCTCCTCGATGTCGAACTCGACTTCCTGACCCTCTTCGAGGTCCGGGCCGCCGACGTCTTCCATGTGGAAGAACACGTCTTCGTCCGCGTCGTCAGTCGAGATGAAACCGTAGCCGCCAGTGTCGTTGAAGAAGTCAACTTCGCCTTTCGCCATTGCGACCGTAAAAGCGGGAGTGGAACATATAAGGCTTCCGCGACGGCCCGGGGCGTGGAACGGTGTCGCACGGAACCGCTCGTGGCCGCCCGCCCCGCCCGCGAGAAGGGGCCGAGTTCCGGGATGCGGGAGCGAGCAACGCCGTGTTAGTAACTACTATACGACCCCGGTTCAGAACCGTTAGGTATGAGTCAGTCGTACAATCGAGGCCTCATCGAGGACTTCGCCCGCTGGCGGGAGTTCGAGGCGGGGATGTGGGCGTGGATCTTCCACAAGTTCACCGGATGGGTGCTCATCGGGTACCTGTTCACGCACATCGCCGTGTTGAGTACGGGGATCCCGGCGGCCGGCGCCGGCGAGGCGGCGATCGCTGCGGGCAACGACGTGTACACGCAAACGATCGTCTCGCTGGAGGGGCTACTGCTCGTCCGCCTCTTGGAGGTCGGCCTGCTGGCCGTCGCCGTCTTCCACATGCTCAACGGGACCCGACTCCTCCTCACCGACCTCGGAATCGGGTTGGACGCACAGGACAAGAGCTTCTACGCGTCGCTGATCCTCACGGGAGCGATCACCGTCGCGTCCGTCCCGACGTTCATCGCGGGGGCGTTCTGAGATGGCCGAGCGCTACTCCTCGTTCCAGTCGGGCGGCCGCATGTGGTTCCTCCAGCGGGTCACGGCGGTGTTCCTGCTGGTCGTGTTGGCGTTCCACTTCTTCCTGCTCCACTTCGTCCACCACGCCGACGAGGTGTCGTTCCTCGCCAGCTCCGCCCGGATGGAGCAGCTGAGCTACTACTCGCTGATGATCCTCTTCCTCGTGACCGCGACGTTCCACGGGGTCAACGGCGTCTACAACGCCTTGGTGAACCAGGGGCTCACCGGCACGAAACGCACCGTGATCAAGTGGACGCTCGTCGCCGCGAGCGTCGTGCTGATCGCACAGGGAATCCGCACCGCGAACGCGTGGGCGGGCATCGGACTCTACTGAACCGACAATGAGCACGCAAATTCCGAAGCAGACCGAGGAATCGAGCGAGACCGAAGCCGAGACGCAGCCGGCCTCGAAGGGCGAGGAGCGCCGCGCGGAGAAGCGGCGTCGCGCGGCCGAGCGCCGCGAACAGCGGCAGGAGGAGGAGGCCGAGAAGGCCGCCGCCGACGACAGCACGGTGGAGCTGAAGGTGTTCCGCTACGACCCGCAGGTCGAGGGGAAACAGGAGCCGCGGTTCGACACGTTCCACGTCCCGTTCACGAAGGGGATGACCGTCCTCGACGCGCTGATGTACGCGCGCGACACGTACGACTCCTCGCTCACGTTCCGCCACTCCTGCCGACAGGCGGTGTGCGGCTCCGACGCGATGTTCGTCAACGGCGGGCAGAAGCTGGCGTGTAAGACGCAGATCTCTGACCTCGAAGAGCCGATCCGCGTCGAGCCGCTCCCGCACGCCGAGGTGACGAAGGACCTCGTCGTCGACATGGAGCACTTCTACGAGCAGATGGAGGCCGTCGAGCCGTACTTCCAGACGGACGAGTACCCGGACGGCGAACTCGAAGAGCAGCGACAAGACCGGGAGAACCGCGAGAAGATCAAGATGTCCACGCGCTGTATCTGGTGTGGTGCGTGTATGTCCTCGTGTAACATCGCCGCGGGCGACAACGAGTACCTCGGGCCGGCCGCGATCAACAAGGCGTACCGGTTCGCGATGGACGAGCGCGAGGGTGAGGAGATGAAACAGAAGCGCCTGGAGATCATCGAGCAGGAACACGGCGTCTGGCGGTGTCAGACCCAGTTCTCCTGCACCGAGGTGTGCCCGAAGGACATCCCCCTCACCGAACACATCCAGGAGCTGAAGCGCGAGGCGGTCAAAAACAACCTGAAGTTCTGGTAATCCCGACAGACAGTATCAAGGGACTCCGGAACTTACGAAATTACATACCAACAATGCACGAACACGACGTCGTCGTCGTCGGGGCCGGCGGGGCGGGACTCCGGGCGGCGATCGCGGCACAGGAAGCGGGCGCGGACGTGGCGATGGTGTCGAAGCTCCACCCCGTCCGGTCGCATACCGGCGCGGCGGAGGGCGGGATCAACGCGGCGCTGCGCGACGCCGACTCCTGGCAGGACCACGCGTACGACACGATGAAGGGGTCCGACTACCTCGGCGACGCGCCGGCGGTCGAGGCGCTCTGTCAAGAGAGCCCCGAGGAGGTCATCCGCCTCGAACACTGGGGGATGCCGTTCTCCCGCGAGGACGACGGCCGCGTCTCGCAGCGGCCGTTCGGCGGCCTCTCGTTCCCGCGCACGACGTACGCGGGCGCCGAGACCGGCCACCAGATGCTCCACACGATGTACGAGCAGGTGGTCAAACGGGGAATCACGGTGTACGACGAGTGGCACGTGATGGACCTCGCCGTCACCGACGAGGACGACCCGGCGGAGCGGACCTGCCACGGGGTCGTCGCGTACGACATCCAGAGCGGCGAAATCAGCGGCTTCCGCGCCAGCGACGGCGTCATCCTCGCGACCGGCGGGATGGGACAGGTGTTCGACCACACCACGAACGCGGTGGCGAACACCGGCGACGGCGTCGCGATGGCGTACCGCGCCGGCGTCCCGATGGAGGACATGGAGTTCATCCAGTTCCACCCGACGACGCTGCCGTCGACGGGCGTCCTCATCTCCGAGGGCGTCCGCGGCGAGGGCGGAATCCTCTACAACGAGGACGGCGAGCGGTTCATGTTCGAACACGGCTACGCGAACAACGACGGCGAGCTCGCCTCCCGCGACGTCGTCTCCCGCGCCGAGCTGACCGAGGTGAACGAGGGGCGCGGCATCGAGGACGAGTACGTCCACCTCGACATGCGCCACCTCGGCGAAGAGCGAATCCTCGACCGCCTTGAGAACATCCTCCACCTCGCGGAGGACTTCGAGGGCGCCGACGGGCTCACGGAGCCGATGCCGGTCAAGCCGGGCCAGCACTACGCGATGGGCGGCATCGAGACGAACGAGTTCGGCGAGACCGTCATCGACGGGCTGTACGCCGCCGGCGAGTGCGCCTGCGCCTCCGTCCACGGCGCGAACCGCCTCGGCGGCAACGCGCTGCCCGAACTCATCGTCTTCGGCAAGCGCGCCGGGCGCCACGCCGCCGGCGAGGAGATGGGCGAGGCCGAGATCGAGACCGGCCGGTCGGGCAACTGGCAGCCCGCCGACTACGAGTTCGGCGTCGAGGTCGGCGAGACGGGCGGCTCCGGCGCGGCGGCCGCCGACGGCGGCGCGGTGGTGAGCGACGCCGAGAGCGTCGTCGGGGGCGCCGTCGATCGGGCACAGGAGCGCGTCGACGAGCTGCTCTCCCGGAAGGGTCGCAACCACGCGGAGATCCGCTCGGCCGTCCAGGAAACGATGACGGCCAACGTCAACGTGTTCCGCGAGGAGGGCCGGCTGGAAGAGACGCTCGAGGACCTCCGGGAGGCCCGGGAGGCGTACAAGGACGTCGCGGTGTCGGACCCGTCGCGGACGTTCAACACCGACCTCATCCACACCATCGAGACGCGGAACATCCTCGACCTCGCCGAGGCGCTCACGATGGGCGCGCTCGCCCGTGAGGAGTTCCGCGGCGCGCACTGGCGCAAGGAACACCAAGAGCGGAAGGATGAGGACTGGCTGAAACACACGCTCATCTCGTGGAACGACGGCGAGCCGGAGCTGTGGTACAAGCCGGTCGTCCTCGAGGGCGAGAACAAGACGTACGAGCCGAAGAGCCGCTCGTACTGAGCCGACCGGCGACACACCGGCCGGCCGGGGCGTCGGTCCCGGGCTCGTCGCGTTCCGGACCCGTCGCGCCCCGTCACGGGGCCGTCTCGTTTCGTCCGATCGATCCGGATCGTTCACGGTTTCCTATCCGTCGACGGTCGAAATCGAGCGTCGATACGCGTCGATTTTCGGTTCGTCGATCGACGTTCCCGGTGCGAGATGGCGATTATCACCGCTTTTCGACGCTCTCGACCGCGTTCAAATGTTTTCGACGAACGTTGAATAGGGGGTTTATTATCGTCGAACGCAACGGATCGGACAAGATGATCGAGACGGAAACCGCGTCCGCGGCGGCCCCGGCACTGCCCCGGGAGCTCCAGTCCCCCCGAGCAAAGCTCGTCTACCTCTACCTGACCACGAACGGCGACGCCACGGTCTCGGAGATGGGCGAGTCACTCGGGATGAAGAAGCTCTCCCTGTACAGCATCCTGAAGACCCTCCGCAGCGAGGGGCTCGTCGACTGCGACGGCGACTGCTACGTCCCCAACTGACGCCGCTCTTTCTCGACGCGCGGGTCTGCGGATGCGACCCGCCTCGCGCCGGAGCGTTTAGGGGTGCCCGGCGCCCAGTCCGACCGTGGACGCGAATCAGACGGAGTTCGAGAACCCGTTCGCGATGGACCCCGACTGCGAGAACTGCGAGGAGCTGTGCGGCGCCCGCGACCGCGTCGTCCACGGCTACGGCGACGTCGGCGCCGAGTTCCTCGTCGTCGGGACCCGCCCGACAGCGGCCGCCGAGCGCAACGGCGTCCCCTTCACGGGCGCGGGCGGTGGCGAACTGGTCCAGTCGATCTTCGGCGACCTCGGCTTCGTCCGCTCCGAGCCCGACGCGGCGGAGCCCGACGTCCAGAACGTCTTCTTCACGAACCTGACGCGGTGTCGCCATCCGGACCGCGCTCCGACGGACCGGGAGGTCGACACCTGCGAGCCGTTCCTCAACGCGGAGATCCGGATGATAAACCCCCAGATCATCGTGCCGGTCGGCGAGCGACCGCTCCGCGAGCTGGCCGTCGAGTACACGACGCGCCGCCCGGACTCCTTCGACGTCGACGACGAACACGCGACGACGATCCGCGGGCGCGGGTTCGAGCTGGTGCCGATGAAGGAGCCGGCGGAGCTGACCGACGCCGAGGCCGACGCCTTCCGCGATCACATGCGCGAGAACGTGTTGAGCCGGGACTACCGGCAGACGAAGGGACGGCGGAGTCGCTGAGAGGACTGCGACGAGGACCGTCGTCAGTCGGCCGCCGGGTCGTCGAGGTCTTCCACGTCGTCGATCGCGTCGCCCAGGAGGTCGGTCGTCGCGTCGTCGCTGTCCGCGCCGAACGCGCAGTCGATGAGGATGTGCCCGCCGAGCGTCGCGGGCGAGATCACTTGGTCCGCGCCGGCTCGCCTGAGCTTGTTGACGTTCTCTCGCTGGGTCACCGCGGCGACGATCCGGACGTTCGGGTTGAGCTGTCTGGCGGTGAGGATCGCCAGCGCGTCCCGCGCGTCGTCGTTCGTCGCGACGACGACCGCGCGAGCGCCTTCGATGTTGACCCGTTCGAGCGGGTCCACGTCGCTCGGGTCCGCCGTGAAAACGGGGATTTCGCGGTCGTTCAGCCGTCTCGCGGCGTTCTCGTCGGTGGTCACGACGGCGTACTCGGTCCCGTCGCGCGCGTCGAGTTCTTCGAGTATCGGTTCGGTCAGGTCCCCGTAGCCGAGCACGAGGACGTGGTCGTCGAGGAGGTCTATCTGTTTGTCCGTCATTTTTCCGAGCGCCTTGGAGAGCTGCGCCTCGATAGCGGGGGTGAGGAGGACACCGAGCGCCACCGCGAACGCGGCGACGTTCATCACGAGCGAGGAGAGCACGAACAGCTGTGCGATGTCGGACTCCGGGCCGCTCGCCGGGTGGACGTCACCGTATCCGACGGTCGAGGCGGTGACGACGGTGAAGTAGAACGCGTCGACGATCGTCTCGACCCCCTCGAACTGGTCGCGGAGGGCGTACGATCCCACCGTGCCGTACGAGATAGCGCTTACGAGCGCCGCACCCGCCGCGAGTTGGGTCGGCGACGGCGAGTAGCTCCTGTCGAACCGCTTCCGGTTGTACAGGAGTGCGGGCAGCGACAGGACGGACAGCGCCACGAGGGGGAACGACAGCACCGACGCCTGCATCAGTCCCTGAATTGCGGTCAACGGGAGCAGAACGGCGGTAGAGTACCAGCCGACCCGGTAGCCGTTCTTCAGCGCGAAGCCGCTTCCGAGCATCGCGAAGCCGGTTATGGTCCCGGTGAATCCGACGGTCTGTCGGACCACGTCGAGGACGTACGGGGAGAGCGGGCCGTCGACCCCGAGGCCGCCGATCTGTGCGAGACCGGCGAGGATCGACAGGATCGCGACCGCGAACGTCAACGCGATCGACGCGCGGACGGTAACCCAGTCCCGGGTCAGCTCCATATCACCGGGTCGCCGAGACCGAACTTAAACCCCGCGAGCCAACCGCGGAACCGCTCCGGGCCGACCGCCGGCGCGATCCGCGCCGACACACGTTTAACCGCGCCGCCGATTGGAGGCCGTATGTCGCTGCCCGTCGAGATCGTCTTCGGCATCTACCTCGGTGTCATCACCGGCATCGTTCCCGCGCTGGTGGCCGGCGTTCTCGGGTTCGTGTTCAAGTACGTCACCGACGTGACGATCCCCGGGCTCGGGGTGGTCGTGCTGTCGCTCGCGATCGCCGGCGTCAACGGCGGGCTGCTCGCGCTCAACGACGAGACGATCCGGTCGTCGGAGCGCGCGCCGGCGATCCTCACGGCGATCGTCGTGGTCCTGATGCTCTCGATGTACGCCCACGCGCAGGGAGACCGGCTCGGGGCCAGCGTCCCCAAGCGCATCTCGCTCAAGCAGCTCCGCGACCGGACGCTCTCGACCGACGTGATCGAACTCGTCGGGGGGCGGGGGCGCGTCGCCGTCGAGGTCGCCGGCGAGGTGAACGATATGGAGGGGTACCCGCCGCTGCCGGCCGACACGCGCCGCGCGATCCTCGACGGCGACTGGACGTTCCCCGCCGACCTCCCGCTCGCGGAGCTCGAAGACCGCTTCGCGGAACGACTCCGAACCGAACTCGACCTCGCCGACGTGGCGGTCCGCATCGACGAGCAGGCGCGCGCAACGGTGTCCGCCGCCCCGCCGACCGGCGCGCTCTCGAAGCGCGTGCCCGCCGGGAAGCGCGCGGTGTCGGTGTCCGCGCTGGTCCCGACCGGCATCGCGCGCGGCGACGTCGTCCGCGTGATCACCCCCGACCTCGACGCCGAGGGCGCCGTGATCGCCGCCCGGTCGAGCGGGACCCCGGAGCCGGGAGCCGGCGCGGCGTCGAAGCCAGCGCCGGCCGCGGGCGACGACCCGGATCCGGCCGACGACGCGCGGACCGACGGCGGCGAGGAGGCCGTCGCCGCTCCACCGGCGGCGACCGCCCCGACCACGACCGGCGGCGAGGGGCGCGTGACGCTCGCGCTCGACCGATCCGAGGCGACGGCGCTACTGCGCGCCGACCGCGGGCGCGTGCTGGTCCTGTCGCGGGGGACCCGTCGGGAGTACGAGCTCACGGCCCTGCTGCGCCGAGCCGGGAAGCGGTTCCGGAAGGTCTCGGTCGTCGCCGGGGGGCCGCTGGACGGCCACACGATCGGCGAGGCCGAGGTCCGCGAGACGTACGACGTGGCCGTCCTCGCGGCCCGCCACGAGTCGTGGACGATCGCGCCCGACGGCTCGCAGGCGCTGTCGGCGGACGACGACCTGTTCGTCGTCGGAAGCCGCGACGCGCTCGACCGGTTCGCGGAGGTGGCCGCGTGAGCCACTCGCTCGCCGTCATCCCCGGCCCGGAAGCGGTCGCCGCGCTCGTCGACACTGGTACCGTCGCGGGCGTCGCCGTCGCCGCGGTCGACGTGGGCTTCGCTCGGCCCCGGCAGGCGGCGGTCACGCTCGTCACCTTCGCGGTCGTCGTCGCCCTCGCGGCCGGGGGGGCGGCGCTTGCCTATCGCTGGTACTTCCGCACGGAGATACCCGAGGGGGTGACCGCGCTGCTCGGGGTCTCCGTCGTCGCCTTGTACCTCAACACGACCTCGCTGGGGTCGGTCGCGATCGGCGACAACCCGGCACTGTTGGCGCCCGAGAGCGTCTTCTTCAACCTCGTCTCGCTCGGCGTCGCGGCGGTGACGGCGCCCGTCGGCCGGTACGCGGGCGATCGGCTCGCGGTCGACGTGTTCGCGCTCTCCGGGGCCAAACAGCTCGAGGGGGAGCTGAGCGGGGTCGTGCGCGCAGTCGGGCGGTTCACGGCGGTGACGCTGCCGCCGGCCGACGACATCGGCGACATGGACACGTACGATCCCGTCTCGCCGGAGAAGAAGGGGGAGCTCGCGGAGACGACCCTGCTGTTCCCCCGGAAGCTCTCCGAGGAGGAACTCCGGGAGCGGCTCGTCGACCGACTCAAGGAAGAGTACGGCGTCGGCTACGTCGACGTCGACCTCGACGCGGACGGGGAGGTGGAGTACTTCGCGGTCGGCTCCCGCGCGGCGGGGCTCGGCCCGACGCTCGCGCCGGGGTCGGCGGCGGTCGCGGTCGCGGCGGACCCGCCGAACAACGCCACCGTCGGCGACACGGTCCAGCTGTGGCGGGACGACTCGGAGCCGAAACGCGTCGCGACCGGCGAGCTGCGCGGCGTCGCCGGCGACGCGGTCACCGTCGCGCTCGACGAGTCGGACGCGGAACGACTGACCGAGGAGGAGAACTACCGGCTCGTGACGCTCCCCGCGGAGCCGCAGGCGGACCGCGAGTTCGCCTCACTGCTGCGCAACGCGGACGAGACGATGGCTTCCGTCGCGGTCGGGGCCGGGAGCGACCTCGACGGGAGCGCCGTCGGCGAGGTCGGAGCCGTGGTCGCCGCGGTCCGCCCGGCCGGGGAGTCCGTCCGTCCGATCCCGGCCCGAACGTACGCCTTCGCCGCCGGCGACCTGGTGTACCTCGTCGGCAGGCCGGACGCGATCCGTCGGTTCGAGGCGGCCGCCGCATCGCCGGCCGACGCGGACGGAGAAGACGGAGAGGCCGAAACGCCGGCGGCGGCCGTGCGCGACGCCGAACTCGACGACTGCGACGGCGTCACCGACCTCGGCAAGGGCGACGAGATCGGTGACTCGGGCGACGCCGACACTTCCACCGAACCCGACGGGACACAACGCTCTTGAGTCGCCCGCGCGGGGATCCGCTATGGAGTGGAAGCTGTTCGCCGACCTCGCGGAGATCGCGGGCGACCGCGTGGTGGCCGTCGGCGCGGAGCCGGGCGACACGGTCGGCGACGCGCTCGACGCGCTGCTGGACGCACACCCGGCCCTCAGGGACCGAGTGATAGAGGACGGGACCGTCGCGGACCACATCAACGTCCTCCGGAACGGCCGGAGCGTCCGCCACGACGAGGGGCTCGACGCGACGCTGGAGGCCGGGGACGAGTTCGCGCTGTTCCCCCCCGTGAGCGGCGGTTCGGTCGGTCGATAGATCGGTCGTTTCAAACGCGCGCCGCCCGCATCGAGAGCCATGACCGACAGCGACGAGGAGACCGGAGCGGGCGGGGACGACTCGGGCGAGCCGGACGGCCACGAGCCGCACCGCGAGGAGTTCCGCGAGGACCCGGTCGGCCACACGCACGCGACCGCCGGGATGACGGTGAGCGAACTCGTCGACGGCTACGGCGACGCGGGGATCGGCGCGGCGTCCGTCAACGAGGCCGGCGACGTGCTCGCGGGGATGTTCGCGAACGAGGACTGCACCGTGTTCCTCTCGCTCGCGGGCGCGATGGTGCCGGCCGGGATGCGCCGGATCGTCGCCGACCTGATCCGCGACGGCTACGTCGACGCGCTGGTGACCACCGGGGCGAACCTCACCCACGACGCCATCGAGGCCATCGGCGGGAAACACCACCACGGGCGCACCCACGACCCCGAGAAGAGCCTCCGCGAGCACGACGAGGGGCTCCGCGACGAGGGGGTCGACCGAATCTACAACGTCTACCTCCCGCAGGAACACTTCGCTGAGTTCGAAGGGCACCTCCGCGAGGAGGTGTTCCCGGCGCTGGAGGCCGACCCCGACGCGGACGGGAGCGACGCCGTCTCCATCGCCGACCTCACGCGCGAACTCGGCCGCGCGAACGCCGAGGTCAACGAGCGCGACGACGTTCCGGAGGGGCCGGGCGTCGCGGCCGCCGCCTACGAGTCCGACGTGCCGATCTACTGTCCCGCGGTCCAAGACTCCGTGCTGGGGCTTCAGGCGTGGATGTACGCGCAGACCGCCGACTTCACCCTCGACGCCCTCGCGGACATGACGGAGCTGACCGACCTCGCGTTCGACGCCGACGACGCCGGCTGCCTGCTCGTCGGCGGCGGCGTGCCGAAGAACTTCACGCTCCAGACGATGCTCGTCACGCCGCGGGCGTACGACTACGCCGTCCAGATCACGATGGACCCCGAGGCGACCGGCGGGCTCTCCGGCGCGACCCTCGAAGAGGCGCGCTCGTGGGGGAAACTGGAGAAGGACGCGCGCAACGCCTCCGTCTACGGCGACGCGACCGTGATGCTCCCGATGCTCGTCGCCGCGGCCCGCGACCGCGTAGAGTAAGCCGCGAGTACGGTTTTAATTACACCGTCGATTGATCTGCGGTGGCGCGTGTCTGAGAGGCCGCCCCGCGGCCGAACCGCGAGGCTGGGGAGGCGTGAGGTTCGGGGCGGTGCTGTGCGGGGCGGGACTCAAAGGGGCAGCCGGGAGGACGAAGCACGGCGTAGCAAGCACCGAAGCGAGGGAGCGAGCGGCGCGAGCAATTGACCGAGGCGCACAGTGAGCCGCGCGAGTCCTCCCGGCTGGGGCTTTAGATGTGGTCACCGTCGATCTACCTCGGCCGCTCTCCGGAGGGGGTTCACTGATCTACAGACAGCGACCGCACCGGAGTCAACCTACTTCCGCGGCTCCAGATCCATCGCTTCGGCGAGCAGCGCGTGCGAGTCGAGCGCGTCGTCGCGGTCCGGCACGGTGTGCTGGATCATCATCTCGTCGACGCCGACGCGGTCGGCCAACTGCTTCAGCAGCCCGCGTATCGTCTCCGGACTGCCCGAGATCGACCGCGGCCACTCGTCGTCGTCCAGCGTCGCGGGCGTCGGGTCGGGCGCCCCGCCCAACTCCTCGATCGCCTCCGCTTCGGTCGGCGTCTCGTCGCCAAGTTCGCCGCGTTGCATCCGCCGGAACGTCGCCTCCGCGGGCGCTCGCCGCCGGGCCGCGGCCTCGTCAGTCTCGGCTGCGACCGCGTTGACCGCGACCATCCCCCGCGGCTCGTCGAGCCCCCCGAGTCCACCCTCGGGGTCGAACGACTCGCGGTACGCCGCGAACGCGCGCTCGGCGAAGCCCGGACGGATGAAGCCGGCGAAGCAGTAACGCAGCCCCAGTTCGCCCGCGATCTCGCCGCTCGCGGGACTCGACCCCAGCACCCACGGGACGGCCGGTCCCTCCGCCGATCCCGGAACCGACAGGTCGCCGTACGGGTGGTCCGGCGGGTAGTCGCCGCGGAGGTGGTTCACGACCGCCGTGATCCGCTCGCGGTGGTCCTCGTTCGGGTTCTCGACCCGCCGGTCGGTGCCGAGCGCGCGGTCGGACGCGGGCGAGCCGTTGGCGCGGCCCATCCCGAGGTCGACGCGACCCGGTGCCAGCCCGTCGAGGACGCCGAACGACTCGGCCACCTTGAACGGGCTGTAGTGGTTCAACAGCACCGCTCCGCTTCCGATCCGGATCGAGTCGGTCGCGCCCGCGACCCGGCCGAGCAGCACCTCGGGGGTGGTGCCCGCGAGGCGGTCGCCCATCCCGTGGTGTTCGGCGACCCAAAACCGCTCGTACCCCAATCTCTCGGCGTGTTTCGCGGCGTCGACCGTGTTCTCGAACGCGTCCGCCGCGGTGCCGCCGCGGGGGACCGGCGAGAGGTCGACGACTGAGAGGTCCATACCTCCGGTCGGCGACTGATCCGGTTAACCGTTGGCTCGGCGGCGGAGGCGTGGGCGACCGTAACCACGGATTTTACGCGGCGGCGCGTGCCTGCGAGCGGCCGGAGCGAAGCGGAGGCCGCGAGGAGCACGCGCGAGGGAGTCGCTGGCCCCGGAGCGAAGCGGAGGGTGCCAGCGACGAGGCTGGGGAGGCGTGAGGTGCGGTGCTGTGTGTGGGGCGGGACTCAAAGGGGCAGCCGCGAGGTGGGCGCAGGCGATGTAAGCACCGCAACGAGGGAGCGTCAGCGACCGAGTGAGGAGCGCAGCGAGCGTGCGCCCACCTCGCGGCTGGGGCTTTGGCGGTGTTCACCGCTCCCCTGCCAGCAGGATTTTATAAGCGGTCGGATAGGGATTTGGCGGTGTTCGCCGTTTCTCAGTCTACTATTTACGAACGCACAGCTACGCGAGCAGAAGCGAGACAAAACCGAAGCGGCCGCGTCGTCAGTTGTCGCCGGTTTTCGACTGCCACGCGTAGTCGCGCCGGGAGGCGGACTCGCCGAAGCCGCACGAGGAGCAGCGCTCCTTCTTGACGTGGTAGGACTTCTCGCCGCAGCGTCGACACTTCACGTGAACCGTCTTGTTCTTTTTGCCTTGGGAGGGCGTACCTGCGCCGGTCATGCTTTGATGGTGATGACGTTATCGCCGCGTATAATCGTTGTGTCTTCGATCGCGACGGCGAACTCGCCGTCGAGGTCGTCGTCGACGCGGTCGTCCACGTCGGCTTCCGGCTCGATGACGACGTTCATGTGCTGGTCGTAGCCGCCTAGGACTCCGTAGTACGTCGTGCCGTCCTTCAGGTGTACCGTCACCGGCTCCTCGAGCGACGCTTCGAGCACGTCGAGGGGTCGTCCACTCATTGTCCGTACCGCCGCCCGTCGCGCTAATAAAAATACCGGGACAGTGCCCCGGAGGCCGGTCAATCTGACACGATCTCCGCCGTCCGCGGCGGATCACTCCAGCCGCTCGCGAACGAACTCGGCCGCCGCCGGGACGGCGCTCGCGTACAGGTCGACGTACGCCAACTCCGCCTGCGCCCGCCGCACCGAGCCGTACCCCTGCTCCACCCGATCGCCGACGTACCCGATCGTCTCCAGCCCGGGTCGGACGAGCCGAGTCGCCAGCGGGTCGTCGCCGGCCGCGATCCCGTCGACCGCCGCCCGCGCCCGCTCCGCGGCCGACCGGACGGACGACTCTGAGGGGGTCTCTCGGTGTTCGTCGTCCCGGATCTCGTCGACCGCCCGACGGTACGCCTCGGTCTCGGCCAGCGCGGTGCCTGCCGCGACCACCGAGGTGGCGTACTCGTCGGCGTCGACCGCCCGCTCGACGTCGTCGACCGCCGACTCGATCTGGAGTTCGCTCACGGCCAGCAGCTCCTGTGCGACCGTCCCGCTCAGGTCCTCATCGACGAACGGGCCCTCGCCCCCGGTGCGTTCGCGGACGGTCGAGCGCGTGCGGCTCACCGATCCGCGCAGCTCCTCGGCGGCCGCGACCAGCGGCTCCCACCGTGGAGCCGCCTCCTCGCGTTCGTCGAGGTAGGCGTCACGGAGCCCCGCAGCGTCGGCAGCGGCCGCCACCGCGCGCTCGACGCGACCCACCGCCTTCCCGGCCCGGAACGGCTCGGCGACCGGGTCCGCCGGGTACGTCACGCGCGGTTCGACGTATCTCGCACACTCCCCGAGCAGCGACTCGACGGGCTCGTACGCCAGGGCCGCCTCCGTCGGGGACCCGGCTCGGTACGTCAGGTCGGTTGCGAGCGCGCCGCGGTCGTCGCGGACCGCTCGGCGCCGGGCGGCCAGCTCCGACCCGTCGTCGGTTCCGGTGGCCGCGCGGTACGTCCCGCGGACCGCCGCGGCGTCCTCCCGGCGCCGGCGCCACGCGGAGAGGGCGTCGACCGGCCACTCGTCCGACACGTCCGCGTTCGCGCGCTGGAGCGCCCGCTCGCGTTCGCTCCCGATTCTCGCCGCGACGGCGGCGTTGGGGACGTCCGGGTCGCTCGGTACGGCGTCGAGCATCTCGCGAGCCCGCGTCTCGTGAACGTCCGCGAGCGACTCGGGAACGGCGGCCGGGAACGGCGACGCCGGCCACTCGACCGATCCGACGGCGTCCGACGGAATCGACGCGGGCGCCTCCCGGCGCTCCTCGTCGCCGGTGAACGGAAGTCCGGAACAGCCCGCGAGCGCCGCCGCGCCAGCCGCCGCGACCCCGGCGAGGAACCGGCGGCGCGAACTCGGCTTACGGTGTGAACTCGACTCACGACACGAGTCCGACCCGCGGGTCACGCGTCATCACCGTCCGAACCGAACGACGACGCGTTGAAGACGGCGGGCGGTTCCCTGCCCCGACAGGAGCCGCGCATGCCGCTCCCGCTCCCGGTCGATCGGTCGGCGACGACGGGGATCCGGATCGCGAACCCGACGGTGTGGGTCGCTTCCGGGTCGCACTCGACGTCCGCCGGACGGTACGCCTGACAGAAGTTGGCGTGGGGGTGGAGGTCGTCGTCCGCGAGCTCGCCCGGGTTGACGGAAACCGACCGGAACCGGATCTCCCGACACGCCCGCACGGGCATCGCGAGGAGGTACGCCGACGCCGACCCGAAGTCGGTCGCGGCGAGAAACGAGCGCAGCCGCTCGCCGGCGTCCGTCTCGGCGAAGGTCAGTTCGCTGAGGTCCTCGTCGGCGACCAAGACGCGCCGCGTGGTGCGGCGGTGGCGCGCTCGCTCGTCGGCCGAGAGGGACGGTAGCCCGTCCTCCCCGCCGACCAGCGCACCGCCGTTCTCGTCGCGCGCCTTCTCCAGTTCGTAGTCGTCGACGGGTCGACCTCTGCTCGAAACGGTGTTCGACGCGGTCTCGCTGCCGGCGCAGCCGGCCAGCGCGGCGATCCCTGACGCGGCCGCGAGGAGGGCTCGGCGGCGGGGTACGTCTGCCATCGCCGAGAGTTCGATCGAGAGCCTGAAACGCTTTGTGGGACCAGTTCGGGCGCGAATCCCCGCCGCGGGGCCGAACCCGGGAGTTTTTACCGTGCGCGGGAGTACGCCGAGGTACCACACTCCCGCGGGACACGGTGAGTCGCGGTGACTCGGCCGTAGCGGGGCCTTCAACGACGCGCGGTAGGACGTAGCGCCGACGGCTCCTTGCGGGGTTTCAGTGACCGGCGCCGACCACGGCGTCAAACCGAACACACCATGGAAATCGAAATTGCGACACTCGGCGGTTACGAAGAGGTCGGTCGACAGATGACGGCGGTCCGGGCGGGCGAGGACATCGTCATCTTCGACATGGGCCTGAACCTCAGTAAGGTCCTCATCCACGACAACGTGGAGACCGAGAGCATGCACAGCCTCGACCTGATCGACATGGGCGCCATCCCGGACGACCGGGTCATGAGCGAACTCGAAGGCGACGTCAAGGCGATCGTCCCCACCCACGGTCACCTCGACCACATCGCGGGGATCCCGAAGCTCGCCCACCGCTACGACGCGCCGATCGTCTCCGCGCCGTACACGATCGAGCTGGTCCGCCAGCAGATCGAAGACGAGGGCAAGTTCCAGGTCGACAACGACCTCGTGAAGATGAAGCCCGGCGCGTCGATGGCGATCGGCGACTCCGAGCAGGTCGAACTCGAGTTCGTCAACGTCACGCACTCGATCATCGACGCGATCAACCCGGTCCTCCACACGCCCGAGGGCGCGGTCGTCTACGGCCTCGACAAGCGACTGGACCACGACCCCGTCATCGGCGACCCGATCGATATGGATCGGTTCCGCGAGATCGGCCGCCAAGACGAGGGCGTCCTCGCGTACATCGAGGACTGTACGAACGCCGGCAGCAAGGGCCGGACCCCCTCCGAGTCGTACGCGAAGAAGCACGTCGAGGACACGCTGAAATCGATGGAAGACTACACGGGCGGCATCATCGCCACCACGTTCTCCTCGCACATCGCCCGCGTGAAGACGCTCGTCGAGTACGCCCGCGAGATCGGCCGCCAGCCCGTGCTGCTCGGCCGCTCGATGGAGAAGTACTCCGGCACCGCGGAGCGGCTCGACTTCGTCGACTTCCAGGGCGACGTCGGCATGTACGGCCACCGCAAGTCGGTCGACCGCGCGTTCAAGCGGATCATGAAGGAGGGGAAGGGGAACTTCCTCCCCATCGTGACGGGCCACCAGGGCGAGCCGCGCGCGATGCTCACCCGCATGGGTCGCGGCGAGACCCCGTACGAAATCGACGACGGCGACAAGGTCGTCTTCAGCGCGAGCGTCATTCCGGAGCCCACCAACGAGGGGCAGCGCTACCAGAGCGAACAGCTGCTCCGGATGCAGGGCGCGCGCCTCTACGACGACATCCACGTCTCCGGCCACCTCCGCGAGGAGGGCCACTACGAGATGCTTCAGGCGCTCCAGCCGCAGCACCTCATCCCCGGCCACCAGACGCTCAAGGGCCGCTCGCCGTACGTCGACCTCGCGAAGACGCAGGGGTACAAGCTCGGACGTGACGTCCACGTCACGCAGAACGGGTCCACGATCCAGCTCGTCGAATGACGAGCGAGACGAAGGAGGCGCGGGTGCTGGACGCCATCCGCGAGCGGCGTGAACTCGTCAACGCCGCTATCGACGAGGAGCTGCCGGTCCAGGAGCCGGAGCGGCTGTACGAGGCGACCCGATACATCCTCGAAGCCGGCGGGAAGCGGCTCCGCCCGACGGTGACGACGCTGGCCGCGGAGGCGGTCACCGGCACCGAGCCGATGGGCGCCGACTTCCGCGCGTTCCCGTCGCTCGACGGCGACGACGTCGACGTGATGCGGGCCGCGGTCGCCATCGAGGTGATCCAGTCGTTCACGCTGATCCACGACGACATCATGGACGAGGACGACCTGCGTCGGGGCGTCCCCGCGGTCCACGAGGCGTACGACGTCTCGACGGCGATCCTCGCGGGCGACACGCTCTACTCGAAGGCGTTCGAGTTCATGACCGAGACCGGCGCGGACCCGCAGAGCGGGCTCGAAGCGATGCGAATGCTCGCGTCGACCTGCACCGAGATCTGCGAGGGGCAGGCGCTCGACGTCGCCTTCGAGAGCCGCGACGACATCCTCCCCGACGAGTACCTAAACATGGTCGAGCTGAAGACCGCGGTGCTGTACGGCGCGTCGGCCGCGACGCCCGCCCTCCTGCTCGGCGCCGACGAGGACGTCGTCGACGCGTTATACCAGTACGGGATCGACTCCGGGCGCGCGTTCCAGATCCAAGACGACGTGCTCGACCTCACCGTCCCCTCGGAGGAGCTGGGCAAGCAGCGCGGCTCCGACCTCGTCGAGGGGAAGGAGACGCTGATCACCCTCCACGCCCGCCAGCAGGGGGTCGACGTCGACGGCCTCGTCGACGCCGACACGCCGGCCGAGGTGACTGAGGCGGCCATCGACGACGCGGTCGCGGCGCTGGAAGAGGTCGGCTCCATCGAGTACGCCCGCGACACCGCCGAGGACCTCACCGAGCGGTCGAAGGAACACCTCGAACTCCTCCCCGAGAGCGGCTCCCGGAGCCTGCTCGAAGACCTCGCGGACTACCTCATCGTCCGCGGCTACTGAGCGGACCGACCGGGCGGCGACCCCTGACGCGGCCGCGGAGCGGTCCCGGCGGTCCGGGCCGCGACGGACATCGCTTTATCCCCGGCGCGCGTTCGGCCGACCGTGTCACGGTATCGAGACGTCGCGCTGTTTTTCACGCTCGCCCTGCTGTGGGGCGGATCCTTCGTCGCCATCGAGGTCGGCCTCGACTACTACCCGCCGGTGTTGTACGCCGCCTACCGGTTCGACGTGGCCGCGCTGGCGCTGATCTCGTACGTGCTGCTCACGGAGGACGAGCCCCTGCCGCGGACCCGCGGCGACCTCGCCGCGATCGGGTTCAGCGGCGGCCTCTCCGTGGCCGCGAACAACTCCCTGCTGTTCATCGGCCAGCAGTACACCACGAGCGGCATCGCCTCGATCACCTACAGCCTCGTCCCCATCGCGACCGCGGCGGTCGCGGCCGTCTGGATCGGCGGCGCGGACCTCGACGCGCGCGGCGCGGTCGGAGTCGTCCTCGCGTTTCTCGGCGTGGGGCTCGTCGCACAGCCGGACCCCGCGAGCCTCGGCGGCGGCGTCGCGGTCGGCGTCGGGCTGATCGCGATCGGCGTCGTCGCCGTCGCGGTCGGCAGCGTCGGCCTCCGCACCGTCGAGACGTCCTTTTCGAGCGTCGCGCTCACGGGGTGGGCGATGGGGTTCGGCGCGCTCGCCATCCACGCGCTCAGCCTCGGACTGGGGGAGAGCCAACGGCTCCCCGCCGCGGCGCCGCGCGCCATCGTCGCGCTGGCGTTCCTCGGACTGCTCTCGTCGGCGGTGGCGTACACCATCTACTTCACGCTGCTCGACCGGCTCGGTCCCTTCGAGATCAACTTGGTCTCCTACGTCGTTCCGATCGTGGCGACCGTGGCGGGCGCCCTGCTGCTCGCCGAACCGGTGACGCCGTTCACCGTCGCGGGCTTCGTCGTCATCGTCCTCGGGTTCGGGCTGTTGAAACGGCAGGAGATCGCCGACGCGGCCGCCGGAATACGATTTCCGGGGTAAAAAGCAGGTCGCGGCCGCGACGTTCCTGCTCGGTGGTCGACTACGCGGTCGCGTTCCCGGACGGGTCAGTCTCGTTACCCGTCGGGTCGGTCGGTGCCGGCGGCGTCGACCCGCCCGGCGGGACCGCGCCGCCCGGCGGGACTGCCCCGCCCGGACCGGCGCCCGGGCCGAACGACACGTCCGGGCTCTCACCCGTCACGAGGAAGTCCGCGACGTTGCCGATCAGGACGCCGTTGTCGGCGCGGCCGGCGTTCTCCGGTTCGAGGAAGCTGGAGTCGCCCACCACCACGAGCGAGTCGCTCCGGACCGCGACGCCGTACGCCCCGGCCTCCCGGGTCGTCGACAGCCGCGACGTCTCGGCGGTCGTGAGCGCCGGAGAGCCGTCGGCCGCGCCGATCGGCGCGGCGCCGCGGAGGACGACCTCCTCGACGCCCTCCGTCAGCGTCCCCGGCCCGGCCGGCTCGACGAGCACGCTGAGGTAGTTCGCGTCGTTGTTCTCCATGTCGTACACGTACCCCGCCTCGCCGTAGACGCCGAACGGCGAGCCGAAGTCGGTGAGCGCGCCGGCGCCGCCCGGGTCGCTCGTGACGAGCGTCCGGCCGCCGGCGTCGACGAACGTCTCGACCGCGTCGGCGTCGGTCGCCGACAGCGCGCCGGGGCTCGTGGTGACGAACGCGTCCGCGTCCGAGAGCATCGCCGGCAACGGTTCCGCGCCCAAGGCGCCGCCGTAGAACCGGACCTCGTGGCCGTTCTCGACGAGCGCGGCGGTCAGCGGCGCGACGCCGCGTCGGACGCCGCCGAGCGATCCGATGTCGGCCTCCGCGGGCGCCTCGCCGTCTTCGATCGGGAGGATCGACGTGCCGCCGCCGAGTCCGGACGCCTCGCGACCGAGGTGGACGACGACCGTGTTCGACGGCTCGCCGCTCTCCATTTCCACCTCGCCGCCCTCGCTGACGGTCTCCGGCTCGACCGCGTCCAACTGCCAGTGGTCGTCCGCGACGGCGTCGGTCTCGGGCGCTCCGCCGTCGAGGACGACGCCGCCGACGGCGGCGACGCCGACGACCGCGAGGAAGACCAGCGCGAAGGCGCCGACCGTCGTTCGCAGGTCGACGCTCACGCCGCCTCACCCCCGTTCGCCGCGACCGCGGCGTCGATCGCCGCGGCGGAATCGTCGCCGGGCGCGGCCGACTCGTCGCCGCTCGTCGTATCCTCCGCGCTCGCCGCATCGCCGTCGGCGGGGAGCCGTCCGGTGTAGCTCGTCATGACGACGTCGTCGCCGACGGTCTCGTCCCACGCCTGCGGCGCGACCGCGAGTATCAGTCCGTCGCCGAACTCCGCTTGGGAGCCGTCGGCGACGACGACCGTCCCGTCGTCGCGCTCCAGCAGCGGAATGCCGCCGGGAACGGGGCTCTCCGTGCGTCGCGTGTCGACCGTGTAGTCGTCGATTCCCGCCTCGCTCGCGGCGTCGGCGACCGCGCCGTCGACGAAGCCGAACCGGTCTGCGAAGCCGTTCTCGACCGCTTCGGTGCCGAGGTACGCGTCGGCGTGCGCGATCGCTTCGCGGTCGAGTTCGATCTCGTCACCGCGCTGCTCGATCACGTTCTCGATGAAGAGGTTCGCGAGCGTCTGTCGGCGCTCGCGCTGGGTGTCCGGGTCGCTCCCCCGCTTGTCCGGCCCGGTCGTCCCCGCGTTGGGTCCGCTCGGCGCCGGCGCGGTGCCGGCGACGCCGACGCTGCCGACCGCCTGCGCGGAGGGCGCGACGTAGATCCGGTCGGCGGGCGCGATCGCGAGGTAGGCGCCCGACGCGCCCAGCGTGTCGACGGCGGCGTACACCGGCATCACCGACGCGGTGCGGTCGACCGCCGCGTACATCCGTTCGCTCTGTGCGGGGAGGCCGCCGCCGCTGTCGACCTCCAAGACGACCGCCTCGATCGAGTCGTTCGTCCGGGCGTCGCGGAGGTTGTCCTCGACGTGCTGGGCGGTCCCCGAGTCGATCGTGCCGTCGATCTCGATCACGGCGACCGTCCCGTCGGGCCCCGTCACGGCGCCGTACACGCCGGGCGCGACGAGCAGTCCCGCGGCCACCGCGAGTATCGCGGCGACTCCGACTGCGTGTCGGGTCTCGATCCGGTCGAGGCGGGACCCGGACGCGTCGTTCGTGGTCGGTCGATCGGCCGTCGTTCGCGGTCGGTCCGTCGTCGGGGGCGATCGATCCGGGCTCGTTGACTCCGCGTCGTCCGTCGGTTCGTTGGGTGTCCTCGAAGGAGAGTCCCCAGAACTCATCGACTCGTCCTCGTTCGATACCGCTGTCGTGACGTGGTGTCCCTCGTCGTCATCGTGGGTTCGCTCGCGGGTCGGTCACTTTTCGATACGGCTGGGGCGCTCTCGCGGTCGACACTCTCGTTGCCGGCGGCGTCGATCACGCGTCGGCCACCTCGATCGGGTCGCCGACGGTGCCGTCGAACAGCGAGGCGTGGGACGCGAACAGGTCGCTCTCGGCCGCGGCGTCGACGATCACAGTCCGCCCGTGTCGGGTGACGGTCGCGTCCGCGAGCGAGGTCTCGCCCTCGCGGGCGGCCCGCGCTATCGCCTCGGCGGTCTCCCTGTCGAGGCGTCGGGGGTCCGCGACCGCGCCGTACCGCAGCGCGACGCTCGGATCGCCGGGGGCCGCGTCCTCGGCGGATTCGTCGTCGGTGACGCGGAGCGACGCCCCGACCGCGCCCGAGGCGTCGACCGCGGTGCGGAGTTCGTCCGGCGCGTCGGCGAGTACGGTCTGGAGGTGATCGCGGGCGTCCGGCCCGAGGTCGACGCACACCGTCGCGTCGCCCCCGAGCAGCGAGGGAAGGGGGCCATAGCTCCCGGTCGTGCCCGCCCGCCGCTGCGCTCCGCCGTCGTCCCTGCCGATGCCGGCGTCGCGGTGCGCCGCGGCGACGGCGGCGGTCGGGCCGTACGCGGCCACGAGTTCACCGGCGGCCACGCCGACCGCCGACCCGAGGCTCGGCGCCCGGAATCGGGTGAATCCGGAGCCGTCGTCCGACTCGCGAGTCACCTCGGGATCGGCGTCGAGGTCGGCGACCAACGCGGTCGCGTCGACGTCGCCGACCGCGACGGCACACCCCTCCGGTCCGTCCGCGGTGAGCGCGGCGCCCCCGGTCGCCTGCCGCACGCCGTCGAGCGACGCGCTCTCGTATCTGTCGAGCAGCCGCCGGAGTCGACTTCCGACCACGCTCGGCAGGCCCGTCGCCGCCAGAGCTGCTGGGTCGACTCGGCCGGTCACGACGGTGTCGACGGCGTTCGACGCGGCCGCGGCCGGGTCGTAGGTCCCGTCGGCGACCGCCGATCGCGGTCCCTCGGCTCTGGCGCCGTCGCGGCCGCTCGTCGCGTCGTCGGTCGTTCCGGCGCCGGTCGCGGCCGGTTCGACCGCGAGGGTCGCGTCGGGCGGCGGTTCGGAGGTCAGGGCGTCGATCGGTCCGCCGACTCCCAGCCCGGTCGCCGCGAGCGCCGCTACGCGCTTCGCGAACGTTCGCTTGGAGGGCATCGTTTCACTTGAGTCATGACACGTAATAATACTGCCGAGTGGCAGTCGTCGGCGGGTTCCGCTCGCCGACGGTCATCCGGTTCAGTCGTCGAGCGCGCGGACGTCGTCGAGTATCTCGACGGCGTGGTCCTCTGGGGAGACCCCCTCGTAGGCCAAGACGACCGTGCCCTCCTCGTCGAGGACGTACGTGTTCCGGAACACGCCGTCGAAGGTGTTTCCGAACATCTGCTTTTCGCCGTAGGAGTCGTACGCGCCCGAGACCTCGCCGTCGGGGTCCGAGAGGAGGGTGAAGGGGAGGTCGTACTCGGCGGCGAACGGTTCGAGGTCATCGACGGGGTCGTCGCTGATCCCGACGACGGCGACGTCTGCGTCCTCGAACGCGCCCCACTCGTCGCGGAAGCTACACGCCTCGGCGGTACAGCCGGGCGTGTCGGCGCGCGGATAGAAGTACACGACCGTGTACTTGGCCGCCGCCGGGTCGACGGTGACCGTCTCGCCGCGGTGGTCTGTGAGCGTGATCGCGGGTGCGGAGTCGCCCGGTTCGAGCATACGGATCCACTCTCTTCAAACGGGTTAGAGGATTCGGTCCCTTTTTACGGGGCTCTCGCATCCTACCGGTATCGATGGCGTGGCAACCGACGCCGTACACGGTTCCGTTGCTCGTCGCGGCCGTCGCGTCCTTCGGGTTCGCCGCGTACGCGTTCGGGAACCGCTCGCGCGGCGGTCACGCCCTCCTGTGGAGCTTCGTCGGCGTCGCGGGCACGGCCGGCCTCTGGTCGCTGGCGTACGCGGCCCAGCTGTCCGCGACCTCGCTCGATCTCACGCTGTTTTTCAACCGCTTCGTCTGGCTCGGCTCCGCTGGACTGGCGGTGGCGTGGCCCGTCTTCGTCCTCTCGTACGTCGACCGGACCGCGTGGCTCGACCGGCGCCGCTTCGCGCTCTTCTGGGTCGTCCCCGTCGCGGTCGTGGGCGCCGCCTGGACGGTCGGCGTCGACCCGCTGTTCTACGCCGATCCTACCCTCGTCGACGCCGGCGGCTTCCGAATCCTACAGTACGCGCCGACGCCCGCGCTGCTCGGGTTCGTCGGCTACACCTACGCGGTCAACCTGTTCACCTTCGCCGTCCTCGGCTACGCCGCCGTCTCTCGCGACGGCGTGTTCCGCCGACAGGCCGCCGTCCTCTTCGTCGCCGGCGTCGCGCCGCTGACGCTCGGCGCGGCCGGCATCGCGGGGATCGTCGGTCCGGATCGCGGGTTGGTCGATTTCACGCCGATCGCCTTCAGCGGGACCTCGGCGCTGCTGGCGTGGGTCGTGTTCCGGTACCGGCTGCTCGACGTCTCGCCGATCGCCCGCGACGCGGTGTTCGCGAACCTCTCCGACGGCGTCGTCGTCTGCGACGCCGACGGCCGGGTGGTCGACAGCAACGACCCGGCCGAGGCGCTGTTCCCGGACGCGGAACTCGGCGTCCACGCCGGCGAGGCGTTCGACGGCGTCCCGGCGGTCGCCGACGCGGTGACGGGGGAGGCGTCCGACGACGAATTCCGCGTGACGGTCGGCGGCGACGACGGCGCGCCGCGGTTCCTGACGGTCGACGTCCACGACATCACCGGGCCGGGGACGAGCCGCGGCGGGACGGTCCTGCTGTTCCGCGACGTCACCGAGCGGGAAACGCTCCAGCGACGCTACCGCGCGCTCATCGAGAAATCGCCGAACGTGATCGCGATCTGTGGCGAGGACGGACTGCTCCGGTACGTGAGTCCGTCGATAGAGCGGTTGATCGGTCACAAGGCGAACGAGGTCGAGGGACGCCCGGTCATCGATCTGGTCCACCCCGAGGACCGACGCGAGGCGCAGCGGGCCTTCGAGCGCGCCTTCGAGGGCCCCGAACCGCAGTCGCTCACGCACCGGATCGCGTGCGCGGACGGTAGTTGGCGCCGGTTCGAGACGGTGATCGAGCGGCTGTTCGCCGACACGGGCGAGGTCGTCATCACCGCCACCGACGTCACGGACGCCCGCCGGTACGAACAGCGGCTTCAGGTGTTGAACCGGGTGCTGCGACACGACCTGAAGAACGACGCCAACGTCATCGGCGGGTACGCCGACCTGCTCCGCGACCACGTCGACGAGGAGGGCGACCCGTACCTCGACGTCATCGACCGGAAGGTACAGACGCTGACGCACCTCAGCGACCAGGCGCGCGAGATCGACGTCGCGCTGCACAGCGACGCCGACAAGACCGAGATCGACCTCGCCGCGCTCGTCGACCGCCTCTGCGAGTCGCTGGGCTCGTCGTTCCCGCGGGCGACGGTAACGGTGACGGTGCCCGACTCCGCCGTCGTCGCCGCGGACGAACTGCTGGAGTCCGCGGTCCGGAACGTGCTGGAGAACGCCGTCGTCCACAACGACGACGATGATCCGCACGTGGAGGCGACGGTCGTCGGCGACGGCGACCGGTTCCGGCTCGACGTGGTCGACGACGGCCCCGGCATCCCGCCGGTCGAGCGGACGGTGTTCTCGGAGGCGCGGGAGACGGCGCTCGAACACGCGAGCGGGCTCGGCCTCTGGCTCGTCCACTGGATCGTCACGGAGTCCGGCGGCGACCTCGAGATCGACACCCGCGAGCCGACCGGCACGGTGGTGCGGATGTGGCTCCCGCGAGCGGCCGAAGAGTGCGAGTAGATCCGCCGACCTTCCGGTGTCGGCTCAGACGCGGACGCGGACGACGTGCCCCCCGCAGCCGCACTGCTCGACGTACTCCCAGTCGAGGTCGCCGCCGAGCTCCGATTCGAGCGCGTCGACGAGGTACGTCTCCGGGTGGTCGTTGTCGCCGTGGGTGACGAGGTTGACGTGGTTGCCCGCGGCCGTGTGCTCGACCGCTTCGATCGCCTGTCGGACGAGCAGATCGCGGTCGTCTGCGTGTTCGGGGCCTTCGAGGTTCGCGGACCACGAGTTCTCGTGGACGTGGTCGGTCACCGGGTCCGCGTCGTGATCGTGGTCCGAGGGTGTACTCGACGTGTCCGATCCGACGCCCTCCGTTCCCCTACGTCTTCGAGCGAACATGTTCGCGCGGAGCGTCGACCGACGACCGCGGCGCGCACGCGTCTCCGGGAGAAAGGACACTCCCGCGGGACCCGGCGACCGACCCACGAGCCGCGACCCGTTCGGCGACGCGGACGAGCGCTTGGACGCCCGCGAGATAGACGGCGAACCGTTCGGCGACGCGTGGTACGTCGAGATCACGGACGAGGCGTAGTCGACCGCCCTCCGCAACCTCTTTGCGCGCCCTCGCCGAAGCCGGAGCCATGAGTCACGGACCTCTGGACGAGGACGCGGTCGAGAGCTACCGCGAGGCCGGCGCGGTGCTGGTCGAGGCGATGAACGAGGCCCGCGAGATGGTCGAGCCGGGCCGGACCCACCTCGAAGTCGCCGAGTGGACGGAGGACTTCGTCCGCGAGCAGGGGGCCGGCCTCGCGTTCCCGGTCAACATCAGCGTCGACCCCGAGGCGTCGCACGCGACGCCAAGCCGAGACGACGAGACCGAGTTCGGCGAGGAGATGGTGTGTCTCGACGTCGGCGTCCACGTCGACGGCTACATCGCCGACGCCGCGGTGACGGTCGACCACACCGGGACCCCCGAACTCGTCGAGGCCGCCGAGATGGCGCTCGAAGCCGCGCTCGACGAGGCCGGCCCGGGCGTCGAGGTCGGCGTGGTCGGGGGGGCGATCGAGGACGTGATCCGCGGGTACGGCTACACGCCGGTCCTCAACCTCTCCGGCCACGGCGTCCAGCGCTACGACGCCCACACCGGGCCCACGGTGCCGAACCGCGGCGTCGACCGCTCGGTCGAACTCGAACCGGGACAGGCGGTCGCCATCGAGCCGTTCGCCACCGACGGCCGCGGGAAGGTCGGCGAGGGGACCGACGAGGAGATCTTCGAACAGCAGGGCTCCGCGAGCGTGCGCGACCGGCGGGCGCGGCAGGCGCTCGAAGAGATCGAGGCGTTCGACGACCTCCCGTTCGCGGCGCGGTGGCTGGAGACGGACCGCGCCGAGATGGCGCTTCGCCGGCTGAAGCAGGCGAACGCGATCGAGGGGTACCCCGTCCTGACGGAGGACGACGACGCCATCGTGAGTCAGGCGGAACACACCCTGCTGGTCACCGAGGACGGCGTCGAGGTGACGACCGCGGGTATCCACGGCTTCGACGACTGATGGACCAGATCTTCGCGCCGTGGCGGATCGAGTGGGTCGAACGCGACGCGGACCCGATCGACGGCTGCCCGTTCTGCGTCCTGCCCGAGCGCGAGGACGCCCGCGAGGCGCGCGTCGTCGCCCGCAGCGAGCGTAACTACGTCCTCCTGAACAACGCGCCGTACAACCCCGGCCACGCGATGGTGATCCCCGACGAACACGTCGAGGACCCGACTGACCTCGACGACGAGACTCTCCTCGACCACGCGAAGCTGAAAGCGGCGACGCTCGCGGCGTTGCGACGCGATATGGACCCCGACGGCGTCAACACCGGGCAGAACCTCGGCGGCGACGCCGCGGGCGGGTCGATCGATCACCTCCACACCCACGTCGTCCCGCGCTGGAACGGCGACACGAACTTCATGCCCGTCACCGGCGACACGAAGGTGATCGTGGAGGCCATAGACCGCACCTACGACCACCTCCACGCGGGCTTCGCGGCCGACGAGCACGTCGTCGACCCGGGCGACGCCGAGGCGGGCGAGGCGGTCGAACTCGACTTCGAGGTCTCATTCGGCGGTGTCGATTGTTTGTAAACAACCGGTGCGGTGGCGCGTGCCGGCGAGCGGCCGAAGGCCGCGAGTCGCACGCGTGAGGGAGTCGGCGGTCCGGAGCAAAGCGGAGGACCGCCGACGAGGCTGGGGAGGTGTGAGGTGCTGTGCGGAGCGGTGCGGGGAGGGATCCAAAGGGGCAGTTGAGGACGGCGCAGGCGACGTAAGCACCGCAGGAACGAACGGAGTGAGTGACGAGGGGCGCAGCAAGCGTGCGTCGTCCTCACGACTGGGGCTTTGGAGGCGTTCTCCGCAGATCCGTCGGTCAGCCACGTCAGACTGCCGGAATCCGACCGGCTTCCCGCTCTTCCACGATATTAGTACACCAGTTCGCCCGAGATGAACTTCCGGGTGCGCTCGTCGGCGGGGTCCTCGAAGATCTCCTCGGTCGGCCCGATCTCCGTGATCCCGTCGTCGAGCAGCACCGCGACGCGGTCCGCGACCCGCTCGGCCTGATGCATGTCGTGGGTCGCGAGCGCGACCCCGATCCCCCTCGATTTCGCCTCGCCGATCGCCTCCTCGATGACGGCGGTGTTGCGCGGGTCGAGGTCGGAGGTGGGCTCGTCGAGCAGCAGCGCGTCGGGGTCGTACGCCAGCGCGCGGGCGAACGACACCCGCTGGGCCTCGCCGCCGGAGAGCGAGTCGGCCGGCTGGTCCGTCTTGTCGGTCAGTCCGACGACGTCGAGCGACTCGTGGACCGCGTCCGCCGCGCCGGAGAGTCGGACGAGCGAGGCGAGCCGCTCGCTCCACGAGCGGCGGACCCGGAGCCCGTACTCGACGTTGCGGGCGACCGACCCGCCGAAGAGGCTCGCCTCTTGGAACACCATGCCGACCCGGCGGCGGAGCGCGAGCCGCGCCGCTTCGTCGACCGCCCACGGGTCGGTCCCGTCGAGCGTCACTGTCCCCTCGTCCGGCTCCAGCGACAGCGCGAGCGTCCGCAGCAGCGTCGTCTTGCCGACGCCGGAGGGGCCGATGACCGCGACGACCTCGCCCGCGTCGACGTCGACCGTGAGGTCGCGGAACACCGTCTCGTCGCCGTACGACCGCGACACGTTCGTCGCGCGGAGCATCAGTCTGTCACCCCTCGGCGCGTCATCCTGTCACCTCCCGGCGCATCAGCCCGCCACCCCCCGGTCGCCGAAGCGGACGACGACGGCGTTGACGGTCAACACGAGCGCGACCAGCACGGCGCCCAGAATCATGGCGGTCTCGTACCGGCCCTGCCGCGCTTCGAGCTGGATCGCGGTGGTCAGGGTGCGGGTCTTCGAGATGCCGTCCGCGCTCGTGATGTTCCCGCCGACGATGAGGACGGAGCCGACCTCGCTCACCGCGCGGCCGAACCCGGCCAACACCGCGGTCGCGATCCCGTAGCGGGCCTCCTTGATCACCACCAGCGCGACGTCGATGCGCGTCCCGCCGAGGACGCGGGCGGCGTCGCGGACCCCGTCGTCGACGCCGCTCACGGCCGCGAGGCTGATCGCCGTGATCGGCGGCGTCGCGAGGACGAACTGCGACATGATCATCGCCTCGCGGGTGAAGATGAGCTCCAGCGACCCCAGCGGCCCCTGATTGGAGACCGCGAACAGCACCACCAGCCCGACGACCACGCTCGGGAACCCCATCCCGGTGTTGACGACCGACTTCACGAACCCCTTCCCGGGGAACTCCGTGAGGCCGATCGCGACGGCGGCCGGCACGCTGACCAAGGTACTCAGCGCCACGGCCGTGAGGCTCACGTACAGCGAGACCGCGATAATGCTCCCGACGTACCCCTCCCTGAACGAGGCTCCGAAGAGGGACGCGGGGCCCGCGCCCGAGTCGAGCAGGGCGGGAGCCAGCTGTGCGACCGGTTCGATCGGCACGCTTACGAGTCCGAGTCGTCGCTACTCCAGCCTTCCGGAACGTACTGCTGGAAGTCGGGGTCCTCGGAGACGGCCTCGGGGAAGAACAGCTGCTCGCCGTTCACCTGATACTCCGAGATGGCGTTCTGGACGCCCGGGCTGGTGATCCAGCCGATGTACGCCATCGCGAGGTCGTAGTTGGCGTTCTCGTGGACGCCGGGGTTGACCGCCATGACGCCGTACGGGTTCGCGAGGATCTCCGGCCCGCCCTCGATCGGTCCCTGAACGAGGATCGTCAGGTCGATCTCCGAGCGCTGCGAGATGAAGGTTCCGCGGTCGGAGAGCGTGTACGCGCCCTGCTGGTTGGCGATGTTGAGCGCCTCGCCCATCCCGGTACCGGTCTCCTGATACCAGTCGCCGCCGGGGTCCGTGCCCGCCGCCTCCCAGAGGTTCAGCTCCTTCGTGTGGGTCCCCGAGTTGTCGCCGCGGGAGACGAACTGCGCCTGCGCGTCGGCGATGGCCGTGAGCGCCTCGGTGGCGGAGCCCATCCCCTGAATTCCGGCCGGGTCGCTCTCCGGCCCGACGATCACGAAGTCGTTGAACATCAGGTCGCGGCGGTTGATCCCGTACCCGTTGCGCATGAACTCGTCTTCGAGCCCGCGGGCGTGGACCATCACGATGTCCGAGTCGCCGTTGCGGGCGGTCTCCAGCGCCGCGCCCGTCCCCTGCGCGACGGCGTCGACCGTGACGCCGTACATCTCCTCGAAGTCCGAGTGGATCTCGTCGAGCAGGCCCGTGTCGTAGGTACTCGTCGTCGTCGTGAGCGTCAGCGTCTCGCCGGCGACGCCGACGGACTCGGCGGCGCTTCCGCCGTCGGTCCCGTTACCGCCGGTCCCATCGCCACCGCCTCCGTCGCCGCCGTCGCCGCCGTCGTTCGTCGACGAGCAGCCGGCCGTACTCACGATCGCTCCGGCACCGACCGCGGCCACGAACTTGCGTCGTTGTATCGGCATAGATACAACGGTGGGTCGACACGGCATATAAGTTGTGTGCCGCGGCAAGCGACGGGCAACGGCCGGTCGAAAACGCCATCACGGCCCGCCCGCATCCTCCGGGCATGAGAGACTCGACCGGCTCCGGGGCGGACCCGGCCGCGGGCCGCGGGCGCGCCGCGCTGATCGAGGGCGGCGTCGAGTTCGACGGCCGCGACGCGGCCCTGTTGCGCGCGGTCGACGCGGCGGGGTCGGTCGCGGGCGCGGCCGAGGCCCTCGGGCGGTCCCGTGCCCGCGCCCTCACCCGGATCGAGACGCTGGAGGAGGCCTACGGCACGCTCGTCGAGCGCCGTCGCGGCGGCGAGGGCGGCGGCGGGAGCCGGCTCGCGCCGTCGGCTCGGGACCTCCTCGACCGCTACGACCGGCTCCAGGCCGTCCTCGCGGCGACGGCGTCGGTGCCCGAGACGGTCCTCCGCGGGACGGTCGAGGCGATCGACGGCGAGATCGCAGTCGTCGACACTCCGGTCGGGGAGCTCTCCGGGCTCCACGGCGGAGCCGGCGGCGAGGGGAACGACGGCGGCGACGGCGGTGACGGCGCTGCGGTCGCCGTCGGCGACGCGGTCCAGGTCCGGATCGGCGCGGACGCCGTCACCGTCAACGACGCGGCCAACGCGGTCGACCCCGACGCGACGAGCGCCCGGAATCGCCTCGACGGGCGAGTCTCCGAGATCGACTCCGGCGAGACCGTGTCGACGGTCCGGATCGAGGTCGAACCGGCCGACGGAAAGGAGACGAGCGACGTGGGTGCCGTCGACGTTGCCGCGCTGATCACCGCCGAGAGCGTCGATCGGCTCGGTCTCGCTCCCGGAGACCCGGTCTCGATCCGGTGGAAGGCGACCGCGACGCGGCTGGTGGCACAGACGGGGCGGCGCTGACCCGCGGGTTCGGACGGGGTCGGCGAGTTCGGATGGCGTCGCGCCGTGCCAACCGCTCCCGCGCAAGCGAACGGTTTTTGCGTTGACCGACGGGAGAGGTGGTATGGACGAGGACACCCCCGAGGGGGCGACGCCGGGCGGCGACGGGCGCGAGTCCGGCGACGCCCGCGGGCCGTCGACGCCCCCCCGGACCGACGGCGGGACCGACGCGGACGAGCCGACCGAGGACGTCGCGCTCGACCCGTGGGGGTCGGCGTCGGTCGGGGACTACGCGGACCTCTTCGCCGAGTTCGGCATCGAGGCGTTCGACGAGGTCGACGACGACGTGCCGGACCCGCACTACCTGATGCGCCGCGGCGTCATCTTCGGCCACCGCGAGTACGACGCGGTCGCGGAGGCGATGGCGAACGACGAGCCGTTCGCGGCGCTCTCCGGGTTCATGCCCACGGGCGACCCCCACATCGGTCACAAGCTCGTGTTTGACGAGATCATCTGGCATCAGGAGATGGGCGGCGACGCGTTCGGGCTCATCGCCGACCTCGAAGCGCACTCCGCGCGCGGCATGTCGTGGGACGAGATCGACGAGCACGCCCGCAACTACCTCCTCTCGCTGCTCGCGCTCGGCTTCGACGCCGAGGACGGGGAGCTGTACCGCCAGTCCGACAACCGCGCGGTCCAAGACCTCGGCTTCGAGCTCGGTTCGAAGGCGAACTTCTCGGAGTTCGAGGCGATCTACGGCTTCGACGGCGAGACGAACATCTCGCACATGCAGAGCGTCATCACCCAGACCGCGGACATCCTCTACCCGCAGCTCGTCGACGAGCCGAAGCCCACCGTCATCCCGGTCGGCCCAGACCAAGACCCCCACGTCCGGCTCACCCGCGACCTGGCGACCCGCGTGCGCTACTTCAAGGTGACCGAGGCGTTCGCCTCCTTCGAGCTGGACGACGAGGAGCGACAGCTCGTCCGGGCCGCGTACGACGCGCTCGCGACCGGCGAGGGTGAGGAGGCGGATTCGGACGTGCGCTGCGAGGACGCCGCCGAGTGGCTCGCGGACTACGAGCCGCCGGAGAGCGACCGCAAGAGCGTCGACCTCGCGGCTGCGAAGTCGACCGCGCTCGACAAGCTCCGCGCCGGCGGGAAGGAGCCGCTCCGCCCCCGCGTGCGCTTCTTCGACCGCAACGCGACCGACGAGGCGTTCGAGGCGCTGATCGAGGCCGTGGAGGGCGAAAAGCGCGTCTTCGAGGGGCACGTCGACGCCTTCGACCTCACCCGCGACGAGGCCGAGTCCGTCGCCCGGGAGGTCGAGATCGACCACGACGGGTTCGGCTTCCGCCAGCCATCCTCGATCTACCACCGGTTCATGACCGGGCTCACCGGCGGGAAGATGTCCTCGTCTATCCCGGCGAGCCACATCTCGCTGCTGGACGACCCCGAGGACGGCTACGACAAGGTGAAGGCGGCGACCACCGGCGGCCGCGACACCGCCGACGAGCAGCGCGAACTCGGCGGCGAGGCCGACGAGTGCCCCGTCTACGAGCTGTACGCCTACCTGCTCGCGGGCGACGACGACGAGCTGACCAAGGAGGTGTACGCCGAGTGCGTCAACGGCGAGCGCCTCTGTGGCGGCTGTAAGGAGCAGGCCGCCGAGCTGATGCGAGAGTTCCTCGAAGACCACCAGGAGAAGCGCGAGGAGGCCGAGGAACTGCTCGACGACCTCGACATCGACCTCGACTCCGACCGGCGCGGCACCGGCGGCGAACACTGAGGCGTTTCGAGGTCGGGTCGTAGGCCGATTCTCGCACACCGTTTATACACAGGTGGTGCGGTGGCGCGTGCCGGCGAGCGCCGCCTCGCGGCGCGAACCGCACGCGCGAGGGAGTCGGCGGTCCGGAGCAAAGCGGAGGACCGCCGACGAGGCTGGGGAGGCGTGAGGTGCTGGGCGGTGCCGTGGGGGCGGGACTCAAACGGCAGCCGCGAGGGCGAAGCACGGCGTAGCAAGCACCGCAGCGAAGGAGCGAGCAACGCGAGCGACCGAGCGAGGCGCGCAGCAAGCCGNAAGCACGGCGTAGCAAGCACCGCAGCGAAGGAGCGAGCAACGCGAGCGACCGAGCGAGGCGCGCAGCAAGCCGCGCGAGTCCTCGCGGCGGGGGCTTTGGGAGTGGTTATCGCCGATTTTCGGTCAAAGCATGTATAACTGAGCGGCTGAGGCTTTGGTAGCGTTCTCCGCCGATCCGGATTCAGCTATTTATAAGTAACAGCGACCGACCTACAGTTCCTCTTTCACGTACACGCCCAGCAGCCCGCCGAGCGCGCTCAACACCACGGAGTAGGCGACGCCGCCCAACACCACGACGGCCGCGACGAGGACGATTCCCCCGGCCGCGAGGCCAGCTTCGAGCGGGAAGCCGAAGAGTCCCAAGAACGGAAGGATCACCAGTACGAGCAGCAGCAGCCCGACGATCGGAATCGACGCGATGGCACCGGAGAGCGCGCCGACGCGCAGCCCGTCGTCGCCGTTCAGATACCCGGCGACGGCGCCGCCGAGGAGGGGTGAGATGCCGGTAAACGAGAGGACGGCCGACGCGATAGCGCCGACGACCGCGTTGAGGAGGGTGTTCTCGGTGTCCATGCGCGGCCAAACTCCCGGCGCCGATTTACTTCTTGTGGACGCCGCCGCCCGAGGGCGACGGGACGGGCGAGGCGATGGTTTATGAGGCGGGCGCCACCTCTCACGGGTATGAGCGAGGCAGAGACGATCCACGTCGCGGACGTCAGCGAGGGGATCGGCGGCGACGCGACGGCGGAGCCGGGGTCGCCGGTCGAGCTCCCGGTCGTCGACGTGCTCACCGGCCGGTCGTTTATTACGGGCAAGAGCGGGTCCGGGAAGAGCAACACCGCGTCCGTTGTGATAGAAAATTTGCTATCTAACGGATTTCCTGTCATTATCGTGGACACAGACGGTGAATATTACGGTTTAAAAGAAGAATATGAAATTCTTCACGCCGGCGCTGACGACGAGTGCGACATCGTCGTCTCACCCGAACACGCCGAGAAGCTCGCGACCCTCGCCTTGGAACAGAACGTCCCGATCATCCTTGACGTCTCGGGCTACCTCGAAGAGGAGACCGCGAACGAACTCCTCTTGGAGGTCGTCAAACAGCTGTTCGCGAAGGAGAAGCGCATGAAGAAGCCGTTCCTGCTCGTGATCGAGGAGTGTCACGAGTACATCCCCGAGGGCGGCGGGATGGACGAGACGGGGAAGATGCTGATCAAGGTCGGCAAGCGCGGCCGGAAGCACGGGCTCGGCATCGTCGGGATCAGCCAGCGCCCGGCCGACGTCAAGAAGGACTTCATCACCCAGTGCGACTGGCTCTGCTGGCACCGGCTCACCTGGGACAACGACACGAAGGTGGTCGGCCGCATCCTCGGCTCGAAGTACGCCAGCGCGGTCGAGGACCTCGGCGACGGCGAGGCGTTCCTGCTGACCGACTGGGACGAGTCGATCCGCCGGATCCAGTTCCACCGCAAGGAGACGTTCGACGCGGGCGCGACGCCCGGGCTCGACGACTTCGAGCGGCCCGAACTGAAGTCCGTCTCCAGCGACCTCGTCGGCGAACTCCAGTCCATCTCCGACGAGAAGGAGCGCCGCGAGTCCGAGATAGCCGACCTCAAGCAGGAGTTGGAGAAGAAGGACCGGCGGATCGCCGACCTCGAACGCGAGCTGGAGGAGGCCCGCGACCTGAGCGACATGGCCGACCAGTTCGCGCAGGCGCTGCTGGGGAAAGCCGAGGCGCCGTACCGCGGCGGCGGCCCCCGAGCAGGGCCCGAGCGGCTCGCCGGCGCCGAGCGACCAGACGACGCCCGCGAGGGCGACGACGGCGACCAGTCCGTTCTCAAGTCGTACGACGAGGCGGTCGCCGCGACCGAGGCGCACGCGGAGGACGCCGCCGAAACGGAGACCGAGACCGCGATCGAATCGGACGCCTCGGCCGCCGACGGCGGGGCCGAGATCGACGCGGACGGAGGCGCCGCAAACGGAGACGCTGCGGGCGCAAACGCTGAGGCCGCGGACACGGTCGCCGCGGACGCCGACGCCTCAAACGCGGATCCCGTAACTGAGGAGGAGACGGACCCGGCGGACGACGTGGACCCGGTCACCCGCGACGACGTCGCCGAGAGTGCGCTCCGGTTCGACGACGCGATCGAACTCGGTACCCGAGAGGCCGTCATCGAGGAGTTGCGCTCGCGGATCGGGACGCTGCCGGAGCTCTCGCGCGGCATGCTCCGCCACTACCGCCGCGAGGGCGCCAGCGACCCCGTCGCGGCCCACATCGACGCCGGCGGCGACGGCGACTCCGGGCACGCCTACAGCCGCCACCGCCCGATCCGACGCGCGGGGCTCATCCGCCACGCGGGCCGCGGAAGCTACGCTTACGCGGTCCCCGACCTCGTCCGCGAGGCGTACGCCGACCGCCTCGACGAGGAACAGGTCGACGAGATCGTCCGCGCCGTCGAGCGCGTCTTCGTCCCGCCCGCCGAATTGAGCTACCCGCCGGACGCCGACCCGTCCGAAGTCGGCGACGGCGCGGGCGCCGACAACGGTGACGGACCCACGTTCGACGACGCCGACGGCGCGACCACGGGAGACGACGGTTCCGAAGCCGCGGCCGACCGCGGCCGAAACGGAGCGGACGCCGACACACGCGAGGCCGACAGGACGGCCGCCGAGACCGGCCTGAGCGACGCCGCGCGTCGGTTCGCCGAGCGATCGGAGCGCTGAGACCGGGCGGGCGACGCCGACCGGGAGCGTCGCTGGTTTCTCGCGAATTCGTGAAGTCAGAACGCCAGCGAGAGGTACTCGCTGGGCACCGCGTTCCGGGCCGTCACCTGCGGGTCGACCACCTGACTGATCTCCAGCCCGCCGACGAGGCTAGAGAAGAGGTACGCGTCGGTACGGGAGAAGCCGTGGTCGTGCGCCAACAGATCCAGCATGTCGCCGTTCGCCAGTTCGACTGCCTCCTCCAGCGTCGCGGCGCTCGCGAGCGTCTTCACCGCGTCGCCGGTGTCGACGACGGGGCGGTCGAGCGAAACGGCCGGGTCCTCGATCACCGAGAGCGTCGCGTCGACCTCGACCGCGATCTCGGCGCCGGTCCCGCACATCTCGCCGTCGGCCATCGCGGCCTTCGCGTCGCCCATCGCCAACATCGCGCCCTCCTGAAACACCGGGAAGTAGACGGTCGTCCCGGCGGTCACGTCGGCCGTATCGAGGTTGCCGCCGTGGTCGTCTGGCGTGAGCGTCGATATCGTCTCGCCGTCCGTGGCGACGCCGATCGTCCCGATCACGGGCTCGATCGGCACGTCGATCCCCTCGAACGCTATTGTCTCACCGCCGCCGTCGACGTCGGTGATCCGCGTCGCGGGGTGGTCGATCTCGGGGTCGTCCTGACGGAGTCCGAACCCCGGTGCGGTGAGCACGCGGCCGCGGTCCTCGGCGACGCGCACGGCCGCTATCTCCACCGCGAGGACGTCGCCGGGGCTCGCACCGGCCACCGCGATCGGTCCGGTCGCGGCGTTGACCTCCTCCGGAATCGCGTCGAGCAGGTCGTCGTCCGCTTGAATCTCGCCGTTCAGGCTGTCCACCGTCTCGATCGTCAGCGACTCGCCGTCGGCGGCCTCGTAGACCGGGTCCATCTCCGGCCCGAACTCGTAGACGTGGCCGTCGCGGTATGAGACGACTTCACGTGGCATCGAATCCAACTCGGCGCGGCGGAAACAAAAATCCCCGCCGCGGGGGACGCGTCGCCGTCGGACGCCCGACTCCGTTGGCGGCCGCGCGATCAGTCGTCCGACTCCGGTTTGCGCCCGGCCTCGTGGTCGAGCAGCGGCGAGTCGGCGTTCGCACAGCCCTCCCGACCACACACGCCGGCGTCGTCACCGGCGCGCTCGACGCCGCCGGCCAGCGACCCGATCTCCCACGCGACCGCGTGGCCGGTCGCGCGCTCGTGCTCGCTCAGGGCCGTCCGCGCTCGCCGGAGGGAGTCGAACGCCGCTTCGTACGAACAGTCGTCACACCGGACGCGGACGCTCGTCGCCATACCGCTCGTACGGCGTCGAACAGCCTAACACCACCGGTTCCCGTCTCGCATCCAAGCGGTTCGGCGCAGTCGCTTCGGCGCACTCACTTCGGCGCAGTCGGCGGCGGACTCGCGTCGCTCGCGTCAGTTCTCGGCGGTGGCGGCGGCGCGCTCCGGCCGGTCGTACTTCTCTTCGAACTCGCCGATGAGCTGGCCCATCTTCGCGTACCAGTCGTTGAGCATCCGCTGCATGTCGTCGGCGATCTGCGACGGGTCCGTCGGCCTGTACACGTGGTAGTAGCCGCCCTGCTCGTAGTTTATCTGCTCTTTCTGGATGAAGCCGGCCTTGAGGAGCCGCTGAACCGCGCGGTAGGCGGTGGAGCGCTCCCGGTCGACGCGCTCCGCGACCTCGTCGATCGTGAGCGCCTCGTCGGCCGACACGAGCGCCTGATAGCAGTCCTTGTCCAACTGCTTCAGACCGTGGAAACACTCGAGTAACCCCTCACACTCCATGTCCCGTTGGAGCTGTTCAGACATCGAATCGGGCATTTTACGCCGGATATACGACTCCCGCCGTCAAAAGTGTTGTGTGAGGGATGTACAATTCCGCACAGTCGGTCGGGCGATCACCGAGCGCGGCGCGGTCGATCGAGTCGCGGTCGACCGTGGGTCGGTCGTCGCTCGGCCGTTCGCGGCGCGGACGACGCGGACGGAGCCGAGTCGCGGTCGCTACTCCTCGTCGTCCGCTTCGGACTCGTCGCCGTCCGCGTCGTCCGCGCCGGATTCGCCGTCCGCGTCCGCCTCGTCGTCGTCGTCGAGACCCGCCGCCTCGAACGCGGCCTCGACCTCCTCGACCGGCACCGTCCGGAAGCCGTCGGCCTCGGTCACGGTCGCGACCGCGAGGTCCGAGGGCTCGAACTCGTCGTCGTGGGCGGCCAGCGCCGCGACCGCGAGTTCGATGCCGTCCGCAAGCGAGAGGTCGTCGTGCCACTCGTCTTCGAGGTGGCCCTGAATGTCCTGCCGGCCGCCGCCGATGACGGTCGCCTTCCACTCGTTGGGGGTCCCCGACGGGTCGGCGGCGAACAGGCGCGGCTCGCCGTTGTCAATCCCGCCGATGAGGAGCGCGGCGCCGTAGGGGCGCGTGCCGCCGCGCTGGGTGTTCTCCTGAATGTGGTCGGTGACGAACTTCGTCAGCGTCTCGACGCCGACTGGCTCGCCGTAGCGCAGGCGGTTCCCCTGCGACTGGCGGCGCGCGAGGTCGATCAGCTGGCGGGCGTCGGCGACGTGGCCCGCGCTCGCGGTGCCGAGGTGGTCGTCGAGCTTGTGGAGCTTCTCGATGCTCTCCGCCTCCATCAGCGACGAAGAGGGGCGGGACATCGCGACGAAGACGACGCCGTCCGTCGTCCGGACGCCGACGCTCGGCGCGCCGCGCGAGACCGCCTCGCGGGCGTACTCGACTTGGTAGATGCGCCCGTCCGGCGAGAACAGCGACGTGCCGCGGTCGTACGCCTGCTGGTCGTTGTTCCCCATCATCGCCCATCACCCGCTCGCGCGGTGTCGCGTTCGCTCATTACCACTACTTACGTCGGGCCGTTGAAAAAGCATCCGTAACCGGTACGTCTCGGAGGCCGTCGACCACGGGTCCGTTGCGTTCAGTCCGAGGCGCGGAGTCAAGCCCGCTTCCGCCGGCGACGGATATATCCACGCAGGTCGCGTAGTCATCATGACTTTGAGTACCACACGAACTACAGCCGCGCTGCTGGCCGCGCTACTGGTCCTTGCGACGGTCGGCGGGGCGTTCGCGGTCGGCGGCGCGGCGGCGGTACCGGACGCGCGGATCACCGTGGGCGAGGTCGGGACGTCGCCGAGCGACCCGACCGTCGGCGAGCGGACGGCGCTGAACGTCACCGTCTCGAACTCCGGCGGCAGCGACGCGGCGGCGAACGTCACCGAGGTCCGCGTCCGGAACGCCGACGGCGACGTGCTCGACAGCGTCTCGGGCGTCGGCGCCCTCTCGGCCGGGGACTCGCTCGACGCGACGCTGTGGACGACGTTCGAGGAGCCCGGCGCGGAGCGGCTCACCGTCGAGGCCGTCGCGAACCAGTCGACGAGCGGCGAACTCGTGACCGTCTCCCGCGACGCTGTGATCGAGGTGCTTCCGACGGACGTCGCGCTCGACCTGCGGACCCGCGCGCTCGACCCCGAGGACCTCCAGAGCGACGACGAGGGCGAGGCCTCGACCGGCGACCTCGGCGTCGGCGGCATCCAAGGCATCTTCGGCGGTGGCGGCGGCCTCGACACCGGTGAGGGCGACGAGTCCGCCCCGCCCGTCGCCGACTCGCCGGTCGAAGTGACCGTCGTCAACACCGGCACGACGACCGCCGACCGCGTGAGCCTCCGCGCCGTCGGGACCGCGGTCGACGCCGGTGACGGGGACAGCGAGGCGGCCACCGAGACAGTCTCGGTCGGTCCGTTCGTCGTCGAGGACATCGCGCCCGGCGAGGAGCGGCGCGTGATCGTGGACCTCGGCCCGCTCGACCGGCGGTCGAACGTGACAGTCACCGCGGCGTTCCGCGCCGACACGGACGACCTCGGGGACGGGACGGACCGCGCCGCGACGTCGACGGTGACGTACCCGGTCCGCGAGGCGACGCCGACCGTGACCGACGCGACGGTCCGCGAGGTCGGGGACGGCGCGGTCGTCGTCGACGCCAACCTCGGAAACGCAGGGAGCGCCGAGATGACGGGCGCGGTCGTCTCGGTCGGCGACGCGCCGGGCGTCGAGCCGACGCCGACGGGCGAGGAGTACTTCGTCGGGTCGCTCGGCGCGAGCGACTTCGTCGGCTTCGACCTGTCGACCGCGGTGAACGCCTCCGTCGCCGACGAGATCCCGATCCGCGTCACCTACACCGAGCGCGGCGTCCGATACACGGAGACGCTGACCGTGGCGGCACCGGAACCCGACGACGACGCCGAGAGCGGCGGCGCGCTCGGCCGGATCGGGACCGGCGGGGTGGGCGCGGCGGGCGCGGTGGCGAGCGGCCTCGCGCTCGTCGGCCTCGCCGGCGCGGTCGGCGTCGCGGTCAGGACCGGACGGATCGGCGGTTCGACGGGCCGGCGACGCGACGGGTCGGCGCCGTGAGCGAGGACACCGGGAGCGAGGTGAACGGAGACGCCGGACGCAACGAGGATCCCGCGGACGACACGATAGCGGTCGGTGATGACACCGCGGCGGTCGGTGATGACGCGGACGCCGACGCGAGCGACGACTACGGCGTCGCGCTCCGGGCCGTCGTCAAGCGGTACACGAGCGGCGGCGGCGAGCCGGTCGTCGCGCTCGACGACGTCGACTTCGCGGTTCGGCCCGGCGAGTTCGTCGCGGTCGTCGGCCCCAGCGGTTCCGGGAAGTCGACGCTGTTGAACGTCCTCGGACTGCTCGACGACCCGACCGCGGGTCGGCGGCTGCTCGACGGCACCGACGTGACGAACCTCTCGGTCGCGGAGCGCACGCGGGCGCGAAAGGAGTCGATCGGCTTCGTCTTTCAGGACTTCCACCTGCTGCCGACGCTGACCGCGGTCGAGAACGTCGCGATGCCGACCGCGTTCGACCCGGGCGACGCGGGCGACCGGGCCGCAGACCTGCTCGCGCGGTTCGGGCTCGGCGACCGGCTCGACCACGAACCGAGCGAGCTCTCGGGCGGACAGAAGCAGCGGGTCGCTATCGCCCGCGCCCTGATCAACGAGCCGTCCGTGCTGCTCGCGGACGAGCCGACGGGGAACCTCGACACCGAGACCGGGGAGTCGATCCTCGCCGAGTTCGAGCGAGTCAAGGCCGAGGGGGTCGCCGTCGTCGCGGTGACGCACGACCCGCTCGTCGAGGAGTACGCCGACCGCGTCGTCGACCTCACCGACGGCGTGATGACCGGCGGGCTGCCGACCGACGGGCTGCCGGAGAGCGAGGAGGGCGACGACCGATGAGCGACGGCGGTGGTCGAACGGCGGGCGGACTCGCCGGCTGGCTGCGGGGCTGGCGACCGGCGGTGTCGATGGCGTCCCGGAACCTGCGGCGGAACCGGGTGCGGACGGTGCTGGCGGTTCTGGGGGTCTGTATCGGCGTCCTCGCGGTCGCTGCGCTCGGCATCTTCGGGAACGTGCTGGCGCTGGGGGCCGACGACGCCATCGGCGACATCGGCACGCAGGTCGTCGTCTCGCCGAACAACGACGCGGGCGTGGAGTCGCTGTCGGATGCGGATATCGCCTCGATCCGACGCGCGGTCGACGGTCCCGCGGTGGTCCCACTGTACTCCGACAGCGCCACGGTCGCGCGACAGGGCGACCAGACGTTCGCGACGGTGTACGGCGTCGAGGAGCCCGCGCTGGCGTACGAGGCCGCGGAGGGCCGGCTCCCCGAGCGGCACCGGCAGGGCGCGATCCTCGGCGCGGGGATCGCGGAGGACCTCGACGCCGGCGCGGGCGACACCGTCGAGATCGCCGGCTCGCAGGTCCGAGTGATCGCGGTGTTGGTCGAGAGCCAGACGTTCAGCCCGGTGGCGCCGGACGACGCCGTCTTCCTCCCGGAGTCGGCGTTCTCGGCCGACGGCTACGCGCAGGCGCTCGTCGTCTCGGACTCGGGCGCCGAGGCGCGCGCGGCCGCGGATGCGATTCGCGATGAAGTGAACGCCCGGGAAGAGCGCGTGGACCTGTTCGAACTGGCCGCACTGGTCGACGAGATAAACGAGTTCTTCGACCTCCTCTCGACGTTCCTCCTCGGGCTCGGAGCCATCTCGCTCGTGGTCGCCGGCGTCTCGATCCTCAACGTCATGCTGATGAGCACCGTCGAGCGCCGACAGGAGATCGGGGTGATGCGCGCGGTCGGCGTCGCCCGGCGCGACGTGTTGCGCGTCCTGCTCGCGGAGGCCGGGCTGATCGGCGCGGCCGGCGCCGCGGCCGGGACGCTGCTCACCGTTCTGCTCGTCGCGGGCCTCGTCGTCGCGACGCCGGCGGTCGACGCCGCACTCGTCATCGACCCGACCAACGGCTACTACCTCCTCCTCGCGCTCGTGTTCGGCGTCGGCGTCGGGCTCGTCAGCGGCGCGTACCCCGCGTGGAAGGCCGCCAACGAGCGTCCGGTCGAGGCGCTGCGGAGCTAATCTGGCGGACGACGACCGAGAAGCCGAACCGCTACGAAACAGGTACTGAACCGAACGGCGCGCCGGCGAGCGCCCGCAGGGCGCGAGCCGACCGCGAGGGAGTCAGTCGCCGGAGCGAAGCGGAGGCGACTGACAGGGCGAGAGCGAAGCTCTCGCTTGCAGCCGGACATAGTCCGGCGACGAGGCTGGGGAGGCGTGAGGTGCGGTTGCTGTGCGGTCGGGGTGGGACTCAAAGGGGCAGCCGGGAGGCGGGCGCAGACGACGGAAGCACCGCAACGAGGGAGCGAGAGCGACCGAGTGAGGAGCGCAGTGAGTGTGCGCCCGCCTCCCGGCTGGGGCTTTGGAGCTGTTTCCGTCGACTCGCCGTATCGAACTCATGATCGAATCCGGTTCGCCCAAACCCCTAATTGTCGCTGCCGTGTGCCACGAGCCATGGTGTCCCCCACGCGGCTGCCGTCCTCCTCCTCGGCGCGGGCTCGGTCGGGTTCGGCGCCATCTGGTACCGCGAACTGACGGCCTGCGAGGAGCTCGCCTGCTTCGAGTTCGAGTACCACGGCGCGGACGACGCGCCGAGTCAACTGGACATCGAACACACGAGCGGGACCGAGCGGCTCCGCGCCGGGGACGTGTTCGTCACCAACGTCAGCACCGATTACGAGGCGGGCGAGAACGACACCGTCGCGTGGGCCGAACTGGACGACGACCTCGGGCCCGAGGACGCGATCACCGGGGAGACGCTGCGGATACCGATCCGGGTCCCGGACCTCGTGACGGTCCGCTGGCGCCGGGACGACGAGGAGGAAGTCGTCGGGGCGTGGGTGTACGACGACGACGTTCGGTGAGCGTCTCGCTGTCGACTTCGTCGACCGCCCTCGCTGTGACCCGACTGACCCCTGAGCCCCAAAACGGCTTTCGGGCGCGAAGGCGCATCCGACGATCATGGTCCGCCAAGCCGTGCGCGCCTCGCCGCACGTCGTCGGCGACGCTCGGCCGAGGCGGCTGCTCGCGCTGGCGGTGGTCGGCCTCCTCCTCCTCGCCTCCGGCGGATTCGCCCTCGGGTTCGACGTCGGGCTCTCGCTCTGGTGGATCGCGCTGGCATTCGGGCTCGCCGTCGCGGCGGGCGTCGCGGGCGCGGGTCTCGTTCCGACCGTCGGCTCGCTGTGGCTCGTCGGCTGCTGGTGGTTCGCGTTCCCGCCGTTCGTCGGCTATCTCACGGGTAACTGGGCGGGAGCGGACCGATACACCTATCCACGGATGCTGGGGTGCGGGTACGAAACCGCACGCGCGGAACTGATCGGTGGATTCGAAATCGGGGTCAGACTCGGACTACAGTTCGCGGTCGTCCTCGGACTCGTCGGCTACGCTGTGGGGATGGGAATCAACCGATCACTCCTGAGCCGCTGACTGCTGATCGACGACGAACTCCGCCAAAGCCCCAGTCGGGAGGCGGGCGCAGGCGACGTAAGCACCGCAGGGAGTGAGCGAAGCGAACGACCGAGGAGCGCAGCGAGCGTGCGCCCGCCTCCCGACTGCCCCTTTGAGTCCCTCCTCGAACCGCACAGCCTCATAGCCTCACACCTCCCCAGCTTCGTCGGCCTCCCTTCGGTCGGCCGACTCCCTCGCGCGTGCTCCTCGCGGCCGCCGATGGCGGCCGCTCGCAGGCACGCGCCACCGCACAGGTTCGTTCACGAAAAGTCGCTGTCTCCCTCGAAAGCGCCTCTCTAAACGCCGCGGCCCTGGAGCTTCTCCTCTTCTGCCATGTCCTCGTTGGACTGGCCCTTCATCCCCTTGCCGGTGCCGCTGGCGATCCGGGCAAGTTCGTCGGGGTCGTCCCAGTTGTTGACGGCCTCGACGATGGCGGTGCCCATCGCCGCGGGGTCCTCCGCGCCGAAGATGCCCGAGCCGACGAAGATGCCGTCACAGCCGTGGTACATCATCAGGGCGGCGTCGGCCGGCGTCGCGATGCCGCCCGCGGCGAAGTTGACGACGGGCAGCCGCTCCGCCTCCGCGGTCTCGTGGACGAGGTCGCGCGGGGCGCCGTGCTCGCGGGCCCACTTCTCGCGCTCCTCGTGGTTGAGGCCACTGAGCGTTCGGATCTGGTTCTTGATGGTGCGCTGGTGTTTGACGGCCTGGTTCACGTCGCCCGTGCCGGCCTCGCCCTTCGTCCGGATCATCGCCGCGCCCTCGCGGATGCGGCGGAGCGCCTCGGGGAGGTTGCGCGCGCCGCAGACGAACGGGGACGTGAAGTCGCGCTTGTCGGTGTGATACTCGTCGTCGGCGGGCGTGAGTACCTCGGACTCGTCGATCATGTCGACGCCGAGCGACTCCAGGATCTCCGCCTCCTTGCGGTGGCCGATCCGGGACTTCCCCATCACCGGGATCGACACCTCGTCGATGATCTCGGGGACGCGCTCGGGGTCGGGCATCCGCGCGACGCCGCCGCGCTTCCGGATGTCCGCCGGGACGTGCTCCAGCACCATCACGGCGACCGCGCCGGCGTCCTCGGCGATACGGGCCTGTTCGCGGTTGACGACGTCCATGATCACGCCGCCCTTCTGCATCTGCGCGAAGCCGCGCTTGACCAGCTCGGTCCCCCGCTTCAGCTCCTCCAGATCCGTGGCCTCTGGCATGGATATCGGTTAGGTCGCCGGCCACTTAACGGGTCGCTTTCGGCCGGATAACCGGGCGAGCAGGCGGTTCGGGTCCGAACGGCTTCGGAGCCCAGCACACCGGACGCTCGCCCGCGCATCACGTCACTCCTTCAGGAGTTCGTACGCCTCGTTGAGTTCCTTGAACTCCTCTTCGTCGCCGTCCTCGCCGTCCGGGTGGAGCCGCTTCGCGCGCTCGCGGTACCGCCGACGCACCGTCTCGCCGTCGGCGGTCCGGTCGAGCCCGAGCGTCTCGTACGCCTCCCGCTCGCTCATTCTGTCGGCCGCCGGCGCGCGATCGCGGGGGTCTCGGGCCCCGGTTCCGCCGGGACCGCCCGGCCCGCCTCTCCCGCGGGCGCCGGCCCGCCGCCCATCGGCCGCACCGCGACCGCCGTCGGTGCCGGCGGCGCGGTACGCGCGCTCGCGGTTGGCCTCGGCCCGGGCGCGCTGTCTCGCGCGTTCGCGCTCCGTCGGCCCCGCCGCCTCGGCCGACCGCCGCGCCTGATCGTGGAGGCGCCCGCTGGCGTGGTACCAGAGGAAGTAGGAGACGGCGCCGAACGGCACCGCGAGCGCCAAGGCGATCGGGTGGAGGACGACCCCGGCGATCACGAGCAGCGCCGTCATGCCGACGAACGCCCCGGCGAGCCCCACGACGATCGTTCGGTTCGTCACGTCCGTAATGGGTGGCGGAGAACCGTAAGGGTCTCGCCGCGACCGGCCGCGCGGACCGTGCGGGTCGCCCACAGAGCGTGCTGTCCACGCCGCCTCCGTACCGCTCGCCTCCGCACCGTTTATGCCCGCGGCCGTCCGGATACTGGGTATGGAACCGGCGGACCGAGAGACGGTCACGGGGCTGCCGCCCGGGATCGCGGCCGCCCGGGAGGAACTCACGCCGATGCTCTCGCAGTACGCCGACCTCTGTGCCGCCCACGAGGACGCCTTGGTGCTGTTCCAGGTCGGCGACTTCTACGAGGCGTTCTGCGAGGCGGCCGAGACCGTGGCCCGCGTCTGCGAGGTGACGCTGACGGAGCGGTCCGACTCGACCGGCGACTACCCGATGGCCGGGATCCCGATCGACAACGCCGCTCCGTACCTCGAATCGCTGCTCGACGCGGGCTACCGCGTCGCGCTCGGCGACCAGGTCGAGGACGCCGAGCAGGCGTCCGGCCTCGTCGACCGCGCCGTCACCGAGGTGATCACGCCCGGCACCGTCGTCGAGGACGACCTCCTCGAATCGGGGACGACGAACTACGTGGCCGCCGTGGCGGCCGACGAGAGGCCCGGAACCGGGAGCGACGGCGACGACCACGGCTCCGGCCGCCGGGGGGTCGGCCTCGCCGCCGTCGACGTCTCGACCGGCGAGTGCCTCGTCACGTCGGGCGACGCGGACGCGGTCGCGGGCGAACTCGACCGGATCGCGCCGGCCGAACTCATCTCGGGACCGGACGCCCCCGACTTCGAACCGAGCGACGCGGAGCGCGGCTGGACGACCCACGACCACGACGCGGGCGCCTTCGACCGGCGGACGGCGACAGAGCGGCTGGAGCCGTACCTCCCCGCGCCCGGACGCCGGTTCGACGCGGACGCGGAGCTGCGGGCGGCGGGCGCGGTGCTCGCGTACGCCGAGTACACGCAGGGCGACGACGGCCCGCTCTCGTACGTGACCCGGATCCGGCGCTACGACCCCCGGGACCGCCTCCGGCTCGACGCGGCCGCCCAGCGCAGCCTGGAACTGTTCGAGAACCGCGGACTGGGCGCGAGCGACACGCTGTTCGACGTCCTCGACGAGACGAACTGCGCGCTCGGGCGGCGGTGTCTGGAGCGCTGGCTCCGCCGCCCGCTCGTCGACGCCGACGCGATCCGGAGCCGCCACGACGCGGTCGGCGAGGTGGCTGACCGGAGCCTCGCTCGCGAGGGAGTCGCCGACGCGCTCGCGACCGCCTACGACCTCGAACGGCTGGTGAGCCGCGTCTCGCGGGGGCGGGCCGACGCCCGCGACCTGCGGTCGCTCCACCAGACGCTCGCGGTCGTTCCGGAGCTGAAGGCGACGCTCGCGGGGGCGGACGGCGAGCGGGCCGCAAACGCGGCCGGGACGGGGCCCGCCGACGCGGACGACCCCGCCCTCCCCCGGACCGACCACCTCCGCGACCTCCGCGAGCGGCTCGACGAGCTGACCGAGGTCCGCGAGCTGATCGACGACGCGATAGCGACCGACCCGCCGCAGGAGATCACCGAGGGCGGCGTGATCCGCGAGGGGTTCGACGGCGACCTCGACGACCTGCGCGCGACCGAGCGCGAGGGGCGCGAGTGGGTCGCGGATCTGGAGGCGAGCGAGCGCGAGCGCACCGGGATCGACTCGCTGTCGGTCGGGCACAACCAAGTTCACGGCTACTACATCGAGGTGACCGACGCGAACCTCGACCGCGTCCCCGACGACTACCGGCGCCGGCAGACGCTCAAGAACAGCGAGCGGTACGTCACCCCGGAGCTGAAGGAGCGCGAAGAGGAGATCGTCGGCGCCACGGAGCGCGCGGACGCCTTGGAGTACGAGCTGTTCGTCGACGTCCGCGAGCGCGTCGCGGGCGAGACCGAGCGAATTCAGGGACTCGCGGACGCGCTCGCCGAACTCGACGCGCTCGCGTCGCTCGCGGCGGTCGCGGTCGAGCGCGACTACGTCAGGCCCGAACTGCGGGAGGACTCTACCGAGGGCGTCGCGATCGAGGGCGGCAGACACCCGGTCGTCGAGCGGACGGAGGAGTCGTTCGTGCCGAACGACGCCGACCTCCCGCGCGGCTCTGTCGCCGTGATCACGGGGCCGAACATGAGCGGGAAGTCGACGTATATGCGGTCGGTGGCGCTCGCGGTCGTGCTCGCGCAGACGGGGTCGTTCGTCCCGGCGCAGGCCGCCACGCTGCCCGTCTTCGACCGGCTGTTCACCCGCGTCGGCGCCTCCGACGACATCGCGGGCGGGCAGTCGACGTTCATGCGCGAGATGAGCGAACTGACGGAGATCCTCCACGACGCGGACGCCGACTCGCTCGTCCTGCTCGACGAGGTCGGGCGGGGGACCGCCACCACCGACGGCCGCGCCATCGCCCGCGCGGCCGCCGAGTTCCTCCACGACGAGCTGGGCGCGACCGCCCTCTTCGCGACCCACTACCACGGGCTCACCGACCTCGCCGACGAGCGCGAGCGCGTCTTCAACCTCCACTTCACCGCCACCCGCGAGGACGGCGACGTGACGTTCCTCCACCGGGTCGTCCCCGGCGCCTCATCGTCGTCGTACGGCGTCGAGGTCGCGGAACTCGCCGGGGTCCCCGGTCCGGTCGTCGAGCGCGCCCGCGACCTCGTCGCCGCCGAGGAGGCGGAGCGGGGGCGGGGTGCGAGCGGGGTCGAAGCCGACGGCGCGGTCGACGGTGAGGCGCCGTCGGACGAGACGACGGACCCGGACGCGACTGACGACGGCGACGCGTCGCTGCGCGAGTTCCTCGCGGAGGAGGCGTCGGGAGCCCGAGACGAGGACGACCCGGACGCGAGCGACTCCGCTCCCGAGACCGCGACCGAGGGCGACCGCGCGCCGACGGCCGACGCGGACGAGGGGGTCGCCGCCGGCGCGCCGCGCGACCTCGCCGCGGAACTCCGCGACCTCGACCTCGCGCGGATGACGCCGATCGAGGCGCTGAACGCGCTCCACGACCTCCAGTCGAGGCTCGACGATGGCGGGTGAGCGAGACCGCGGTCGCGGCGCGTCCGGCGCCGGTGATCCGAGAGAGGAGGCGGGTCGCGTCCGACGGCTCGATCGGGCGACGAGAGACCGGATCGCGGCCGGCGAAGTCGTCACTCGACCGGCGCGGGTCGTCGGCGAACTCGTCGACAACGCGCTCGACGCGGGCGCCTCCCGGGTCGAGATCGCCGTCGACGGCGACGGCACCGACCGGATCCGCGTCGCGGACGACGGCCGGGGGATGGCCCGCGCGGACGCGACCCGCGCCGTCGAGCGGCACGCGACGAGCAAGCTGGCGCCCGACGGCGACCCGGTCGGGGTCGAGTCGCTCGGGTTCCGCGGTGAGGCGCTCGCGGCAATCGCCGAGGCCGCCCGGCTCGAACTCGTGACGAGCCCCGGCGACGGGGTCGGGACGCGGGTCGTTGTCGACGAGACGGCGAGAAACGATGAGTCCGGCCCGGGCGCGGCGGCGGACGATCCCGCGGTCGAGCCGGCGGGCCGCGCCCGGGGGACGACGGTCGTCGTCGAGGACCTCTTCGCGACCCGGCCGGCCCGCCGGGAGTCGCTCGCGGGCGCGGACGCGGAGTTCGCGCGGATCTCTTCGCTCGTCGCCGACTACGCGCTGGCGAACCCGTCGGTCGCGTTCTCGCTCGACCACGACGGGTCGGCGACGCTGTCGACGCCCGGCACCGACCGCACGGACGCCCTCCTCGGCGTGTACGACCGCGACACCGCGAGCCGGTCGACGACCGTCGACGCGAGCGTCGACGCGGCGCCGGACGGGAAGGGCGACGCGGCGCCGGACGAGGAGAGCGACCCGGGGCCCGTCGACGTCGCGGTCGCCGGCGCGCTGGCGTACCCGTCCGTGACCCGAGCGACCCGCGACCACGTCCGCGTCTCGGTGAACGGCCGCCCGGTCCGGAACGACCGACTCGCGGCGGCGGTCCGCGACGGCTACGGACGCCTGCTCCCTGACGGCCGCGAGCCGGTCGCCGCGGTCGACGTGTCGCTTTCGCCCGCCCGCGTCGACCCGAACGTCCACCCCGCCAAGCGGGAAGTGGGACTCCGCGACGCCGACGCGGTCGCGGACGCGGTCGCGTCGGTCGTGGAGGACGCGCTCACGGGCGCGGACCTTCGACGCGCCGCCGACGTCGCCACCGACCTCAACTCCGCGCTCGCCCCGGTCGGAGAGGGCGACGGCTCGCGCCCCGGCGCGTTCGCGGACGCCGAGCCGGTCGGCGTGTTTCACGACCTGTACCTCCTCGTCGAGCGCGGCGACGAACTGCTCGTGATCGACGGCCACGCGGCCCACGAGCGCGTGAACTACGAGCGGCTCGCCCGCGCGTTCGACGGCGAGCCGGTTCCCACCGCGACGCTCGACCCGCCCGCGACCGTCTCGCTGTCGACCGACGAGGCGGCGGCCGCGAGGGCGCACGCGGACGCCCTCGCCGCGCTCGGCTTCGAGACGGAATCGTTCGGCGGCGGGACGCGCCGCCTGCGCACCGTCCCCGCGCCGTTCGGCCGGACCGCCGACGCGGACGCCTTCCGCGACGCGCTCGCGGCGCTCTCGGGGGCCGGCTCGGGGTCGGCGCGGGACGCGCGCGACGACCTGCTCGCGGACCTCGCGTGCCACCCGTCGCTGAAGCGCGGCGACTTCGCCGACCTCGCGGACGGCGACCTCCGAGCCCTCCTCGACCGCCTCGGCGAGTGCGACCGCCCGTACGCCTGCCCGCACGGCCGGCCGACCGTCCTCTCGGTCGACGAGGAAACGTTCGCCGGCGGGCTCGGTCGAGACCGGTGAGCCGCCGTCCGCGGGGCGCTGGGGGCGGTCGACGGGGGGATTCGACCGGTATCTATTAGCGTGATGGGCCCGGGGGTACTCGCATGCGAGAGCGGACCGAAGTGACGCGGGGATCGCTGCCGACGGAGCGGTCGGCCGGCCGGTTCTCCGGCCCCGACGGCCTCCGTGACGTCGTCCGGCGGATCCTCGCGTGGCTTCGGGATCGACGCGGGTCCGGCCTGAAGGGCGTCTCGACGTCGACGACCATGCGGAACGTCGTCGATACGGACGCGCTCGCCGAGGAGACGCCACAGAAGTGGAGCGTCCTCCACGACGTGGTCACCTACGGCGCGGACTCGCTCACCGACGTCCTCGTCTTCCGGCACGACCCCAGCAGACAGGACCTGGTGGTGATGCCGGAGCGGAACACCGAACCGGAAGGCGAGATCAGCTTCTACCACGCCGACCGCACGAAGGGCGCGCGCCACCTGTTGTCCATCGGCGCGGACTCGCTCACGGCGGCGCTCAGCTACGTGCTGGAGAAGATCGAGCGGTTCGAGCGCCTGTTCACCGGTCGCGGCTCGGAGCTCCCGAGCGGCTACACCGGCCCCTCGAACCGGTAAGGGCCGCCGGGTCGCGAGGAGTCAGACGGGGTCGTCCCGAGAGGAGGTTAGACAGAGTCGTCTCACAGGGAGGTTAGACGGGGTCGTCCCGCGGACGCCCGCTGCCGTTCTCGTCGGCCCGTTCGACGCGCTCGACGGTCTCGTCGGCCGCCGCCTTCTCGGGCGGGTACGAGACGGTCCGCTGCGGGTAGGGGATTGAGATGCCCGCGTCGGCGAACCGGTCTTGAATCCGCTCGACCGCGAGCGCTTTCGACCGCCACCGCGCCTGTGGGGTCGGCGGATCGATCCAGAAGCGCAGGTCGAGCAGAATCGCCGAGTCGCCGAACCCGGACGGGATCGCGTACGGCTGGGGGTTGTTCGCGATGACGCCGATGTCGTCGAGGACCTCCTCGGCGATCCCGGCCGCCTCGTCGGGGTCGTCGTCGTACCCGATCCCGACCTCCATGTGGATCCGGAGGCGCCCCTCGCGGCTCCGGTTCGTGATCGCCTGGTTGGCGACGAGGTCGTTGGGCACCACGACGTACTCCCCGTCGAAGTTGCGCATGTGAGTGTTCATGATCGTGATGTCGGTGACGAACCCCTCCTCGTCGCCGATTTCCACCCAGTCGCCGATCTCGAACGGCCGGGCGAACATCAACACGAAGCCGGCGATGAGCGACCCCAGCGTCTGCCGGGCCGCCATCCCGAGGACGATACCGAGGAAGCCCGCCCCGACGAGGAGGCCGCCGAGGTTCACGCCCCAGATCCCGAGGACCGTTATCGCGGCCAACACGAGGAGCCCGACCTGCGCGAGCCGCGTCAGGAGCTGTTCCTGGTGAGCGGTGATCCGGTCGCTGTCGGCCGACAGATCGCTCACGTACGCCTCCACGACGTCGCTGACGACGTAGGCGCCGCCGAGCAGCATCGCCGATGCGACCACCTGCGCGCCGACTCTGAAGGCGTTCTCCGCGACGGGTAACACCGCGACCACGAGTTCGAACCGCCCCCACAGCGTCAGTACGGCGACGCCTGCGAGCGCGAACAGCGCGAGCTGGAGGAGTCCGACCGAGAGCCGCAGGAGGAACGACGACGGGACGCCGTCCCGGAACGTCTCGATGGCGCCCTCGGTCGACTCCGCCAAGCGGTCGTCGACCAGCCGCTCGATCCAACTCGAGACCGTCTGCTCGCCGGCCCGGACAGCCTTCGGCAGCAGCAGCCACCCCACCGCGAGGGTCAGGAGGCCGATGGCGGCGGTGACCGCCAGCCGCCCCTCCGTGCTGGAGACGTCGCTCAACACCGCGCCGGCCCGGGCACCCAGTCCGCTGATCACGGTCGATGGTTCGCAGCCGGTCGGATAACGGATCCGACGCGAGTCTCAGCCGGGAGAATCGGGGCGGGCGCTTCCGAGGAGCGGACCACAGGGACGAGGCGGCCCGTCACCGACCCCGACGAAGCTCTTCGATCAGCTGTTCGATGAGCGCCGACTGGCGATCGAGGCGTTCGGACTGCGCCTCGACGGTGCGCCGCAGCGCGGCGACCTCGCTCGCGAGGTCGGCGTCCTCGACGCCGGCGCTCTCGAACGGCGACCCGTCGAACGCGTCATCACCGGGAACGGGACCGTCGGCGTCGGCCTCGGGCGCGGCAGTGTCGGCGTCGGTGATGGGATCCCCGGTCGTCGAGTCGGCGGCCGCCGCATCCGTCGCGAGTGCCTCCGGGTCGGCCGTCGACGCGGGCTCCGTCGCGTCCGCGTCGAGCGGGTCCGTCGCGGCCGCGTCCGCGCCGGCCGATTCGGCCGCCGTCGCGTCGTCGAGCGGATCCGCGGCCGCGTCGTCGACGCTCGCCTCCGCCGCGAGGGGGTCCGCGCCCAGCGGGTCGTCGTCGGCCGCCGACGGCTCGGCGGCCGACTCGACGGCCGACTGCGACGCCGCGGCGCCCGGGTCGGTGGCGTCGCCGGTCTCGGAAGCGGGATCGGACTCGGCGCCGAGGCCGGCGGCGCCCGTCGCACCCTCCGGATCCGTCGCGGCCCCCTCGGCGTCAGCCTCCGCGTCGGCGGCGGGGGACGCCGAGAGCGGGTCGGGCCCCTCGCCGAAGTCCGTCGTGCCGCTCGGCTCGGCGTCCGGCGTCGACTCCGCCGCCTCGGCGGTCGCGACCCGGAACTCCTCGAGGCTGTCGACACCGTGGAACGAACACACCGCGTCGGCGAGCGTCTCCTGGACCGCGCGGGCCGACTCGTTTGGGGCCTTGAACCGCTCCGAGCGGCCGCCGTGGACGAGGACGACCGCGGTGGCGACGGTCCCCTCCTCGAAGTCGAGGCCGGAGAGGTCCGCGTAGTGGAACTCCTCGAACTCGGGGTCCCAGACGGCGGAGCCGACGTGTTTGACCAGTCGCTCGCTGGTGACGATCAGGGTGAGTTCGGAGAAGCGGAAGGTGCGCACGACCGTCTCGCCGGCGTCGGTGACGCCGCTCGCGGAGAGGACGCCGGCGAGGACCGGGTGGAGGACGTCGTCGACGCGCTTGGTCGGGACCGAGAGCGTCTCGTCGCCGTCGAGGCCGTACCCGAGGATTATTTTCGCCTTGCGGCGCCCCGTCGACACCTCGATCCGCTCGACGTCGTGACCGTACTCGTCGACGGACTCGTCGGACAGGAGCCCGTCGCCGCGATAGACGAGGGTCCGGGTGGGCGTGACCGCGAGTCGATCGTCGCCGCCCAGCGGCACCTCGGCGACGACGTCCTCGTCGCCGACGGTCGCCGCGAGCAGTTCGGGGAGGCTCATACGCCCGGGATACGCCGCGCCCGGCATAAATCCGCTGGGTCGGCCGCGAGCGCGGCCCGATCGGGAGCGGCGTTGTTGGGCCCGGCGCCGAGCGAGCCCCGGAAGCGACCGCCCGCGTCGATCTGCGATCGGTTCCCAACCCTCCGACGGATGGGAAGGTTAAAGAGTCTCATCGCGGTACGAAAACGTGAGGCCGGGTGGCTTAGCTGGACATAGCGCCGCACTCATAGGGTTCAGAGATTCGGTGCGGTGACGCCTTGGAAGCGTCCGCGTCCTTCCCGTGGCTCCGCCGAGCCTCGGACCTGGGACATGCGGAGATCGTGGGTTCGGAGCCCACCCCGGCCATACCTCTCATCGTTGCTCGCAGAGCGGTGGCGCCGCCGGATTACCCGGATGCTTCGGGTCGTCAGTGGGCTGCCTACATCGGGACCGCCTCGCCCGCGACGAGCGCGGCCGCGGCGACGACGCCGCCCAGTCCCAGCAGCGCGTAGTTCGCGATCGGGTTCGCTGCGGTGAACAGGTCGAGCGTGTACTCGGTGTCTCGCAGGGGCGCGAACGGCCGGATTCCCATCGGGGTGAGCGCGTCCGCGAGAAGGTGCGAGACGATGGTCACGACGCCGAACAGGAGCCCGGCGCCGCCGAAGAGGAGCGCCTCGACGACGCCGCGCCGAAGGCCGGCCGCCAGCCCGACGACCCCGAAGGCGACGCCGACGAGCAGCGCGAACCAGACGGTGTGGGTGATTCCCCGGTGTTTGACGAAGGGGACTCGGGTGTCGAGGTCAGGGACCATTGCCAGCGAAGCGACGCCGGCGGCGCCGACGAGGCCGACCTCTATCGAGGCGAGGGCCGCGACGAGGAACCCGAACGGGGCGTAGACGACCAGCGACGCCCCGACGTGACCCTTGCGGTACATACTGGCGACTGCGTCCTCGGTCCCTAAGTCCGTTGCGTCGGCGCGTACTTCCGATGGGTCGGCGCGCTCGGGCGAAACGCCTACGGCCTCCGCCCGTGACCGTCCGGTATGACACTGACCGCCCGCGACCTGATGGAGTCGGACGTGAAGACGGTCTCGCCGGACGACGACGTCGCAGACGTGTTCAAGCGGTTCGCCCGCTACGAGTTCAGCGGCTTCCCGGTCGTCGACGACGACGAGCAGGTGGTGGGGATCATCACCGAGTCCGACCTCGTCGACCTGTTCGAACCCGAGGACGAGACGCTGTGGATCCCCATCGGGCTCCCGCCGTTCGTGGACACGCTCTCCTATCAGGTGAAGCGACCGTGGGCCGACCTCGACCTCGGCGTCGACATGATCCGCAACGCGGACCGCGCGGTCTCCGACGTGATGAGCGCCGACGTGGCGACGGTGACGCCGGACGCGAGCGTCGACGACGTGCTGGATCTCCTCGTCGGCGACGACCCGGACATCAACCGCGTGCCCGTGGTCGACGACGAGGGCCGGATCGTCGGGATCATCGCCCGGCAGGACGTGATCCGCGCGTTCCGCGACCGCCGCCTAGAATAAGTTGATACAGGCTCCCTCGGAGGTCATTTGAGCATAGTCGAGTGGGGCTCGGCGGGGAACCCCGCCAAAGCCCCAGCCGCTCGGCCGTACGTCGTCGCCGTCGATGAGCCGGTGAAGACCGCCAAAGCCCCAGCCGCGAGGACTCGCGCGGCTTGTTGCGCTCCTCGCTCGCGTTGCTCGCTGCGGTGCTTACTGCGCCGTGCTTCGTCCTCGCGGCAGCGTGGCGCGACGCGCCACGGACAACCGGCGGCTCCGCCGCCGGTGACTGCCCCTTTGAGTCCCACCCCGTACCGCCCCGCACAGCACCTCTCACCTCCCTAGCCTCGTCGCTGGCGGCTGGTGCCGCCAGCGACTCCCTCGCGCGTGCTGTCTCGCGGCCTCCGCTTCGCTCCGGCCGCTCGCAGGCACGCGCCACCGCAACATCAGGTATCGACTATCGCAGTAGCCCAAAACGCCGAGCGAACGGGGGCCATCGAACGGACAGCCTCTTACCGGTCGACCGTCAGGAACGGACGGACATGCTGATAGCCGGAACCGTCGTCGCCGACTCCGAGACCGTCATCCCCGAGGGCGCCGTCGTCGTCGAGGGGAACACGATCGCCGCGGTCGGCGAGGAGAGTACCTTGCGAGACCGCTACCCCGACCACGAGCGCCGCGCGTTCGACATCGTCGCGCCCGGCCTCGTCGGCGGCCACGTTCACTCCGTCCAGTCGCTGGGGCGGGGGATCGCCGACGACGACGCCCTCCTCGATTGGCTGTTCGACGCGGTGTTGCCGATGGAGGCCGCGATGGACGCCGAGGCCACCCGGGCCGCGGCCGAGTTGGGGTACTTGGAGTGTCTCGAATCGGGAACGACGACCGTCGTCGACCACCTCTCCGTGAACCACGCCGAGGAGGCGTTCGAGGCCGCGATCGAGACCGGCATCCGCGCGCGGCTGGGCAAGGTCCTGATGGACAAGGAGTCGCCCGACGGGCTCATCGAGGAGACCGACGCGGCGCTCGCGGCGACCGAGGCGCTCATCAAGAGGTACCACGGCGCCGCCGACGGCCGCGTCCGCTACGCGGTCACGCCGCGCTTTGCGGTCACCTGTACGGAGGCCTGCCTGCGCGGCTGCCGGGAACTGGCCGACCGGTACGACGGGGTGACGATCCACACCCACGCCAGCGAGAACGAAGACGAGATCGAGACGGTCGAGGCCGACACCGGCAAGCGGAACGTCCTGTGGCTCGACGAGGTCGGGCTCACCGGCCCGGACGTGACGCTCGCCCACTGCGTCCACACCGACGAGCGCGAGCGCGAGGTGCTCGCCGACACCGACACGGTCGTCACCCACTGCCCCTCCTCGAACATGAAACTCGCCTCGGGGATCGCCCCGGTCCAGGACTACCTCGACCGCGGGATCACCGTCGCGCTCGGCAACGACGGCCCGCCGTGCAACAACACGCTCGACCCCTTCACCGAGATGCGGCAGGCGAGCCTGCTCGGCAAGGTCGATGCCCGGGACCCGACCCGCCTCCCGGCGGCGACCGTGCTGGAGATGGCGACCGAGGGCGGCGCCCGCGCGGCCGGCTTCGACCGCCTCGGCGCCCTCCGCGAGGGCCACCGCGCAGACGTGATCGGGCTCACGACCGATCTGACCCGGGCGACACCGCTCCACGACCCGCTCTCGCACCTGGTGTACGCGGCCCACGGCGACGACGTGACCTTCGCGATGGTCGACGGGGAGGTCCGCTACGCGGACGGCGAACACGTCGGGATCGACGCGGCGGCGGTCCGCGAGCGCGCGACGCGACACGCGGAGCGCGTCGTGGAAAAGGCCGGCATCGACACCGCGGAACCGTAGCCCGCCGCGGTCGAGACCGCTTCCTCGGCCCGAATCCGGGCATCGGCGGTTAAACCGGCTTTATCGACACAAATTGGGGCGGAGTATCTCCCGTTTATACCCGTACGGGGCCCGTTCGACCGCTCACGATGACTAACCGATCGCGGACGACTGACGACGACGGATCGCGGCTGACAGACGGGGGCCTCGGCCGACGTAAATTCGTGGCCCTCGGTGCCGGCGCGAGCGCAACACTGCTCGCCGGTTGCGCCGGCGAGGGATCGCTCCCGTCGTCGGATGAGTCTGACGGCCCGGACGGCTCCGACGGTTCCAACGGGTCTCAGACGCTCACCGGCAGCTTCCGGCTCCTCATCAGCGACGCCCCGGCCGACATCGGCGACTTCGACCGGCTGGACGTCACCCTCGACCGGGCTCGGGTCTTCGAAGCCGAAAACGGCGAGGGCGCGGAGGAAGACGAAGAGACGGAAGACGAGGAAGACGATGAGGAGGAATCCGACGACGACACCGAAGAGAACGCCACCGAGACCGGCGACGACACCGGTGAAAACGTCACCGAGACCGACGGTGACGACGGGTCCCCCAACGGCACGGCGGACGACGAGGACGAGGAGGACGACGTGGGAGGGGACGAGAGCGAAGACAACGAGGGAGACACCGAAGAGGACGACGGGGAAGAAGACGACGGGGAAGACGGCGAGGAGGACCGCGGCTTCACCGTCGTCGAACTCGACGGTGCGACGGTCGATCTCACCCAGGTGATCGACGAGGACGCCGTCGCCGTCTTCGACGGCGAGATTCCGGCGGGAAGCTACGAGAAGATCGAACTGGAGGTCTCCGCTATCGAGGGGATCGTCGACGGAAGCGAGGTCGACGTGAAGCTCCCGAGCGAGAAGCTCCAGATCACGAACGGGTTCGAGGTCGCGCCCGACGAGGAGGTGAGCTTCGTCTTCGACATCAACGTCGTCAAGCGCGGGAAGAACAACGGCTACATCCTCAAACCCGTGATCTCGGGCAGCGGGGTCGCGGGTCGCGACGTCGACGTCAACGAGATCGACGACGATGACGACGAGGGCGAGGAGTCCGGTGACGACGACTCGGAGGCGGACGGGGACGACTCCGACGGCGAGGATGACGAGGACGACGGGGAGGCGACGGACGATAAGGAGGCGACGGACGACGACTCCGAAGGAGACGACGCTACCGGCGGGAACGAGACGAGCGACGCGGAGAACGAGACCGAATCCGGGAGCTAACTACGAGGAGGTCTCGACCGACGAGGGGGCCGCGGAGGGGCACTTCGCCCACCGCATCGCGGACTCGTCGTCGTTGAACGACTCGGTGTCGACTTCCTCGACGTCGATAGTGCGCTTGAGGAAGCGGCGCTTCGAGCGCTGGCCGACGACTGCGAAGCGGTCGACACCGCGCGCGACCGCTATCTGCGCGGACTCGCGGAGCGCCCGGCGGCCGGCGTCCGAACACGGGCGGCTCGTCCGCACGACGATCACGACAGCATCGATTCGGTCGGGGCCGGCCGCGTCCCGCCACCGGTCGAGCAGCGCCTCGCTGTCCGCGGGGCTCAGTCCAGTCCCGTGGGGGAACTCGACGACGAGGACCTCGTCCTCGACCCGCAGCAGCCAGCGCTCACTCGGTTCCATGATATTCCCTAACAAATGCGGTGATATAAATCACACTCCCCGAATATCTGATGTGATAATATGAGTTTCGGGCGACAGCGAAATTCGGGACGCGCATCGTTCACAACGTGGAACACGAGCGGACTGCGGCGGCGCTGCCGTCGTTATCGGCTCCAGAGATTCGGCGGGGACGCGATGACCCGCGTCGGGGGCCGGCGTCGGCCGGGGTCGTCAGTCCGTCCGAGGCGGTTTCGCGTCGAGCGCGTCGACGACCGCGGTCGCGAGCGCCTCAAACGACGCCTCGTCGGGGACCACGTCGACGTCGACGCCGCGGTCCGCGGCCGTCTCCGCGGTCGGCGGGCCGATGACGCCGACGACCGCGTCCGCGAACCCCGAGCGGGCCATGTCCTCGACGCCGCGATCGGCGGCCGCCGCGAGGAAGTTGTCGACGGTCAGCGAGGACGTGAACGCGGCCGCGTCGAGGTCGCCGGCGGCGGCCAGTTCCGCGGAGTCGCCCGCGCCGGCCGGCCGCGTGAGCCGATACAAGACGGTCTCGGTCACGTCGGCGCCGGCCTCGCGGAGGCCGTCGAGGAGGACGTCGCTGCCGTGGTCCGAGCGGGCGACGACCACGCGCTCGCCGGCGGCGCGCGACTCCAGCGCCGCGACGAGGCCGGCGGAGGTGTACTCCTCCGGGACGACGTCGACCGTCCAGCCGGCCTCGCGGGCGGCCGCCGCGGTGGCGGGGCCGATGGCCGCGAGGTCGGCGTCCCCGGGCTCCCAGCCCGCCTCGGCGGCCAGTTCGACGCCGGTCTTGCTCGTGAGGACGACGAGCGGCGCGTCGGCCGGCACCGCGCCCGTCGGCTCGACTTCGAGCATCGGGTCCGGGACCGGCTCCGCGCCGAGCGAGCGGAGCAGTTCGACGGCCGACTCGATCCGCTCGTCGTCCGGCCGGAAGACGGCCACGCGCGGGCGGCCGCTTCCGTCCGCACTCACGCCTCGTCACCCCCGTCGGTCCGGGTGTCGTCGCCGTCTCCCCCGTCGGTCCGGGTATCGTCGCCGTCTCCCCCGTCGGTCCGGGTGTCGTCGCCGTCTCCCCCCGCCTTCTCCTCATCGCTCGCCGACCGGACCGGCGCCGAGCCGGCGTTTTCGAGGAATCCCACAACGCGGTCGCGGGTCGCGGCCACGTCGCCGATCACGGTGATCGCGGGCGGCTCGATCCCCGCCTCGTCGCGGGCGTCGACGATGGTGTCGAGCGTGCCGGTCGCGACGCGCATGTCCGGCCACGTGGCGCGCTCGACGAGTGCGACCGGCGTGTCGCCGTCGAGGCCGGCGTCGCGGAGTTCGGCGGTGTACGCCGGCAGCTTGCCGACGCCCATCAGCACGACGATGGTCCCGCCGGTCGCCGCGAGCGCCTCCCAGTCGACCGCGGACTCCTCTTTCGTCGGGTCCTCGTGGCCCGTGACGAACGAGACCGAGGATGCGTGGTCGCGGTGCGTCACCGGGATGCCGGCGACCGCGGGGCCGGCGATGGCCGAGGTAACGCCGGGGACGACCTCGAAGGGAATCCCTTCGTCGGCGAGGTGTTCCGCCTCCTCGCCGCCGCGGCCGAAGACGAACGGGTCGCCGCCCTTCAGCCGGACGACGCGGTTGCCCTCGCGGGCCAGCTCCACCATGCGCCGGTTGGTGTACTCTTGGGGCGTCCACTCGCCGCCGGCGCGCTTCCCCACGTCCTCGCGCTTTGACTCGGGGATCTCGCCGAGGATCTCCGGGCCCGGGAGCTTGTCGTGGAGCACCACGTCGGCCGACTCGATCAGGCGCTTCGCCTTCACCGTGAGGAGGTCCGGGTCGCCCGGCCCCGAGCCCACGAGGAAGACGGTCCCCGCGCCGTCGTCCCGCCGGCGGGTCGGGGGCTCGTCCCCGCCCGTCTCCGGGGCCGTCCCGACCCCGTCGTCACTCATCGGCCTCCTCGCGCGCCTCGGCGATCAGGTCGTCGGCGCCGCGGTCGGCGAGGTCCGCGGCGAACTCCGCCGCGGCCGTCGCGTGCGACCGGATCGGCAGGTCGCGGGTGTCGGCCACCTCGTCGGTGCCGTCGGTCGAGAGCACCCGCGCCCGGACGTGGACGTGCTCGCCCTGAACCATCGCGGAGACGCCGATCGGCGCGACGCAGCCGCCGTTGAGCTCGCCGAGGACCGTCCGCTCGACGGTGACCGCGACGCGGGTCCGCGGGTGATCGACCGCGTCGCGGACCGCCTCGACCACGTCCGGGTCGCTCGCCGTGACCGCGATGGCGCCCTGCCCGGCCGCGGGGACGAACTCCTCGCGGGGGAGCCGCGTCGTCTCCACCTCGTAGAAGAGGTTCGAGCGGCGCAGGCCGGCCTCGGCGAGGACGACCGCGTCGTACTCGGTCTCGACCTTCCGCTCCATCGCCGCGCGTTCGAGGTCGGACAGCGAGTCGAACCACTCCTCGACAGTCTCATCGAACTCCTCGTCGATTTTCTCGTCCTCGTCGTCGGCGTCGGCGTCGCCGTCCGCGTCGCCTTCGCTGTCCGCGTCGCTCTCGTCGGCCTCCGCCGTTAGGGCGCTGTCCTCGCCTGAGGCGATCAGCCGCCGCTCGTGTTCGGCTTGGAGGCCGGGCGCGAGCAGCTTCTCCAGCCGCGTGTCGACGTTGCCCCGGATCGGCTCGACGGTGAGGTCCGGTCGGGCCGCCCGAATCTGCGCGCCCCGGCGGAGGGAACCGGTGCCGACAACCGCCCCGGCGGGGAGGTCCTCGATGCCGAGCCCGTCCGGATGGACGACCACGTCGCCGGAGGGCGCGCGTTCGGGGACGCCGGCGACGACGAGGTCCGCCATCTCCTCGGTCGGAAGGTCCTTCAGCGAGTGGACGGCGAGGTCGGCGTCGCCGGCGAGCACCTCCTCGTCGAGGGCGCGCACGAACGCCCCCGTCTTCCCGAGGCGGTGGATCAGTTCGTCGGGGATCTGGTCGCCGCGCGTCTCCACCTGCCGGAGTTCGACGTCGCGGCGCCGGCTCGACAGCGCGTCGCGGACGGTCTCGGCCTGCCGGATGGCCAAGTCCGACCCGCGGGTCGCGAGCCTGAGCGTTTCGGTCATACGCGGACCGAGGTCCCCCGCGTTCAAAAGCGCACCAGTTCGGCCGCCTCGGCGAACGCGACGCCTCGGCGCCGCGTTCGCGAGGTTCGGGGGGTTCGCGCGGTTCGCGCGTCCGCTCGCCGGGTCGGAGGCAACTCCCGCCACGGTCACGGCCCCTTTATCAGTCCGCCCCGAAACGACGACGAGATGGCACGCGCGAGCGCCGGGGCCCGGCTTCACTTCGGCTTCTGTAACCTCAGCCTCTCCCACGAGCGGCTGTACGGCGCTCTCGGCGTCGGGCTCGCCGCGCCCCGCGTCGTCGTCGACGCGGAGCCGGCGGCCGAGGTGACCGTGACGGGTCCGACGGGTTCGACCTCGGCGAGCGAGGGCGACGCCGTCCGCGACGACGCCCGCGAGTACGCGGCCGCGGCCGTCGACCTCCTCGGCGTCGACGGCGCCCGGGTCGCGGTCCGCGAGTCGCTCCCGCGGCACGCCGGGCTCGGCAGCGGGACGCAGCTGGCGGCGGCGACGCTCGCGGCCGTCGCGACCGCCCACGACCTGCCCGCCAGAGTGCGCGAGCGAGCCCCGGCGCTCGGGCGCGGCGGGCGCTCCGGCATCGGCGTCGCGACGTTCGAGGCCGGCGGCTTCGTCCTCGACGCCGGCCACCCGACCGCGCGCTTTACCACCGACCGCCCCGCGGACGGCGAGTGGACGGTCCCGCCCGTGGCCGCCCGCCACGCCGTCCCGGACGACTGGCGGTTCCTGCTGGTAGAGCCCGACGCGGACGCCGGCCGGAGCGGGGGGGCCGAGGACGACGCGATGCGGACCGCGGTCGAGCGCGCGGAGCCGGGGCTCGCCGACCGGATCGGCGGGATCGTCACCCGGCGCGTCCTCCCCGCGGCCGCGACGGGGAACGCGGAGGCGTTCGGCGCGGCCGTCGCGGAGATCGGTCGGCTCAACGGCGCGTGGTACGCCGACGAGCAGGGCGGCGTGTACCGGCCGCCGGTCGGCGAGGTCGTCGACTCGCTGTCGGGCGCCGCGTCGGTGTTCGGCGCCGGACAGTCCTCGTGGGGGCCGACCGTCTACGGTGTCACCGACGCGGACCGGGCGGACGCGGCGCTCGACGCCGGCGAGCGCGCGCTCGACGCGGTCGGCGTCGGCGGCGAGGTGTCGATCGCTCGGGCGGCGAACGAGGGCGCGCCGGTCACCGGGGGTGCTGGGAAAAGCGGGGGCGACGCGGAGCGGGGCAGAGACGACGCGGAAGGTAGCGGGGACGGCGCAGGCCGGGAGAGGTAACACTAAACCCCGCGGCGACGGGGCGTACACCATGTCCAGTGTTCCGTTCGGAGTCGCTCGCCTCGACTCGATCCTCGGGGGCGGCGCGCCGTCCGGCAGCGTCGTGCTGCTCGCGGGCGAGGCGGGCGCCGGCGCGCGGGAGTTCTGTTACACCAGCGCGGCGATGAACGCGCTGGCGGGCGCCGACGAGGAGCTGTTCGACCTGTACTACGGCGACGTCGACGCCGACGCCTCGCTGCCCGAGTCGGTCCACTACATCTCATTCACCGCCGACACCGAGGCGATCACCCGCGAGATGGGGTTCACGATGGCCGACGAGATCGTCGACGCCGCGGTCGACGAGATCTCCTTCCGCGACCTCTCGCCGGAGTACTTCCAGCTGTCGCCCGTGCCGCGCGACTGGTACGAGACGGCGACGGCCTCGATCACCGAACTCGGCGACCGCGGCGAGTACGAGGACGTACTCACCGCGTTCGGCGACTACCTCTCGGAACACGGCGAACGGAGCCTCGTCTGTATCGACTCCGTCACCGACCTCGTCTCGATGGTCTCCGACGACACCGACTGGAGCGACGTCGCCATGGTGATGAAGGGGTTGAAGAAGGCCGCTTACGAGTGGGACGCTCTCGTTCTCGTGTTGGTGAACACCGACGCGCTCCGCGATCGGGAGTTCGGCACCCTGATGGACGCCGCGGGCGGGACCCTCCAGTTCTCGTGGGAGAGCGGCGGCTCGCAGCGCGCCCGGACCATGTTCGTCCGCGAGTTCCGCGGCGTGCTCTCGCGGCTGGAGGCCGAGAACATCGTCCGCTTCGAGACCGAGATCCACGAGGGCGGGTTCGACATCAGCGACGTGCGGAAGATCCGGTAGCATCGGTCGCCGAGACGGCCTCCCAGTCCGGTGGTACGGATAAAACGGCCGCGGGACAGGCGCGTGCGTCATCATGGCGGCGCGGGCCGCTCCCTGCCGCCGATTATCGGCTCCGGCGGTCACTTCGAGGTGCCAGTTCTCAGTAGCCCGACGCCGAGGAGGAGGAGTCCCCAGCCGACGTAGCCGAGGGCGGTGTCGGGCAACTGTGGACCGGCGAACTCGAAACCCGTGTCCAGGAAGAAGATCGCGAGCCCCGTCACGGACAGCAGAATACCCGCCGAGAGACGCTTGGTTCCCATTCGCGCGTCGAGAGATGGGGTATCGTGAAATAACCCACCGCCGAAGGCAATCTCGACTGTCGTCGCCGAGCCGTTCCACAGGGTCGAACCGCTGGACGTACCGATTCGGTCGTTCACCCTACCGGCCGAACTGGGAAGCCGCGCTGACGACCACCGGTAGCGAGCGGCACCGAATCACCTGATTCGACCGCAGGACCGCGCCCCGTCCGAGTATCGATCCGGAGAACGCCGCGACAGGTTACTTAAGCCTCGCCGCTCAACGGCAGGTAGATGACGGAGGACCCGCGATGAGCGACCTCGACCCGGCGGCGGCCGCCCTCGACGCCGCGGCCGAGGACGCCGGCGTGAGCCGCGAGGAACTCCTCAGGCGCGCGCTCGTCGCGCTCGCGGAGTCCGAGGATATCGACATCCCCGACGCCGAGGAGGTGGCGGCGATCGAGGCGCGCCTCGACGACCTCGACGCGGAACTGGACGAGAAGGTCGCCGATCTCCGCGAGCGGTTCATCGACCTCTACCGGGAGGTGGAAGCGCTCGACGCCGATGAGGGAGACGCCTCCGGGGGCGACGAGGGCGCCGCAGCGACCCGTATCGACGATCTCGCCGCCGAACTGGAGGAGATCGCCGCCCGACTGGACCGCCTCGACGCGGCCGTCGCCGACGCGCCCTCGTCGGACCGGGTCGACGACCTCGGCGACCGGCTGGACGCGCTCGACGCTCGGCTCGACGAGTTGGACGCCGTCCGCGACCAGCTCGACGAGGTCGACGGGCACGTGGACGAGGTGGACGAGCGGGTCGACGACGTGGAGGCCGACCTCGCGGGGATTTCCGGAGAGGACTTGGCCGAGATCGACGGCAAGCTCTCTCGGGTCGCGAACGCGGTCGTCAGGGTAAAGCGGCGGCTCGACGCGGCCGAGCGCGACCGCGCGGACCGCGAGCGCATCGATGCGCTGACGCGGACGGCCAACCGCCACGGCGTGCGGACCGCCGACTGCGACCACTGCGGCGGCGGCGTCGAACTGGGGCTGCTGTCGGCCCCGGAGTGCCCCCACTGCGGGCGGCTATTCGAGGATATCGAGCCCAGCACGGGGTTCCTCGGCACGTCAAAGCTCCTCGTCGGCGATCGGCCGGCCATCGACGGCGACGTCGCGGACGGCGATAGCGCAGAGGGGACCCAATCGCCGGACCGGACCGCGAGTGACGGCGGAGCCGGCGGGGAGGAACGATGAGCGGCGACGACCCGTCGGACCGGGACGGCGGCGGAGACGACCCCTTCGACGAGGAGCCGAGCGACGACGTCGAGGACCCCTTCGCGGCGCTCGGCGAGGGCGTCGACGAGGACGCGGAACCGGCGGGGGCGGACGGTTCCGCCGGGGACGCCGAGGCGTCGCCCGCGGATCCGGACCCGGAACCGGCCGCGCCGGCCGACGACCCGTTCGCCGACTTGGACGCCGACGCCGCCGGTTCGCCGGCCGACGAGGACCCCTTCGAGTCGATGGGGACCGGCGACGTCGGCGACGAGGACGTCTGGGAGGCGCTCGACGAGGGGACCTCGGTCGGCGCCGACGCGACCGAGTTCGACCCCGAAGCGGGCGACGAACTCGACAGCGCGGCGGGGTGGTCGGCCGACCCGTCGACCGGCGGCCCGGCGACCGGCGACGAGCAGGTGGTCGACAAACGGAGCTACTGCCAGCGCTGTCCGCACTTCACCGCGCCCCCGGAGACGGCGTGTAGCCACGAGGGGACCGCGATCGTCGAGTCGGTCGACTTCTCGCGGTTCCGGGTCCGCAACTGTCCGATGGTCGAGGCGGAGGACCCGGCCTTCGACGGGGAGTAACCGCAGGGAGTTTCGTCAGTTCGGTCGGGTGTCCGCCAGCGATTTCTGAACACGTTCAAGCCCGGCGGGGCGATACTGCGCATATCTCGTGACCCGCTCCGGTGTGAAGGGAGGCCGATCCGTCGAGTTCGGAGCGGGTGCGCTCACCGGCGCGATAGGGGATTCGATTACGGTCATCCCGCTCGTCGTCGCGCTGGCGCTGCTGACCGACGTCTCGCTGCCGCACGCGCTCGTCGCGTTCGGGGCGTTCCAGATCGTCTGGGGGGTCCGGTACGGCCTGCCGGTGTCCGTCGAGCCGATGAAGGCGCTGGCCGCGCTCGCCATCGCGGACGCGCTCACCTACGCCGAACTCGCGCTCGCGGGCGTGATCCTCGGCGTCCTCCTCCTCGCGATCGGACTCTCGGGGACGCTCGCGTACGTGGAGCGCTGGATCGGCGAGCCGGTGATCCGCGGCGTCCAGTTCGCGGTCGGGCTGGTCCTCTTCGAGACGGGGATCGGTCTCGCGGTCGACGACCCGTTCGTGGCGCTCGTCGGGGTCGCGGTCGCCGGCGCGTTCGCGCTCGCGGGCCGCGGGAAAGCGAGCGCGCTGGGCGTCGCCCTCCTCGGGATCGCGGTCGCGGTCGTCGTCGCGGGCGTGCCGACCCCTCGACTGCCCGGCGCGCCCCCGACGCCGGCGTTCGGCGCGGCCGTCACGCGGGCCACCTTCGACGGCGTGGTCGCGCAGTTGGCGATGACCATCGGCAACGCCGCCCTCGCCACGTCGCTCCTCTTTTCGGACCTGCTCGACGCCGACGTCACGCCCGACGAGCTGTCGACGAGCATGGGCGTGACGAACCTGATCGCGGTGCCGCTCGGCGGGATCCCGATGTGTCACGGCTGCGACGGCGTGGCCGGCAAGCACGCGTTCGGCGCGCGTACCGGCGGCGCGAACGTCGTCCTCGGTGCCGGCTACCTCGTCGCCGCGCTGTTCGCGACGCCCGCGCTGATCGCGGCGTTCCCGCTGGCGATGCTCGGCGCGCTGCTCGCCATCGTCGCCGTCTCGCTCGCGCGTAACGTTACCGAGTCGGGGAATCGCGCGCTCTCGGTCGGGATCGGCGTCCTCGCGCTCGCCACCAATCTCGGCGTCGCCTTCCTCGTCGGCATCGCGGCCCACCTCGCGTGGGACCGGGTCGGTGCGAGCGACTGAACCGCTGAGAGGACGGTCGATTTATAAACGAACTGCGGTGGCGCGTGCCTGCGAGCGGCCGGAGCGAAGCGGAGGCCG
>NZ_AOJK01000024.1 GCF_000336875.1 Halorubrum californiense DSM 19288 | reverse complement strand
GTCTCGCACCTCACCCGACGTATTCGACCGTACCCACCGGACCTAAACCGCTCGACGCCCTGTCGAACACGTATATGCAGTTCTGTGACGACTGCGGCTCGATGATGGTCTCTCGCGACGGGGAGATGGTGTGTCAGAACGACGACTGCGGCGCCACGACCGAGCGCGACGAGGCGCTCGCCGCCGAGTTCGAGTCGACGACCGAACAGACCGGCGAAGAGGTGATCGAGACGGAGGAGGGTGCGAACTTCGAGGGGAAGCCCACCGCGAACGACATCGTCTGCGACGAGTGCGGCCACGGCGAGGCGTGGTACACGATCAAACAGACGGGCGCCGCCGACGAGCCGCCGACGCGCTTCTTCAAGTGCAAGGAGTGCGGCCACCGCTGGCGCGGGTACAACTGACCGGACGGCGTCGGGAGCCCTCGGGAACCCGCACGTGGCCCCGCGGGCGCACCTGCGGACGGGGGTACACCCCGCCCGCTGGCCGCGGGCGGCGGCCGAACTGATCGACGACCGCCGGTGCGCGCGCGGCGACGGCGTGGCGACGACGCGGCGTGAGCGGCGACACACCGCGGTTCCTGTTTCTTGTTGTCTTGTCTCGAAGTAGCACACACCACAGCGCCGCAGTCTGCCGGTTTATTCGAGTTGGTCGGATTTAAGCCCGTGAACTCGGTCGAAACGCGACTGAATCCCGCTGTAGCGTTTGGACGGTTCATACGGCTCGGCGCGGGAGGGAGAGGCACGATGAACACCGAACGAATCGCACTGGTCGCGGTGACGCTGGCGCTCGTCGTCGGCGGGCTCGCGACGCTGTTCGCGCCGACCGTCGTCTCCGGACCGGGCGGGGCTCCCGGACAGGCGGCAGTCACCACCGCCGTCGCCGACGGCGGGCTCGGATCGCTGTTCGGCGTCGCGCTCTGGGGCGTGACGCTCCTCTTCGGCGCGACGGCGCTCGTCTGGTTCGTGCTCACGGGGGTCGTTGGCGCGGGCTACGAGACGCCGCCGAACGAGTACGGCCTCGACGAGATACAGGTCCGGATCATGACCGTCGACGCCGCCGACGTCGTTCAGGACACGGTCGACTCGCTGCCAGAGGGGCTCGACGACATCCACGTGATCGCGGAGTCGGCCATCGACGTGGACGGGGCGACGGTCCACGCCGTCCCGGAGGAGTTCACGTGTGAGGCGGTCCGGAAGGGGCGCGCGCAGGAGTGGGCGCGGCAGGCGCTGGACTGCCGGACGGAGTTCGTCCTCTATCTCGACGAGGACAGCGTCGTGGAGTCGCTCGACGGGCTCCCGGACGCGGACATCGTCCAGCTCCGCGAGAAGCCCCGGCTCACGGGGTCGAACCTCAGCTACCTGGCCGACATGTACCGGATGGGCGTCCAGATCGAACAGCGCGCGTTCGCGCGGCTCTCGATCCCGCTGTTCGCGTGGGGCGGGGGCATCGCGGTCCGCACCGAGGTGGAGGAGAAGACCACGTGGGACCGCGAGACGCTGGTCGAGGACACCGCGTTCGTCTGGGCGGCCTTCCGGGAGTTCGACGTGACGTTCGCGCTGTCGGACGCCGTCTGTCGGAACGAGGCGCCGCCGTCGCTGTACGAGATCCTCCAGCAGCGCCGCCGCTGGGCGGCCGGGAACCTCAACGCGTCGGCGATGCTCCCGTTCCGGTACGAGCTGTTGACGCGGGTGCGGAACTACGCGTGGGCGCTCTCGCCGATCGTCACCCTGCTCGTCGTCCCGCTGTCGCTTTTGAGCGTGACCATTGCCTACAGCGGGCTGTTCTTCGCGGCGTCGATGGGGCTGGCGCTGTGTACCCTCGGCTGGTTCCTCCTCGGCGTCGGCTACTACGGCGACGACCACCGGCAGTGGGCGCTCGCGGTCCCGCTGGCGCCGCTGATCACCGTCGTCCACTCGATGGGAACGGTCGCCGGCATCCTCAAGCCGCCCGAGACGTTCCGGGTGACGACGAAGGTCGGCAGCGAGTAACCCGGCCGAGCGCGGTCGCTCAACGGAACTCGTTCTCGATTCGGGCGCGCCGACATCGACTCGGCTGGCGATCGCTCGTCACGACTTACAAATCGTCACCAAGCAGCGGCCCGAAAAACGCTGCCACCGCCTCACCCACCTTCGCGGTCCGCCCGACGAAGAAGTGGTCGGAGTCGAACGCGACCGTCTCGACGCTCAGTTCCTCCGCACGCTCGACCACGGGCTCCCAGTCGGCCGTTGAGTCCCGCGTGGCGTACAGGATCCGGGCCGGCACGTCCCGGGTGACCACCTCGTCCAGCGCGGCGACCGCGTCGACGTCGGGGTTCAGCCGGGCGGTCGGCGCGAGCGCGCAGACGCCCGCGAGTTCGGGCCGCGACGCGGCCGCGACGAGCGCGACCGTGCCGCCGAACGAGAAGCCGAACAGCCCGACGCGGTCGTAACGGTCGAGCGCCCAGCCGACCGCCGCGTCCGCGTCCGTGGTCTCGCCGTACCCCTCGTCCCAGTCGCCGTAGTCGAACCGGAGGCAGTCGACCCCGCGGTCGGTCAGGGCGTCGCTCGCGGCCGTCAAGCGTTCGTCGCCGCGATGACCGCGCTGTTGGGGGTGCGGGGCGCAGGCGACGACGACCGTCTCGGCGCGGGGCGCACCGCCGGACTCCCCCCGAGACCCGTCGCTCGCGGCGGTGTCGAGGGTGGCGCGCACGTCGCGGCCGCCGGGGATCAGGACGGTGTCAGTCACGGGGATCGGATACGGTGGAACCGGTCGACCCGATTCAGGGCACCTGCGTCACGCGGTCGACGCCGTCGAGGTCGGCGAGGTCGCCCGCGAGCGCAGCCTGATCGACGCCGGCCTCGTAGTAGAACACGATGTCGAAGGTGCCGCCGCGGAGCAGCTGCTGGCACTCCCAGACGAACGCCTCGTCGTCGAGCGTCAGCCCCTGAAACTGGTTCGACGAGAAGTTCGTGTCGTCGTTGCCCGCCTCGATGTACGTCTCGCCCTTCTCCGCGTGCTCGGCGATGACTTCGTTGGCGGCGACCGTCAGCTCGTGCATCTCCAAGTCCTGCTCACCCGCAAGATTCGTGTGGACGATACAGCCCACCAGCTCGATGTCGCCGGGCTCTAAGAGGGCCTTCGCACGGGTGTACAGGTCCGAATCGACGGTCTCGCTCATGGTCTCCCTTCCGGCTCCCGTAATAAACGGGTGACGGTTCGCGGGGCTGGCGGATTCCGGCGACGGCACGTCTCAGCGGCGGAGCGAGACGACGGCTCCGTCTTCGCCGTCGTCGGCCTCGATCAGCCCGTCGTCCGCGAGGTCGGCGACGAGGCCCCGGAGCCACTCCCTCCCGTGTTCCCCGTCCGGGGCGTAGTCGACGCGGATCCGGTGGCCGAGCGCGTCTATGTCCATCTCGTCGTGCTCGCCGAGGAGGCGGACGATCCGGCCGCGGAACTGCCGGCGGCTCCCCTCGAAGCTCGGCTGTTCGGGCACGTCGGGCGCGGTGAAGTCGCCCGTCTGGTAGGCGTGACACCACTCGCGCCACGGGCAGCCCGCCTCGTCACACCGTGGTTTCTTTCCGCAGGCGACGCCGCCGAGCTCCATGATCGCGTTGTTCCACACACGCGACTCTCCGGCCGGCATGAGCGCGTTCGCAACGGTTTCATAGTCCGGATCGTCCGCATTATGGATTTCTGCAAACGCGCGGTACAGCACCCGCTTCACGTTGGTGTCGACGACGGCGTCCCCGTTGTTGAACGCGAACGACGCCACCGCGTTGGCGGTGTACGGCCCGACGCCCATCAGCTCGCTCAGCTCGTCCGGGTCCTCGGGGAAGGCTCCGTCGTACTCCTCCTCGACCTGCCCGGCCGCCTCGTGGAGGTACTTCGCGCGGTTGTTGTAGCCGAGGGAGTGGTCCGACCAGAAGGCGACCACGTCGGCGCGGTCGGCGTCGGCGAGGGCCGCCGCCGTCGGCCACTCGTCGAGGAAGTCCTCCCACGCCGGCACGACGCGGTCGAGCTGGGTCTGCTGGCTCATCACCTCGCTGACGAGGATCTCGTAGGGGTCCTCGGTGCGGCGCCACGGGAACTCGCGGTGGTCCGCCTCGTACCAGTCGACGAGCGCGTCGCGGACCGCGTCGCGGTCGGCCGGGAGTTCCGGCGTGACCTCGTCGCCGTCGGCCGTCTCGCTGCCGCCTTCCGCGCCGTCACCGACCGCGCCCTCGCCCGCGGCCGCGCCGTCCGAATCGGTCATATCCACGGTCCGGGCGGCGGCGGTTTATCCGTGCTGGTCCCCGTCGACGCTGGTCGCCGCCATCGTCCGCGGGTCGCGGTCGAGACCGGGGTACTCCCCGCCGACCGCGTCCGGGTACAGCTTCGCCGGGTCGAACACCGTCGCGAACGCGCGCGGCTCGCGGACGCTCACGGGCAGGCGGTCGCGCAGCCCGGCGGCCGCCCCCGGACCCGTCAGCGAGGGGTCGAGGCTCACGACCTGCATCGCGCCGCCCCGATAGGCGGACGCCAGCGCGGGGTGATCGCCCGGCGGCTGCGCGATCGGCTCGCGCCACGACTCGACAGCGGTCCGCCAGTCCGCCGCCAAGTCGGGGGCCGCGAGCGAGGCGATCACCGCCTCGGCGTCGTCGAGGAGCGGGTCGCTGGCGACCAGCGTCGTCCACGCGTGCGACCGGAGCGCGTCGAGCGCCTCGCGGGCGTCGCCGCCGAGGAGGAGGTCCGCGGCGAGCGCGTCGGCGTCGGCGACGACGCGCGCGGGACTGGGGTCGAGGGGGTCGGCGACCGCATTCTCGTCGCCGGCGGCCTCGTCATTTCCATCTGTACCATCACTGTCTCCATCCGCTGTCGAACGCACGTCGTCGAGCGCGCGTCGCACGTCCGCCTCGTCGAGGTCGCCGTCGAACGCGGCCGCGCGCTCGAACAGGTCGGCGAAGGTCATACCCGCCGGTCGGCGCCGCGGGCGTATCGTCCTTGCGGCCGGCGCGGAGGCCGGACGTTATTGTCCGCCCCGCCGAAGCCCGTGGCGTGAGCGACCGAGCACACGACAGCCCGACCGTCGCGGTCCCGCAGATCCCCGTCGACGACCTCGACGCCGACGCGAACCTCGACCGGATCCGACGCCGAGCGGCCGACCTGCCGACGGACGTCGACCTCGCGGTCTTCCCCGAGTACGCGCTCACGGGGTTCGCGGCCAACGAACGGCTCCGGGAGGCCGCGTTGCCCCGAGACGCGGCGCGCGCACGGCTCGAATCCGTCGCCGAAGCCGCCGACGCGGCCGTGGTCGCGGGGTACGCCGAACGGGACAGGGCGGCCGTGTACAACGCGACCGCGTACGTTCCGCCGCCGGGACGGTCCCCGAGCGGCGATTCGAGCGCGGACGCGACTGACGGCGCCGGAGCGCACTCCGTCTACCGCAAACGACACCTGTGGGACGAGGAGGCCGCGTGGGTCGAACCCGGCGGCGACCGCGTCGTCGTCGAGACGCCGGCCGGACCGACGGGACTGCTGACCTGCTACGACCTCAACTTCGTCGGGGAGAGCGCGTGGTTCGCCGAGCGCGCGGTCGACGCCCTCGTCGTCGGCGGCGCGTGGCCCGCCGACCACGTCGCCAACTGGCGGCTCCTGTGCCGGGCCCGCGCGCTCGACGGCGTCAGGTGGGTCGTCGGCGCCGGACGCACCGGGACCGCGGGCGGCGAGCTGCCGGCCGACGAGGCGACCTACGCCGGCAACTCCCTCGTCGTCCGCCCCGACGGCGCGGTCGCGGCCGAACTTGATCGAGCGTCGACGACGCTGACCACGTCGCTCGACCGCGACACGCTCTCGGCACAGCGGGATCTGGTGGGGGCGGTCGGCCAAGATTGAAAATATTCTTTCAAAATCAGAAAAAGTAGTTTCTTCAGTAGGAACTTTTAAGTAGGTCGCGCGCGTACATAGAGACAGACATGAGTACACAGAAGCAGGCCCGTCAGCGATACGGCGACGTTCACGAGAGCGAAGCGCTCCGCGTCCCCGAAGAGAAGGCCGAACAGCTCGTCGACGCGCTCAACAGCGACCTCGCGGCGACGTACGTCCTCTACCACCAGGTGAAGAAGCACCACTGGCTCGTCGAGGGCGCCGAGTTCCTCGGCATCCACGAGTACCTCGGCGAGGTCGCGGCCGACCTCGAAGAGGGCGCCGACGTCCTCGCCGAGCGCGCACAGGCGCTCGGCGGCGTGCCGCTCTCCGGCGGCGCGAACTACGAGGAGCACGCGCCGGTGACCCCCGAGGACGCCGACGCCTACGACATCCGGACCTCCCTGGAACACGACCTCGAGATGTTCGGCGACATCACCGAGCAGCTCCGCGAGCACATCCAGCTCGCCAACAACCTCGGCGACTACAACACCGAAGAGCAGCTCCGCGAGATCCTCGAAGACGTCGAGGAACACGGCCACCACCTCGAGCACTACCTCGAAGACGACACGCTCGTCACGAGCGAGACGCTCGAATAGGCCGCCCGCGGCGGACTGCTTCCGGGGCGTTCCGGCGTTCGATTCTCCGTTTTTTCACGCACCCAGTGACTACGCCGCCGATACCGCCTCGCTTACTCGAGATCCGGTGCCCGCTCGCCCGCCGGGACGACGATCTCCAGCCAGTTCTCCTCGGGCGGCAGCGGACAGGAGAACGTCTCGCTGTACGCGCAGAAGGGGCTGTACGCGAGGTTGAAGTCGACCGTGACGCTGTCGCCGTCGTCGAGGTCGCGCTCGGGGGCAAGCTCCATGTACCGGCCCTGATGATACGTCTGCTGGCCGGTCGTCTTGTCGCGGAAGGGGACGAAGATGGCGCCGTCGTCGCCCTCCTGTCGGTAGCCCGCGAGCGTGTGTTCCTCGTCGTTCACCTCGAACGCGAACGTGACGATCCGGAGGTAGCGGACCGGATTGCTCGCGGTCGTCTCCATCTCGACCGGGTCCGGGTCGTCGTGGACGGTGACGGTCGCCTCGACGCGGTAGTCCGGGTCCGGCGGGAAGTAGTCCAGCCCGTCGAAGTCGTCGCGGTGCTCCGGGGGGATCGGGGACTGCGGGTGGTCGGCGAAGAACTCGTCTTTCTCCCGGCGGTTCGCGCGGAGTTCGTCGGCGTAATCCTCGCTCATGGGCGGTCCGACGAGCGCCGGCGGTTTCAGGGCCGCGGTTCGGGCGGGACGACGCGCCGCCAGACCCATCGGCGAGGCGGTCGCGGCGGCCTCACAGCGCCTGAAGATCGGCGAGGCAGTCGTCGAGGTCGCGGTTCGACGTCGCCAGCGATACCCCGTCGACGCGGGCGAGGTCAGCGGCGTGGTCCCAGAGGTCGCCGTCTTCGATCCCGTGGAGCACGACCGCGTTCGGCGTCGGGCTCACGACCCGCAGCGCGACCAGCGGCGACTCGCCGCGGGTCACCCGCGTGAACACGAGCGCGCGGTTCGTCGACTGGCCGTAGAGTCGGTAGAACTCCTCGCTGGAGAGCCGCGTGATCGCCTGGATCGAGTCGATGACGGTGTGGCCGTTCACGTGGTCGTGGTCGCCCCGGACGATCTCCGTCGCGCCCATCGCCTCGTAGAACTCCGACAGGGGGACCGCCGTCGAGTACTCGCGGAGGTCGTGGACGATGTCGCTCTCGAAGCCGGCCGAGAGCACCCGGGCGTGCTGGCGGAGGCGCCCGCCGCCGCGCCGCTCGTCGATGTCGAGCAGCCCCTCGACGGTCCGGCGAACGACGCCGATCCCCGGGCTCTCGCGGCGACCGCTCTCGTAGTCGGAGACGACCGACGAGGAGACGCCGAGCTGGTCGGCCAGCTCCGTCTGCGAGACGTCGAAGTCGGTCCGCCACTTCCGGAGGGTCGCTCCGGGGTCGTCGCTCAGCGTTATCTCGCCGGCGATCCGGCGGGAGAGCTCCTCACGTGCGTCGCTCATGCCGTGAACGGACGACCGAGCGCCGCAAAAGGGTACCGTTCGTCGCGCGTCGAAAGCCGCTCGGCCTACTCCAAGTACAGCGAGTAGACGATGACGGCGAACCCGACCGCCGTGAGGAGCCCGTCGATGGCGATGCCGACCGCGAGGTCTGCGCCGATGATCTGGTGGGAGACCCCGCCCAACAGCGCGCCGACGGTGACGATGCCGAAGCCGACGCCGAGCTCCCGGAGCGAGCGGTCGCCGGTCCGGTCGTACGCGCGGAGCGCGTAGTAGGTGATGCTGCCACCGAGTACTAGGATGGCGGTCTTTGCGGCGATGATAGTCAGGTCGATGTAGGGGTTCATGTTTCCTCTCGTAGCTCAGACCACAGGTCGGCCAGTCGCTCGTCTCGGGTCCGCTCGGGCCGAGAGAACTCCACGTCGAACTCGCGACCGTCTCCGTCGCCCTCCGCGCCGTCGTCGACGGAGACGGTGACGGCGTCGAACGACACCGAGTACCGCGTCGTGTGTTGCCCGTCCCGCCGAATGTCGGTCGACTCAGACAGCAGGGAGGCGTCGGTGAGCAGCTCCAGTTTCCGGTAGGTCGTCGACAGGGGGATGTCGCACTCCTCAGAGAGCTCGCTCGCGGTCTTCGGCTCGGTGAGCGCCGCGACGATCCGACGGGCCGCGTCGTCGGCCAGCGCGTCAAGCACCTCGTCGACCGACGGCGGCTCCGGGTCTCGCGACGGGTCCCGCACCATAGGTGGAAGTTCGGCCCGCGGAACTTAAACCATCGAACTTCGGTCCGGCGCCGGAGCGGTCCGACCGACGACGACCGGCGAACGAGGACCGGTCGGCGGACTCGCGTGCGGCCGAGTCACGGACGCGACGGCCGACCCCGCGATTCCACCCGTTTTTGTACGGCCGCGACGTATCGCGGCTCGATGGACACGTGGAAGCGGCGGGTCGTGTTGTACGCGGCCTTCCTCGGCGTCATGCTCACGGTCACCGCCGTCGCCTACCAGTGGGGGATGCGTGTCTTCGAGGACGCCCCCCGCACCCTGATCGAGTCGTTCCAGTTCGCGGTCGAGATGTTCACCACGACCGGGTTCGGCGGCGACTCGGCGTCGTGGCAGAGCCAGCAGATGCACGCGTTCGTCGCCGTGATGGACCTCGTCGGGATGGTGCTGCTCATCGGCGCGCTGCCGGTGGTCGCGACCCCGCTCCTCGAGTCCGCGTTCGCGACGACCGTCCCCCGGTCGCTGGAGGGCGACGCGGAGGGGCACGTCGTGGTCTGTTCCGACACCACGCGCTCCGACGCGCTCTTGGACGAGTTCGAGTCGGAGGCGGTGTCGTACGTGGTCGTCGAACCCGACCCCGACCGGGCGCTGGCGCTGTACGAGGCCGGGCACACGGTCATCCGGGCCGACCCAGAGACGACCGACGGGCTCTCCAGCGCGCGGCTGACGGACGCGCGTGCGCTCGTCACCGACGTCTCGGACCGGGTGGACGCGAGCATCGTCCTCGCCGCGAAGGAGCTCTCGACGGACGTCCGCGCCATAAGCGTCGTCGAGGACCCGACCCGCGAGCGGTACCACCGCCTCGCCGGCGCGGACGAGGTGCTCTCCCCGCGGTCGCTGCTCGGCGAGAGCCTCGCCTCGAAGGTGACGACGGCGGTGCGGACCGACCTCGACGAGGCGGTCGAAATCGGCGACTCGCTCCGGATCGCGGAGGTGTCGATCCACCACGGCAGCGGGCTCGCCGGGTCGACGCTCGCGGGGAGCCGGATCGGCGAACGGACCGGCGTCGACGTGATCGGCGCGTGGTTCAACGGATCGTTCGAGGCGGCCCCGCCGCCGGACGCGACGCTGTCTGCGGGGACAGTGCTCCTCGTCTCGGGGACCGAGGGACAGGTAGAGCAGCTCGTCGACCTGACCAACTCGGCGGCCCGCCGGTTCGGCGCCGGCGAGACCGTCGTCGTCGGCCACGGACAGGTCGGGAAGACCGTCGTGAACGCACTCGAGGAAGCGGACCTCCCCGTGACCGTCGTCGACCGCGACGGCGGCGAGGCGATCGACGTGGTCGGCGACGCGACCGACCCGGAGACGCTGCGGGCGGCCGGCGTCGCCGACGCGCGGACCGTCGTCCTCGCGCTCCCCGACGACACGACGGCCGAGTTCGCGACGCTCGTGGTCCGCGATCTGGCGCCGAACGTGGAACTGCTCGCGCGGGTCGAAGACCCCGAGAGCGTGCCGAAGATGCACCGGGCCGGCGCCGACTACGTCCTCTCCCTCTCGACGGTGACCGGTCGGATGTCGGCGTCGGCCGTCCTCGCGGACCGGGACGTGCTCTCGCTGGACACCCACGTCGAGGTCGTCAGGAGCGAGGCCCCCGCCTTGGTCGGCCGGACGATCGGGCAGGCGGCCGTCCGCGAGACCACCGGCTGTACCGTCATCGCCGTGGAGCGCGGCGACGGCCTCGTCACCGACGTGGGGCCGGAGACGCGGATCGAGCGGGGCGACGAACTCGTCGTCGCCGGCACCGACGAGGGCGTCCGCGCGTTCGAGCGCGCGTTCGCCTGAGTCGGCTCGGTCCCGCCCGTTCGGCTCGCGGCGCTGACTCGGCTCGCGGCGCCGATCCCGCCGGGACGAGTCGAACGGTTCAAGTATTCGCTGGCTGTTCATAACCGTATGAAAGATCAGGGACGCTCCACGCGCAAGCGGACCGGCGGCCGACTCAAGCACGCCTCGAACAAGAAGCGCCACCAGCTCGGCCGCGAGCCCGCCGAGACCACGGTCGGCGAGACGCGACTCCAGTACATCGACTCCCGCGGCACGGAGAAGAAGGTCCGCGCGCTCTCGACGAACGTCGCGCAGGTCGCCGACGGCGGCGAGGTCACCGAAGCCGAGATCGAGAACGTCGCCGACAACCCCGCGAACGTCAACTACGCCCGACGGAACATCGTCACGAAGGGCGCCGTCATCGAGACGTCCGCCGGCCGCGCCCGCGTCACCTCCCGCCCCGGCCAGACCGGTCAGGTCAACGCGGTTCTCCTCGACTGAGCGCGCCCTTTCTGAAGCTATTTCCCCCCGCGCACCCACCAGCCACGCGTGTACCTCGGCGTCGACGAAGCCGGAAAGGGGCCCGCGCTCGGACCGATGGCCGCGGCCGCGGTGATCGCCGACCCGACGAGCCTGCCCGCCGACGTGGACGACTCGAAGCGGATCGCGCCGGCTCGGCGCGAGGAGATGGCGACCGCCCTCCGGGACGACCCGGCCGTCGCCGTCGGCGTCGCCCGCGTCGAACCCACCGAGATCGACCGCCCGGACACCGACATGAACACGCTCACCGTCCGCGGACAGGCGCGGGCGGTCCGCGACGCCCTCGCCGACCGCCCCGCCGAAACCGCCGAGCCGGTTCGCGTCGTCGCCGACGCGGGCGACACCAGCGAGGAGCGGTTCGCGGAGCGGCTCGTGCGCTTCGTCGAGGGCGACGATGCGGACGAATCTGTCGGCGACGGGATATCCCTCCCCGCGGTCGACGTGACCGCCGCCCACGGCGCCGACGGGGACGACCCCGTCGTGGGCGCGGCGAGCGTCGTCGCCAAAACGGTCCGAGACGCCGCGATGGCAGATATCGACGCCGCCTATCCCGACTACGACGATCTGGGAAGCGGCTACCCGAGCGACCCCGCGACGCGGTCGTTCCTCGCCGCGTACGTCGGCGACCACGAGACGCTTCCCGACTGCGCGCGCACGTCGTGGAGCACCTGCGAGGACGCGCTCGCGGCCGCCGAGCAGTCGGCGCTCGACGAGTTCTGAAACGGAGGCAGGGGACGCCGCGTCAGACCAGCCCGGCGACGAGGCCGCCGACCGCCCCGACGAACGTCTCCCACACCGAGAAGCCGGTCAGGATCGCCAACACGGTGTCCGCGCCGAAGAAGGCGAACAGCAGCGCGGAGCCGAGGTGTGCGAGCCGCATGTCGACCCGCCCGGCGAACGTGTGGAAGAAGTACGCGTTCGCGAGGCTCACCGGGATGATCGCGAGCATCTCCCCGACCCAGATGGCGGAGGTCGCGCCGTACTGGACGGCCAAGCCGATCGTGACGAGCTGGGTCTTGTCGCCGAACTCGCCGGTCGCGGTGAGCGCGAAGATGGGCAGGAAGCCCCCGAGCGACCCCGAGTACTTGTCGAGCCGCCCCGGCAGCGAGAGGTCGTCGAACGCGGCCATCCCGCCGTCGGTCCGCTCCGCCTCGGGGTTCGTTCCGCGGGGTGGGGCGGAGCGGTACAGGAGCACCGCGAAGACGAAGAACAGCGCGGCGGTCACGACGTTGAGCGCGAGCGGCGGCAGCGCCGACTGGAGCGCCTGTCCGAACGCGATCTCGACGGCGGTCCACCCGGCGAACGCGGAGCCGGCCGCGGCGACGACGATCTTCGGGTCGTACTTCGTGGCGAGCCCGGCGATCATCAGTTGAACCTTCTCGCCCGGGAGCACCGCGAGCTGGGCGGCGAACGCGATGACGGCGATCTCGGCGTAGCCGGTCATGCGTCGCTCGCCTCCTGCCCGTCGCCGGCGGCGCTCGACTCCGCGGCGCGGCGGACGGATACGTGGTCCGCGACGGCCTCCGGCAGTCCGTGTTCGTCGCCGTCGCTCGTCCGCACGGTGACCAGCCCGAACGAGGCGACGTCGACGACTTCGACGGTCGTGCCCGGGGTGATCCCCGCGTCGACGAGGAACTCCAACACGTCGGGGTCGCGGTCGCTGATCCGGGCGACGGTTCCCCGTTCGCCGGGCTCTAAGGCCGCGACGAGCGCGGTTCCGGCGTCTTCCGGCGTCGACAGGTCCGCCGGCGGGATCGGGTCTCCGTGCGGGTCGGCGGCGGGGTAGTCGAGGATGCGCTCGACGCGCCGCGTGAACTCCTCGCTGACGTGGTGTTCGAGCGCGTCGGCCTCGTCGTACACCTCGGTCGCCGCGTAGTCCAACTGCTCGGCGAGGAACGCCTCGATGAGGCGGTGCCGGCGCACGACCTCCAGCGCGGCCACCTCGCCGGCGGGCGTGAGTTCGGCGCCCTTGTACTTCTCGCGGGAGAGCAGTCCCCGATCCGAGAGCGTCTCCACCATGCTCGTTACGGTCGCGGGAGTCTTGTCGAGCGCCTCCGCGATCTGGGAGGTCGAGACGGGCGCCTCCGCCCGCGACTCGATCCGATAGATCGCCTTGAGATAATCTTCGACGGCGTCGGTGGTCATGCCCGATTTTGACCGGTCTAAATTAATAATTTATTGGAAGCGCCGTCTGTTCTTGTCGAAGCCGCAACGAAGACGGAGTCGATCCCCTGATGGGGAAAAAGTCCACCGCGTGCGGGGAAAAGCCGATCGAACGTCACACAGGGCCGAGAGTAGGGGTCGAGGGCTCGACGCCGACTCACCTGACCGTCAGCAGGCGGCGCAGGATGTCGCCGTACGCGGGGCGGGTGATCAGCACGCCGATCAGCACACCGAGGACGGTGAAGATGGCGAACCCGGAGAGGTCGCCGAGCGACAGCACCATCAGCGGCGACATCGCGATGATCGTCGTGGCCGCGGCCGCCCCGATGACCCAGAACGCCCGACGGAACCGAGAGTCGAACACCTTCTTGGAGTTCACGTCGCCCTCGCTCATCACCTCGTCGGCGATGATGACGAGGTCGTCGACCCCGGTCCCGACCACGGCGATGAAGCCGGCGATCACCGCGAGTTCGAGCGGGTAGCCGAGCAGCGCCGCGAACCCGAGCAGGGCGTACACCTCGGCCAGCGCCGTGAGGATCATCGGCAGGGCCACGCGCGGTTCGCGGTAGCGGAGGAACACCATCCCGGCGACGGCGAACACCGAGAGCACCCCGATGACGACCGAGTACGTCCGGAAGTTCTCCCCCTGCGAGGCCGAGATGGACGACGAGGTCCCCTCGCCGCTGATGTCGAGGTCGGCCGGGAGCGCGCCGGCGCGGAGGTTCAGCGAGATGCGCTCCGCCTCGGCGAACTCCGTCGTCGTGAGCCGGAAGTTCCCGGTGTCGGCCCATGAGCCGGCCGCCATGCTGTCGGCGAGGCCCGGGTCCATCCCGAAGGAGTTGACGACCTCGCCGTCGACGACGAGGAGGAGGCACGGGTTCGAGTTCTCGATTTCTCCGGTCTCCGAGTTGTACCCGCACCGGTCCGCCTGCGTCTGGTACGCGTCGGCGAAGCCGCGCTGCTCCACGGCGTCTTGGAAAGCGTGCGCCGGCGACTGGCCGTTGTCGGCGGTGTTACGCACGGTGACGGGCACGTATGCCCCGGTGCCGCGCTCTCTCTGTGCCGCGGTCCCGATCGTCTCGAAGTCCCGTTGTACCAGCACGCCCTCTTGAACGGCAGTTCCGTTCGCGTCGGGGTACGCGATGTCGATCCGGACGGTCCCGCGCTCTTCGAGGAGGTCGATAACCTCTTCGCGGCCTTGGCCGGGGACTTCGACGAGGATGAAGTACTCGCCGGTGATCGACTGGACCTGCTGGACGCTTCCGCCGGAGAGGCCGGCCTGATTGATCTTCTCTTGGATGACGCCTATCGTCGCGTCGCGCGTCTGCTGGGTGACGCCCTCCCGGATGCCGCCGTACTCGTAGCCCGCGGCGTCCATCGCCGCGCGGAACTGCGACTCGGTCACCGACGCCTCCGTGACCTCCACCGCGCGCTCCTCGGGAACGACGCCGACGTCCACCGTCGACGCGTTGTCCAGCTCGGCCGCGACCGCCTCCGCGACCGCCTCGGGAGTCTCACCCCCGAGCGCGACGTCGGTGGCGGTGTACCCCGAGAGCGGCGCGCGGACCCGCGTCCCGCCCGCGAGGTCGAGCCCGTACTGGAGGTTCGTGATCCCCTGTTGGGCCTCGCTCGCGTTCTCGCCGGGCGCCGGCTCCGGACCGAACCCGGGGCCGAACAGCGCCACGGTCGAGCCGAGCACGACGACGACGAGCAGCAGGATCCGCCAGTTCTTCTTGATCGGTTCGAGCATCAGCGGGCCACCCCCTCGAACTTGTACCAGCGAAGCAGCGAGACGTTCAGCAGGTAGGTGTTCATCAGGTCGGCGCACAGTCCCACCGAGAGGATGATCCCGATGTCGCGGAGCAGGCCGATCCCGAACACCGAGGCGACGACCGCCATCACGACCATCGCGGCGATGGAGGTGAGCGTCATCGTCACCCCGGTCCGCATCGCGCGGCTGACCGACTCGTAGAACTCGCCGGTGCGGCGCAGCACGGAGTCGTTCAACAGGATGTCCGAGTCGACGCTGTACCCGATGATCATCAGCAGCGCCGCGATCGTCCCGAGCGTCATCTGGATCCCGAGGAGGTTCATCGCCGCGATGGGGATGACGAGGTCGGAGAACGCGGACGCGACGACCGCCAGCGAGGGGACGAACGTGCGGAACAGCGCGAAGACGAGGACGCTCATCCCGAGGAACGCGAGCGCCACGCCAAAGATCGCGGTCCGCGCGGTGTCGCTGGCGAAGCTCGGCGACACCTGGTCGACCGCGGTCGTCGTCAGCCCCGCCGCCTCCGCCTGATCTTGGAGGTCGTTCGCGAGCCCCTCCGGATCGTCTTCGGCCGCCTGGAACGTGACGACGACCACGTCGTCGCCGGGGATCGTCCGGACCGAGTCGGGCTCCCGCTCGAAGGCGGTCTGGATCTGTTGTTCGACGTCGCCCCCGTCGTCCGCGACTCGCAGCTCGACGCCGCCGGTGAACTCCAGTCCGAGGTTCGCCGGCGCACCGGTGGCGACGACCCACCCGCCGATGATCGCCAGCGCGAGGACCAGAAAGGCGAGCGGCACCGCCGCGAGCTGCCGGTTCGAGTAGTCGGTGTAGTTGACTTTCGGCACCTCGATCGCTACCATAAACACCGCTTCCCCCGCGTGCGCGAATAAGCCTTCTTATCTGGTGACCCGTCGGCGGGAACGGCGCCGCAGCCGCCCCCGTTACGGGAGGTATCGGACCGCCACGACGCCCGGTTCCGAGCGGATTTCGACGCGGTTCACGCCGAACCGGGCCGCGCGCGAGAGCGTCCCCTCGCGGTCGTCGATCACGTCCTCGACCGCCGCCTCGGTCTCCGCCTCCGGCGGCGTCAGCACGTGGACCTCGCCGACGCCCGCGCGCTCCTCCCGGGCGAGCTCCCCGGTCGGCGTCTCGGCGGCGAGTTCGCGCTCGTGGACGGTCGGCGGCTCCGGGCTCTCCTCGATCGACAGCGGCCGGCGCTCCGCCACCTCGATCACCTGATAGGTGACCTCCATCGGCGGGTCCGGGGCGACCGTCGCCTCGACGGCGTCGTCGACCGCCAAGCCGGGGTTCGAACTCAGCGTGTGTACCTGTCCGTCGTTGACGTCTTTCAGCACGGCAGAGTCGCTCTCGACGTGCGTGACGAGGAACGTGCTCTCCTTCTCGTCGGTCATTGCGCTCGGATAGGCGCTCGGGCGACTTCCGGCTTTCGAGCCGCGATGGGCGGGATGCCGCTCACGTCGACTCGTCGAGGTCGGCCGGCGTATCGCCGTCGGTCGCCGCGCCGTCGTCGTCTGCCCCGCCGCGAAGTCGGAAGTGCGTCGCGAAGACGGCGAGCGCGGCCGCGACGGGCGGGACGAACCCGGCCAACTGGGGGAGGTCGTACAGCGCGTTGAGGAGGACGGAGTCGCTCGGGTCCCGGAGCCCCTCCGGCGCCGAGATCACCATGGCGAGGTACAGAGAGAGCAGGAACAGGAAGCCGGCGACCCCCATCCACCGGTCGTACGTGTCGGCGACCCGGTCCCCGCGGCGGTGGCGGCGGGCGACGAACAGGATCGGCGCGAGCAGCGGCCCGACGGCGCCGAGCCCGGCGACCACGAACAGCGACCGCGAAAAGAGGAACGTCCCCCCCTGCGCCGAGACGGTCTCGCCCATCCAGACGACCAGAGCGAGTGTGACGACGACCGCGACGAACCCGGCCGCCAGCGCGCCGAGCGCGGCGTAGGCCCGCATGGTCCACGACTCGGTCGCGCGGAACGCGTAGGGGATCGCGCCGAACACCCCGCGGTAGGCATCTGCCATCACCCGTGGTAGGCGCGTCGGCGAATTAAACCCCTCGTCGGCGAGAAGCCATTTATACGCGCGGCCGGATCCTCCCACGTGGGTCTCTACGACGCCTACCTCGCGACGCGCCACCGCCTCCACGACGCCGAGCCGCCGGCACACGTCGCCTTGGTTCTCACCGAGCGCGACCTCCTCGCCGACGGCGCGTTCGACACGCTCTCGTCGGCGATCGGCTGGGCGTTCGAGTACGGCGCGGAGCGCGTCACCGTCTCCGTCTCCGTCCTCGACCGCGCGGTCGCCCCAACGCTCGTCCGAGAGCTACGCCGCCTCGACGCGCCCGCCGAGACGGTGGTCAGGGGTCCGGACGCCGACGGGTCGTCGGATCGGCGGAGCCCGGACACGACGGCGGAGTCCGACGCCGACGCCCCGGTTCGGATCCTGGTCGGGCTCGGCGGCAAAGCGGAGTTCGCCGGCGCGGTCCGCGAACTGGCGAGCGACGTCGCGGCCGGCGAGATACCGCCCGAGGCCATCGACGAGACCGACGTCGCGGAGCGGCTGCTGTTCCCCGAGGAGCCCGACCTGGTCATCAAGACCGGGGCCGAGCGGCTCTCCGACTTCGCAATCTGGCAGTCGGTGTACGCCGAACTCTACTTCACCGACGTGAACTGGCGCGACCTCCGCAGGCGGGAGTACCTCCGCGCGGTGTTGGATTATCAGAACCGGCAGCGCCGGTTCGGTCGGTGACTCAGAACTGACCCTGCCAGACGAAGGTGAAAAGCAGGGTAAACGCCACCAGCGCGCCCACCGTCGAGAGGATCGGCACGACGTTCTGCATCAGCACGACGCGTGCGCTCGTGGCCGGGTTGAACAGGTCCGACGCCGAGGGGATGTCGCTCGCGTCGCCCTCGCCGATCGCCGGCATCTCGTCGGCCGTCAGCGCGCCGACGGAGACTTTCGGCTCCTTCTCGCCTTTGATCCCCTGTCGCACGGTCACGGTGCGCGTCGCGCGCCCCCAGCCAAGCCCCACGATCGACATCGTCGCGATGATCACGAAGGAGGCGGGGATACCGACCGCCGAGAGGCTGATGACGATCCCCGAGGAGACGACCGCGACGACGATGGCGGCCGTCAGCGGGAGGTCGGTGATGTCGTTGCCGAGCGTGTCGAGGGTCCGCCGCGCGATGGTGAACGCGCCGACCGCGACCGCGGCGCAGCCGAGGAGGATCATCGGCGTCATCTCCACGCCGTCGAGCGCGACGAGCGGCGCGATGGCGTTGGCGATGTTCGAGGTCCCGGAGGAGAACGCCATCAGGCAGCCGATAGCGATGACGACGATCCCGCCCGTCAGTTCGCGCCGCGTCGTGTTGGGTCCGGGGACCGGCTTTGGGATCAGCCCCGATCGGTCGAACTCGAACAGCGCGCCCTCGGTACTCTCGATCGCCACCCAGCGGTCGATCGCCGAGTAGAAGTAGCGACCGACGACCCCCGACACCCAGAACCCGATGATCGGCGCGACGAGCCACCAGATCGCGATCTCGCCCATCACGGCCCAGTCGAGGGTGTTCGTCGCGATGCCCAGCCCCGCGATGGCACCCACCGCCGTCATCGACGTCGACGCCGGCACGCCGGCGAAGTTGCCGATGAACAGCGCGCCGCCGATGAAGAAGAGCACGATGATGCTCGTCTCCAGCGTGAACACGCTCGCCCCGGTGACGAGGTCCTCGCCCAGCGTCGTCACCACGCGCCGTCCCAGCGTCGCCGCGCCGATGAAGAAGAACACGGACATCAGCGCCGCCGCGCCCGCCTTCGATAACACGTTCGCCCCGACCGCCGGCCCGAACGCCGGTCCCGTCGTCGCCCCGCCGATGTTGTATCCGACGAACGCCGCCACCGCGAGGCCGACGAGAAGAAGAATCTCAATCATATACGCAGATAGAGAACGCACGCGCTGTTAAACGGACGGGGTCCGTCCGCGTCAGCGCCGCCCGCCCGAGGGTCGCCCCCGGTCACGAGTCATAACGGTGGCGCGTGCCGACGAGCAGCCGTCAGGCTGCGAGTCGCACGCGCGAGGGAGTCGCTGGCGGCCGGAGCGGAGCGACGGCCGCCAGCGACGAGGCTGGGGAGGCGTGAGGTGCTGTGCGGTCCGCGAGAGAAACGCCAATTCCACGGCGACTGCGACCGACAGGAATCCCTTTTTGAGTCGACTCATAACCTTAGAAGCAGCACCGGCCGAGACTCGCGTGAGCAGAGCGAACGGGAGTCAGGCCGGGGCACGACGGCAGGGAGTGCACCGGCCGAGATTTGAACTCAGAATCAGACGTGCTCGCTCACGGCTCGTTCCGCTCGCCGTTTGCTGCGCCCGACTGATAGCGTTCAAATCTCTCTCGGTGATTTTGCTCACTTCGTTCGCAAGTCCGCTGAGCGGAGCGAAGCGGACGCTGACTGACGCAGTCAGTCAGAAAATGCACCGGCCGAGATTTGAACTCGGGTTGCAACCATGGCAAGGTTGCGTGATACCACTACACTACCGGTGCGTGCTTCGCACTTGCTGGTTTGTCAGAGACTCACTTAAGTCTGTCACCTCGGGACGGCGGCGCGGTGCGTCGGCCCGACGCCCCCGCCTCACCGCTCGCGTCGCCGAGCGATCTCCGCCGCGTGGGCCTCGTGGAGTTCGGCGAACGCCGCGGCCTCCGCATCCTCCTGCGTCCCGTCGTCGCGTCGGTCGCGGAGCCGGCACTTGATCGCCGCGAGCGCGTCACCCTCGCCCGCGGCGATCTCGTTGGCCACCGAGCGCGGATCGTCAACGACGCGCGAGACGAGCCCGGTCCGGAGAGCCGCCTCCGCGTCGAGGACTCGCCCCGAGAGCGCGAAGTCGAGCGCGTCGCCCTCGCCCATGACGCGCGGAAGTCTGACGGTCCCGCCCCACGCGCCGAACAGCCCGAGGGAGACGCCGGGTTCGCCCAGCGTCGCCCCCGGGGTCGCGACGCGGACGTCCGCCGAAAGCGCCAGCTCCACTCCGCCCCCGCGGGCCGGTCCGTCGATCCCGCAGACGACGACCGACGGCGACTCCTCGATCGCAGCGGCCGCGCGTTGCCCCCGCCGCGCGAACGCCGCCGGATCGTCGAGCGCGGCGACCGCGTCGAGGTCGGCGCCCGCACAGAAGGCGTCGCCCGCGCCGCGGAGGAGCGTCACCGGCGGGTTCGATTCGCTCCCCGTCCCGTCGAACGCCTCGCGGAGGGCGGTCAGATCGTCGGGGCGGAGCGCGTTGCGCGCCTCGGGGCGGTCGAGCGTGACGACGCGCACGTCGCCGTCGGTTCGTGTTCGAATCACGGTACGGGATTCCGTTCGTTTCCAAAGGTCTTTGCCCTTCGCTCGTCTACTGAACGGCAATGGACGATGCCGCGCGAGCGCGTGACGCCGCGCGTGAGGCGCTCGCGGACGTCGAACCCGAACAGCTCCGCGAGGCCCTCGACGACCGCCTCCTCGACGCGGCGGTGACCCCCGGCGTGCTGGCGCTGGTCACCGCTCGCGCGCTGGAGCCCGACGTCGACCTCGGCGACGTTGGCGACCGCGCCGCGGGCGTGCAACTCATCTACGAGGGGCTGCGGCTCACCCGCACGGTCGCCCGCGACGAGCCGTGGGTGACAGCGGCGACCGCCGCGGCCGACATCGACGCCGACATGGAGATCCTCGCCGCCGACGTACTCGTCTCGCGCGGCTTCTCGCTGCTTGCGTGTACCGACGCCGCCCGCCCCGCGGTCGACGTGGTTCGCGCGTTCGGCCGCGACCAGACGCTGCGCGACCGCGAGGGGACGGACGCCGAGGCGGCGGCCACGCTCGACCGGAACCTGGAGGTGGACGCGCTGGAACTCGCGGTCGTCGCCGGCACCACCGCCGTCGGCGGCGACCCGCCCGAGGAACTGCTCGCGTACGCCCGCGACCTCGCGGCCGACTGCGAGGGGGAGTTCCCGCCCGCCGGCCGAGCGCTGCCCGAGACGACCGCCGACCGCATCGCGGACATCTCGGACCGCGCCGTCAGCGCGACCGACCGGTGATCGGCGCGGGGACGACGCCCGGAGCGGTCCCGATTCCCGGACGCCGCGCCCGCGAATCGAAACCCATAAAGTCGAATCCGGTTAACGACTGATTGCGCGCCTGGGTAGCTTAGCGGTAAAGCGCGTCCTTGGTAAGGACGAGACCCCGAGTTCAAATCTCGGCCTAGGCTTCGACCTTTTCGTTCAGTAATCTCTTAGTAGAGGCCAAATTCACCGGTTTTAGGTTAGCAATTTTCCCGGCGCTTCCAGCCTTATTCACGCGCGGCTTTTTCGCGCGGTCAACGACACACACCGGCGTACGCTCACCTGTATCAAGACGACCGCTGAATCAACTCCAAGCGCACTCACTCTAACCACAATTGGCCTATGACTATCTCGGTAATTGGGGCCTGGCTCTTGGCCATCGCCTGTGCTCCCCGCTTAATAGGAACTATTCAAGCGGCTAGCACAGTAGTACGGAATGTTATTATGATTATTGTCCTCCTTTGAGGGGGTGTTCCTTATACAAGGGTCGTTAAAGATGTTCAACCCCTTCCGAAGGCTCTGACCAAGCCTTTGGATTTCAGCCCGCCAAAGCCTCGCTTCCCATGCCATCAAAGCCTGTTTTACCCACACACCTTTGCAATCTTCTTTTCAATAATGTGATATGAAACGAATGAAGCAGACTGACGAAACGCGTCAGTTCATATCGGCGATTCTCGAAGAAAGCGGGAGCGCGTCGACGGCGAAGATACGGCGGCGGACTGACCTTACAGAAGGACAGCTCCAACATCAGTTTAGAAAGCTTGAGCGTTATGGATTTATCGAGATAGACCGCTCAAGCGTTGAGAGTCAGAGCGGTTCTCGAATGAAAATTGCAGTTATTCCGGAGACAAAGCGTGAGGAAGCGGAAGCACTCCTGTCTCATAATAGAAAACCAGAGCGGACGAGTGTTGACATTGTGGAGCTCGCCAACGAGGTAGACAAGCTCACGACGACGATTGAAGAAATACAGGAATATATTGCAGAGGATATGTATAATAGTATTAAATTAAATAAGAAGCGAATAAATAAGCTAGAAGAACAACTTACAAATTAGCCTATTCTTTACTAGATTACTGGCTCTGTTGAAATCCTCAGTCACTGATAGTTTGTTGAGGCCGTGCTGAATACAGCGCGCTAGTCGGCCAGCCGCCGGTATTTTTCTCTCTACAATTATACGAATACTTATCATAATGCCTCTCCTCCATCATCCGAGTATGAATTCACGAGGACGAGACAGTCACGCAGGCCGTGTGTCACGTGCTATCATTAGCCGTCGAAAGCTACTGTCAGCGAGCGGTATCGTTGCGGTTGGTGGGCTGAGTGGGTGTCTGAATCGAGTGGCATCGTCCGTGGCGAACACGGGCGCATCGCCAGCAGCACCGTTCGCAGGCATCGGCACATACACTGGCCCCTCACCGACGAGTAGAGCCACTGTGTACAAACTGACCCCAACTGTAACCGCTGAATCGGGACCACTCTCCGGAGAGGTCGAACTCGAAGCATGGGTCACAGCACAATACATCGCAGCCACCTGCTGCTTTGACTACAACGAGGACACGGTTCATTCTGACCAAGCCAACTACAAAAACAGTCGGAGCAATAAGTCGAAGATTCGGTCGGATGGCGGCGGATTAGGTGACCATGATTTCAATGACATTAGGCCTGCGTTAGACTTGGAGAATACGCTTCTCTCTCAGACAACGGAGGCAGTATCCATCAGCAAGCGTAGTGCTCGAACTGGCCGGGGGACAAATTCAAACGACATAGATAAATATTTCGACAATATGAGGAGCAGTATAAATGAGATACAGGAGACGCTGGAAAGCTGCTCTGACGACGTGTGCGTAACCGTCCGAGAACACGCTGAGGGACAAAGAGAACTGACTCAGCAAGCGGCAACGCACGTTGACAACGGAGAATGGGACCACGCTGCCGAGGCCCTCCAAGAGATACAAGCAATTGTCGAGAGGGACATCGAACTACTCGAAAAGTCGTTACAGGACACCTCCGAACATGTCCTCGAAAACCCCCCGCTTCAGGACTTGACCGGAGCGAGTGACGAAGACATCGCCGCCCTGTACGAGTACCTCGCTGGAGCGCCAGTCATCAACGAGCAATTCACAATTACCGTGCCTGATGTCAGCCTCCCGGGAAGTGACGCAACACTCAAAAACGAGCTCACCCCGCGCCGCATCATCGAGTACGTAACAGGGCGAGCCGACGATAATGGGCGGCTCTACGCGTGGGGGCAAAACGATTACGAGGTAGGAAACGGAGGTGGGGAAACCAGTCCGCTTTACGAGGCCGAAAGGAGAGGAGGTGACAACCTGCTGAACAGAGGCCTCATCTCCGACGACACTTCGCTGTACAACTCGGACACGTTCCTCTCCGCCGTCTCTGGACCCGTTGACACGGGCATCCACCTCGAATCACACGTCGTTGACGGACGAGTAACGGTCAATCCGGTGAACGACCCACCGACGGCCACAAATAAGAAGACCTCGCTTGCGGTCAGCGCAGACGGGTCCTCGTCCGAACCAGCAGACTTCGACGACTGGGGGTCTGAGCTCGGAGAGGGTTCGACCACATCGACGCTGATGTGCCCGATTATGGTCGCGCCCCCAGAGTGCCCGCTTCCGTTCCCTGCGCTGTTGTATGTGAGCCGGTGTAAGAACGCTGACCAGTTCATCTACACAGGTGGTTGGGTCATCGATGACGGCAGCCTCTACGAGGATTCACTCACGCTCGTGGCAGTGCGAGAACCAACAGCAGTCATCGGTGTTGGCGCTGGTGACTTAGATGGAGACGGGTACGGTGACATGATGGCTCGTCGCCTGTCGGGTGACCGAGAGCGACGAGGGGCGAGACTGTTCGATGGGATGGTCTCAGACGCAGTTGCCGATGGGGTCCTCTCAGAAGCGGAAGGCGATGACCTACTGCTTCGAAAGAAGCCGGGGCGAAGGACCCAGCAAGAGGAGGGGGCTGCCGCTGATGTGCCTGTCACGATGGCCCAACAAGGTCGACTTCTCCACTTCACGGGAGTGAACACCTCGGACGACGTGAAGTTCAAAGCTGGAGCTGAGCTCTCGAAAAACGTGAATTAAACCGTCCGGCTCAGTGGCTCTCTCGTTGCTCGGCCTGTGATAGGTCACCGGCATGCCTCTTCACTGAGGATTGCCTCGGTACGAGTGAGACCGCTCCATACATCCTCTGTCTGTGTCACGCGGATTCTGTCAACTTCTAAGGGTTTCAACAGAGCCAGATTACTGGGTTTGTTAAGTAATCGATTATTCCGTGAGTAGAGGCCATACATAGCCGGTTAATCAAATAATCATCTGATTAATCAGGCTCATCATTATCGTTCCCAAGTCGACGGTGAATCCATCCAATTAGTGACCATCGCCATTCTGATACCGTATTGTCTTTCACATCTGCATCCTCAAGCGACGGGTCAGTCATATTTCTACAGAGTCGTTGTATGAACTTAGTTCTCAGGTCGCTCTATTGGATTTCTGTGGACGCTAGGAGCATGCGCTATTACATTGTGTCCGTTGAAAATTTGAGATACTACTATGTGGTATTGAAATGAAGGACTCTATCGAAACAGTTGTGATGACGTGTTACCTAGCGTATTTAAATCAAGAGTGGCTGAAGCCGAGATTGTGGTATAGAATCTCTGCTGACGAATAAAGAACGAATTCGTGTTTACGACTACGAACGGTAATCTTCTATCGGGACGAGGAAATCCGCATTATGCCTTCCATATTCAGGAATGACTCATAAGTTTCCTCAGGTACAACAAAGAACGTAACAATCAGTTCCATGATGTCCTCTGTATCGCAGAGAATCATAATTCCCTCAATCTCGTTCCTATCATGTGACACCACTCTACCAAAGAAAACCGATGGCTCTCCAGGGGTTATTCGTAGTATATTCTTTTCTTCGGCGTTCATAAATGAATAAAGTGAGTGTTGACCTGAAGTGACCTCGCCGTCCCATTCATGAACCGTTTTTCCTGCGTTAATTGCGATTGCTTTCGCCGCTTTTCGGGCTGTCTCTACCTTTTCTATTCCTATCATTGCAATTGTAAAGATGGCAACTAGTATATTAGTGGTTACTAGTTTTATCTGTCATTTTCTCGGGGAACGGGTATAGGTTGTCTGTGAAATAAACCGAGGGAGTCTATCCGTTCGATATAATGAGACAGTATCGAGAGTTCTAGTTATCCAGTTGACAGTATCCCCGCTGAAATATCTATTGTGGATACTATCAGAAATTAAGAAAAGTAATGCTGAACTTATCAAGATAGGATAGTGGGGCGCGGCACTCCCGGTCCCAAGACGAGATACAAACCTGAGGTTCTCAACCCAACAAGGACGGTCGATGTGGGAAACCACGCCGTTCACCGATAAAAAAAGGTCTCCTGACACATTTGGCCCAAGATAAATAAAGCCAAAACGATAGTGTGTGTATCCTTGGCTCCGTCTGATAGCTGTGTGAATAGAGCAACGACCCCCTGTCTAAGCACGGGATTCCTTCGCGAGCGCGTGATACCAGTCTTCCCTCTCAAGGATACGAGACAGGGTACTCGTGGAAGGAATTGCGGTCTGCTCTACGATAGACCGGAAAGATTCTCCAGCTTCCCGCATTTCTATAGCGGTTATCACCTCCCCAAAGTTGTCTCCGGGGACAAGGTGTTCTCTCTGTTCATCAAATTTAGTGCCGTACCTAGGTCTTCCTTGGTGAAACCCGGCATCAACTCGTTGTTGAATCTTTGTCCGAGCTCGCTGAATTTCTCGTCTCTTAGCGACATCATCGATGTAGGCTTGAATCATTTCGATAAGCCATGCTTCATCAGAGTTGAGCTCAATACGCGCTCTGTCGGTAGTTGTCCACAATTCAATGCCCCAGTCTCCGATGTCGTACATCAGCATTGACCGCTCTCGTTTGTCACGCGACAGACGGTCGCGGCCACGAACGATGAGTACGTCTGCGAGTCCGTCTTCCAGGTCTGTTTGCATCTGAAGATACTCTGGGCGTTCAGAGTCGAACCCAGACGCAAGTTCGCCATCATCATAGATACGCGTCAGGTTGAATCCCTGCTCGTCGGCAAGGTCGCGTATCTCTTGCTTCTGGTCGTCGATACTCGCGTCTGACTTCTGGGAGAGACGGGTATAGCCTATTGCAACCTCAGTCACCATCTTCATCCCTAATTACAGTCAGCTCAATTTTGTCCCGGGAGCTACCCATCGACCACTCCAGCTTATCACCCTGGTCGAGACTAAAGAACTCGGCCAGTTGCTTCGGAACTGATGTACTGTACTGTGTGATTGTTCGAGTCGACCCGTCCGGGTCAGTAATCTCTGAAGAGGTCTTTTGCACGGTTGATTTCGCCATGTCTTGTGTTGCACAACGTGTAGTCCAACTATTAACCTGCCTACACTCCGTTCCAGAAATCCCGATTTACAGAACACACCTACCAGCACAGTCAATTGGTCAACCAACCAATACAGAAGTATGACTAATCCCGACGACATCGATAACGACAGCAGCCAAATTACGGAGCATCCGCCACACACTGATATTGACCAATATATTGAGAATACCAACTTTCGAATTGAGCGAATGGGGTTCGATGGAGTCTGGATATGTGCGTACACGGACGACCCTGATGAGCCAGACCATCACTACGACCTTTACATCGCAGAAGATGATGGTATCCACATCACTCACCGGCAGGAAAACCCAGAATGAAAACCTGACTGATGAAGGGAGACTCTTCTCAAACTGAGAAGTTGGCGTCAACGCCCGGTGGATTCCTCTACTGGAGTCTGCTAGCTGGGGTGGTACTCTTGCTACTCAGCGTCCTCGTCGGCTGGGCGCTCTAGCGGAGACACCGGCACCGGAGGCTGTGAATACTATCGATATGTTGTTGCGAAGGTAGTGAAAACGCGTTTGACTGGACCTATCCTAATTCACGCCCAACACGCGAGAAGTTCGTATCCAGAATAGCGGCAAAGTGGATTTAAGCGTCTGCGAGGTAGTCCTCCCGTCGTTCCATCTATTCCTCCTTCGCCCCGGAGGTAGTACCTGTCTTTGCTGGGAATCTATTGAACATAGAGTTAGCCAGCCGGTATCTCCTTGTGAATGGCTTTGACCGCTTTCGAAGATTTGGACTATACTCCACGGCCTCGAATATAATCGTCGGTATCATCGATTAGTTTCCTAACTTTGTGTTCGTTCGGCCCCTGCTGATTCGCATGAGCACAGTCGTTTCTGATTTGGCCCAGCGTCTCAAGACTACTCAGTGTGGTACTGTTGATTTCATCCGCCTCATATAGAGTTTGAGCCAAACTCGCAATTCCATCATTATGTTCGTACCCAAGCTCCGCCTCATCGCACTCTATCTGAAGGTGCCGCTCCAGAGCTACACCGGCGAGCACTCCGGCCGCTCGCATGAGTTCCTCATCAAGGAGTTCCCGAGCTTGCTGTATCTCATCTTTCGAGAAAGTATCTGAGATTTGTTGACGAAGGCTTAGTTTTTCAGCTTCAACCTTCCCCGGTACTGCCTTGACTATATTCCGTTGCTCAGCAAAATAATCTGATGCGCTGTTCACGTACCTCTCCGGGTCAAATTTCGCATTCTTTTCCAATTTGATATATTTTTTCACGTCAGTACGCCGTCTCTCGAACTCTTCGGTTCGTTGAGGAAGATGCGTTGAAACGAGTTCTTCGGCTTGTGCGTACCAGGATTCGTATTCCTCTCTGAGCTCATCTTGGAGGTTCTTTGTTTCCCCTTCAGGGTCTTGCCAAATCTGCTTTGCATCTCCCCTTTGTGCGGCACCGACTGGGTGATTGCTACGAGTAAGTTCATAACCCTTCTCTGCCTCATGATAGAGCCGTTCAATCTTCGAAATGATATGTTCTGCATCTTCTTCTAATTGCTCAACGTATCGTTCAATTACGCCAACGGATGATTTCATGCGATATTGTGTGGCTCCTTTGACTGACCCGGAACTCAATCTTCCTCGCCGATGGCGTGTGATGTCGAATCCATCTCGGTGTGGCAATGAGGGCAACGAAACTCGTCGCTGTCCCCCCAATACGTGAACGCCCATTCACAGGCAGGACATTGAACCTGTGGTGCAGTATCACTACCAGAGGACAACGCGGCCCCGATAAGAGCGCCGACCAAGGCGGCTCCACCGGTTCCCACTGCGGCCACTCCAAGTAGCCCACCACCTATTGCGCCTGCCGCCTCATTCCCTTGAGCGTCCATCAGCTCTTCAATTCGTTCCTGAAGCTGAAGAGGCAACTCTGCCCTGTCGTAGACTACCAAAATGTCAAAATACGGGAAATTAATCTCGTAGCTATCGCCTTGCTCTTTGAATATCGCTGTCGGAATATTCTGGTCGCCAGCGATAGACGATTCAGCAATGAGCCAGGCGGGAGTGACTTTTTGTTCTCGGACCGTTGGTGTTGGGAAGACAAAGCAAGCGTCACACTCACTCATCTTCTGTTTGATTGCCTCACGGTCTGGTTCTTCTTCTGGTATGTTCTCCCATTCGTAAATCAGCGTGTCATACCCGACCAAATCCAGCGCACGGTCTATGCGGTCTACCAACTCCTCATCCCGACGAGAATGGGAAATGAAGACCTTTCCTGACATTATGTGTGTGTATTCTCTTTTTACGGAACAAAAAATCACGCTAACCGGGGTGAAAGTGGAACATGAGATGCTGGACTAATTCTTGTGTTCAAGTTGTAATTATTTATTGGTGACAGGTAAAATAAACAAGCCTCAATTTATCTACCACGACCGATGCCCTGCCATTGTGGACTATCTTCTTGGCACGAGTGACTCAGGGAAAATATTATAGGGCTTGGTTGCCACTATTCAGTAGCAAGGTACTAAGACTATGACCGAAAATGAGGAACCGGAGTTTCCTAGCTTCATTCCGGACCAGCAGGCTGTTTTTATTGGATGGATAGCTGACGAGGAGTCAGAAATGAACGGAATGCCTGCGTACTACATCCATTGGAGAGGGGGCCTGTTCGTCGGTACGTACAATGAACAGGATGAGCGGTTCAGTCCGCGCTACTCTCCCGGTACTGAGGGTGGGGCAATGTCTGAACAAGTTCACAAATTCAAGACCTCGACTCCTAACGTTGAACTCTCCCGTACTGGCCGTGCGCTTCATAACGCCTGGGCCTTACACGACTCCGATATGATTGGGATACAGCAGGCCCACGTACTCGCGTTACACAGGGCCAACTTCACCCGCAGTGAAATAGCTCAGATTCTGAACATTGAACCGAGTACAGTCGATTCACATCGGTACGATGCGACAGGAAAAGCGGACGCTGCGAAGACGTTCGTCGCACGTGTAAAGCAGATTGAGGAGAAAGGCGATTCTGATATCACACAGAACAGCGACGAAACGGCTCCAAACGCCCATTAAATGTATTTATTCCAGAAGTCAGAATCATTTATTAGAATAGTAGACGGATTTGAGCAATTGGGTGATAATCCCACACCATACACTCTACGAGGTGGCGGGGAAAACAAAAGTAACGCTGAGGCTATTCACGCAAACAGACCAGATGTTGACCAGCAGGAGGACGAGAGCTCAAATGAGCCAATCACTCTTGATGTAGACGCTTGGGAAGACGATATCTGGGAACTAGACTTTCCTCATGTAGATACGATTCCCCACTCAGAGCTCCTCAATCGAGCAATTCGAGTGCTTGAATATGCAGAGCAAAGTGGATATGTAAATGAATCTGAGCTGGATGGAGGTATTGATGAGGAGAATGTGATGGGGTATTTTGACCCAGTCCCGAAGCGAGTCGTCATAGATACTGACTCCGATGACTTCTTAGGAGCGAGAAAGGGGCCGACAGTCGCACACGAGCTTGGGCATGCCTTCGATATAGGTGTTGGACAAAAGAGTGAGAGAGCGGGCTTCGACGAAACAAAGGAGAGCGTATTCGACACAGACGGTGGTCATGAGGATGCCATTCGGCTATCTGAGCGGTTGAGAGGAACAATACCAGAAGGCGAGGGAGAGTATTCGTCATATCGACTGAGCGAAGAGGAGCTCCTTGCGGACGCATTTGCTCTGATGATTTTAGAGCCGAAGGCCGCTGAGCGGGTGGGCCCAAGGGCAGTAGCATGTCTCAAATCCTATCTTAGTGCCGTTACGGAAAATATTCTTACCTGAGTCTATTTCTACAAATCTCACCGTCATTACCCTACTCACCAGTCATCTCTCTACGCTTTTCATGATACTCAGAGGTGTTCGTGCAACCAGTCGTTCCCACTATCATTGATACCCCACGAAGCCCAACTGCCGGACAAACGAGTAACGAGTAGCTCGTCGTTTGAGTCGAGATGTGGGCTTAATTCGTCCACAATCTTTGATGCGGTGCTAGACGTGTCGACTAGCCATGTTGATTCGAGGTGGTGCCACCAAGCACCGAAATCCTTGATTTCTTCATGTAATTCTTCGTAGTCCTGTCCTGGGTCGTGGAGGTCGTAGCTGATTGAGTAAACAGTCATAGATTATTGGTGAACACAAATCTGGATAAAACTCGTGAAACCATGGCGAAAGTAAACAATCCTAGAGTTTGAGACAACTTTTTACCGAGTATCAATGATTAATCGCCCTTCTCAATACGTTCAAACGCAGCGATTGTTGAAGCGGCGAGCCCCTGTGTATCGCTCCACTCGAATAGACGGTTGTCAGCTCTCAGTTCATCAAATAAGCCTGAGGCTTGCATCGCAGAATAGTGTGAGTGCTCCTCTTTTTTAGAGGCATATTGACGCTTCAAAAGGTGTGTTTTCCGAACGTAGTCTTCGTGTGTGGCGATAATTCCCTGTTCAAACATAAACCCGCCTTGGTCGTTCTCGGCGACTCCCACAATCGAATCAGAGATATCCGCTAACAGACGGAATTTTATACCCAGATTAATCCATATATCGTCTCCAGGAACGTCGTCCATTAGAAAGACACGTGCTCGACTGGAACACCGGTTTCGGTACTCATCTCTTAGAATCTCTTGAACTGTCTCAAGATATTGCTTCTCACCGTCGCCGTAGCTCCCAAGAACGAATATCTTGTACTCATTATCCATCAAGGGCAGTAGATGTTGGCTGATAGCGGTTCTCACGTTAATCATTTCTTCACGCGTGATATCGCGACTAAGATAGGATTGAGTAACCCTTTGAATTAGAGCGAGTGAGGGATTGTCGGCCGAGGGCATTTGTTCAATCGAATTGTAAGGTAGCACTCAACTAAAAGGTTCCGACCAGTATGGTCTAGACCAAATCGGTCGTTACCTATTTAACCATCCGATAATAATGTTCTCCTGTCTAAGCCCATGATGGACACTAACTCCTGTCAAAAGTCGGCGTCAGAGAAGCTCAAGAGCACGAAAACCGACAAAATGATACTATGAAATAGGGTCACCTCATCTGGCGTGTACTACGAAATCGTAGTAGCCTATAGAGTAGGCTGCGGCCTGTGATAATCAATAAAATGACACAAAAAACATCAAAAAGAAAGTCGGACTGGGAACAAAGCGGCGCTCCGGAAATTAACGAGTACGAGGAGAAGCGGGAGCTACTACACGAAATAACTCAGGATACACGGTTCGATTTGATTCAGACGATTCTGATGCATCCTGACCAACTACCATCGCTCAACGAGGTTGAATACATGCACCCGGATAGAAGCAAAGCAACGCTTCGTGAGCACCTCGAAAAGCTTTGCTCGTTAGGGATTGTAGATAAACTCAAGCTTCCAAAAGAGAGGCAAACAAGGGACTCTCCCAAAGTGTTCTATGGGATTAGCGACCAAGGTAGAGATATTCTATCCGAATTTGGACTCTTAGACGTTGAAAACACTCTACAATACCTCTATGAGAATATGGAGAAGTCGGATAAAATCAAACGCTATGAGGATGCTCCGAGACCTTCTCGGGATTAGTTACGAATAGCTCCTGTTTTACACAGGCGTAACACCCCCACCTAGCGTGAGACGGTTTTTACGGTACACCGTAGAAGATAACACCCCTGGGAGTATGGTGACAGTATGACCCTCTCCCTACAGGAACTCGATTCACACCTTTTCAAGTGCGCGGACATAATCCGTGACGCAGTCGACCCAACTGACTACAAGGAATTCATTCTCCCACTCGTCTACTACAAGGCAGTCTCGGATGAGTTTGAGAAGCAGTACGAAGAGAACGTCGAGAAGTACGGTGACGAGGAACTCGCACGTCGTCCGAACCTCTACGACGTACCGGTCGTCCCCGAAGGATATCTATGGGATGACCTGCGCGCAGTCAGCGACAACGTGGACCAGGCACTGAACGAAGCGTTCGATGCCGTTACCGACGAGAATCCGGAGCTTCAGGGAGTGTTCCGTGCGGACTATATCGACGCTGACGCGCTTGACGATGACCGCCTGGGACGGCTCGTCGAACACCTCTCTACACACGACCTCGACCGCGACAGTATTCCACCGGACATGCTCGGAGAGGCGTACATGGACCTAGTGCGTCAATTTGCAGAAGAAGAGGGTAAGTCCGGTGGACAGTTCTTTACGCCACCTCACATCGTCAATCTCTGCGTTCGGCTCATCGACGAGTTCGAGGATGGGATGACATTCCACGACCCGACTGTCGGCTCTGGTGGGATGCTCATCGAGGCCGCACGATACTATCGGGAGGAGCAAGGTGGCGACTCCACGAAGATGACCTTCACCGGCCAAGAGGTTAATCCGGACATCGCTGCGATTGCGAAAATGAACCTCTCCATTCACGGGTTGGATGGGGAGATTGAGCGTGAAGACTCCCTTTCGAAGCCTGCGTTCACTAACGAGGAGAGTAACGAACTCACGCGCTTCGACCGTGTGCTGGCAAACTTCCCATTCTCCGCTGACTGGGACAAAGACGGTCTTCAGGATGACCCCTACGAACGCTTCAACTGGCACGAGAAATTGCCGCGTGCCGACCGAGGCGACTACGCCTTCATCATGCACATGGCGAAGCAGCTCAGGCGTCCCGAGCGCGATGAGGCGGGGGGCAAGGCTGCTATCGTTATTCCCCACGGCGTACTGTTTCGTAAGCACGAGGGGCGCTATCGGACGCATATGCTTGAAGAGGATATGGTGGAGGCCATCGTTGGACTCCCCGAAAATCTGTTCCAGAACAACTCGATTCCCTCCGCCATTCTCGTGTTGAATACGAACAAGCCTGCTGAGCGTGAGGACGAAGTACAGTTTATCCACGCTGCAGACGAGGCGTTCTACGAGGAGTTGTCGAACCAGAACGAACTCACCAGAGACGGACTCGACCACATCGTTGGGAACTTTCGCGAATGGACGACGGAGGAGCGCGTGAGCCGCACGGTGTCACTTGATGAAATTCGAGAGAATGACTACAACCTCAATATCGCACTATACGTCGATACAACGGAGCCTGAGGAAGATATCGACGTAGGAAAGGAACTGGCGAAGTTACGCGAGTTACAGGACAAACGGGGGGAGATTGAGGAGACAATGAGCCAGCATATGGAGGCGCTGAGTTATGAGTGAGCAAATTGACCTCACGGATTACACAGATTCTGATGCCGAAGAGGGTTCTGCGTGGGTTGAGAAACGCCTCGGTGATGTTTTTGACTCAATCTACAGCGGTGGTACCCCAAAAAAAGGAGTAGATGGGTATTACGGTGGGAATATACCGTTTGTCAAAATTGAAGACTTAAACGAGCAACAAGGTGACGGTGTTACAACGGCTAAGGACTTTATCACCGAGCAAGCACTCGATGAAACAAGTACGAGAGCGTTCGATTCGGGAACGCTTCTAATGACTATCTACGGAAGTCTCGCTGAAACAGCAATAGTTCACAGCCGTGTGGCGACAAATCAGGGAATTCTTGGACTCTGGGATGCTGACGAGGATAACGTACTCTACCTCCGCTATGCAATAGACAATACGCAGCCAAAATTAGCGAGTCTAAGCCGTCAAACAACTCAGGCGAACTTAGGAAAGGGAATTGTAAAGAAACATAAAATCCCAACACCACCCCTCTCCGAACAGCGCAAAATCGCCACCGTACTCTACACAGCTGACCAGGCGATTGAGAAGACTAAAGAAATTATTGAGCAAACTCACTCTGTCAAGAAGGCGTTAATTCAGGACCTATTTCATGGGCGTCACAAGAATTTTGAAGACAATCAGTCAACGCCAGTCGGTGAAATACCTCCACATTGGTCGGTCGCGAGCATTGGCGATGTGGTTCACACAGCGCAGTACGGCATTTCAGAAAGTTTGTCTGAGGAAGGTCAGTACCCCATCTTTCGGATGAACAATATAGAGAACGGGAAGATGGTCGACGAGCCTCTGAAATATATCGACCTTGATGACGACGAGTTTGAAAAATACCGAGTTGAGAAGGGGGATATTCTATTCAATAGAACAAACAGTCTCGAACTTGTAGGGAAAACTGGCATCTACGAACTTGAAGGCGACCACGTCTTCGCATCTTACCTTGTCCGACTACAAACAAACACAAAGGCTGACTCTCATTATTTGAACTATTACATGAATTCTTCAGAGGCACAAAACAGGATGATGGATTTTGCCACGAAGGGGGTCAGCCAAGCAAATATTAACGCCAACAGTATTCAGCAAGTAAAGCTTCCACTCCCACCTATTGAGGAACAAAAGGAGATTGTAGACCGACTCAGTAGTATTGACTCGCAAATTGAGACGAATGAGCAGTATAAGTCTCAACTCAAGCGTCTCAAGCGTGGTCTAATGCAAGACCTCCTCTCGGGAACAGTCCGAACAACCGACACTAACATAGAGGTTCCCGAGAAAATCGCACAGTATGGTTAGTCTCCCGTCCGAGGGGGGCGTCGAACGCTCACTTCTCTCGTGGCTCGACGGCGTCGGATGGGAGACACATGGATTGGACGGCGGGCGGGGTGCTGGCGTCCTCGATGAAGCCTACGAACGGAGCAACCGCGAAGTCGTCTACTGGAACCTCCTCGCCGAGCAGGTCGTCGCGTTGAATGATAACGTGACCGAGAAGAACGTGGACAAGTTTGTCTCCTCGCTCAAGCGCGACCTCGACGTGGAACATCTGATGGACGGTAACCGCGCGTTTCATCGGTTACTCACAAAGGGGAAGTCGTTCAATATCCAGCGCGATGACGGGGCGAGCGACACAATCTACGTTGACCTCATTGACCACGAGAACCCCGAGAACAATCGCTTCCACGCGGTGAATCAGTTCTCCGTCTCCCGCGAGACTACCATTCGCCCGGACGTGACCCTGTTCGTCAACGGGATTCCGCTCGTGACGATGGAACTGAAAAGCGTCGCGCAGGATAACGACTGGCACGACGCGGTGAGCGACCTAGTGGCCTACGAGGAGGACGTACCGCGCTTGTTCGTCCCCGGTCTGTTCAACGTCGCCGCCGATACGATGGAACTGCGGTATGGGGCGGTCGGCGCTCCTCGTGAGTTCTATGAGCCATGGAACGACGCTCCGGAGGAGTTCGCGGATGACAACGCGACGAGGCAGGCCATCAAGGCTCTCTGTAATCCCGCGACACTTCTCGACCTGCTCAAGCACTTCGTGTTTTACGAACAGCAAGCCGGTGGCGACGCGAAAATCGTCCCGAGATATATGCAGTACTACGCGGTGAATAGTATTCTCGACCGCGTCGCGGAGAGCGAATACGACCGAGGACTCATCTGGCATACACAAGGGTCGGGGAAGTCTTTCACGATGCTCTATGCCGCTGAGAACCTTCTCTCGCGTCCTGAGGTCACGCGCAACCCGCAGGTGTTCATCATCGTGGACACCGATAAGCTCAATTCGCAGATGCGCGACCAACTGGCGAACCTCTCCTTGGAGCAGTGGACGGAGGCCGAAAGCATCGACCCCCTCCAACGGCTTATCGAGGAGGGCAGCAGTCAACTCGTCCTAACGACCATCCAGAAGTTCGAGGACGTTGACCCCGGCGTACAGGGGAACGACGAGGTCATCGTAATGTCAGACGAGGCACACCGGTTCATGGAGGCCGACCTCGGAAGTCGTCTCGACGCGGCTCTCCCCGACTGTACGCATTTCGGATTCACTGGAACTCCCGTTCGCGAGGGCGAACGCCATGAAGACCGCAACACGTTCCGCGAGTTCTCCCCCGAGGGTGAGGACTACCTCCACCGCTACACGGTCAAGCAGGGGATTGACGACGGCCTGATTCTACCTGTGTACTTCACACTTCGGCACGAAATGGAGTGGGAGATTGACGAGGCGGGACTCGATGAGGAGTTCGAGCAGGAGTTCCGCGGGATGACGACCGACCAGAAACGCGAGGCCATCCGCGAGAACGCCACGGCGAGGACGCTCGCGGAACTCGAACCGCGTGTTGACCGCGCCGTGGAAGAAATCGACGCGCATTACGACGACCACGTCGCGCCGAACGACTGGAAAGGGATGGTCGTGACTCCGAGTCGCCGGTCCGCGGCGATGTACGGCGAGCGTCTCCGCCAGCGGCGGGGCGACGAGGAGGTGGAAGTTCTCTATACTGCTACGAAGGATGATTCCGACCTCATCGAGCAGTTCCACACCGACTCTGAGGAACGTGACAGCATTGTCAAGGCGTTTAAGCAGGAGTCGAACCCGAAACTCCTCGTCGTTCACAATATGCTCCTGACGGGGTTCGACGCCCCGATTCTGAAGACTATGTATCTCGACCGGAACCTCAAGAACCACAATTTAATGCAGGCCATCGCTCGGACGAACCGGCCTGCCGCAGGTAAGGAGAATGGCGAGATTGTGGACTTCCAGGGTGTCTTCGAGAACATCGACGAGGCACTTGACTACGACGCCGAGACGAAAGCGTACGCCGCCCGTGACAAGGACGAGCTATACGACGACCTCGTGGAGCAAATTGAACGGGTGATGGACATTTTCGACGGGATTCCGAAGGACGACACACAGGAGGCGACCTACGACGCCGTTGAGCGCGTGAGTACCCATCCTGAACGCCGCGAGTTCAAACAGCAGTTCCGCCGACTCCAGAATCTCTACGAAGCGGTCGCCCCGGACGGTCGGCTGGTGAGTGAGGGCATTGAGCGCGACTACAAGTGGCTGAGTCGGATTCACGTCGCGTTCAAGCGCACCACCTCGGGAGAGGACGACCCCGAGGAGGAGATGCGAGAAAAGACACGGGAGATAATCAACGACCACGTTGAGATTGGCGAAATCAAACGGGACTTCCCGACATACAAACTCGGGGAGGAGTTCCTTGAAGAGGTAGAGGGACTCGACAACCCCGGCGTGAAAGCCTCTCAGATTGCCCACGCCACCCGCGAGCATCTTCACCCGCGAGAGAATCAGAACCCACGGTACAAGCGACTGAGTGAGCGCGTCACCGACATTGTTGAACGGTGGCACGGCGAACAGATAGGCGACCCTGAGGCGGTGGAGGCGTTGAAATCGGTGGAGGAGGAAGTGTTGAAGGTTGAGAAGGAAGCCGATGAGCAAGGGATGGACGCCGCTGAGTTCGCTATCTACACGCACTTGACCGAGGAGACGCCCGAGACCATAGAGTCCGATGAGCAGGCGGAGGCTGTCGCAGAGGAGATTGTGACGCAGTTCCGCGAGCGTGTTGACCGTGACTATCCCGGCTGGAGAACAAATCGACAGACCATCGCTGAAATTGAGCGACTCTTGCTGGACGTGCTGGTGGTAGAGAACGACCTTGGCCACCTCATCAGAGACAATGACGAGTTTGTTGACGCCGTACGGGATTACCTGGTTCAGAACGATGGCTAAACCGCAACGACGGATGATTGACTTGCTGGGTGACTCCGTGGAGTTCGAAGTCCGGCGGAGTTCAGCTGCGAGCAAGCCGCGAATCGATGTGGATATACACGGTGTGACGGTTGTTATTCCTCAAAACGAGGATATACAGCCAAGCAAAATTCTTAGGGAAAACGCAGCGTGGGTGGTAGACAAGCAACGAAGTTATGAGGCTTATCGAGAGCAAATCCCCGACCGGACGTTTGAGGTTGGTGAGTCCTTTCCCCTTCTCGGCAAGGACCGTGAATTGGTCATAGAATCACGCACAAAAAATGGTGTAGACGAGGATACGATTCGCCTTCGCGAGAGTGCAGTCAAGCAGTCGTCGGTCAAGCAAGTTCTCGAAAATTTCTATCGGCGTCAGGCACGGGACTTCTTTACCAATCGTATCGAGCAATATGCCGAGCGCATGGATGTTGAGTACGATAAAATCGAAGTCCGGAATCAACGAACGAAGTGGGGAAGTTGCTCAACGACGGGAACACTTGGGCTCAACTGGCGATTGCTGATGGCACCACCTGATGTTGCGGAATACGTGGTCATTCATGAACTCGCGCATCTCCGTGAGCAAAACCATACAGACGAATTTTGGTCCTACGTTGAGGAATATGACTCCTCATACAAAGAACACAATCGGTGGCTCAAAGAGAATAGCGTACAACTCATCTTCACTCCTGATGATTTGTAGAATGTAGTAGCTGAAGTAATGATTTCAGCAGAGCCGGTTTCTCTTTTTGCGCCTCCAGAGCGCCACGGTCCGGGTGCTCTCTTCCTCCAGCAACACACCTTGCCATAGTAATAATAGGGGTGATTGGAGCTGTAAGGGGGTGGGGGTATACCCCTCCCCCCCCTCACTACGGCTTTACCCTTATACAGCAGTGGAGCGCAGAAGTAGTCTTACCATACAGTAGCAATCATATTTTTCACTAAAGCTTCCACGTATATCGATTTGAATATGACAGGGGCGAGGGAAAGTATATGTACGGACAGCACCTAATAGAATATACATGAATGAGTATACGACTGTGTCAATTGCCCCAAAAATCTCAGAGGAAATAGACATCCTTTGTGAGGACTTTTTCGTTGACGGTGTCACCGCTACGAAGAAGTCCGTGGTTGAGGCACTTGTCGCTGAGAAGCTCATGGAGCGTGAGCTCTAGAGCGTTTGAGTGAGAGATGGACCGGGTGTTGGTCCACCCGGAACATAGTCCGAGTCCCCATGGTCTGACAACAACAGCCTGGGACTAAGCGTATATACGCAGCAAGTGGTCTTAACCATTTCGCTGACATACTTCTTAGTCTCTCTTGTCGTCGGTTTTTGGACTCGCATTCATGAAAAAATATGAATTCAAGAACAGATACACAAGACGGTATAGATATTCGAAATGCGTATGTGACTGTCAAGGATGAGATATCCGAGACTCGTCATGACCCATTCGAGCGTAAGGCTTGCTTAGACGACTTCTGCGGGAAGTTGGCTACGGTCGTGGCGGATGGAGACTATGAGCGAGATGAAGCTACTCAGCTCCTTAGCACGCTCGCAGCCTACGCACAAACGAAAAAGGAGACTCTGGAGAAGATGTTCCAGCAGCATCTAGAAGAACTCATCGACGAGAGTTCTATGGAGGTCTCTTGGGATAATGGGCTTCCAGCCGATATTCTCGTTCGCACGAAGCTCTCATCTGTCACCCGACACGTGTCCAGTGACACCAACGTAGATACCTTCTACGTGTTTGAGTTCTCTGACCCGGATGTCCAGATAGAGACTAGCAGAGAGCACCTGAATCAGACTGAACTACGCCGGCTCTACTTTGATGCGTCAGAGCACTTTGTGGCCCCAGCCCAAGATGGGATTGGAGATTGGGCCGATTGGATACAGCAGTATCTCGAAGATTATCTTGAGAGCAATCCGGATTCAACCGTCCACTTTGACGGCGCACGGACACTAGCTGCTGAGACACTCCGTGCGGCCCTTATCAATCAAGTTCCTACAACAGTACTTCAGGAAGCGTTCTTGCAGGCGAGTCCTTACGTGGAGTCTGAGGGGTCTGATGTTCTTCAGGTCCCCTACGAGTTCATCGCAAGGGTGCTGATTGATTATGAAGACGTGCCTCCAGCAAACCTCCATCGTGAGTTACACGCGCGAGGCTTCCTACAGTCAAACGCAAAACGAGTTCGGATGGATACGGGTGAGGTGGTCTCACTCTGGCAAATCCGACGAGGCTGGGTCGATGGTCCTGATGTTGACGGGGGGGAGGAATAATGACTCGGAAGAGTCCGCCGAACTACCCAATCTTCGCCGAAGACGAGTACCCTCCCACGAGTTCGCTCAAGATTCACGGACCGCCTGGTTCGGGGAAGACGACTCAGCTGTTACTTCGTCTGATGGGCTTGCTAGAGGCAGGATATTCTCTGAGTGACATAGCGTTCGTTACCTACCACAAGGAGCTCTCCTCGGATATCTTGAGTCGATTGGAGGAGTACGGATTCATCGGCTCTGAGGAGTTGGACAAGCCAACAACTGGTGAGACCCGATACATCGGAACAATCCATGGGATTGCGAGCCGTATCAGTGGGGGCGCATTCCGTAACCTGGAGAGTGCGAAGACTAAGCACCGCCGAGAGTTCATGCGAGAAGTCTATTCTCGTCCTTATGATGCCCCTGCGACTCGTTCAGACATTACTCCGATAGGGGAGTTAGCATTTGACTGTATTGAGTGGCTCAAAAAGAATCGAATACCCATCTCTCAACCAACTCGTGCACCTCAATACGTCGAATATCGCTCAAACTGGCGTGGAGCCCCTAGTCTCAGAGAGTTCCAAAGAGAGTGGGAAGAGTACAAAACTGAAAAGGGATTGTTTGATTTCACCGACCAGTTGACGCACGCACTTGACGAGAAAAAATCTCCGTCGACACCGGTGTTAATCGTTGATGAGGCGCAGGATATGTTTCCGCTGCTCTCAAAGTTGGTTAACGAGTGGCGAAAAGACGCCGACGTGGTCGTTATCGCTGGTGACCCTCACCAGACGGTCAACACTCACGAAGGAGCCTCACCGAAGTTCTTCGACGCTATTGAACTCCCAACTGTAGTCTTACCTGACTCACACCGTGTTCCAGAACTTCACTGGCAGACAGCTCGTCGACTACTTGACCGCCATCATGAGCCTCCCGAACTCAACGTCAGGGATACCCGCGAAGCGACGTTGGAAGAAGTCCGCTCTCCAAGATTTGGGTACAACAGAGGTCAATGGATTGCTCCGACAGGGAAATCCAGTCCGCCCTGGTTGTTGAAGCAGTACGCACCTGATGGCGATGCGCTTCTGATAGCGCGCACACGACTACAGTGTCTAGGAATCGCTTGGAGTCTGATGGAAGCTGGCGCTCTGTTCCGGTCACAGAATGGATTGCTTGGATGGGACACGCCCGGTGTCGGTGAGGGCCGAACACGGCTGTTTAACGCGTTACAGAAAATCCGAGGCCTATCCCCTGACGAATCTGATGGTGGTTCCAGGGCTCCAGAAAAGCTTGAATCTTCAGAACTGGCGCTGACCCTCGATGAAGCACGAACCTTACTCCGGGCGATAGATTCCAAGTGTATCCGTTCACGGAAGAACCGGTTTAGAAGGACCACGGATTCTGTTTGGGAGATGCTGAACAAACACCCACATGACAACATCTCTCTGAAAAAACTAGACTGGCATCTCACGAAAGAATTCTGGGTTCGATATACAACCGGGCCCGGGGCCGTTGAATGGCTTAGTGGCTTCTTCGAAAAGCCAGAAGAGCAGATAGCACTACGGAATGCGTTACAGCGAACAAACAGGCCTATCACGTCGCTCGAAGCGACGCCACGGGTGTCTACCATCCATTCGACAAAGGGGGGTCAAGCAGAGACTACAATTTGCTATGATGGAGTACCCCCACGAGTGACGCAATCGCTTCACCGACCCGGCGCAAAGGCTACTGAAGACTTGATTTGGTATGTTGGACTCACCCGGAGTTCACAAAATCTCGTAATTGTGCGCGGCGGCTTCGACTGGATTACACCGTATCTGCCGAGCACTGTCGTTAACCAGGGTGAAATTGTATGAGTGAAACAAAATTCAACAGCGTCGCAGAAGAACCGGTATATGAGGAAACGATGACAGACCTACCCAACTGGGTAGTCTGGTCAACAACAGACAAACGCCCTCTGGCTCCGTGGTTGGGCCATCTCAATCCTTGCCGGTGGAATGGGAATCTCGACGAGAATGAGCGTCCAGAGAGGGCTTTTGAAGTCGCAAAGAACTGGGCTGGCCATCCAGGAACAAGAGATATCACTCATCAAGGTGAACTCGGTGACCTTGGTATCGCATACATTCTTCCATTTGAGAGTGACGCATCGATTCTCATGGTTGACTTCGACAACGTGCGACAGAGTGATACCGGAGAGGTCCATCCAATTGTAGTCGACCTTCTCAGTCGCCTCAGCAGTTATGCTGAAATATCGGGCAGCGGCCAGGGAATCCATGTCTTTGTCCGGGCAAATATCCCTGACTGGTATCCAGGCAGCACATTTTCGGCTGAGCTTGATACAGAAACCTGGGTTGATGGAAAGGTACCAAAGATTGAGATGTATGACAGAGCCCGGGTCTGTCTCACTACCGGTCAGCATCTAACTGAAACACCACCTAAGGCAGCGCGGAGGCAGAAGATTGTAGACGAATTAATACGAGAGTATGACCAGTCTATCGATACTATCGAGGACATCTGTGACCTTGAGGAGCGCCAGGCAAAACCTCGGGGTTCTACTGTTCAACAGGGCAATCAAAGTCCGTATTTCGACGTAGACTCGGTCGATGTTCTTCAGCGTTCGGGTGCTCAACTCAGGCAGCAGGGAAGTGGATATAGATGTGCCCACCCTGTTCACGGGTCGAGAAACGGAAACAACCTCGGTGTAGAAGGCGAAGTCTGGTACTGCCACCGACATAATGTAGGGGGGAACTCGCTCATGCTAGTCGCAGTTCTAGAAGGGTTCATCACCTGTGATAGAGCTGGCACAAATTCTCTATCTGAGCTTGAGGATGAAGAGTTCGCTCGCTTGTGTCTCCTCGCACGAGACTGGTATGGATTCGACGGCAAGCCGCCTGCTCGTGCCATCCGTGGCACTGCGCTCGCGTATGACCTCATCTCCGACCCAGAGAGCCAAATCAAGCACATCTACAAAATCACGAGAAAATTCTATGATGCATCACGACCGGAAGATTTCGGTAAGCAGGTACCCACTCTGGATGGTACGGTCTCAAAGAGGGGTGAGTGCTAATGGTCCGGTCTGTCCACATCTGGCGGAAGCGGGCAGAGGCGATGAAATGTCGAGAGGGTGGTCAGGTGGGCGACTGGGACATTCACCGAAATTACTACGAAGAGGAGGGGAATTGTCACTGTAACAACTGTGATGCTACAGGAGAATTCCACGCACCAACGGATGCGAATTGGAACTACACAGCAGGAGCAGTAGAGGTCCCTGGAGTGCTACACGAGGAAGAGATGGAACGCTTGTAGAGAATACTAGAGTTACTGATTATCGGAGTCACTTACCTCACGCTCAACCGAGTGTTCGCGGAATTGCTCGATACAATCTATAGCTGGACGGTCCGAACCCAATCTGGGTGTGAATATCGTACCACACCCACTACACTTTCCTCCACTGCCTATCATATCGAGCCCTTCAATTTCCAAAGTCACTGGACAGACCTTTTTTCGACCCATATTATATGTTCTCAGCACTTGTACAAAGCTTTCTGGATGGTTTGTGTTCCGTCGAGCTCTTTACAGTCTCTCAAGTCTTACTGCGTTTTCACTGGCCAGGCCTTCCTTTTCACCAATAATACAACACATCTGATGTAGCTTTACAAGATTGATTTCCGATATGACGAGATGGCAAATTTGTAGCTCTGTTGAAATTATTTGGGAGTGATATGTTCTGGCCGAGCGTGGTCAGTACAGACTAGCTACTTCTCAACCGTAATCTCGCCCGGGTATCGAACCGTGACAGTGTAGCCCGCGTAGGGGAACTGAACCGCTAGGTTAGTACCAGTTTCTGTGGTTCCGTGCTCAAATAATTCTCTCAGAGCGTCTGTCTCAATAGATTCGTACAGTATCGGAAGCTCGCTTTCCGAGACATTCTTCTTATCTGCGACGGCGGATACTACTTCTGTATCTATATTGATGGATAGTGCGATGTTACGTTTAATCGTTTCAAACGTATAACACTGGCCCCAAGCAGGACCAATTCGCACTACTCAGAGACCAGCTGTTTCAGGCGAGAATATATTTAAAAAAGAGGATTTCAGCAGGGTCGAATTTGTGTATTGTTTGAGCATGAGTGATGTACTTAGCCGGACGTATCTTAGAAACTAGTGATGAGTTCTGCAATTGAAGAATTAGAATCTATCACTAAGGCCAGCGTACGTGAGATGAAAAGATGGGGCTTACAGCCTATTGATTGGGAAGTGTATATTGACGAGGTAACTGAAGAACTCTGGGTGAATGTCTGGTTTGAGCCAGGCCTTTCCATTACTGAGCGGCGGAAATTTGGCCTCTACCTCTTCAAATCTGAACTAAACAAAAGCACCAGAACCCTTCCGGTGCGGGTCAACGTGACGTATGAGGATAACGCGACCGACAACGGCATTGCCGTATGGTGGATGAATGGCTAATCACTCTCAAAATTCTCCCAGTTCATATTCCTGAACTTAGTTGGAAATAGTGGGGGGTTTGTACCGGATTGACACCATGGGGTTTGAAAGAGTGGAAGTAGTGGGGCCGTCTACGTAGCAGCGGAGGTCGTCATCTTACAGTCGAAACGCACCCTTGGAATGCTGTTGCGTTCTATTGTATCCTAAATTACCTTGCCACTGTACCGCGTATAATACGTGTACACCGTCGGTTCGCCCTCTCTCTGAACCCCTCCTTTTCAGGTGCATCCACCTGAATCCCCAACTATACGTAGACTTACTCAAAGATACATGCTCTATACTCAGCACGTCTTCCTTTTATCCGTAGAGAATTTCGACAGGGCCGAATAGATTATTCTACCAACTTATATCTCCTAGAAAGTCAGCCAGTTCTCTGGCTGAGCGATTTCGCTTCATATTTGGTCAAAGTATCAAATTCAATATAATTATGTGGGACCACGATAGTAGGATAAATATGCCGTATCACCCAGACCATGCTCGCGGCGACATAGTGACTGTTGACCCAGATGACTGGTCATCTGACCAAACGATGAATGCCGAACGAGTACAATTCAGTATTGAGACAGATACGAGCCCATTTGTCGGATTAATGCGCGTGGTTGATGAGATTCGTGAAGAATTTTCAGATGACGATAAGCCGCCACGAGGAACCGTGCTTGAGGCGATTGTGTTTAATGGAGCTTTTGAAAATGAGGTAATTGTTGAAGACCTCGCCGCAGAATTCAATCAAAAATAACACTTATTTTCGCAATGGATTAAACACATTTCCGAATAAAAACTGGACTCATAGTTGCGAACCTGACAATCCAACGCTTGGGAGTCTCCCACGTTGACACAGAAGAGAGTGTTAATTATGTGGTTCGTCAAGGAGAAGCTCAATATGCGTGTAACCGTGTACGGTAAATAGATGGACAAGGATGTCGTCTTCGCGATGTTCTGAATTACAATCGCGACACTGATACATCCCACCAGTTTTGTCAAAGTGGCTGTCCAGAATATTCGGAATACGTGGTATCATAGTATGTATTGACGATGTACTACTGCTTTGCTGATGTGGTGGTTCAGTTTGTATTCCAAGATAATCTAAGACTACGTGTAGAGTTGTGAGATAGGCAGTTGTAGTATAAAATCGTAAATATATCATCAAATTATCTAACTAGCAAGAGAAATATTCCATTAGAGGATTCTTTAGAATACTTTTCGCCTTCTGAACTACTTCTCTAATTAGTGGTCTCAAAAAGATGGCTAAGGTGAGTGATACACATTCGATAAAAATGCACTTGACCGGCCTCAGAACTATGCTTAAAGTTTGCTAAATTTGTGGTTCCATCATACAGTAAGTCGGTGCCGTCTATTGGTTTAGGAAAATCTCAAAACTAGAAGTATTTATGAGATGTCGCACCAATAATTTATATAATGAATAAGGACGAGATGTCCACTTCGGCAATGCGCCGGGTGGTTGCTAAAGGAGACCCGACTGACCCGATGGTACAATTTATGGCTGGTGTTCTGAAGCGTTATGACTCGACAGAATCGGGGTCCGCATCGAGTGCGTCAGATGAATCACGGAGTTCGGGGAACTCTTTGAGCAATTCTCGCAATTCTCGTAGTCCTTCAGACATATCCGAATCTGGTTCCTCATCAAACGACCGCTCGACGACAGCGTCGTCCTGAGACTCTGCGCGGTCGATTGCTTCGTAGGTTAGTGCCTGGCCACAGAAGACACAGCGAGGGTAGTTGACGGGGTCTTCGGGTGTCTCTTTATCACACCGAGGGCAAAGCTGAACCCCAGGGCCGGACTGTTCTTCTTCCTCAACTTCAATACCGAGCATTCTTCGATAGCCTACATTCTTCCCTGGAGCAAAGTCCGCAACGTACCGTGCAATCTGTCTACTTCCTTGCTTTCGTCCCTGACGAGAGTTGATTTCTGGCTCACTCACCCCATTTTCCGCGAGCCAGCAAGCATTGGCTTTCCGAAATGCGGTGGGTGTGACCTTCTTTGTGACATCCACCCGTTTGGCTGCAGCTTGTAGCGCATCGTACATTCTCCGTTCGCTAATGCGCCCTTCCCCGTCACGACGTATCCAGAGGTACGCTTGCTTGTCTTTCTTTTTTGGATGCTTCTGGAGCCATTGGTTGAGGTACGGGACGCTTAGAATCAGTTCTACGTCCCTGCGACCTCGCTTACCATTCACATTCGCAATAAGACCAATACTTGCATCATCAATATCGCCGACGCGCATATCATAGAGCTCTCCACTCCTTGGCCCCGCATCGAAAGCGAGAGCCATCATAGCTCGCGTTCTGTCGTTACTTTCTGCTTGAATCATCGGATTGATATCATCGTCCCACTCTAGGATATCGATTCGTGAGGGAGTAGGGTCGTAATTTCGTGGATATGACGAACTGACCCATGAGATAGATGGGGCGATGTCATCTCCGTTGTACATTTCCAGGCCAAACGTTCGCGTTGCCTGTCGGTAGTCCCGGTTGGTCTCTTCGTTGTCGTAGGTGTCGTTGACCCAATCAACAATTGCGTTGGTCACGGCACGGTACTCAAGTGCGCTGCCTAGAATGCCGAGCTTGTCGATTAATGTCTCGACATCCCCATCAGAGTCTACGTCTGCCACCGCTGTCTCCTGGGCCTCTGCGAAGTTTTCAAGAGTAGGCATCAGCGTATGCTCGCTGATGCGAGTGACATGCCGGAGTAGTTTGATTCGGCGGTAGTCACCGTAGTTCTCTTGTCTCCGGTTCATGCGCTTGAGAAATCTGAGGATGAGAGTCCGGTCTGGTTTGTTCAGCCCCCGGTCACCAGCTTCAAGCTTTCCGCGAAGAACTTCGATTTGCCGTGCCGGGTCAACTGCCATGGCTCTCACACGCGGTAGGGCTTATTGAACGTATCGCGCATAGCCCGGCCTAGGCTCTTCCTGCGACGCCGCGTCTCACTCTCGACCTTCGGTTGCGAACGTCGCCGCGCGCCGGACCAGCGCGTCGTGCGGGTCGACTTCGGATCGCGGCGCGAGCACCTGCTCGAACGCCTCGCCGAGGCTCCGGTCCGTCAGTCGCGTCATCGCCGCCGCGGCGACCGCCGGGCTGCGGGAAGCGCCGGCCGAACAGTGGATCAGGACGCGCTGGCCGGCTTCGCGCCGCTTCACGACCGTCTCCGCGGCGGCGGCGAACGCGTCGTACTCGTTTCGCGGCCCGTCCGTCATCGGCGCGTCGACGCGAGCGACGGCCCCCGTGTCCGGGTCGTCGTGCGTCAGCGACACGACGGCGTCGACGCCGCGGCGGCGGAGCAGCGACTCGTCTTCGGCGTCCGACACTGTCCCGACGAAGATCCCGTCGGCGACCTCATCCATTTCGAGACACGCCGTTGGCCCGCCGTTCGGCCGCGACCGCATTAAACGCACGCCGTTCTCGACGCGGTTTATCAGACGACCGACGGCGGTCGGGAGCTCGCCGCCCGCACGCGGTTCCTTTATTCCCCGTCGCCGACCGACACATCACATGGGCAAACACGAGCGCGGCTGGGTCGAGGCCACCGAGAAGCTGACGGCGCAGCTCGCGAACGGCGCGGAGCCGGACGCCGACCTCGAAGAGCGGGGGCGACCCGATCTCGCCGAGGCGCTCGCCGACCGGCTCCGGAGCGACTTCCCCGACCTGACCGCGGTGCGCCACGCCGGCAACTCCTACGACTCGCTGGGCGACCTCATCGTCGAGTCGCCCGGCGGGGAGACGTTCGTCGAGGCGAAGTTCGTCGCCAGCGGCGGCACGCGGGCGAACCTCGGGCAGGACACGCTGACCGAGTTCGACCTGTTCGAGGACGCGACGGCGTGGAGCGACTTCCGCGAGGAGATCGGGTTCCCCGAGGACCGCGAGGCGCTCCTTCGCGAGTTCGACGACTACCCGGACGACGTCCGCGACTGGTCGTACAAGTCGGCGGTGTACGACCGCGCGAAACACCTCAAGAACGTCCTCGACGTGTCGCGGGGCCAGAACACGGGGTCCCGGGCGGACGAGGTCCTCGCGGACTCGGACGCGACAGAAGAGGAGCGCGAGGCGGCCCGGATCGTCAACGCGATCCTCGACCTCGATAGGGAGGAGAAGCTGGCGTACTTCGACCACCTCCGCGAGGCCGACCAGAACCCGCGCAACGTCGAGACGTTCGCGCACCTCATCGTCTGCGGCTACCACACCGCCGACGCGCTCGACGAACACTTCGACGACGACCTCGACGAGATCAAGCGGCTGCTCGAAGCCGACGCCTATCGACTGTACGAGGTAAACAAGAACAGCGGGACGGTGTCGGTCGAGAATCCATCGGCGCTGCTCGCCGGCTTCGACTGGCAGGACACCCGCGTCGAGATCCCGGAGGACGGGACCTCCGTGAGCGTGGTGACCGGGCCCCCCGAGAACCGGCGGCGCGTGCTGAACATCGCGTACAACTGGAAGAACAAGTTCCAGGGGATCCAGACGCCGTCGATGAACGTGTTCGTCCCGGAGGCGTGAGGCTCCGTCCCCGGGGCGTGAGATTCCGGTCGGCGTGACCCCGGATCCGCCCGGGCGACCCGCACCCTTTTGCGCTCGGACGCCAAGGACCATCCATGTCACGCGGCCGCCGGAAGCCGGACTGGCTGAAGTCGCGCCCGCCGTCCGGGAGTCGGTTCACCGAGATCAAGTCCACCCTGCGCGACCGCGACCTCCACACGGTCTGCGAGGAGGCGAACTGCCCGAACATGGGCGAGTGCTGGTCGGGCGAGGACGGCCCGGGAACGGCGACGTTCATGCTCATGGGCGACCGCTGCTCGCGCGGCTGCAACTTCTGTGACGTCGAGACGGGCGGGATGGAGGCCCTCGACCCCGAGGAGCCCGCCAACGTCGCGGACGCGGTCGCGGAGATCGGGCTCGACTACGTCGTCCTCACCTCCGTCGACCGCGACGACCTCGCGGACGGCGGGTCGGCGCACTTCGCCGAGACGATCCGAGCGATCAAGCGCCGGGACCCGGAAATTCTCGTCGAGACGCTCATCCCGGACTTTCAGGGCGACCCGGAGGCGATCGATCGCATCATCGACGCGGAACCGGACGTGATCGCCCACAACGTCGAGACGGTCGAGCGGCTCCAGTGGCCGGTCCGGGACCGCCGCGCGAACTACGAGCAGTCGCTTTCGGTCCTCGACCGGGTCGACAAGAAATCGGACATCCACACGAAGACGAGCCTGATGCTCGGCGTCGGCGAGTACGACCACGAGGTGTACCGGACGCTCGGCGACCTCCGCGAGGTCGGCGTCGACGTGGTCACCTTCGGCCAGTACCTCCAGCCCTCCCGATCGCACCTCGACGTGTTCGAGTACGTCCACCCGGACGTCTTCGAGACGTGGCGTCGGGTCGCCGAGACGGAGTTCGACTTCCTCTACTGCGCGTCGGGCGCCATGGTCCGGTCGTCGTACAAGGCGGGAGAGCTGTTCGTCGAGGCGCTGGTGCGCGAGGGCCGGTCGCCCGAGGACGCGCGGCGCCGAGCGCGGGCCGCGGGCGGCGACTGACGCGGGTTTCCGAACGCCGGGGCGGGGGATTACGGCCTTCGGCGGAGTCGCTGTAGCTGTCAGGTGGTTTCGAGGTCTCGATGTTTGTCCGAACAGCGAGTTATTTACCTCTCGGTGACTCACCCTGCGTCAGTGAGACGTACACATGGGAACAACTGACTCGTCGATCGTTGACTCGGCGCGGGCCCGGCCGGGGCTTCTCTTCGTCGCCCTCCTCGGCGGCCTGCTCCTCGTCGACCTCGCGGCGAAGCTCGCGGGGGTCGGCCTCGGCCCGATCGGGGGGTCGCTCTCGGTCGATCGGCTCGGCTCGAACCTCTGGAGCGGCATCGTCATCGGCCTCGTCATCGGGCTCGCCGGCATCGGGCTCTCGATGACGTACAGCATCCTCTCGTTCGCGAACTTCGCGCACGGCGACCTCGTCAGCGTCGGCGCGTTCTCCGGGTGGGGCGTCGCGTTCCTGATAGCCGGCTTCGGCGACATCCCGGCGCGCGCGCTCCTGACGGTCCGCGACGCCGGGAACGCCGCGCCGGGAGACATCGGCGCGCACATCCTCACGACGCCGGGCGGGATCCTCGTCGGACTGCTCGCGGCGTTCGTCGTCACCGCCCTCCTCGCGGTGGCGCTCGACCGCGCGTTCTACAAGCCGATGCGGGACCGCGACGGGATCTCCCTGCTCATCGCCTCCATCGGCGCGGCGCTCATCGTCCGCTACCTGCTCCAGTTCGTCTACGGCTCCGACCGGCGCGGCATAACCGCCAGCGTCGAGGCGTCGAACATCGCGTTCGCCCCGCTCGGGCTCTCGGTGAACGCGCACGAGCTTACCATCCTCGTGGCCGCACTCGGACTGATGCTCGCGATGCACGGCATGCTCCAGCACACGAAGCTCGGCACCGCGATGCGGGCGATGGCCGACAACAAGGACCTCGCGCTCATCACCGGCATTCCGGCCGAGCGCGTCGTCACCGCCACGTGGATCATCGGCGGTGGGCTCGCGGGCGCGTCGGGCTACCTCTACGTGCTGCTCCGCGGGACGATCCAGTTCGACTTCGGCTGGCTCCTCCTCCTCCTCATCTTCGCGGCCGTGATCCTCGGTGGGATCGGTTCCGTGTACGGCGCCATCGCCGGCGGCCTCGTCATCGGCGTGGTGTTCACCACGTCGACGATCTGGATCCCCTCCGACTTCAATCAGGCCGCGGCGTTCGGCGTGATGATCCTCATGCTGCTGTTGCGCCCGGAGGGGCTGTTCGGGGGGGTGACGACCACATGAGCGACGCCGACGCATCCGGCGGCTCCGCGTCTGGGCCCCCGGCGAACGGGCCGCAGGCGCCCGAGAGCGCCACGGCAGCGCTGGTCGAGGCCGCCCGCGAGAGCGACCTCGGCCTCGTGGTCGGAACGCTGCTCGTGATCTACGCCGCGGCGACGCTGCTGACGTTCTCCGACGGGCTCAACAGCGTCGTCGGCCTGTTGGAGACGCTGACGTTCCTCGGACTCGTCTACGCGCTCACCGCGCTCGCCCTCAACCTCCAGTGGGGGTACACCGGCCTGTTCAACATCGGCGTCGCCGGCTTCATGGCCGTCGGCGTGTACACGATGGGGATGGTCGTCCGGTCGCCGGACCCCGCGTTCGGCCCGCCCGGACTCGGACTGCCGCTCCCGGTCGGAATCGTCGCCGGCATGGGGATGGCGGCGCTGCTCGGCGCGGTCGCGGCCCTGCCGGCGCTCCGACTCAAGGCCGACTACCTCGCGATCGTGACGCTCGGGCTCTCGGAGATCATCCGCCTGTCGCTCCAGTCGAGCACCTTCGACAACTTCCTGCGCGACACGATCGGCGCCGGGACCGGCGGCGGCCGCGGGATGGGGATGCCGGACAACCCCGTCCGCGACCTGTTCCTCGTCGACGGACAGGCGGGGACGCCGACCGCGCTCGGCGACCTCGTCTTCGGCGTCTTCGGGAACGACGGGCTCGGCATCTCCCACCCGATACTCATCGGCTGGGGGTACATCGCCGTCCTCGCGGCGTTCTTGGTGGCCTTCTACCTCATACTCGAACGCCTCGGCCGCTCGCCGTTCGGCCGGACGATGAAGGCGATCCGCGAGGACGAACTCGTCGCCAACTCGCTCGGGAAGGACGTGAACCTCGTGAAGATCAAGGTGTTCGTCATCGGCTGCGCGCTGATGGGGCTCGCCGGCATCCTCTGGTTCGGCAGTCAGGGAAACGTCTCGCCCACTCCCCAGTTCCGGCCGCTCCTGACCTTCTACGTGTTCATCGCGGTGATCATCGGCGGATCCGGGTCGAACACCGGCTCCGTCCTCGGCGGCATCGTCTTCGCCGCGGCGCTGTTCGAGGGGCCGCGGCGCGTCGGCGGGGTGGTGCGGGGCCTCATCGACGCGGAGACGCCGCCGTCGTTCGCCGACGCGCTCGTCTCGCTCGACCCGGTGACGTTCCTCGCGTACGCGACCGACAACATCGCGCCGCTCCAGTTCGTCTTCCTCGGGATAGTCCTCGTGTTCATCATCCACCGGCGGCCGGAGGGGATCCTCGGCGACCGGATCGAGACGGCCGCGGCCGTCGACCTCTCGGAGCGGCCGAACGGAGGTGAGTCCGATGAGTAGCGACGCGCCCGACCGGAGCGACGCCGCGGACGGGGACGCCGCCGCCGACCCGGGCGATGCGACCGATCCCGGAGACCTCGGCGCGGCCGAGGCCGTCGCGGCGACGGACGGCGCCGAGGACGAACCGGAGGCGAACGACAGCGCGGTCGAGGAGGCGGCGAAACACGTCCCGTCGGGGTCCCCCTCGGGGACCCCCCCGCTCCGCGTGGAGGGGCTGGTCAAGCGGTTCGGCGGCGTCACCGCCGTCGACGGCGCCTCCTTCGAGGTGGAGTCCGGGTCGCTGACGGGGCTCATCGGCCCGAACGGCGCCGGGAAGTCGACGACGTTCAACTGTATCACGGGCGTCCACGAGCCGACCGCCGGTAAGGTGTACTTCGAGGGCGAGGACGTCACCGGCCTCAAACCGTATCAGATCGCGCGGAAGGGGATGGTCCGGACGTTCCAGATCGCCCGGGAACTCGGCGAGATGACCGTCCTCGAGAACCTCATGCTCGCGCCGCAGGGGCAGCTCGGCGAGTCCGCGATCCGCGCGGTGACGCCCGGGCTCCGCGGCGCGGTGGTCGAGGAGGAGACCGAACTCCGCGAGCGGGCCTGGGAGACGCTGGAGTTCTTCGAGATCGACCACCTCGCGCACGAACACGCGGGGAACCTCTCCGGCGGCCAGCGGAAGCTGCTGGAGATGGCCCGCGCGCTGATGACCGACCCCGAGATGGTGCTGCTCGACGAGCCGCTCGCCGGGGTCAACCCGACCCTCGAAGAGAAGCTGTTGGACCGAATCCACGACCTGCGTGCGGACGGCTACACCTTCCTGCTCGTCGAACACGACATGGACATCATCATGGAGAACTGCGAACGCGTCATCGTCATGCATCAGGGGAGCGTGCTCGCCGAGGGGACCGGCGACGAGATACGGAACGACGAGCGGGTCATCGAGGCGTACCTGGGGGAGGACCTATGAGCGTCGACGAGGCGGAATCGGCCGACAACGAGACGGATGCGGCCGCTACCGCCGGCACCGACCACGCGATCGACGACGACGCGATCCTCCGCATCCGCGACCTCGACGCCGGCTACGGCGACCTCCAGATCCTCACCGACGTGGTCCTCGACGTCGCGGACGAGGAGTACGTCACCATCGTCGGCCCCAACGGCGCCGGCAAGTCGACGGTGATGAAGACCGTCTTCGGACTCACGACGCACATGGGCGGCACCGTCGAGTTCGAGGGGCGGTCGATTCAGGGGCTCGCGCCCGAGCAGATCATCCGCGAGGGGATCGGGTTCGTCCCGCAGAACGACAACGTGTTCCCCGGGCTCAGCGTCCGCGAGAACCTCGAGATGGGCGCGTACATCCTCGACGAGGTGCCCGAAGACCAGATCGAGACGATCTACGACCGGTTCCCCATCCTCCGCGAGCGCAGCGACCAGAAGGCGGGGACGCTCTCCGGCGGCCAGCGGCAGATGGTCGCGATGGGGCGGGCGCTCATGCTCGACCCCGACCTCCTGCTGCTCGACGAGCCCTCGGCCGGGCTCGCCCCGGACCTCGTCTCGGACATGTTCGACCGGATCGACCGGATCAACGAGAACGGGACGGCGGTGCTGATGGTCGAGCAGAACGCGAAGGAGGCGCTGCGGCGCTGCGACCGCGGCTACGTGCTGGTGAACGGCGAGAACCGGTACACCGACCGCGGCGAGGTGTTGCTCTCCGACGAGGACGTGCGCCGCGACTTCCTCGGCGGATAGGCGGCGGAGCCCGCCGGAACCGCCGGCGACGCCACTGCGCCGTTTTTATAAATTGCCGGCGTCGAGCGGGTCCTCCAGCTGACCCATCACCGCCTCCATCGCGTCGGTGGCGGTGAGCAGCCCGACGACCTCGCCGTCCTCGACCACCAGGGCGAGCTCCTGCGACTCCGCCTGGAACCTGTCGAAGGCGTCGCTGACGCTCGCGTCCGCCGACACCGTCATCGGCGGGGCCGCGACGTCCGCGAACGCCAGGTCGCCGTCGCGGAGCTCGTCGAAGCGGCTCACGATCGACGGGGCGTACACGATCCCCTCGAACTCGTTCGGGTCGTCGCCGACGAGTGGGAACCGGCTGTGCGGGGTGTCGCGGATCCGGTCGAGGTTCTCCTCGGCGGAGACTGTCGTCGACAGCGAGATTATCTCGTCGGCCGGCGTCAGCACCTCCCGAACCGCGAGTTCGCCGACGTCGAGCGCGTTGAGGACCTCCTCGCGGCGCTCCTCGGGGAGTTCCACCTCCTCCATCATCGAGCCGAGGCGGTTGCGGAGCTCCGCGCGCGTCTCCAACACCTCCTCTTCGGCCTCGGTCCACGAGCCGGTCATCTCCACGCCGAAGAGTCCGAGGGTGGCCTTCGCGACCCAGTCGCCGAACTTGATCAGCGGCGAGATGAGCCACGCGAACCAGTAGAGGGGTCGGGAGCCGTACTGGGCCACCTGCTTCGAGCGCTCGACGCCGAGGTACGTCGGCGTCTGCTCGCCGTGCGTCAGGTGGACCATGTTGATGAGGAAGAAGCCGAGGAACGAGCCCGCGCCCGCGGACGCGAGCGCCGTGTTCTCGAATATTGGGGCGAACAGCGCCGCGAGCCCCGGCTCGGCGACGATACCGAGCGCGATGCTCGTCCCGGAGATCCACACCTGACAGGTCGTCAGGTAGAACTCCAGGTCGTCGGTCATCTCCCACGCGCGCCGCAGTCCGGGAGTGTCCATCTCCGATTCGGGGTACTGCCGGAGCCGCGTCAGGCCGAACTCGATTGCCACGAAGTACGCGTTGATCAGGATGAGGGCGACGCCGGCCGCCACGCGGAGGGCGACCTCGGTCGACGGCATCGCCGTCGCGAGCGGGATCATCGTCTCCCGTTGCCCGTCGGATCCTCAAAAGGGTTCAGGCCGCGACCCGGCGCTTACTCGTAGTCCTCGGACGTCGGAAGCCCGTCTTCGGGCGGGAACTGCTCGACCGGGACCGTTGTCTCGTCGCCGCTCGCCATGTCCTTCACCGTGTACTCGCCGTTCTCCAGGTCGCGCTCGCCGACGACCACGACCGTCTCGGCGTTGATCGAGTCGGCGTAGCCGAGCTGCGCGCCGAACGAGCGGTCGGAGACGTCCTGCTCGACGACCACGTCGTCGCCGAGCGCGCGGAGGTCGCTCGCGAGCGCGGCCGCCTCGCTCCGCGTGTCGCCCACCGAGAGGACGTAGTAGTCGGTCGCAAGCTCCTCGTCGGGCCAGACGCCCGCGCGCTGACAGAGCAGCTTGAGGGTTGCGTGGCCAGGGGCGACCCCGACCGCGGGCGTGGGCTGCCCGCCGAAGCTCTCGATGAGGTCGTCGTAGCGTCCGCCGCCGAAGACGGAGCGGGACACCTCGCCCGTGGAGTCGAAGCACTCGAAGACGACCCCGGTGTAGTAGTCGAGCCCGCGGGCGGTCGTCAGCGACACCTCGCAGAACTCGCCCGCGCCGAAGTCGTCGGCGGCGGCGAGGACGTTCCGGAGGTTCTCGACCGCGTCCTCGACCGACTCGTCGCCCGCCTCGGCGACCGCGTCGAGGTCGTCGACCGTCTCGGCGTCAGAGATGAGATCGTCGAAGTCGCGCGCCGTGTCGCGGGCGAGCCCCGCGTCGGAGAGGAGGCCGACGTACTCGCCGTCGTCGACCTTCGCGCGCTTGTCGACCGCGCGGATCGCGGCGGCGGTGTCGACGGCGTCGGGGTCGGCGGCGAGCGAGCGGACGAGGCCGCCGAGGATGTCGCGGTGCGAGACGCGGAACTCGAAGTCGTCGCCGGTGAGCCCGAGGTCGGTCAGGGCGTCGGCGGCGACCGCGAGCACCTCGGCGTCGGCCTCGGGCGCCGAGGAGCCGAACACGTCGATGTTCGTCTGGTAGAACTCGCGGAAGCGACCCTGCTGGACCTGCTCGTAGCGCCAGAACGGCCGGGTGGAGACCCACTTGATCGGCTTCGACAGCTCCTGACCCTTCTCGACGACCATCCGGGCGACGGTGGGCGTGAGCTCCGGCGTCATCGAGACGCCGCGGCCGCCCTTGTCGTCGAAGGCGTACAGCTCCTCGACGATCTCCTCGCCGGACTTGTCGACGTACATCTCCGTCCGCTCCAAGGCGGGGGTGGCGATCTCGCGGAAGCCGTGTCTGCTCGCGGCGTCCTCGATCGCGTCCGTCACCTCGCGGCGAGCGGACTGCTCGCCGGGGTAGAAATCTCGGAATCCCTTGAGGCCGTCGTACATGGGCGTCGCTTCGGCGAGCGCCCGCTTGAAACCATCCTTTCGGGGCGGGATAAGCGGGGCCGACGAGCGCGGTCGCGGCCCGGGAGCCGCGACTCCGTGCCCGTCTACTCGCGCTGATACTCCTTCTGGAACCCGCGGAACTCGGTCCGGTGGGCCTCCTCGTCCGAGAGGAGCGTCACGGCGAGGTCCTCGGTGACCGGGTCGTCGGCCGCTTCGGCGGCGTCGATCAGGTCCCGGTACGTCGCGATCGCGTCCGCCTCGGCGTCGAGTACGCCGTTGATGACGGCCAACACGTCCGTCGAGTCTTCGGGCGGCTGGAGCGACTCCTGCCCGGCCGTGAACTCGGCGGAGCCGGGCGGGCGCGCGTCGAGCTGTTTGAGCCGCTGGCCGAGCTGTTCGGCGTGGCCGAGCTCCTCCTGGACGTCCTGTTTGAGGCTCTCTTTGATCTCCTCGGCGCGGACGCCGTCGAAGACGATCGCGTTCGTCTGGTAGTTCATCACGGTCTCGATCTCGTCGGCGTACGCCGTCCTGAGCAGGTCGACGACTCGTTCGGATGACATACTTGGCGCTACGCTCGCGGGGTCGAAAGTAGTTCCGGCCGCAGTCGATCAGTCGTTCCGGCCGTGGACGTACGTCTGGTCGTGGTCCGGGAACACGTCGCCGACGGTCTCTTCGCCGTACTCGTCGGCGATGAGCGTCCGAAGTTCGTCCTCGTAGTCCGCCTTCGGAACCTCCTCGCTCGGCCCCTGCTGGACGTCGAAGGTGGCGTCGACGAGCTGGTCGACGGCGTGGCGGCCGAACCCGGAGAGCGGGGAGATGTAGTCGACGCCGTTGCGGTCTTCGAGGCTCTGCGCCTGCGCCCGCGACACCGTGGGGACGCGGTCGTCGCGGCGGGTGCCGTCCGCGATGGCGTCGACGTCGAGCGCGGCGATAGTCTCCAGCGCGTGCTCGTGGACGCGCTGGATCCCGTTTCGGGGGTAGCCGTCCGCGACCATGGTCTCGGCGGCGCTCTCGGCCACCTCGCGGTCGAGGGCGACGCGCTCGAACGGGAACCCGAGTTCGGCGGCCGCCCGCTCGGCGTGCTCCCAGTCGTCCGTGAGCCCGAAGCTGCCGGTGACGCAGCGGACGTCGTAGAACCGGTCGAGGAGGTGGGCGGCGAGCGAGGAGTCTTTCCCCCCGCTGTACAGCAGCGCGAGCTCCATCTACCGGTGGCGGATGTCGAAGCTCTTCTGTTCGGGCTGGAGCTCCTTGAGGAGCTCTCGCATCTGGTCTTCGTCGATCTGTCCCTGAACGCGTCCGCTCTGTGCCAGCGCGGCGACCTGCTGTTTCACCTTCTCGCCGAACTGCGGCTTCGACATCTCGACCGCGTTGAGCCGCTGGCGCGCGCCGTCGGTCAGGTGCTGTTTCAACACCGCCTCCTGCTGGGCCTCGGCGCGCTCCTGGGCCTCCTGTTGGGCCTCGGCGGCGTCGCCCTCGCCCCCCTGTCGCTCGCGGAGCTCCTCCATCTTCTGTTCGCGCAGTTCCTCGAGCCGTTCGTCGTCGGGGTTGCCGCTCATACGCCCCCGTTCTCGGTCCGTGCGAAAAACCATTTCGGAGGTCGCGACCCGCGCAGGCCGGCCGGATTCGGCCTCGCGCTCGTCGGCCGCGACGGGGGCGGTCCGCGCCGTTTAAACGGATCCTCGGCGTAGCCGCCTCCAATGAGCGAGTCGCGGGAGTTCTGTCCGCGCTGCGGCGACCCGGTCCCCGAGCGGCGCGACCCCCTTCCGGGCGAGCCGCGCGGGCGAGACGCGCTGCTCTGCGACGACTGCTACTTCGAGGACTTCGACCTGGTCGACGCGCCGGACCGGATCGAGGTGCTGGTCTGTTCCGGCTGCGGCGCGGTGAGGCGCGGCGAGTCGTGGCGCGACGTCGGCGCGCGCGACTACACCGACGTCGCCGTCGACGAGGTCGCGGAGGCGCTGGGCGTCCACGTCGACGCCGAGGACGTCGAGTGGGGCGTCGAGCCGGAGCAGGTCGACGAGAACAACGTCCGGATGCACTGCCGCTTCTCGGGCGTCGTCCACGGTACTCTGCGCTCCGCGGAGGTCACCGTCCCCGTGAAGATATCGCGCGGGACCTGCGACCGCTGCGGGCGCATCGCCGGCGGCTACTACGCGGGGATCGTTCAGGTCCGCGCGGACGAGCGGGACCTCACGCCCGCGGAGCGCGCGGAGGCGCTCGACATCGCGGAGACGTACGTGGCCGACCAGGAGGCCGACGGCGACCGCGAGGCGTTCATCACCGAGGTGAACGAGACCGACGACGGGCCGGACGTCAAGCTCTCGTCGAACCGGCTCGCGCAGAACGTCGCGACGCGGATCACCGAGTCGCTCGGCGGGAGCTTCGAGTCGTACCCGACGCTCGTCACCGAGGACGGCGACGGCAACGAGGTGTACCGCGTCACCTTCGCGGTCCGGCTGCCGAAGTACGCGGAAGGCGAGATAGTCGACCCCGAGGACGGCGACGGGCCGGTCCTCGTCACCGGCGTCTCCGGCCGCCTTCAGGGGGTCCGGCTCGCCACCGGCGCCGAGTACACCTCCGCGTTCGCGGACGCGGAGGCGCCGGACGCGACCCGGCTCGGTACCCGCGACGACGCGACGGAGACGACGGTCGTGACCGTCGAGGACGAGAACGCGATTCAGGTGCTCGACCCCGTCACGTACGAGGCGAAGACCGTCCCGAACCCGGCGTTCGTCGACGGGAACGCGGACTCGGTCCTCGCGTTCGAACACGGCGGCGACGTTCACCTCGTGCCGGAAGCGGGGACCGAAACGACCGTCGAGTCGGCGCCGGATCGAGACTGAAACCGCTCGCGAACCGCGTCGAACGCCTCCCGGGAATAGCTCACGCGAGAGGCAGAACTGATCGGTCGTGGAAGAGAGCCGGAAAGCCGGGTCGGCGTGTCGACGTCGTCAGCGGGGACGGGAGACGCTCAGTCGGCGCGGGCGGGCTGTTCGCGGCCGAGCGCTGCGGCGCGCTCGGAGTCGGTTACCTCGATGCCGCGGCGTTCGAGCTGCTCGATGAATTCGGCTTCGCTGAGCCCTGCCTGTGCGGCCGCCTGCGACAGCGTCAGGGTTCGCGCACCGTACAGCGTCAGCGCACTCGACAGCCCGTTCGTGGCCATACATCCAGTAGTAACGTGAGGGATTATGAAGGTTACTACTTCATGGAGGGACCTGATACACCTTATACGATATATATTGACGAATGATCGGCCCGGGAGTGATAATATGGCTCGCGCTCCGCGGGCCCTCGCCCGCAGGAGTTATACCGTTCTGCGGCCGAAACGGCGGCATGGACAGACAACAGGTCATGGCGCTGTTCTTCGCGTTCCTCATGGTGAGCTCCATGGTCGCGTACGGCGTCTCGCTGCTGTAACCGGCGGGCGATGCCGGGCGGACGGGTCCCCGCTTCGCGTCGATCAGCCGCCGCTGCTCGGTGAGTTCGGTCTCCACTTGCCGTCACTCCCGGATTCGAGTCCGCGTCAGCCGTCGCCCCACACGTCCGACAGCGGGTGATCCTGCCGGCGCTCCGCGTCCCGCTCGGAGCGGGTCCGGACCGACTCGTCGCCGGCCGTTCCGCCCTCGGCGGTCGGGTCGCCGTCGCCGGCCTCCGAGCCCTCCTCGCCGCGAGACGAGTGACCCGCGTTCGCGCCCGCCGACCCGCCCGAACGGCGACTCCGCCGCCGTCCCGCCCCCGCGCCGCCGGACGGCGACGCGTTGATGCCGGCCAGTGCCGCCTCCGGATCGACCGCCGGCAGCGACGGGGTCGTCATCGCGTCGACTTGGTCGCGGAACCAGTCGGGCGTGTCGGCCGCGGCGCGTTCGAAGAGGTCGAGGAGGGAGTCGTCGGCGAGGTACGTCGCGCCGTGGTCGTCGGGCGCGCGGACGACCCGCCCGCACGCCTGAATGACGGTTCGCAGCGCCGTACGGTGGTACCAGGCCCACTGGCCGTCCGCCAGCCGGCGGGCGACCCGCGAGTCGTTCGTGTTCCGGTACGGGGCCTTGCACACGACCTGCCAGCGACAGAGGTCCCCCTTCAGGTCCAGCGCCTCCTCCATCTTCACGGAGACGAACACCTCCGGGTCCGCGCTCGCCTTCCACGCCTCCAGTTCGGCGTCCCGGTTCTCTCGGTCGTGGCGCCTGACGCGCGCGGCGACGCCGAACTCGCCGAGGCGCTCCGTGATCCGCTCCGCGATGTCGTACGAGTGCGCGTGGATCAGTCCCTTCTCGTCGGGGTGTTCGGCCATCAGCCGGACGATCAGGCGGGCGATCTCCGGCACCGTCTCGTCGCGGTGTTCGTACGTCATCGACCCCTGCGTCACGTCGTACAGCGGCCGGTTCGCGAGCGGGAACGTGTGCTCGACGTCGACGAGGGCGACGTCGGCGGGGTCGAGGCCGACGCCGCGGCAGAACGCCTCCTTCGAGAGGATGGTCGCGGACAGCAGCGCGAACCGGTTCCCGCGGTCCCACACCGTGTGTCTGAGGTATCGCGCGGGGTCGAGCGGCTTGATCTCCATCGTCGACCCCTCGCCGCCCGGCTGATCGACGACCCACGAGGTCGGCGACTCCGGGTCGCGGTAGTCCTCGAGGAACCAGCCGAGTTCGCTGATCAGCTCCTGAAGCCGGTCGCGGCGGGCGACCTCCTCGCGGTCGAGTTCGGGGCGGCCGACCAAGTCGTCCTTCGCGCGGATCGACACGTCGCGCAGCGCCTCGACGAACCGCGCGGTCCGGTCGAGCGCGTCCTCCTCGGGGCCCGCGTCGGCCGCGACGTCGGGGACGCCGACCGAATCCCACACCGGGACGCGCTCCGGCGATATCTCGATGGTGGCGTACATCTCGGCCCACTCCGCGAGGCCGTGGGCCTCGTCGATGACGACCACGTCTCGCTTCCGGAACACCTCGGAGCCGGCGGTGCGCATGAAGTACGCGAGCGTCATCGCGGCGAAGCGGTTGCCGGAGGCGATGGCGCGGTCGGAGAAGTACGGGCAGCGGTGTCGGATCGAGCAGTCGAACCCCTGCTGGCGCGCACAGGGGGCGCGGTTCACGGGCGTGTCGTGTTCGCCCGGGAGCACGCAGTCGTAGTTCGACTTCCCGCGGATCACCGCCAGGTCGTCGAGGAGGTCGTCGGCCTCGACGTCGTCGATCTGCGACACCTGCGGGGTCGTGTAGTAGGCGCCGGTCGCCTCGCTGGGGGCCGCCTCGCCCGCCTTCGCGGCCGCGCCCATGATCGCCCGGGCGAGCAGCGACTTGCCGCTGCCCGTCGGCGCGCGCACCAGCACGACCCGGTTGCCGGCGGCGAAGGCGTCGCGGATGTCGGCGAGGGCCTGCTCTTGGGCCCCGCGGAAGCTCGGCGCGGGGAACTCGGCGGGGATCCGGCTCGGGTCCACACGA
>NZ_AOJK01000023.1 GCF_000336875.1 Halorubrum californiense DSM 19288 | reverse complement strand
GGCGCGGCCGGGCGGCGTCTGCCGGTCGGTGGTCGCATCCCGCCGGTCGGTGTCGCGCTCGTCGCGCCAGACCCCGGCAGCTATTCCCGGTCGGACGCAAGAGGTGTGACCAGATGAGCGACGACGGCATCCTCGGGTCGCTATCCGCCGTGGGGCTGCTGAGCCTCTGTTGTATCGGATTCGGCGGGCTGGCGGGCGGGGCGGTGCTGGTCGGCGGCTCCGCGTCGGTGAGCGCGTACACGACCGGGGCGTCGAGCGTGCGCGGCGCGCTGATCTCCGGGGCCGTCACCTTCGGGACCGTCCTCCTCGCCGCCGCGGTGATCCGCTGGCGGCTGAATCGGTGAACGCGCAGCGGTACGGCGGCCGAGGGTGCCGACTACTCGCGCCCGTGCGTCTCGATGTTCTCCCAGACGATAGCCATCAGCTCGCCGGTCTTCGCCACGAGGTCCTCAACGGCGTCCTCGTCGCAGTCGGCGGCCGACGCGCAGCCGAGGTCGCGGATCGCCTTCGTCGCCGAGACGTGGTGGACGTGGACGCGGTCGTCCCCGGCGCGCTCGTACACGACGGTGGTACAGGGTAACATTCCGGCGAGCGTGGGGTCGATCCGCAGCGCGTCGTACGCGATTTCGGGGTGACAGACGACGATCAGGGCGGTCCGCTCGACGTCGTCGTGGCCGAGCATTCCCTCGATCATCTCGTCGAGCCGCGTGACGCGCACCGTCTCGAAGTCGGCGAGCTCGTGTTCGAGCTGGACGAACGGCACCGCGTCCTCGAAGGGGAGGTCGACGGTCGTGTGGAGCGCCTCGTCGGCGGTCGGCGCGGGGAGTGCGGCGTCGCTCATGCGAACCCGTCGCACCCCACCCGATAAAAAGCCGTCTCGCCGTTCAACACCTGCCGCTATCTCCAACGCGCCGCCGCCCCGCCGAGACGGACTTATCCGACGCCCGCCCGTTGCCGGGGTATGATCGAGTTCGCTCGGGCGGCCTACGACGACGTGGTCCGGCACGCCCGCGCCGGCGGCGCCGAGGAGGTCTGCGGCGTGCTGGCCGGGGCTCGCCGCGACGGCGACGAGGCAAGCGTCGTCGCGCGCGCTCACCGGGCCGAGAACGTCGCCGACGCGCCCGAAACCCGGTACCGGATCGACCCGGAAGCGCAGCTCGAACTGTTCGAGGCGATCGAGGCCGAGGGCCGGGACGTGGTCGGCTTCTACCACTCGCACCCGGCGGGGCCGGCGCGCCCGAGCGAGACGGACGCCGAGCGGGCGACGTGGCCCGGCTACTCCTACGTCATCTGCGCGCTGGACGGCCACCCGTTCGTCGGCTCGTGGCGTTGGCGCGGCGACGAAGGGGGGTTCGAGCGGGAGACGGTCGGGGTGCGGAGCGAGCGCTGAGGCTCGGTCACCGCGGTCCGCGGACGCGTCGGTTGCCCCCACGTCGGGACGGCCGGCGGGACTTTATCCGACGAGACCGAGGACGGCACATGACCGACGATCGCTGTCGCGGGCGACGCGCCGGGACTCGCGGAGAAGGGGCGGCCGCGGGCCCGGAGCGAGACGGCCCCCGGTCCGCCGAGGCCGACCCCCGCTCGTCGAAGGGGGCCGCGCTCGCGAACGAGGACCGGGAGAACCCGTTCGCCGGCGGCGTCGACCGCCGCCGGCTGCTCCGCGCGTCGGGCGGGGTCGGCGCCGCGGCGGCGCTCGCCGGCTGTTCGGGCGACGGACGCGGGGGCGGCGAAGCGCTCCCAACGGTGTTCGCGTTCAACACCGGCAACCGGACGGTGAGCGTCATCGACCCCGAGCGCGACGAGGCGGTCGCGACCGCGTTCCTCGACACCACGGCCTCGTTCCCGGCCAACCAGTACTCGACCGGAGCGGACGGCGCGTACGACGTGCTGTGGCTCAACGTCGCCGGCGGGGTCCGCGCGTTCGACCAGGGAACGCTGGCGGAGCTCGCGTTCGTCGAGACGGGCTTCGGGCCGAACTACCCGAACGTGACCCCGGACGGCGACCACCTGCTGGTCGCGTCCGGCGGTACGACCGGACTCGATCCGGACCCGGACGACCCGGAGGACCACGCGATCTTCCGCGTCGACGCCGACCGCGAGAGCGACAGCTTCGGGGAGGTGACCGGCGAGATGCGGACCGGCTACGTCGGCCCCTGCGACGCGACGCTCGGACCGGAGGGCGAGTACTGCTTCGTCGCCGACATCGCCGACGAGGCGATCCGCGTGGTGCGCGTCGACCCCTTCGAGACGGTCGCGCGCGTCGACGCGGGGGAGCCGGTCACCGACGGGAACGTCCTCCCGTTCATGTGTACCGCGACGTTCGACGGGCGGTACCTCCTCGTCGAGAACGGCGAGGGGACCCTCGGAAGCGACCCCGCGGTCCCGCGCGAGGGCTCCGAGAGCGTCTGGGACATTTCCGACCCCGAAAGCCCCGAAGAGGTGGCGAAGGTCACCCGCGACGACGGGCTGCCGGGCGCACCGATCACGAGCGAGGTCGACCCGGACAGCGAGGCGGCGTACCTCCTCATCCCGAGCGAGGGCGTCGGCGTGATCGACTTGGAGACGTTCGCGTACGAGACGACCATCGACGTCGGCGGGAGCGCCATCGCCGCCGCGTGGGGACCCGACCGCGAGAAGCTGTACGTGCCGGTCCAAGACGCGAACCACGTCGCCGTGGTGGAACACGCCTCGCGGTCGGTGGTCGCGACCGTCGAGGCCGGCGCGGCGCCGACGGGAGCGGCGGCGGGAACCGTCAGGCCGTCGGGGAGCGCCGTCGGCGACGTCCGGGCCACGCTCGCCTCGCTGGGGCTGCCGCTCGGCGACATGGAGGCGACGTTCTGTATGGACGACCACTGCTACTGCGGCTGATCGTCAGGGGCGAGCCGCGCGCCGTCGACCGAGACGGGGTGCTACGCGAGGAGTGAGCGAAACGGAAAGAGGAGTGCTCCGGCTGGGATTCGAACCCAGGTCATCACCGTGAGAGGGTGATATGATTGGCCGGACTACACCACCAGAGCGCAATCAACGGTAGGAAAGGAGATTGTAAAACAGTTCCGTTTCGACGCCGCCGTGCCCCGGTTTGTCGTGCCGAGCGGGCCGGTAACGGGCGGCCCCGGATCGGTCGACGGAGGGGCTGACCCGGCAGTCGGGCGATGTCAGACGCCGACCGCGAACGGGTCCTCACCCGCGTCGAAATTGCCCGCCGCAGCGCCGATCGCTGCGAAGAGGTCGGCGACGCCGTCGAGGTCGTCGGTGTCGATCACCTCGACCGGGGTGTGCATGTACCGGTTCGGGATCGAGACGTTGAGCGCCGGCACGCCGCCGCGGACCGTGTAGAACGCGTCCGCGTCGGTGCCGGTGCGGGTGCCGGCCGCCTGAAGTTGGACGTCGACGTCGGCCTCGTCGGCGGCGTCGCGCGCGAGGTCGACGAGGACCGGGTGGTTCGCGCTGCCGCGGCCGATCACCGGGCCGGCGCCGAGTTCGACCGGGCCGCGCCGCTCGCGGTCGACATCCGGGTTGTCGGTGGCGTGGGTGACGTCGACCGCGACGAACGCGTCGACGTCGTCGAGGTCGACACCGACCATCCGCGCGCCCTGAAGCCCGACCTCCTCTTGGACGGTCGAGACCGCGTAGACGGTGGCGTCGACGTCGGCCGCGGCGGCGCGGCGGAGCCCCTCCGCGGCCGCCCACGCGCCGGCCCGGTTGTCGACGCCGCGGGCGGCGATCCGGTCCCCGACGAGGTCGCGGAGCCCGGTCGAGAACGTGACCGGGTCGCCCACCTCGACGTGTTCGCGGGCCTCCTCGGCGTCCTCGGCGCCGATGTCGACGAACTGGGCCGCGACGTCCTCGTACTCGTCGTCACCCCCGTCGCGGAGGTGAATCGCCGTCTGCCCGATCACGCCCTGGACCGGCTCCTCGGCGTGGATCGTGACGTGCTGGCCCTTCGAGACGGTGCGGTCGGAGCCACCGATCCGCCCGATCCGGAGGAAGCCGTCGTCGAGCACGTCGCGGACGATGAACCCGATCTCGTCGGCGTGGCCGGTGACGGCGACCGTCGGCGCGTCGGGGTCGCCCTCGTGGACCGCGACGGCGTTGCCGTACGCGTCGGTGTCGACCCGGTCCGCGAACGCGCGGACGTAGTCGGTCCAGACGCGCTGGGCGGCCGTCTCGAAGCCCGAGGGGCTCGGCGTCGCGAGGAGGTCGTCGAGGAACGCTCTGCGCTCGTCGTCCATGCTCCGTGGCTGTGGGGCGGCCGGCAAGAAAACGTCGGAGTCGGCCGCGGTCGCGCGACACAGTGGGCGACACAAGCGCTTTGAGTCGGCCGCCCGTCCGATCCGCATGGACATCCTCCGAAGCGTCCGGACCGTCGCCGAGGCCGAGGGGCCGGGCGTCGTCGACTGGGACCGGGCCGCGGCGGCCGCGAAGGACGCCACGGACCCCGGATCGATCGCGCTCTCCGACGCGGAGCGCGCGGGGTACGCCGCCGACGTCCGCGACGCGCGTTCGCGGCTGGCAGAGGTGGCAGGGATCGAGTTCGACGTGCCCGACACCATCGAGGTACAGAACCGCCATCACTGGATCGACGCGAGCGTCGGCACCTTCCGACGCGTGATGGACCCGATCGAGGCGGCCGCGGCGGACCTCGACGGGCCGGACGGGACGTTCGACGCGACGCCGGCGCGGCGCGGTCCCGCGTTCGCACAGGACCTCTCGCGGGTCGCCAACACGGGCTCGATGGCGTTCGCGCTGGGCTTCCTCGCGCGGAACGTCCTCGGCCAGTACGACCCGCTCCTCCTCGCCGACGAACCGGACGCCGACCACGGGCTCTACTTCGTCCACCCGAACATCGTCGCGGTCGCGAACGCGCTCGACGTCGACTACCCCCGGTTCCGCCGGTGGATCGCGTTCCACGAGGTGACCCACGCCGCCGAGTTCGGCGCGGCCCCGTGGCTGCCGGAGTACCTCGAATCCCGCGTCGAGCGCGGAATCGAGGGGATGGTGGGCGGCGCGGGCGGCGTCGAGGGGATGACCGGGCGCGGGCTCGATCCGGACGCGTTCGCGGAGCTTCAGACCGCGATGACGGCGGTCGAGGGGTACGCCGAGGTGCTGATGGACCGCGCGTTCGACGGCGAGTACGCGGACCTCAGGGCGAAGCTCGACGATCGCCGCGGCGGTGGCGGCCCCGTCCGCCGGCTCGCGCAGCGCCTGCTCGGGCTGGGGCTCAAGCGCCGACAGTACGAGCGCGGCGCCGCCTTCTTCCGGCACGTCGCCGACGAGCGCGGCATCGAGGCCGCGCGGGCGGTCTGGGAGCGCGCAGAGAACCTGCCGACCGCCGCGGAGATCGACGACCCGGACGCGTGGATCCGCCGCGTCGATCCCTGAAACCGACTTCCGGCTACTCCAGTTCGAGGTCGCGCTCGCGGCGCCGCTCGTCGCGATCGGAGTCGACCCGGTCGAACCGCTCGTCGAGGTCCTCGGTCGCCAGCAGGCGGTCGAGCTTCCGCTCGAACTCCGCCTCGTCTATCTCGCCGCTCGCGTACCGCTCGCGCAGGGCTGCGACCGGTCGTTCGGCGGTCGTACCGCTCTCGGTCGACGGGTCGGGCTCGTCGGCCGCGACGAGCGGGAAGTCCTCGTCGAGCACCAACACCAGCGGGATCAGGATGAAGAACCCGGTGATGAACGTGGCGGGGATCAGCGGCCCCAGCACGGACGGGAGGAGGACCGCGAGGAGCGACGTGAGGCCGAACGAGAGGATCGCGATGAGTCCGATGAGTCGCTTCTTCTCGAAGGTAGGGAGGGCCATACGCGGATGCTGTCGTCGGGACAACAAAAACGTACTGCCGCGGTCGGTCGGTTCCCGGCCGCGACCGACGGCTATTCCTCGCGGGCGTACTCACGGCGACACGTGCTCAGGTACGTGACGACGAACCCGGGGAAGGTGCGCGAGGCGGAGCGGTACCTCCCGGACGGCTCGGTGGAGCGGCTCGACTTCGACTACGCGGAGGTCCAGGCCGACGAACTCGGTCCGATCGCGGCGCGGGGGGCCCGCGAAGCGTACCGCCACGCGGACGCGCCGGTCCTCGTCGACGACGCGGGGCTGTTCGTCGAGGGGCTCGACGGCTTCCCGGGCCCGTACTCCTCGTACGTCGAGGACACCCTCGGTGTCGACCGCGTCCACGACATCGCGGCCGACCTCGACGACCGCCGCGCCGCCTTCCGGTGCGTCCTCGGCTACTGCGACGGCGAGGGGTTCGCCGCGAGCCCCGACCCGGTCGACCGGGGCGACCGCGACGCGGCCGCGGCGGCGGGACCGGAAGGCGGAGAAAATCTCGACGACGACGCGGACCCGCTCCCGGTCAAGCTGTTCGAGGGGTACGTGCCGGGCCGGATCGTCGCGCCGCGGGGCGACGGCGGGTTCGGCTACGACCCGATCTTCGAACACGACGGCGAGACGTTCGCGGAGATGGACACCGACCGGAAGAACGCGGTGTCGCACCGCGGCCGGGCCCTGGAGAAGTTCGCGGAGTGGTACGCGGACCGGTAGGCGGGCGAGGTTCCGAGGTCGAGAGAGGACTCAGGCCTCGGCCGCGATAGCGTCGGTGAGGAGGTCGCAGCCGAGGTCGATCTCGCGTTCGGTGACGTCGAGCGGCGGGAGAATCCGGACGACCTCGTGGCCGCACGCGAGCGTGAGGAGACCGCGGTCGAACGCGTTCTCGACGACAGCGTCTCGGCGCTCCGTCGTGTCGAACTCGACGGCGAGCAGCAGCCCCTTCCCGCGGACGTCCGCGACGGGGTCGAGGTCGGCGTCGCGCATCGTCTCCTTGAACTGCCGGCCGCGGACGACGGCGTTGTCAATCAGGTCCGCCTCCTCGATAGCGTCGAGCGTGAGCGCGCCCTGCGCCGAGGCGATCAGGTCGCCGGCGCCCCACGTCGAGGAGAGGCGGCCGGTCTCCTCGGGGAACACGTCGCTTCGCGAGACGGTCGCGCCCACGCGGAGCCCCTTCCCGCTCGTGATCACGTCCGGCTCGTACGCGTAGTGGTCGGAGCCCCACATCTCGCCGGTCCGCCCGACGCCGGTCTGGATCTCGTCGGCTATCAGCGTGACGTCGTGTTCGTCGGCGAGCGCCGCGATCTCGTCGGTGAACGCCTCCGAGGGGAACCGGTAGCCGCCCTCGCCCTGAATCGGTTCCATGATCAGGTAGGCCACGTCGTCCGGGTGGACGTTGCCGCGCTTCGGGTCGAGCTTCTTCCGGAGCCGAGAGACGCCGTCGGCGAAGAAGCCGCAGGAACAGGTCTCCGGCGAGCAGGTGCGGTCGTCGCAGAACGGCACCTCGGTCACGCCGCTGATCTCCGGGAATTTGCGGCGGTAGACGGACTTCGAGCGGTTGAGCGAGAGCGCGCCCAGCGTCCGCCCGTGGAACGCGCCGTCGAAGGTGATCGCGTACTTGGCGCCGTCGGAGGCGTCGTAGGCGATCTTGATTGCGTTCTCGACCGCCTCGGCGCCGGAGTTCGAGAGGAAGACGGTGTCCATGTCGTAGTGGCTCGTCAGGTCGGTCAGGCGGTCCATGAGCCCCGAGGAACCCGGGATCCCGTCGTCCGGCGAGGGGCCCCCGGCGGCGTAGAAGTCCTGCCCGGCGATCTTGAGCGGGTCGACGAGGTCGAACTCGTCGAGCCGGTCCATGATCAGCGGGTTGTTGTACCCGAGCGGCGCGGCGGCGACGTGGCTGGTGAAGTCCATGAGGACGTTGCCGTCGACGTCGGTACAGAACGGGCCCTCGGCGGGGGCGGTGCGGTCCCAGACGAACTCGTAGACGTAGGTGCTGGGCGCGGCCGACTCGTGGTGGTACTCGACCCACTCGCGAGCGCGTTCGCCCGGCAGGTCGTCGACCGCAGGCACGGCGGTGTCGCGATCCATGCGTCGGGGTGGCACGCGGACGAAATAAATCCGGGGCGGACGCAAAAACGTTGGAGAATTCTCCAACTGTCGTTCGCCCGACGGCGTCCGCCACGCCGACCGGGCTCGGCGGCGCGGCGGCGCGGCGGCTGAGATCGGTTCGGACACGCCGTCGATCGTTGTATGGTACCTACCATCAAGATACGTCAGATTTTTATAGAATCGCAACCCTATGTTTAGATGAGTTCGAGGTGGTCAGCAATGCCCATGCTCGAGCCAGCGAACGCGTGGACGCAGGGACTCGACTTCCCGAGCAGACTGTTCGAATCCGGTAGTAACGACTACGAACTGTACGAGGAGGACGGCGAGTTCGTCCTGTCGGTCGAGCTTCCGGGGTTCGACCCGTCGGAGATCACCGCCTCGTGGAACGACGGCGTGCTCAACGTCGCCGGCGAACACGAGGACGAGAGCCGCGGAACGCGGCGCACGTACCACCGACGGTTCCGCTTCCCGAAGGCGATCGACGAGGACGGCATCGAGGCCACGTACCGGAACGGCATCCTGAGCGTCCGGCTTCCGGTGACGGTCGAGAACGCCGTCAGCGGCACGGAGATCGAGATCGAGAGCTGACGCCGACGCGCTCGGTCTGAGACCCCCGCGGTCTCCGGACCGCCGTCACGACCGACCGGCCCCGGGCCGGTCGCGTCGACCCCGCACGCCTTTTACTTCCGCGCGCGACGGACGACGCATGAACCGCGACGAGTTCGCCGCCAGCATCGACCACACCGTCCTCGGTCCGGAGACGACCTGGGACGACGTGCGGACCGTCCTCGACGAGGCCGCGACCCACGGGATGAACGCGTGCATCCCGCCGTGTTACGTCGCCGAGGCGGCCGAGTACGACGCCGAGCCCGAGGCGATCGCCACCGTGGTCGGCTTCCCCCACGGGCAGCACGACCCCGCGGTCAAGCGCGACGAGGCGGTCGCGGCGTGGGAGGACGGGGCGGACGAGATCGACCTCGTGATCAACGTCGGTCGGCTGAAGGCCGGCGACGACGGCGCGGTCGCGGACGAGCTCGCCGACGTCGTCGCGGCCGTGCCCGTCCCGGTGAAGGTGATAATCGAGACCGCCCTTCTCGACGACGCCGAGAAGCGCCGCGCGTGCGAGGCCGCGGTCGCCGCCGACGCCGAGATGGTGAAGACGTCGACGGGCTTCGCCGACGGCGGGGCGACCGTCCCCGACGTGGAGCTGATGAGCGAGTACCTGCCCGTGAAGGCCTCCGGCGGCGTCGGCTCCTACGACGAGGCGACGGCCATGCTCGACGCGGGCGCGGTGCGGATCGGGGCGTCGTCCGGCGTCGCCATCGTCGAGGGACACCCGGGAAGCGAAGAGTAGACGCCCGCGTCGGAGGAGAGCCAGAAAGGGAGGCTACTCGTCCGCCGACGAGGACCGCCCGTCGCCGTCGGCGGCGAGCCCGTCACCGGAGAGCGACTCGTCGGCGTCGCCGGCGGTCTCGCCTTCTATGTCGGTCCTCTCGTTGCCGCCGACCGCCTCGTCGCCCTCGGCCGCACCGACGCCGTCGGACTCCGCGGCCTCGATCTCCTCGGGGTCCACGTCGACCTCGAAGGCCGAGACCGACTCGGAGAGCGACTCGGCCTGCCCGCGGAGCCGGTCGGCGTTCTCCGCGATGGTGGCGACGGTCGCGGTCTGCTCCTCGGCGGCCGCGGACACCTGCTCGGAGCCGGCGGCGACCTCCCCGCTCACCTCGGCGACGTCCTCGACGCCCTCGACCGCGCGCTGGGTCGACCGGGCCTGGTCCTCGGCCGCCTCGCTGATCTCCTGGACGCCGTGGTTCGTCTCCTCGACGGCGTCGACGACCGCTTCGAGCGACGACGAGGCCTCGCGGACGGTGTCCGCCCCCTCGTCGATCCGCTCGTTCGTCTCGCGGATGTCCGCGACGGTCGCGTCGGTCTCGTCGCGGACCGTCGCGATCTGCGACTCGATCTCGGCGGCGGCCTCCTGTGTCTCCTCCGCGAGGTCTTTCACCTCGTTCGCGACGACCGCGAACCCCTCGCCGGCCTCGCCGGCCCGGGCGGCCTCGATCGAGGCGTTGAGCGCGAGGATGTTCGTCTGCTCGGCCACGTCGGTGATGAACTCGACCACCTCGTCGATCTCGTCCATCCGGTCGTCGAGCGACTCCATCTGCTCGACCGCGGCCGCGGAGCGCGCCTCGATGGCGTCCATCTCGTCGAGCGCCTCCGTGGCGGCCTCGCGGCCGGTCTCGCCCCGCTCTGAGGCGGCCTGAGCGGTCTCCGCGACGGACGCGGCGGACGAGGCGACCTCCTCGATGCTCGCGGAGAGGTCGCTCATCTCGTCGCTCACCTCGTCGAGCCGCTCGTCCTGACTGATCGCGCCGTCCGCGATCTCCTGAATCTGCTCGCTGACGGTCCCGCTCGCGGTCTCGACCTCGTCGGCACCGGCCGCGAGGTCCGCGCTCGCCGAGTCGACCTCGCCGGCGAAGGCGGCGACCCGCGCGGTGGTCCGCTCCAGCTGGGCCACCATGTCGTTGAACTCTTCGGCGATCTCGCGCATCGCCTCGCGGTCCGCGTCCGGGTCCATCCGGCGCGTGAGGTCGCCGTCGGCGACCGCGCCCATCACCTCGCTGTAGTCGGCGGCGCGCGCCGCCATGTCCCGGGTGACGGCCTCGGCCTCCTCGCGGGCCACCTCGGCCTCGTCGGCGGCGGTCTCCGCCTCGGCGATCCGGTTCCGGAGCGCGTCCCGCATCTCGCCGAAGCTCGTGAACAGGCGACCGATCTCGTCGATCCGCCCGGTCGACAGGTCGACGTCGAGGTCGCCCGACTCGATCCGCTCGGCGCGGTTGCGGAGCCGCGAGAGGGGGAGCACCGTGCGGGTGCCGAGCACCGCGCCCACGACGCCCAGCGACGCGAGCGTGAGGAGGATGAGGAGCAGCACGGAGTTCCCCACGTCGTTGCGGACGGCGAACGCCGTCGACTGGTCGACGCTCGTGACCGCCACCCAGTCGGTCTCGGGGACGGCGGCGTACGCGTGGACCTGCCCATCGCCGATCTGGGTCGTAGTCGTGGCGTTGCCCTCGCGGATCATCTCGATCCCGCCGGCGTGTGCCGCCTCATCGACCGTGCCGTCGATGTCGAGGACGGTCTGTCCGGCGGCGTTGAGGATCATCGTCTCCTCGCCGGTGTCGCTGTTCTGGATGCGTTCGAGCTGCGGCTGGATCCGGGTGACCACGACGAGGTACCGGCCGTCGGCCCGGGGGACCGAGCTGGCGAACGCCATCACCGGCCGGTCGTTGAGCACGGGGGACCGGTACGAGCGGTCCGACCGCCAGACGCGGTCGTCCTCGCCGACCCCCTCGGGGACGTCCGCGTCGCTCCACGGGGCGTCGAGGTCGCTCGGCGCGCGCCCCTCCAAGGGGCGTTCCGTGCTGGCGACGACCCGGTCTTGGCTCGCGTCGACGAGGTGGATGCTGACGATGTCCTCGGAGAGGAGCTGGTCTTTCAACAGCACGTACGCCGGCGCGCGCCGGTCGGAGCGGAGCGCGTCGGCCGCCGACATCGACCGGGTCTGCGTGGTCATCCGCTCGGTCCACGAGCCGATCGCGTCGGCCTGGAGGCCGCCGGTCTCCGCCAGCTGCGTCGTCGCGTCCGACTCCACGGTCTGTTCGGTCTGGAGGTAGGTGAACGCGCCCCCGGCGACGACGACGGCCGCGACCACGAGGAACGCCAGCGCGAACTTCGCGGCGTAGCGGCGGCGCACCGCGTTCGGGAGGAGCCGCCCGACGGCGCGCACCAGGCGCTGGAACGAGTCGGGGGCCATCAGTTCACCGCCTCCGGGTCCGTGGGGACCGACAGGTCGCCGTCGATGATCCGCTCACCGGACTCGTCGAGCGCGGCGCGCACGTCGTCGGGGATCACCGGGCCGAGCGACGTGCCGTAGACGAGCGCGACGCCGTCCTCGGCGAGCCCGAGGGCCGTCGTGGAGCCGGTGTCGAGGTCGTCGTCGATCGTGTCTTCGACGGCGTCGTACACCGCGGTGCCGACCCGCTTCACCATCGAGGCCAGGATCACGTCCGCGTACCGCGGGTTGCTGCGCGACTGGTCGGAGTCGACGCCGATCGCGTACCGGCCGTACTCCTGAGCCGCCTGGAACACGCCGAGCCCGCTCCCGCCGGCCGCGTGGTACACCACGTCGGCCCCCTGTTCGAACATCTCCGCGGCGGCGGCGTACCCGCCCTCGGGGTCGTCGAACGCGCCGAGGTAGGTGGACAGCACCGAGACGTCGGCGGTCGCGTGGGCGACGCCGGCGCGGTAGCCGGCCTCGAGCTTGCGGACGAGCGGCGAGTCGACGCCACCGACGTAGCCGACGGTCCGCTCGTCGGGGACGGTCGCCCCGGCGCCGACGGACAGGTCGCGGTCGGTGACCAGCCCGGCGAGGTGGCCGGCCTGGAACGACCCCTCCTGCCCGCGGAACACGTAGCTCGCCACGTTGTCGCTGTCGACGGCGGAGTCGACGATGGCGTACTGCTGGTCGGGGTGCTCGCCCGCGACGGTCGAGAGCCCGTCCGCCTGGAGGAACCCGATACAGCAGATCAGGTCGTACGCGGGGTCGCTCGACGCCGAGAGGGCGGCCTGTGTGGCCTCGAAGTCCGGAACCGAGGTCGGCTCCTCGTTCGCGAACGCCACGTCGTAATCGAGGCGAGCGCGCTGGATGCCCCTGTTCGCCGCGTCGTTGAACGACCGGTCGTCGAGGCCGCCGAGCGCGTAGATCATCCCGACCGTCGCGCTGGCGTCGTCCGCGTTACTGATCGCGCCGGTCTCGTCGTCGGCCGCCTCGTCGTCGCCGGCGTCCATCGCCGCCGTCCCGCTCGGATCCGTTCCCAGACACCCCGCGACGGCGGCCGCCGTGCCCGAGCCGAGGGCGACGGCGAACCGGCGTCGTGAGGGCGTAACACGACTATCTTTGGTCATCGATCTGGGTTCGGCGAGAGCGTGGCAAAACCCCTACGGAGAAATTATCACTACTAATAGTAAATAGTGCGACAGAGCCCCACACACGGTCGCGCCGTTCCACGACTCTGGGAATCCCACTGCCCGGATTTATACGCAGAGCTCGTAGACGGGGGTATGAGCCACCAACAGGGATCGTCTCGGTTCGACCTCGACGCGGCGTTCAAGGCGTTCGGCGCCGTCGGAATCGCCATCTCCGTCGCGCTCATCCTCGCCGTGTTCGCGCTGACCGACCCGTTCGGCGACTACGTCACCGCGTCGCCCGCCGTCTTCGGCACCCTGCTCTCCGCCGCGCTCGTCGCCGCCGTCGGCTACACGACGTACGCGCTCCGCCGGCGCTGAGCGGGCGCGAGCCGCCGCCGACCGACCGCACCGCCGGGAGACATAAGCCGCTCGCGGGCGGACGGATTCGTATGCCCGACGACCCGAGCGACGCGGCGGTGGAGCGCTTCCTCGACCGAGCCGAGAGCGCGCTCGACAGCTACGATCAGGGGTACGCCGACGCGGACGCGACGCTGGCGACGCTCCGTACCCACGTCGACGAGCTGTCGGCGAGCGTCGAGGAGTCCGCCGCGGCGGACTCCGACGACCGTTCCGACGACGAGGATCCTGACGCGTGAGAGCGAGCCCGTGAGGAGCCGGACGCGAAGCGGGAGGCGCCCGGCTACGGGTGCGCGCCGATCAGCTCCCTGACGCGACCCACGTACTCCGCGAAGGCGGCGTCGCCGCGCTCGCGCGGGCGCTCGACGTCGACGTCGACGACCTCCCGGACTCGCCCGGGCTCCGCGGCCATCACCACGATCCGGTCGGCGAGCGTCACTGCCTCCGCCACGTCGTGCGTGACGAAGAGGACCGTCTTGCCCGTCGAGGCCCACACGTCGAGCAGCTCCCGCTGGAGCATCTCGCGGGTCTGCGCGTCCACCGCGCCGAACGGCTCGTCCATCAGCAGCAGGTCCGGGTCGACCGCGAGCGCCCGCGCGATCGCGACCCGCTGTTTCATCCCGCCCGATAGCGACTTCGGGTAGGCGTCCCGGAACTCCGCCAGCCCGACGAGGTCCAGCATCTCGTCGACTCGCCGGTCGCATTCGGCGGCCGGCCGGTCGCTCCGTTCGAGCCCGAACCCGACGTTCTCCTCGACGGTCAGCCACGGGAACAGGTGGTACTCCTGGAACACGACGCCCATGTCCGTCGTCGGGGCCGTGACCTCGGTGCCGTCGAGCAGGACCCGGCCGTCGGTCGCCTCGGTCAGCCCGGCCACGACCCGGAACAGCGTCGTCTTCCCGCAGCCGGACGGGCCGACGAGACAGACGAACTCGCCGTCCGCGACCGAGAAGGACACGTCGTCGAGCGCGCGCACCGGGTCGCCGTCGCCGTCGGCCGCGTACGTCTTCCCGACGCCGTCGAGGGCGACGCTCGCCGCGGCGGGAGGGCGGGTCGCGTCGGACTCACCGGCGATCCCGTCGTCGCCCGCAGTCCCGTCGTCGTCCGCAGTCTCGTCGTCGCCGGTGGCCCCGTCGTCGTTCACGCCCGCCACGCCAACACCCTCCGTTCGACCGCGCGGAACGCGACGTCGACGAGCAGGAACATCAGGCTCAACACGAGGATGTACGCGATCGACCGGTCGACGCGCAGGTTGTTGCTGGCGCGGATGATCTCGCGGCCGACCCCGGGGACGCCGAAGATCTCCGAGGCGACGACGAGCATCCAACACCGTCCCAGTCCGGTCCGGATCCCGGTCATGATTCCCGGCATCGAGGCCGGCAACACGATCGACCGGACGGCGTCGAGGTCGCCGCGGACTCCGAGGGTCCGGCCCACGTCGAGGAGGTCCTCGGAGACCCCCTCGACCGCGCCGTACGCCGCGTAGAAGTTGATCCAGAACGCGCCGACGGCGATGATGAACGCCGCGCCGGCGTCGTTGATCCCGAACCACGCGATCGCGAAGCCGATCAGTGCGAGCGGCGGGACGGGGCGCAGAGTCCGGACGAGCGGCGCGGTCAGGTCGTCCAGCAGCCGGCTCCAAGCGAACGCGACCCCGGCCGCGACGCCGAGTCCGGTCCCGACGACGGTTCCCGGGATCCAGTGGCGGACGCTCTGCGAGAGCGCCGCGGTCATGTCGCCCGACGCGAGCTCGCCGGCGAACGCCTCGCCGACGGCGATCGGCGAGGGGAGGACGAACGGGTCCTGCGTGAGCGAGACGGCGTGCCAGACGAGGAGGAACGCCGCGACGCCGGCCGCCCCGCGACGCAGGCGACGGCGGTCGCCGAGGCCGACGCTCGCGACCCCCCCGTCGCCGCCGACTCCCGGTCCGGTTTCGGTCGCCATCAGAGCGAGTCGTACACCCCGAGGTCGAATATCGCGTCGGTCGAGAGCTGCTCGTCGATCTGGCCGTTCCCGGTCGCGAACTCGGAGAACACCTGCGTCGCCTCCGTGATCTCGTTGGGGTCGGTGATGAAGTTCGACAGCGGCGAGTCGAGCGCCTTCCGCGCCCGGTCGGCCGGCATCCCGATCCCCTCCTCGACGTGGCCCGCGGTCGCGTCGGGGTTCGCGTCGATGAACTCGGTGGCCCGGACGTGCTGTTCGAGGAACTGCGCGGCGAGCGGGGAGTCCCGGACCTCATCGCTCATCAGGGTGACCGCGGCGGGCTGGCCGGGGAGGACGTCGGCCGCGGTCCGCAGCATCGTCACCGATGACTCCTCCGCCTGGGCGATCGTCGGCACCGGCTCCATGATCGAGGTGCCGTCGATCTCGTCGTTGGCGATCGCCTGCCAGACCGAGCTCGCGCCGCTGATCTCGAGGATCTCCACGCTGTCGTTCGCGGCGGGGTCGACGCCCACGTCGCGGAGCCAGTAGCGGAGCAGCACGTCGGGGACGCTCCCCTGCGGGAACGTGCCGAAGGTGAACGGCTCGCCCCGCGCTTCGGCCCACGTCGCGAACGCGTCGGCGCCCTCCTGCTCGAACGTCTCGTGGAACGAGGACTCGGCCATGATCCCCATCGGCTCCCGGATGTTGGCGGCGGTCACCTGCGCGGCGATGCCGCGGTCGATCGCGATCATCGCGGGGACGATCCCGAACATCGCGACGTCGATGTCGCTGCCGCCGAGCGCCTGGACGATGTCGGGGCCGTTGCCGAACTCCTGGCCGGTGACCTCGGCGTCGATCTCGGAGAAGTACCCCTCGCCCTCCATCACGTACCACTGGAGGTCGGGGTAGATCGGCATATGCGCGACCGTCAGTTCGTCGAGGCCGCCGTCGGAGCCGCCCATACAGCCCGCGAGTCCGACCGTCGCAGTTCCGCCGGCCGCGGCGAGGAACGACCGCCGCGACGCTGTCCGCGTTGGTTCGTACATACCGGTCAAAGCGGTCCCGCGGGCAACACCCTCGCGCCACCAGCAACCGAAGCGTGTTCCGGTGACGCAGCCGAGAACCCGGATCACTCGATTTAGCGGTTCAGAGCGTTTCTAGGACGGATAACCGAATCGAGATTCGTCACCGAATGACGCAAATATTGCTGCCGCGGTCCGCCGAGTCGTTCCGGCGGGCGATCACGACCGCGGGGTCACGGCTGCTCCGTCACGTCCTCGTCGAAGAGTCCGAGATCTTCGGCGACGAGGTCGGCGAGGCGGTCTTTGATCGCCGGGTCGACCTCCGCGACCGCCTCGCCGTCGTGCTTCTGGGCGTTGTGTATCTCGAGCGCGTCCGCGAGGTCGTCGAGCGGCACGCGGGTCTCCGTCTCGCACTCGTCGCAGACGATCGGGACGGACGGCTCGTCGGTGGACATTGCCCGAACGATCGCCCGTGTCGGATAAATGCCTTCGGGGGTCCGCCCGGGACCGATCGACTCCGACGGGGCGGGGTTCAGTCCATCCTCTTCCGACGCGCCGAACCGCCACCGTCTATTGACCCCGTGGCCAACTGCCGGGCATGCACGTTCTCGTGACGGGGGCGGCGGGCGGGATCGGCGGAGGCGTCGCGCGCTCGCTCGCGGCCGCCGGTCACGACGTCCTCGGGGTCGACCGCGACGCGGCGGGGCTCTCGGCCCTCCCAGACGCGGTCGAGACCGCGGTCGTGGACCTCCGAGACGAGGCGGCCGTCCGCGACCTGCTCGCGGACCGGCCGCTCGACGCGGTGGTCTCCTGCGTCGGGGGCTACGAGATCACGGCGGTCGAGGACACCTCGGCGGCGGCGTTCCGGCGGCAGTTGGAGACGAACCTGACCGCGGTCCACACGACCGTCTCCGCGGCGCTCCCGACGCTGCGCGAGCGCGGCGGCCGGGTCGTGATCGTCGGCTCGATGGTCGGGTCGGTGGCGCTGCCGTACCACGGCGCGTACAGCGCCGCGAAGGCGGGGCTCGACGGCTACGTCGACGCGCTCCGCCGCGAGGTCGCGCCGCGCGGAGTCGACGTGGCGCTGGTCGAACCCGGACCGGTTCCGACCGGGTTCAACGAGCGGGCCGCCGCGGCGGTCGCGGAGGCGAACGAGGAGGGAGCGAGCGGCGAACGCGCGAGCGGTGAGGGGCCCTACGCCGACGCCTACCGCGCGTTCGAGGGGTACTCGCCGGCCGCGACCGACGTCGAGACGGTCTTCGAGCGCGTGGCGACCGCGACGACCGCCGATCGACCGCGGACGCGCTACCGCGTGAGCCGCCGGGCGCGGTGGCTCCCGCGGCTCGCGCGCGTCCTTCCGGACCGGCTGTACGACCGACTCGTCCGGGCGGGGCTCCCCGGTGGGATCCTGTGGCGGCTGCTCCACCGGTGAGTCGCGCGTCAGTCGGCGGCGGCGCCGGCGAGGAGGGCGCGTCGCGCGTCAGTCGTCGGCGGCGCCGGACGAGGACTCCTCCGCGTCGTCCCGCACCTCCGCGTCGGACGAGTCCGGTTCGGTCCCGTTCGCCTCGAGCCCGTCCGCCTCGGGTCCGTCCGTTTCGTCCGTCCGGGCGTAGAACTCCTCGGGGGAAGCGTCGATCCGCTCGAACTCGCCGAAGTCGCGCTCGTGGTGGCGGATCATCTGTTCGACGATCCACGCGCTGTACCGCTCCGAGTACCCCCAGTCGGCCTCGGCGTCGTCCACTTCGAAGCGGTCGTCGGTCGCGAGCGCGGCGTACAGGTGGTAGAAGCCGAGGACGACGTCGCCGAAGTCTCGCGCCTCTCCGCCGATTTCGCGGCGCTTCTCGGCGAGTTCCTCGCGGCCGGGGTCGGTGAGCGCGAAGTACTTCCGGTCCGGCTCGTCGTCGCGTTCGACGCGCTCGGCGACGCCCTCCTCCTCGAACTTGTAGAGGATCGGGTAGACGGAGCCGTAGGAGGGCTCCCAGTGGCCGCCGCTGATCTCCGTGATCTCGCCGAGCAGCTCGTAGCCGTACCGGGGACGCTCGTCGAGCAGCTCCAACACGAGATACGAGATCAGTCCTTTGGGCGGGCCGCTTTTCCGCATCGTTTCCGCATCTCAGGGTCGCGTCGAAAGGGTTTCGGTCACGGCGATGAGGGTCGCGGTCGGTGCGATCGACAGCACAGTCGGTGCGGATGGCGCGTGCCTGCGAGCGGCGCGGAGCGCCGCGAGACAGGACCGCGAGGTCGCCGGCGCTACGCGCCGGCTGCCAGAGGGACCTTCGGTCCCTCGCTGGAGTCGCTGGCCCCGAAGCGAAGCGGAGGGTGCCAGCGACGAGGCTGGGGGGCGTGAGGCGCGGGGCGGTGCTGTGCGGGGTGGGACTCGAAGGGGCAGTCGCGAGGCGGGCGGAGGGGTTCACGAGAGCATAGTGCCTAGTAGAAGTTATGAAGGTAGAGTTTGATGTGTAGCTATGTCTGGGGATCGCCGTAAAGAGATCGTCCGTCACCTCAGC
>NZ_AOJK01000022.1 GCF_000336875.1 Halorubrum californiense DSM 19288 | reverse complement strand
GCTTACAGCTCAGATTAGTTTCGCAGCCTCTTGGATCGATGATCACCTCGGTGACTATCTTCAAAAGTTACGCTAGGTACTAAGCTCTCGTGAGCTAATCAGAACGCTGCGCGTTCTGATGACGACGCAAGGACCACAACGAGGGAGCGAACAGCGTGAGCGACCGAGTGAGGACCGCAGCGAGCGTGCGCCCGCCTCGCGACTGGGGCTTCGGGAGTGGTCGTGTCGATCGGTCGCTTATAAACAAAACCGTATCACCGAGCGACTGGAAACTCGAATCCACTCGTGCCGTCTTCGGCTCGGACACGACCGGGGACGGTCCGGCTGATTACCGTGTCTCGGGATGACCCGCAAACCCCTAAGTCGCGGGGCCCGAACCCAAAGTATGGTCGAGGCTCCACAGACCGCCGAAGGGGGGTTCTCGCTTCACGACTTCCGCTCGATCGACTGGGACGCCTGGCGCGAGGCGCCCGAGTCCGAACGAGAGCGGGCGATCGAGGAGGGCGAGGCCTTCCTGAAACATCGCGAGCTGATCGCCGACGCCGACGACGGCGAGTCCGCGCTGTTCTCCGTGCTGGGACACAAGGCGGACTTCCTCTGTCTCCACTTCCGGCCGTCGCTCGACGACCTCTCCGCGATCGAGCGCCGGTTCGAGGACACCGCGCTCGCGAAGTTCACCGAGCGCGAGACCTCCTACGTCTCCGTCACCGAGGTGTCGGGATACGTCTCGGACGACTACTTCGAGGAGGGCGCGGACGCCGTCGACGAGGGGCTGCGCCGGTACATCGAGGGGAAGCTGAAACCCGAGATCCCCGACGACGAGTACGTCAGCTTCTACCCGATGAGCAAGCGCCGCGGCGAGGAGCACAACTGGTACGACCTCGAGTTCGAGGAGCGCGCCGACCTGATGGCGGGCCACGGCGAGGTCGGCAAGGAGTACGCCGGGAAGATCAAGCAGGTGATCGCCTCCTCGGTCGGCTTCGACGACCACGAGTGGGGCGTCACGCTGTTCGGCGCGGACCCGACCGATATCAAGGACATCGTCTACGAGATGCGGTTCGACCCCGCCTCCTCGCGGTACGGCGAGTTCGACGACTTCTACGTGGGCCGCCGGTTCCCGCCGCGCGACCTCGACGCCTTCCTCGCGGGCGAGACGGTCCCGACCGGCCGCGTGCCTGAAGACGACAGCGCCGGGCACCCCCACGGCGAGGGGAGCGGCCACGGCGAGGGCGGCGGTCACGGTGAGGGCGGCCACCACGGGGACGACACGCACGGCCGCGGCGAGGGACACGACCGCTCGGGCGCGGGCGGCGGCCCCGCTCACGGCGACCACCCCCACGGCGAGGACGAGGCCGGCGGCGAGGGCGACCACCCCCACGGCGAGGACGAGGCCGGCGGCGACGGCGGCCACGGCAGCGAGGGCGGCGACGGGGCGTCGGACGAGGACATCCGCGGCGAGCTCGCAGACCTCGACATCTACGCCGGGAAGCCCCACGGCGAGGACGTGTACGCCACGGTGCTGTACAGCGAGGCCGACGTGGACGAGCTGTTCGACGAGGTCGAGGGGCTCCGCGGCAACTTCGACCACTACGGCACGCACGTCAAGACCGCGGTGTACGAGGGCCGCCACACCGACCGCGCCGCGGTCGTCTCCATCTGGGACACGGCGTCGGCGGCGGAGACTGCGGGCGGCTTCCTCTCTGAACTACCGGACATCGTCGCCCGGGCCGGCGAGGAGTCCGGCTTCGGCACGATGGGGATGTTCTACACCGTGAAGCCCGACTACCAGACGGAGTTCGTCGAGACCTTCGACGACGTCGGCGACCTGCTGGGGGAGATGGACGGCCACGTCGAGACCGACCTGATGGTGAACGTCGAAGACGAGAACGACATGTTCATCGCCAGCCAGTGGAACGCGAAGGAGGACGCGATGGCGTTCTTCCGCTCCGACGAGTTCTCCGAGACCGTTCAGTGGGGTCGCGACGTGCTCGCTGACCGCCCGCGCCACGTGTTCCTAGCGTAACGGAGACAGAGTGGCGAAGATTTTTTGTAAATAGCCGGCGCCGGTTCGGCGGCGGACACCGCCAAAGACCCAAGCGCTCGTTTATAAATAGCTGCCGGCAGATCGGCGGTGAAGACCTCCAAAGCCCCAGCCGCGAGGCGGTCGCACGCTCGCTGCGCTCCTCAGTCGTTCGCTTCGCTCACTCCTTGCGGTGCTTACATCGCCTGCGACCGCCTCGCGGCTGCCCCTTTGAGTCCCACCCCGCACAGCACCGCCCCGCGCCTCACGCCTCCCCAGCCTCGTCGCTCACGCCCTCCGGGCGTTCGCGACTCCAGCGAGGGACCTCCGGTCCCTCTGGCAGCCGGCGCGTAGCGCCGGCGACCTCGCGCGTGCTGGCTTCGCGGCCGCCGGTGGCGGCCGCTCGCAGGCACGCGCCGCCGCCCAGTTCGATCATTTATTAATCGTGTCTTCGTCGTCGCGCCAGCGCGCCCACCGACTGCGGCCCCCTCCGCCGACCGCCGGGTTTTAGGTATCGTTGCGGCGAACGGGTGGCCATGTTCGACACCATCGTGGTCGCGACCGACGGCTCCGACAGCGTCCGGCGGGCCGTCTCGGTCGCGGTCGACGTGGCGGCGCGGTTCGACGCCGAGGTCCACGCGGTGTACGTCGTCGACGCCGGCGAGGTGGAGTCGTCGCCCGACACGGTCCGCGAGGACCTCCGCGACGCCCTCGACGACGAGGGACGCGACGCCCTCGACCGCGTGTCCGACGCCGCGCGCGACCGCGACGACGCCCTCGACGTGACCATCGAGGTCCGCGAGGGCCGCCCAGCCTCCGAGATCGACTCGTACGCCCGGTCGGTCGACGCCGACCTCGTCGCGATGGGCACGCGGGGGCGCCACGGCGAGAACCGCTTTCTCATCGGCTCCGTCGCGGAGCGCGTCGTCCGAACCTGCCCGGTCCCCGTGTTGACGGTGCGACAGCTGACCGAGGAGGACCCGCGGCGCACGACGATCTGACGGCGTCGACGCGGCGCGGCCGCCCGCCTCCCTCGCGACCACCGCTCGCCGCGAGAGCGGCGGAGTTTTCCGGCTGCCGCCCGCCCCGACGGTATGGACGACGACCTCATCGACGCGGGGGATTCACCCCGGTCCCGGTACACGAAGCTCCCGGGGAAAGGGTTCTTCTACCCCGACTCGCTGGACGACGAGCGCGCGGAGCGACGAGCACGTGAGACGATCGAGGGGTGCGAGGCGATCGTGATCGCCGACGGCGACGCCGACGGCCTCGCCTGCGCCGCGATGATCCGCGAGACGTACGACGCCGCGCTCGACGTCGCCCCCTTCGTGGACGCCATCGCGGCGCGGCTGGAAGGCGAGAGCGAGGGCGACGAAGGTGCGGGCGACGAGCCGGCCGAGACCGACAGCGACGAGGACCCCCTCGACGACGCCCACGCGCAGTCGCCGGTCGGACTGCTCTCGGCGGGCCCGTACTCGATCGACACCGCGCTCGAACGCGTCGAGGCGTACGCCGACGACGGGATCGACCTGTTCGTCTGCGACCTCTGTCCCGACGACTACGAGTGGATCGCGGAGCCGCTGGAAGCGCTGGCGGAGTCGAGCGACGCGATCCGCTGGTTCGACCACCACCAGTGGGACGACGCGACCGCGGCCGCGGTCCGCGAGGCCGGCGTCGACCTCGTGGTCGGCGACTCCGACGAGGAGTGTACCGCGGACGTGACGCTGCGATCGCTCGACCACGCGTTCGACGACCGCTGGGCGGAACTCGCCGAAGTCACACGCGACCACGACCTCTGGATCAAGGAGGACCCGCGCTCGGACGACCTCGCCGACTACTCGTACTGGGCCGGCGCCGAGGAGTACGCGGCCGTGATCGGCGCGTACGGCGTCGACCTCCCCGAGACGGTGCGGTCGTTCGTCGAGGACCGCCGCGTCGAGAAGGAGGCCAGAATCGACCTCGCCGTCGACCGCGCGGTCACCCACGAGGTCGGCGACTGGCGCGTCGCGGTCACCTACGGCCGCTGCTCGCAGAACGAGGTGGCGGAGGGGCTCCGCGAGGCGGGCGCGGACGCCGCCGTGGTCGTCAAGCCCGCTGGCTCCGCGTCGATCCGCGGCTCCGACGACTTCCGCCACGCCCACGAGGTCGCCGGCCGGGTGAACGGCGGCGGCCACCCCCAAGCGGCGGGCTGTAAGCCCGACATCTACGACGACATGCTCGATTACGCCCACCACTGGAGCACGGAGGGACAGGCGTGTAAGCGCGTCATCCTCGCGGCGTTCGAGGCGGTCGCGGAGGCGGTCGAGGCGGAGGAAGTCGAGACCGAAGAAAGCGACCCCGACGAGGCCGAAGCAGCCGAGTAGGCCGATGACCGACGTCTTCGTCGCTGGCGAGACGCTCGTCGACTTCGTGCCGGACGCGGGCGAGACGCTCCGCGAGGTCGACGGCTACGCCCACCGCCCCGGCGGCGCGCCGGCCAACGTCGCCGTCGGGCTCGCGCGGCTCGGCTCGCCGCCCGCGTTCTGGACGCGACTCGGCGACGACGCGTTCGGCGACTTCCTCGCGGAGACGCTCTCGGCGGAGGGGATCCCGGAGACCCACGTCGAGCGCGTCCCGGGGAAGACGACCCTCGCGGTGGTGTCGCCGCCCGGCGCGGAGGGCCCCCAGTTCGGCTTCTACGGTTCCCGCGATGCGACGTTCGGATTCGACCCGGACGCGGTGCCGGTCGGGACGTTGACGGGCGACGCCGACGCCGCGGGGTCGCCGGCGGACGCGAGCGCGCCGCCGTGGGTCCACCTCGGCGGCGTGGCGCTGACGCACCCGCGGGGACGGGCGGCGACCCGCGAGCTCCTCTCGGCGGCGAGCGCCACCGGCTGCCCGGTCTCGTTCGACGTGAACTACCGCTCCGACCTCGTGCCAGACGGCGCGGCGGAGACGGTGTCGACCGCGGTTCGCGAGGCGGTCACTGAGAGCGACGTCGTGTTCTGTAGCGACGAGGACATCGCGGCCGCGGGGCTCTCCACGAGCGAGGGGGTCGAGCTGGCCCGCGACCTGCTCGCGCTCGGCCCGCACACCGCGGTCGTCACGCTGGGGAGCGACGGCGCGCTCGCGGTCAGTTCGGACGCGGCCCCGTGGGGCGCCGCGACGGTCCGACACGGCGGCTTCGCGGTCGAGGCCGTCGACGCGACCGGCGCGGGCGACGCGTTCACCGCGGGACTGCTCTCGCGGCTCGCGGGGGACGCCGGGGAGACCCCCGGGATCGACGACGGAAACGCCCTCCGCGAGGCGCTCGCGGTCGGCAACGCGACCGCCGCGCTGTCGGTCCGGTCGGTCGGCGGGATGGGGTCGATTCCGTCGCGAAAGGAAGTGGACGCCTTCCTCACAGAGCGGGAGTGAGGACCCGGGGAAACCGGCGCAAGTCGTGCGTGCCGCCTACGAGGAGGACGGCGACATCTCGATGTTGAGGCTCTTCTGGACCAGCTGCGTGAACGCCATCGAGCAGAGGAAGTACCAGAGGATCCACATCTGGATCGGGCCGACGATGCCCGTGTCCCAAGTGACGCTCCCGGCGAGCGGCACGACGAGCGCCTGGTCCGCGACGGCCGGGTACGCGGCTTCCGACCCGCGGTAGCCGATCACCCAGAACATCCAGAGGAACGCGGGGATGGTGAGGAACATGATCCACACCATCGGGCGGAACTGCTCTTTGAACATGCCGAGCTGGTCGCCCATCGCCTCCATCTGCTCTTCTTGGATCTCGTCGAGCGCCTCGTCGTCGTCGCGCTTCTCGGCCTCCTTCCGGCGCTCCTGAATGTCTTTCATCCGGTCTTGGTACGCGCCCATCTTCTCCATGTCCATGAGCCCGGCGCGCAGCAGCGTCGAGTACAGGCCCGTCCCGAGCGCGATGACCATGATCACGACGTAGAACGGGACCAGGTTCAGGAGCGGCCCGAGGACCACGTCGATCCCCCCGGCGATCGCGTTTCGGACCGGTCCGACCGCGTAGCCGACGAACGCGCCGAGCGTCGCCACCCCGGCGAGCTTGTCCCACTTCGACCACGTGGTCGTCTCCGGGGTCTCGGCGTCACTGTCGCCCGAGTCGTCGTCTTCCATGCCGGCCTCGATCCCCTCGCGGTCGGCCAGCGCGAACCCCTCCTCGCCGTCGACGAGGATCTCTTTCTCGATGAGCCGGCCCCACTGCCCGCTCGATATGTTGTCTCGAACGTCGACCCAGCGCACCTCGCCGCCGCTGGCGTTGTCGAGGACGGTTTGAATGGCGTCCCGCATCTCGCCGTCCTCGCGGACCAACGAGCGGACTCGCCGTTCGACTTTGCTCATTAGCGGCTGATTAGCGGTCGACGGTTAAGAACCTTGTAGGATCGCCGCCCGGGTCAACTCTCGACAGCGTCCCGAATGGACCCCCGTCGACGACGCGGATCGGCTCGTGACAGCGTGGCGGATCAGCTCTCGACAGCGTCGCAGATCAGTTCTCGACGACGTCGCGGATCCGGGCGAAGACCTCGTCCGGGGTCGCCTCGCCGTCGACCTCGACGAGCACGCCCTCGTCGCGGAAGTGGTCGACGACGGGCTCGGTGTTGTCGTAGAAGACTTGGAGGCGCTCGCGGGCGGTCTCCTCGGTGTCGTCCTCGCGCTGGATCAGTTCGCCGCCGCACTCGTCGCAGACGCCCGCCTCCGCCGGCGGCTGGAAGTCGACGTGGAAGTTCGCGCCGCAGTCGTCGCAGACGCGGCGGCCGGTGAGCCGGTCGACGAGGACCTCCTCGTCGACGTCGAGCAGGATCACGGCGTCGAGGTCCGTGATCGAAGAGAGGTACTCCGCCTGATCGAGGTTGCGCGGGTAGCCGTCGAGGACGAACCCGTCGGCGTCGTCGAGCGCGGCCTTGACGATCTCGTTAACGACCGGGTCGGGGACCAGTTCGCCAGCGTCCATGAACGATTTGGGCGTGCCGTACTCCGTCTCCATCTCCTTGTTCGCGCGGAGCGCGTCGCCGGTCGTGACGTGCTCGACGCCGTACTCGTCGGCCAGCTTCGCGCTCTGCGTCCCCTTTCCGGCGCCGGGCGCCCCCAACAGCAGAATTCGATGACTCATACCGGAGCGGTCGCGGGCCGCCCGTAAATGCTTGAACATTCCGGCCAACGCTACTGGTCGCCGTCGGGTTCGTCGGCGGCCGCGGATTCGCCGGACTCCGCCGCGGACGCCTCGTCGGCGTTGAGCCGCAGCCCCATCTCCAGTTCGAAGCTCTCGGCGTCGGAGGTCTCGAAGCCGATCTTCTTGTAGAGGGAGACCGCGGCGCGGTTCCACCGCTCCACCGTGAGCCACACCTTCTCGACGTCGTTCGCCTGCCCGTGCCCGAGCAGCCCGCGGATGAGGTGGGTGCCGATACCGGCGCGCTGGTACTCCTGGTGGACGAAGATCGCCAGCTCGTAGGCGTCGCCGTCGGGGACGAGCGTCGCGTGGCCGGCGGCATCGTCGCCGCACCACGCGATCACGTTGTAGCAGTCGCCGCCGAGGATCGCGTCGAGCCACTCGCGGATGCGCTCCTCGCCGCCCGGCGGGATCCCCTGCGCGCGGTCGGCCGGGTCGAACGCGTCGTACATCTCGACGAGCGACTCGCGGACCTCGTCGTCCCCCTCGTACGGTCGGATCTCGATCTCGCGGTCCTCGCGGTCGGTGAACGCGGTCGGCGGCGGCGGGAACTCGTCCGCCACCGCGTCCGGGTAGCCTCGGTCGCTCATCTGACCAGCGTGACCGATGTCTTCGCGTTGAGCAGGACGAACTCCGCGATCGACCCGATCGTGATCTTCCCCATCGGGCTGGTGTGGCCGCCCCCGAGGACGATCTCCTCGAACGCCTCCGTCTCCGCGATCTCGACCAGTCGGCTCCCGGGGTCGCCCTCGACCCGCCGCACCTCGGCGTCGATTTCGACCTCGTCGACCGCCGCCTCGGCGCGTTCGACGACCTCGTCCGGCGACACCGAGGAGTCCTCGTTGTCGACCACCGCGATCGTCAGGTCGTCGTTCGCGACCGCCGCACGCTCCACCGTTCGGTCGAGCGCGCGGAACGAGTCGTCGCTGCCGCCGATCCCGCAAAGCACCTTCATGTGCCACCCGTCCACGCGACGATACAAAAGTGGATCTCCGAGCGGGCGGCCACCGACAAGCCTTTTGTCCGCCCGCGAGGTTTCGGAGGTATGAGCGATCACACCGGTTCGCCGGCCGGGTCGACGGACGAGACCGGCGATGCGGCCGAGGACCGGTCCCCGCCGGGGGGCGGCGACACGGACGCGACCGCGACTGCCGAAGAGGACACGGACGCGACCGCGACTGCCGAAGAGGACACGGACGCGACCGCGACTGCCGAAGGGAACACGGCCGCGACCGACACCGACGAAGGGGACGACGACGTGCCGCGAGACGTCGAAAAGTACGAGCGGTTCAAGAAGATGGACGGGGCGCGCTACGAGCGCGTCAACGAGTTCCTCCGCGATCGGACGTACATCACGGCCCGAGAGTGGGCGATCGCGCGGCTCTGTGCCGACTTCCGCACCGAGACGGGCGTCGAGATGACGAAGATCGGCGAGAACCTCCCGGAACTGGTCCCCTTCATGACCGACACGTACACCCCGCAGGCGGTCAACCAGGCGCGCTACTCCTTCGAGGAGAAGGTGACGAAGGCGGGCGCGACGTTCCTCTACGGCGCGATGTCCGGCTTCTTCACCGCCGAGGATCTCGACGAGATGATGTACGAGGTGACGGAGGTCGCGAAGTTCCTCCTCGAAGTCGAGGGCGTCGACCTCGCGGTCGCCGACGAACTGGAGGCCGAAGACAAGATCAGCGAGGTGATGCGCGACGTGCGCGCCTCCTCGGCGGACCTCCGCGGCGAGGAGGTGCGCTGCCCCGAGTGCGGGCACGTCCACGAGCCGACGGACGAGTGACCATGGACCGCTTCCCGGAGGCGATCGACGCGACGCCCGACCCGACCTTCGTCGTCGACGGCGACGGCGTCGTCCGCGCGGGCACGCCGAGCGTCGAGGCGGTGTTCGGACTGGATCCGGCGGCCCTCGCGGGACGCCCGATCGACGACGTCCTCGAGAACCCGTCCGGGTTGGAGTGGGACGAGTCCGCGTCGATAGCGACGCTCGATACCGACTCGGGAGACCATACCGTCGACTCCGCGGTCACCCCGGACCCGACGAGCGCGGAGGGGGCGGACGACGACTCCCGGCACGACGTGGACGCGCTGATCGACACGGTGTGCGCCGGGGAGTCGCGGTCGCTCGCCGACGGGTTCGAGCTGGTCGTGCGGCGGAGTGACGGCGTCGCGGTCCCGGTCCGCGTCAGCGTCGGGGCCTTCGAGCTCGACGGCGACCCGTACGCGGTCGTCACCGCGATAGACGTCTCGAACGAGCGGACGCGACAGCTGGCGCTCCGGCGCCGTACGGAGACGCTCGAATCCCTCCACGAGGCGACCAGAGAGCTGTTGAAGACGACCGACAGGGAGGCGGCGGCCGAGGCGGCGGTAGCGTACGTCGACGACGTGCTGGGCCACCCGATCGCCGCGATCTGGCTGTACGACGAGGAGGAAGACGCGCTCGAACCGATCGTCTGGACCGACACCGCCGACGCGGTCGTCGGCGACCATCCGACGTTCGACGCCGACGGGCGGAGCATCACCTGGGAGGTCTTCGAGAGCGGCGAGCCGACCTACGTGGCGGACGTCAGCGACGACCCCGACCGCTACAGCGACGACGCGACGATCCGCAGCGAGCTCGTCGTCCCGCTCGGCCGGTACGGCGTGTTGAACGTCGGCGCCACCACCACGGGCGCCTTCGACGACTCCGACCTCGCGGTGGCGCGGATCTGGGCGGCGACGGTGACGATGGTGCTCGTCCGCATCGAGCGGGAGCGGCAGCTCCGGCGGCGCGAGGCGGAGGTCGCCCGCGAGCGCGACCGCTTGGAGGAGTTCGCCAGCCTCGTCTCGCACGACCTTCGGAGCCCGCTCAACGTCGCGGCCGGCAACCTCGAAATCGTCAGCAACCGCCTCGGGCAGGAGTCGGTAGACGTCGAGGAGCTGGG
>NZ_AOJK01000021.1 GCF_000336875.1 Halorubrum californiense DSM 19288 | reverse complement strand
GGCGCTGGAGAACCTCTTCGTCAACGCGGTCACCCATGCGGGCCCCGAGGTCGCCGTCACGGTCGGCACGCTGTCCGACGGCGACGGCTTCTACGTCGAAGACGACGGTCCCGGGATCGACCCCGAAGACCGCGAGGAGGCGTTCGAGGCGGGCGTGACGTCGGATCCGGAGGGAACCGGGTTCGGGCTGAAGATCGTCGCCGAGGTCGCCGAGGCGCACGGGTGGACGGTCGAACTCGCCGAGAGCCCGACTGGCGGCGCCCGGTTCGAGTTCCGCGGTGTCGACGTCGAGTGAGACCCGCTCAGTCGTCGGCGGGCGCCGCGCTCGCCGGGTCGATCCCGTCGCCGTGGCCGGGAACGGTGCCGTCGTCGTTCCAGCCGCGGAGCGCGTAGTACTCGGAGAGCGCCGCGTCGAACCCCTCGATGGCGTCGGCGTACGGGAGCGTGTCGTCGCGCCGGTCGAAACCGCGGGCGTTGTTGAACGCGCGTTCCAGCTCGACGACCCGGGCACCGAGCGACTGGAGGTCTTCGTAGTCGGCGTCGAGCAGCGCCGCGAGCCGATCGTCGGTGACGACGCCCCGCGAGAACTTACAGACGACCGCCGAGTCGAGGACCGCGTTGCGGTTCTCTTTCGCGACGAGCTTCGGCGGCTTCCCCTCCAGCCCCTCGGGGTCGAGCGCGTCGTCGGGGTCGACGAGCGGGTACTCGTACGGGTAGAACTCACCGTACATGTGGTCTGCGCCGCGGTTCGCGGTCGCGAACGCGAGCCCCTGTCCGTTGAGCGCGCGGCCGTCGTGCCCGGAGAACTCCATCCCCTTCACCGTCCAGTCCTCGGCGCCGAACTCCCCGCTCGCGCGGTGGACGCCCTCCGCGAGCTTGTCGCCGACGCCCTCGCGGTACGCGATCTGCTCGACGAGCGAGCGGACGAGGTCGGCGTTGCCGAACTCGTCTTCGCTTTCGAGGAACATCGAGACGACGTCGCCACAGGAGATGGTGTCCATCCCCAGCTCGTCGCACAGCTCGTTGGCGGCCATCACGTCGACGATATCGTCGACGCCCGCGTTCGAGCCGAACGCCATCACCGTCTCGAACTCCGGCCCCTCCGTCTCGACGCCGGTCGCCTCGTCGCGCGTCGGGAGCTTACAGGCGAACGCGCAGCTGGAGCAGGTCCCCTTCTTGTACTTCTTCTCCTCCACGCGGTCGCCGGAGATGCCCTCGACGCCCTCGAAGGAGGTCTCGGCGAAGTAGTGCGACGGGAGCGCGTCCACCTCGTTCGCCAGTTCCGTCACGCTCGTCGTCCCCTGCCGCTTCATGATCGAGTCGGAGGTGGCCGCCTCGCGGTGGACCTCGCCCGCCTCGTCGGGCCAGTCGAGGTCGAGGTCGGCCGACGAGTCCCCGTCGAAGGTGAGCGCCTTCACGCCCTTCGACCCGAGGACCGCCCCCAGCCCGCCGCGGCCGAACGCCCGGGTGTCCGAGGTCATGACAGACGCGAAGCGGACCTCGTTCTCGCCCGCGGGCCCGACGCAGGCGACGTGTTCCGGGCCGAGGTCGTGCGTCTCCGCGAACCGGTCCGAGACGACCGACACCTCCGTCTCCGACAAGTCGGGCACTTCCTCGAAGGTCACGTCCGGCTCGCCGTCCGGGCCGATCTCGCGGACGTGGACCGCGAGGAGGTCGTCGCTCGCGCCGACGAGTTCGACGGCGGCGTACCCCGCGCCCGTGAAGTTCCGCGAGAGGAAGCCGCCCGCGTTCGACGACAGCAGGCCGTTCGTGAGCGGTGAGAGCCCGGTCGCGGACATCCGCCCCGTGTAGGAGGTCGTCGAGTACTGCATCGGTCCGGTCGAGAGGTACAGTCGGTTCTCCGGGCCGAGCGGGTCCGCGTCGAACGGGATCCGGTCGTACGCGAGCGACGTGTTGAGCCCGCGGCCGCCGACGAACGACGCGAGCCGGTCGCCGATCGGCGTCGTCGACGCGGTCCGCTCGGTCAGGTCGATCGTGAGGAGCGGCCCCTGTGCGTGTCTCATGGGCGTACGGAGCGAGCGGGCGGCGATAAAACTCGGGGTGGCTTGCGGGTCTCGGCTGACTCGCTCCGGACAACAGCTACTTGAACGAGTCGTCAGCAGTCTCCAAGCGGGAGATCCCGTCGATGACGTCGAAGTCGTCGTCGAAGGAGTACAGGTATTCGATGTCTTCCCGGTTCAGGTACGCGACGATGGTCGCGTCCACGAACGAAAGTCCGCTGTATCGTCGGAAAGCTGGCTGTGCGGCGTTAAAATCCATTTTCGGAGAGTGGACGATCTCGAAGTTTGCGCCCTCAAGAAGCCGATCCAGCACCCGATTCGCGGTGTCCGGGCCGAGCTTCTCGCGACAGAGATTCAGCAGTTCCGCGAGTACGTAGTCGGTCAGGACGGCGTTCGGGAGCGCTCCGTGGTCGATTCCGCGGACGATCTCCCGAGCCCGGTCGTGGTGTTCGTCCCGGGCGCTCGCCATCGCGAAGAGGACGTTCGTGTCCAAGAGGGCGACCGCCATCACTCGGTCCCGAACTCGGCCTCCGCTTCGACGGCGTTCGTCTCGCCGACGTCCACGGGTTCGAAACCGTCGAATGCGCCCTCGCGTTGACGGACCACCTCGACCGAAAGGACGCCGTCCTCGTCCGCCGCCCATCGGAGTTTGTCGCCCGGCTCGATGTCGAGGCGTCGGCGGAGATCGGCCGGTATCGTGACCATTCCTCGGTCGCTGACCGTCGTCTCCTCGGATCCCTGTTCAGTGGCCATACGCGGATTTCCGCTTTGAGGAGTATACATGTTGCCCCACATGTGGACCGAGACCGAGGACCGATGGTCGGCTTCCGTCGGCGCGCTCGCGATCAGCCGTCGAGGACGTGGTGCGTGACGGCGTCAGTACCCGACTCGGCGGTATCGAGCGTCGCGACCCGAAACACGTCGTCGGCGCCTTCGACCGGGATCGGGAGCCCGCCGGGGTTCACGCGGACGGTCCCGCCGCGCGCCTCGACGCCGTGCGCGTGGGTGTGGCCGTGGAACACGTAGTCGTAGTCGCCGCAGTCGACGAGCGCGTCGACGACGAGGTCGCTGGTGCCGTGGGTGACCGCGACGTCGACAGTGGCAAAAGAGAGCGCGGCGGCCTCGCCGTGATAGCTGCCGAACTCCTCGACGGTCGACCCGACCGCCCACTCGCCGTCGTTGTTCCCGCGGACCGCGTGGAACGCGAAGTCCGCGTCGAAGGGCGTCACGGAGAACGGCGCGACGAAGTCGCCGCAGTGGACGACCGCGTCAACCTCCTCGCGCTCGAACAGCGAGACGGCCGCCTCGACCGCGGCCAAGTCGTCGTGCGTGTCGGAGACGATGCCGATGCGCATACCGGTCGGACGCCGCCGCAGTACTTCAATCTCCGGCTACTCTCCCGTCAGCGCCTCGCTCGCCGGCGCGAAGTCGATGGTCTGTCCGCGCCCCCTCTCGCTCGCGCGCTCGTACAGCATGTGCGCGGCCGCGACCGTCTCGACGCCGGTCCCGCCCGAGTCGAAGACGGTCACCTCGTCGTCGCTCGTCCGGCCGGGGTGGTCGCCCGCGACGACCTCGCCGAGGTCGGCCGCGATCCCCTCGCCCGCCTCGATCAGGCCGGCCTCGACCGTGGCGAGGTACGACCCGGCGTCCTGCGCCGCGCGCGCCCGGAGGTCGGGGACGTAGGTGGCGCGGGCGACGAGTTCGGGCGGGAGCTCGTTCTTCTCGGGGTGGTACTGCCCCATCGCCGTGACGTGGGTCCCCGGCTCCACGTCGGCGTCGTCGATCACGGGGTCGGTCGCGGTCGTCGCGGTGATGACCGCGTCGGCGCCCGCCAGCGCGTCGCCCGCGCTTTCGACCGCGGCCACGTCCGCGTCGAGGCGGTCGTCGAAGCCGGCGGCGAACGCCTCGCGGCTCTCGGGGGTGGGCGAGAAGACCCGAACCGCGTCGAACTCGCGGACCGTCGCGGTCGTCGCGACCTGCCCGCGCGCCTGCGCGCCGCTGCCGATCACGGCGAGTTCGGTCGCGTCGTCGCGGGCGAGCGCGTCGACCGCGACCGCGCCCGCGGCGCCGGTCTTGAAGGGGTTCATCGAGGCGCCGTCGAGCAGCGCGAGCGGCGCGCCCGACTTGGCGTCGAACAGCGGCGTCATGAACCACGCGTCCTCCGCGCCGAAGCCGGCGGAGTAGGCGTAGCCGCCCATCGCGCCCGTCTCCGGGAGGACGGCGGCGTAGGTGGTGAACATCCCCGGCGGCTCGCGGTTGAACAGCTTCGTCCGCGGTTCCGCTGGCGCTCCCTCACCGACCTGTCGGTAGGCGTTGCGCACGGCGGCAACGTAGTCGGCGGGCTCCGCGAGGTCGTCGACCTCGGAACTCGTGAGGAACAGGGCGTCCGTCATGTCCGCCCACTCGGGGCGGGGGAACTAAACGGTACAGGACGCGGCGAACGGCGGCGCCTCAGACGGACGACCGGCCGCCGGGTCCGTCCTCTCGCCGACCGGGGCGCGAGGCGCCCGCCCGCGCGCCGGCGGCGCTAACTGGGGCCCTGACGAATATCGCGTGGGCCATCACGGTGGCGGCGGCCACTGCGCCCGCGGGCAACGCCGACAGCAACGACAGCCCGACCAGGTTGAGGAAGGCGGTCACACCGATCAGCGCTACTGGAATGAGCCCGAGGACGTAGTCGTAGTATCCAGCCATGCTATCGCTGAATAATAGTACAAGATCTGTATTAAATTTTTCGCGGTTCGGAGGTGGTTCGCCCATGAACACAACAAAGTAACTCGTAACTTATGAGCGGGCCGGGCCCGCTCGAAATCGAGACGGGATCGCGACGAATCGTGGAGACGGCGGTCAGACGGCGAAGTCGGAGCGAAAATCGATTACCGGAGCCGGAAGTACAGCGCCCGCCAGCCGCCGAGCGCGAGCGATCCGAGCACGAGCATGACGGCCGCGAAGGTGAGTTCGGCGCCGCCCCGGAAGACGAACGCGCGGAGCGCGAGTCCGACGACCGCGGCGGGGATCCACGACCTGACGACGAGCGGCACCGACGATTTCGCGGTCTCGACCGCGCCCGCCGAATAGGCGCCCACGAGCGGCGCGATGGCGACCCACGCGATCAGAAAGGGCGCGTACACGCCCGGAAGGTACAGCGGGTTCGCGGTCAAGAACTCGACGGTCTGGTGGTTGAGCGTCCCGACGGTCAGTAAGGCGATCAGCGCGATCAGGTCGCCCACGGCCAGCGGGACGGCGCCGCGGTCGAGGCGCGTGGCGAGAAACGACGGAGCGTCCATACCGACCCGTGGGACCCGCCCCCACTTTTACGCACGGATTCTCCGGCGCGGGGCGCCGTCGACCGGGAGCGAGCGGTCGGTCGCGATCGGCCCGCGCCTACTCGTACAGCGGGTGCGCCTCGCAGAGCTCGACGACGCGCTCGCCGACCTCGTAGATGACGTCGTCGCTGTCGACGTCGTCGACGACGCGGTAGATCAGGTCGCCGACCTCCTCGATCGCGTCGGCGTCGAAGCCGCGCGTCGTGAGCCCGGCCGTGCCCGCGCGGATCCCCGAGGGGTCGAACGGCGAGCGCGTCTCGCCGGGGACCGTGTTCCCGTTGAGGACGATGTTCGCGGCCGCGAGCGCGTCCTCCGCGTCGCCGCCGGAGAGGTCCGGGTGCGAGTCGCGCAGGTCGGCCAGTATCAGGTGGTTGTCGGTCCCACCGGAGACTAGGGAGAGGCCGTGCCCCTGAAGCGTCTCGGCGAGGACCTCGGCGTTGTCGACGACCTGTTGCGCGTACTCCTCGAACTCGGGCTCCAAGGCCTCCTTGAACCCGACCGCCTTGCCGGCGACGTTGTGCATCAGCGGCCCGCCCTGCCCACCGGGGAACACGGCCGAGTCGATGTCGTCCGCGAACGCCTCGTCACACATCACGATCCCGCCGCGGCCGGCGCGGATCGTCTTGTGGGTCGAGCCCGTGACGAAGTCGGCGACGCCCACCGGCGAGGGGTGGACGCCGGCGGCGACGAGCCCGGTGATGTGCGCGATGTCGGCAAGGTGGTAGGCGTCGACCGCGTCGGCGGCCGCCTGAATCTCTTCCCAGTCGACGGTGCGGGGGTACGCGGAGTAGCCCGAGACGACGATGTCGGGGTCGAACTCCTCGGCGACCTCGCGGAGCCCCTCGTAGTCGATGTACCCTGTCTCGGGGTCGACCTCGTACTGCTCGACGTCGTACAGCTGCCCCGTGAAGTTCGCGGGATGACCGTGCGAGAGGTGGCCGCCGTCGTTGAGCTTCAGCGAGAGGATCTTATCGCCCGGTTCGAGGACCGAGTAGTACACCGCCTGGTTCGCCTGCGTGCCGGAGTGGGGCTGGACGTTGACGTGGTCGGCGCCCCACAGCTCCTTCGCGCGCTCGATCGCCAACTCCTCGACCTCGTCGGCGTACTCGCAGCCGGCGTAGTAGCGCGAGCCGGGGTACCCCTCGGCGTACTTGTTCGTGAGGACGCTCCCCTGTGCTTCCAGCACCGCCTCGCTCACGTGGTTCTCGCTCGCGATCATCGCGAGCGTCTGCTCCTGTCTGTCGCGCTCGCCAGCCAGCGCGTCGGCGACCGCCGGGTCGACCTCCCGGACGTGCTCGTGGTCCATGTGCGAAGGCGGGCGCGACCGCGCATTAATCCTTCCGTCGCCGGCGGAACTCCCGGCTCTCCGTCTTCCGTCGGCGGCGGAAGCCTGCGCTCCGCCCGCAGATACAGCTCCTGTGACGGGGCCGATCTTCGACTCGGCTCATCGGCCGTTTTCGGCGGTTTGAGGCACGCTGCCTGCGTTGTTCGATCCATAAACCCCGTTAATATTAAATACGCAACCGACCTTGATACGAAGTGATAAATGGTGTCGAATTTACTGGCGGCCGACGTCGAGGCGGCGCTCGAAGCGGCGTTCGCCGGGGGCGACGACGAACTCCTCGTCGTGGACCCCTCCGCGGAGACGATCGTATCGCTGGTCGAGACCGCGGTCGGGCGGGACGACCTCCCGGCGCTGTCCATGCTCGCCGACGAGCGCACTCTCAAAGACGTCATGGACGATTTCGTCGTCGCGTCCCGGGCGGCCGACCTCGTCGCCGACGGCGCCCTGGACCTCCGGGTGCTGGACGGGGAGGTCGACAACGCGCTGTTCGTCTCCCCCTCTCGGGTCGTGGCACTCGTCACGGCGGGGGACGGCGTCGCCGCGCTCTCGACCGACGACGACGAGTTCGTCGGCGAGGTGTACGAGTCCCACCGCGACGCGTTCGACGACGCGGAGCCGTACACGCTCCGCACGCCGGCGATCAGTCGGGTTCGCGAGACGATGGAGGCAGAGATCGGCGAGGAGGCCCGCGCGGACTTCGACGCCGTCCTCGACGCGACCGAGCGCAGCGGCGCCGACCTCGACGAGGTGACCGTCTCGCTGCTCGTCGCGGCGAAGAACGACGTGCTGCTCTACGACATCTCGAAGTGGGGCGAGGACGTCGGCATCGCCTCGAAGGCGACGTTCTCCCGGACGAAGACGCGGCTCGAAGACCTCGGGATCATCGACACCGAGAAGGTCCCGATCGACGTCGGCCGCCCCCGGCTCCGCCTGAAGCTCGGCGACGACCGGCTCCGGGACACCGACGCCGCGGAGCTGGCCGCCGAGGCCGCCGAGATGATGGCCGCGACGCCCGCCTGAGCGCGCCCGCGGACGCTTTCTGACTCCCACTTCCGACTCTCGCCGTGGCCCCGTCACGCGCTCCACCGCGCGCCGCGGACCCCGCGGCTTTTTTTCGCCGCCTCGCGTCGACCGGGTATGGATATCGGACTTGTCGGCGACGGGCCCGCGGCCGAGGCGACCGAGGCCGCGCTCGGCGACGTCGACGTGAACGCGATGCCCGTCGAGGCGGAGCTTCTCGACGGGTTCGACCTGGCGGTCGTCGTCGACACCGCGGGGTCGTCGGCGTTCGCGACCGCGAACGAGCTGCTCGACCGCTGGATCGCCGTCGAGGTGGGCGGGCTCGGCGGCGTCCCCCTCGCCGACCTCGACGCCGCGGTGACCGTCTTCGGCGACGCCTGCGACGACTGCCTGCGCGCCCGCGTCGAGAGCGGGGGCGCCGAGCCGGCTGACGGGCCGACCGGCCGCCGCTCGGCCGTGCGCTACGCCGGCGCGGTGGCGGGGCGCCGGGCGATCCAGCTGCTCGCCGGCGACGCGGTGGCGGACACCGTCGTCGAGGTGCCGGGCGCCGAACGGACGCTGTTGCCCGCGCCCGGGTGCGACTGCGGTGCCGACCCCGGCGACGCGCTCCCGCAGGATCACGTCGACCGCGACCTCGACGAGACGATCGATCGGGCGGAGCGCGCCGTCGACCGCCGGATCGGCGCCCTAAGCGAGGTCGGCGAGCAGGAGTCGTTCCCGCTGCCGTACTACGTCGCGCGGGTCGCGGACACGACGCCGTTCTCCGACGCGGACGCGGCCGACTTCGGCGGCGGCGCGGCCGCCGACTGGGACGCCGCGTTCATGAAGGCGCTCGGCGAGGGGCTGGAGCGGTACGCGGCCGGCGTCTACCGCGAGGCCGAGTTCACGCGCGCGCCGGCCGCGAACGTCCCGAACCCAGTCACGCCGGACGCGTTCGTCCGGCCCGAGGGCGCCGAGGCGTACGACCGCGACGACCGGCTCCCGTGGGTCCGCGGCGAGCGCCTCGGGACCGGCGACCCCGCGAGCCTCCCGGCGGAGTTCGTTCACTTCCCGCCGCCGGAGCGGCGGTACCGCCCGCCGATCACGACCGGGCTCGGGCTCGGGAGCTCGGGGCCGGACGCCGCGCTCTCCGGGCTGTACGAGGCGATCGAGCGCGACGCGACGATGACTGGCTGGTACTCCACGACGGAGCCGCTCGGGCTCGACCTCGACGACCCCGGGTTCGCGGAGCTGGAGAAGCGGGCGCGCGCGGAGTCGCTGTCGGTGACGCCGCTGCTCGTCACGACCGACGTCGACGTGCCCGTCGTCGCGGTCGGGGTGAGTCGGGAGAGCGACTGGCCGCGGTTCGCCGCGGGATCGGGCGCCGACCTCGACCCGGCCGCGGCGGCGCGGAGCGCGCTCGCCGAGGCGCTCCAGAACTGGACCGAACTCCGCTCGATGGGCCGGGAGACGGCCGACGACCAGGGCGCGGCGATCGGTCACCACGCCGACTTCCCCGCGGAGACGGCCGCGTTCTTCGACCCGGACGCGACCGTCGCGGCCGAGGGGCTGGGGGAGCCGGCGCTGTCGGGCGAGGCCGAACTCGCCGCCGCCGTCGAGCGCGTCGAGAGTGTCGGGCTCGACCCCTACGTCGCCCGGGTGACGACGCGCGACCTCGCGACGCTGGGCTTCGAGGCCGTGCGCGTGCTGGTTCCGGGCGCGCAGCCGCTGTTCACCGGCGAGCCGTTCTTCGGCGACCGCGCGAGCGAGGTGCCGCGGTCGATGGGGTTCGAGCCCGCGCTCGACCGGCCGTATCACCCGTTCCCGTGACGGCGCGCGCCCGGTGACGCGGGCGGTGGGCGCCGGCCCCGGCGTCGGCTGCCCGTGCCCGCGGATTTAGGTGCCTCCGCGCCGCGGGGGTCCTCATGGACGTCGTACCCGACGCGGACATCGAGGCGGTCGAGGCGGTCGACGGCGTGTTCCTCACGCAGGGCGCCGTCGGCGAGGACGTGAGCATCCAGCGGTTCGAGATCGAACCGGGCGAGACGGTGCCCGAACACGACCATCCCCACGAGCAGATCGGCGTGATCACGGCCGGCAGGCTGACGTTCCTCGCGGCGGGCGAGGAACGCGTCGTCGGCCCGGACGACACCTACGTGATCCCCGGCGGCGAGCCGCACGCGGCCGAGAACCGGACCGACGAGCCGGTCGTCGGCTTCGACATCTTCTCGCCGCCGCGTGCGAACCCCGACTGGGGGGAGTAGGCGGGCGCCCGGTGATTTCGGGGTTCCCGTCGCGGCCGCGAACCCCACAGATCGCGCCGTTCCGCGCGTCAGCGATACCCGCAAGACGTACCGGACCGAAGGTGTGTTAGTGTTCGGGGCCCGATAACGGGTAATGGGAGTCCAAGAACAGTACCTGTTCGACGTGGAGGCGCTCCGCGCCGATTTCCCGATCCTCGATCGGAAAGTCGGCGGGGACCCGGAGACGGCCGGGGAGGGCGAGGGCGACGACACCCCCCTCGTCTACCTCGACAACGCGGCGACCTCGCACACGCCCGACCCGGTCGTCGACGCCATCTCGGACTACTACCGGAGCTATAACTCGAACGTCCACCGCGGGATCCACCAGCTGAGCCAGGAGGCCTCGGTCGCGTACGAGGAGGCCCACGACGCGGTCGCCGACTTCATCGGCGCCGCGGGCCGCGAGGAGGTCGTCTTCACGAAGAACACGACGGAGGCGATGAACCTCGTCGCGTACGCCTGGGGGCTCGAAGAGCTCGGTCCCGGGGACAACGTCGTCCTCTCCGAGATGGAACACCACGCCTCGCTCGTCACCTGGCAGCAGATCGGCAAGCGGACGGGCGCCGACGTGCGCTTCATCGACGTCACAGACGAGGGGCTCTTGGACATGGACCACGCGGCCGACCTGATCGACGACGACACCGAGATGGTGTCGGTCGTCCACGTGTCGAACACGCTCGGCACCGTGAACCCGATCCGGGAGCTGGCCGACGTGGCGCACGACCGCGACGCCCTCATCTTCGCCGACGCCGCGCAGTCGGTGCCGACGCGCCCGGTCGATGTCGCGGAACTGGACGTCGACTTCCTCGCCTTCTCCGGCCACAAGATGTGCGGCCCGACCGGGATCGGCGCCCTCTACGGCCGCGAGGAGCTTCTCGATGAGATGCAGCCGTACCTCTACGGCGGCGACATGATCCGCCGGGTCTCCTTCGAGGACTCCACGTGGGAGGACCTCCCGTGGAAGTTCGAGGCTGGAACGCCCTCCATCGCGCAGGGGATCGGCCTCGCGGCCGCGATCGAGTACCTCGAGGAGATCGGCATGGACCGGATCGAGGCCCACGAGGACCTGCTGGCCGGGTACGCCTACGACGAACTCGAAGCGCTCGGCGGCGTCGACATATACGGCCCGCCCGGCGACGACCGCGGCGGCCTCGTCGCGTTCAACGTCGAGGGCGTCCACGCCCACGACCTCTCCAGCATCCTCAACGACTACGGCGTCGCGATCCGCGCCGGCGACCACTGTACCCAGCCGCTCCACGACGAGATGGGCGTCGCCGCCTCCGCGCGCGCCTCCTTCTATTTCTACAACACCGTCGAGGAGGTCGACGCCTTGGTCGACGCGGTCCGCGAGGCGCGCGACCTGTTCGCCTGAGGGCCTCGGCCCGCGGCGTCCGATCCTCTGTGACCTCTCGGCCCGCGACGCTCGATCCGGCTGGGGTCCCTCTCTCGATGCTCGACTCCGTCCGTACCATCTCCCGCGCCGAGCCGCGCGCCCTCCCCGGCGCCCCGCGTGCGGACCCGAGAGAGATTCCCCGCCCGTCCAATGATTGCCTCCTATTACTACCGGATAATCGGGTTTGAGGGCCGTGGCAACGGTGATCGCGGAATTATTATACCGTTCCCGCGGTAACCGTTTCCTGAAGAAAAATTACAACCACCGTAGTAATTTGCCCTTCGCCGAGTCGTCGCCCGCCACACACAACATGACCGACCAGACACCACCGCCGTCCGACGCACGCACGAACAAGACCGCAACCGCCGATCGATCCGAAACGACCGCTGCCGGACTCGCGGCGGGACGCGACGCATCGATCATCGTCCTCCAAGTCGAACCCGACGCGCGCTCCGCGGAGCTTTTGGAGGCGTTCGCGGCGCGGCTCACCGACCGAGTCCGGGTCCGCTCCGTGGACCGCTTCGCGGACGCGCTCGACGCGGTCGAGACCGGCGTCGCGGTCGACGGCGAGCGTGTCGCGGTCGACTGCGTCGTGACCGAACAGCGCCTCCCCGACGGCGACGGCATCGACCTCACCGAACGGCTGCGCGAGGCCGACCCCGCGCTCCCGGTCGTGTTCCACACCACGTGTCCGGGCGAGGAGCGCGAGGCGGCGGCGTTCGGTGCCGGCGCGGACGCCTACTTCGAGAAGGGGTCCGACCGCGGCCGGTTCGACGCGATCGTAGCCCGGATCTGTACACTCGTCGACGAGCAGCGAGCGGGCGAGGCGGCGGCGGACGCGGGATCCGCGGATTCGCCGCACGCGACCGGAGCGCCGGGCGAGGCGCTGCGCTCCGAGGAGTGAGGCGTCGCCGAGCGGCGAACGCGAAGTGGTGACAGGGACGGCGAAGCGGAGCGGTGGAGGAGATGGCGTCAGCGGGGTCGGCGGACGTTCGCGTTATAGAGAGCAAGGAGAATACCCGCGCCTTTAGGCGCGGGATGAATCCGACACTCTGACTGACACCCCACCGGCAACAGTTCAACCGGATATTCAAGACACGTTCATTGGCTTTAATAAGCGACTACTCATAACGTGTTATGAACACAGTACGATGCTGGAGACAACCCGCACCTACGTCGCGCAAATCACGAACCACCAACAGGTTCGTGACGACCTCGACCAGTGTGGATTCTCTGCATCGAAACTGTGGAACGTCGGCCGCTACTACATCCAACAACGGTGGGACAGCGACGGTGAGATACCCGACGAAGCCGAATTGAAATCGGAGTTGAAAGACCACGAACGCTACAGTGACCTCCATTCTCAGTCAAGTCAGCGAGTTCTCGAAGAACTTGCTGAGGCGTTCACCGGCTGGTACAACTCCAACGACAGCAACAACCCACCCGGCTACCGGAAACATGGCGACCGACACCCACGCTCCACCGTCACGTGGAAGAAACGAGCCATCAAGCACGACACGAAGCACGACCAACTCCGCCTCTCGAAAGGTTTCAACCTGAAAAAGAGTCGGTCGGACTTCATCCTCGCAGAATACGAAACCCGCCCTGATGTAGAAGTCGAGAATATCCAGCAGGTGCGTGCCGTCTGGAACGGAGACGAGTGGGAACTACACCTCGTCTGTAAGAAAGAGATTTCAGTCGAAGACGCGCCGGGAGACAAGACGGCGGGAATAGATCTCGGGATCAGTAACTACCTCGCCATCGACTACGCAGACGGCCCCTCGGAGCTGTATGCGGGGAACACGCTGAAAGAGGACAAGCACTACTTCACCCGCGAGGAGTACCAGACCGAGGGTAAGAACGGATCGTCGAAACGTTCGCGGAAGGCTCGACAGAAACTCTCTCGGCGCAAAGACCATTTCCTCCATACGCTCTCGAAACACATTGTTGACCGGTGTGTCGAGGAAGGCGTTGGGAAGATCGCTGTTGGTGATCTCAGTGACATCCGCAAGGATGGGAACGGCGACTCTCGGAACTGGGGTGCGTCGGGAAACAAGAAACTCCACGGGTGGGAGTTTGACCGATTCATGAACCTACTCGAATACAAAGCAGAAGAACACGGCATCCTTGTTGATCGAGTGGATGAGGAGAACACGAGCAAGACGTGTTCGTGTTGCGGGCAGATCCGTGACTCGAATCGTGTGGAGCGTGGTTTGTACGTCTGTTCGTCGTGCGAGACGACGATGAACGCGGACGTGAACGGTGCGGTGAATATTCGGAGAAAGATAACTCAGAGTCCTCCGACAGAGGATATGAGTAACGGCTGGTTGGCACAGCCTGGAGTCTTCCTGTTGGACCGCGAAAGCGGACGGTTCACACCGAGAGAATAGGGAGTCTGCAAACCTTAATATCCCAACGCTCGGGATTCCTCCGCGTTTACGCGGAGGAGGATGTCAACGTTCGAGATCGACCGTGAGGTCCGTCGCGATCCACGCGTCGGTGTTGCCCTGTTCTGCGAAGACGGTCCGTTCTTCCGAGCAGCGGGTCGCGGCGACCGTCGGCCGCTCGTCGGTCGCCGATTCGGCGTCCCGCTCGATCCGGTCTCCCGTTGTCATTACTACCCGGTCAGGGTCCGGAGGTGTTATAGATTTCGGTCGGCCTAAACCACAGGCGGCGATCCGCGCGGGGGATCGGAGGACCTTACGGCGCGGCGACCGTTCGACGGATCGTGACCAATACGCTGTTTTCACCGCTCACCCTTCGTGACACCGAATTCCGAAACCGGGTGATGCTGTCGCCGATGTGCCAGTACTCCGCCGAGGACGGGCTGGCGAACGACTGGCACCGGGTCCACCTCGGCGCCCGCGCCGCCGGCGGCGCGGGAGTCGTGATGACGGAGGCGACCGCCGTCGAGTCCCGCGGCCGCATCACCCCGAGCTGCCTCGGGATCTGGTCCGACGAGCACGCCGAGGCGATCGAACCGATCGTCGATTTCGTCCGGTCGCAGGGCGCGACACCGGGGATCCAACTGGCCCACGCCGGCCGGAAGGCCTCACACCATCCCCCCACCGAGGGGAGCGGCCCTATCTCCATCGACGAGTCCGAAGGGTGGGAGACCGTCTCCGCGAGCGACAAGGCGTATCCCCACCCGGACGTGGACGAGGGCGATCTGGCCGAGACCCGCCGGCTCGACGGCGACGGGATCGACGAGGTGATCGGCTCGTTCGCGGCCGCGGCGGAGCGAGCGCACGACGTTGGCTTCGAGGTCGCGGAGGTCCACGCGGCCCACGGCTACCTGCTCCACCAGTTCCTCTCGCCCGTCACCAACGACCGCGACGACGAGTACGGCGGGAGCTTCGAGGACAGAACCCGGCTCCTCCGGGAGGTCGTCGAAGCCGTCCGCGAGGTCTGGCCCGACGGGAAGCCCGTGTTCGTGCGCATCTCCGCCACCGACTGGCTTCCGGACCGCGACTCGTGGGACGTCGACGACTCGGTGCGAGTGGCCCCGCTCCTCGCCGACGCCGGCGCCGACCTGATCGACGTCTCCGGCGGCGGGATCCACCCGGACCAAGAGATTCCGAGCGCGGGCCCGGGCTACCAAGTGCCGTACGCGGAGGCGATTCGCGAGGGGACCGACGTGCCCGTCGCCGCGGTGGGCGGGATCACGGAGCCGACCCACGCCGACGCACTGGTCCGAAACGAGCGAGCGGACCTCGTCGCGCTCGGCCGCGAGATGCTCCGGCACCCCTACTGGCCGCTGGAGGCCGCCCACGAACTCGGCGCGGACGTCGAGTGGCCCGTCCAGTACCGCCGCGGCCGCTTCGACTGAGCGGGCCGCGCGGCCGACCTCACCGCCCTCTTTCCGCCGCGGCGGACGTTCCTGCGCGAGGGGTTCTGACAGACGACGGCGCGCCGGGTCGGCCCCGGGCGCGAGCGCTGCCGGGCTTTTTATTCGCGGACCGCCTATAACGCGGCATGAGTTCCCGCGACCCACGCGACGACGACCTCGAGGAGCGGCTCGACGACCTTGAGGACGTGCTGAGCGAACTCCGTGCCGACCTCCGCGAGACCGAGCGCGACAGCCGCGGGCCCCCGCGCCCGCCCCGGCTCTCGGAGCTGGTCCGGTTCACCGAGCAGTACACCATCCCGACGGTCATCGCGCTGCTGGAGACGACGATCAAGTCGCTCGAACTGCTTCAGGGGACCCTCCGGCTCGCCGACCCGAGCCGGAGCGTCGCCGAGGGCGCGGAGGGCTCGGGCGACCGCCTCGCGGACGTGCGCGACGGCGCGACCGCCGGGCTTTCGCGGTCCCTCTCGGAGCTCCGGACCGCGCTCTCGGAGGCCGACCTCCCCGAGGAGGCCGCCTCACGCTCGATCATCGCCGACGCGCGCGACCTCACCGCGGAGATCGAGTCCCGGATGGACGAGGGGCGTCGGGAGGCCGACACGGCGCGGGACCGGCGGCTGGGACGCGACCGTCAGCGAGACGACGCGGCCCGGGAGCGAGACGGCGACCGCCGGGAGCGCGACGAAACGCGCTCCGATCGAGGCGACGACGGAACTCCGGTTCAGATCGACGTGACCGATCCCGGAGAGAGCGGAGACGACGACGAAGAGGGCGGAGCGGCCGGCGACGACGACGACCCGCCCGAGGTCGACGTCGAGTCCGAGTTGGAGTCGATAAAGCGCCAGATAGACGGAGACGAGGCCGACGCTGACGGCTCTGCGGGGGATTCCGGCACGGAGACGGACGGGGACGCCGACGCCTCCGAGGCGGGTTCGGGCGACGACGACGGTTCGACGGACCGGACCGACTGACCCGCGGCCTCAGAAGTCGGCGCCGAGCCGGTCGGCGACGCGCTCCGCGGAGTCGAGGAGCAGCGTCTCGTCGTCGGTGAACACCTCCAGCGCGACCGTGCCGTCGAACCCGTCGAGTTCGGCCTCGACGACTTCGTAGTCGACCTCGCCGGCGCCCACCGGGAGGTGGGTGTCGCCGCGGCGGCGCACGTCGTGGCAGTGGAGGTGTGAGATCCGGTCGCCGTGGCTCCGGAGGAACCGTTTGATCGCCTTGTTGCCGCCCTCCATGTACGCGTGACCCACGTCGAAGCAGACCGGTACCCCCGTCTCGCGGGCGAGGTCGCCGAGGACGGAGAGCTGGAGCCCCGCGTGGTGGTGACCGACGTTCTCGACGACGACCTCGACGCCCGCCTCGCGGCCGGCGTCGGCGACCCGACGGAGCTGCTCGCCGGCGGTCTCGCGGAACTCGACGTCGTCGCGGTCGGCGGAGGTGGCGTGGAGGACCGCCTTCTCGGCGCCGAGGTCGCCGGCCGCCGTCAAGAGCCGGCGCTGGTAGTCGACGATGGCGTCGTTCACCTCCGGGACGTAGCTGGCCAGCCGCTGGCTGTACGGCAGGTGAACGAGCAGGTCGCGGCCGGCGAGCGCGTCCGTGAGGCGACCCGGATCGATGTCGCCCGGAACGAGCGTCGGCTCGCCGACGCCGAGTTCGCAGAAGTCGAACCGCGCGGACGACGCCGCGAGCCGGTCGAGGTCGTCGCCGACGGTGAGACCGAGTTCCATGTCGGAGTTGGAACCGGCGGGTCCGTATACCTGATGGCGCCGGCTGGGGCGCGGAACCGTCTATTCGCTGGCTTCGATGACGAACGTCGCGCCGAACGGGTTGAACCGGTACTCGTAGGTGGTGCCGAGTTCATCGTTGTCACTCCCGGTCGTGACCGTGGTCTCCGACCCGGCGGGGACGCGGGCGGAGAGCTGTGCGTTCCCTTCGAGCAGGCCGTCCCACTCACCGCTCGTCTCCTCGCGCCACTCGATTTCACCGCGGAACGTGCCGACGCCGTCGCCCGCGTTGCGGATCGTGAACTCGAACTCCTAAGTGCCCTCCGCGCGCTCGGCGGGGACGTTCACGTCCACGAGCTCGAAGGCGGGGAGATCGACGTCGCCGATCGCCACGTTCCAGACGACGTCTGCGGGCGCGGTGGTGGAGTCGCGGTGGAACGCGAGGGAGGCGTCGCCGATGGCGTCGCGAGGAACGTTGAACGGGAGCCATCCGCTGACCGAACTCCCGGGATTCGCCGACGCGTCGTGGAGGGGAGAGCCGTCGATGTCCCGAACGCTGTCGAGCGAAGAGCCGGCGAGGTCCTGGAGGGGCTTCTCGCCGGCGAAGGTAAAGTTGCCATCGCCGAGGGTTTTCCCGTTGTTCCCGGCGTTTTCCACCGTCGCGTGGACGAACGCCAGGGTCTGGTCGTTCAGTGCGCTGTGAACCCCGACCCGATCGACGCTGCTGAGGAACGCGGTGCGGGTGGTGGTGTAATGGAGGTGTTGCCCGAACGTGACTTGGTCGACGGTGAGTCGGAGCTCGTTCCCGAGTTGCTGCGTCGTGTCCCCCGACGCGCGGCGCGGAAGGATCTCGATGTCGGCGTTCTCGTCCGCGCTCTCGGCGATGGGGATCGGGTCGCCGGACCCGTCCGTGCCCGCGACCTCGTACCGACCGGCGTACCCGAACTCGACGGTTTCGGTCGTCACCGTGACGGTGTCGCCGCTTCCGAGCTCCGCTTCGATCGTGGAGGTCTCGGCGGTGATGAGCGGCGCGGCTTCGCTTTCGAGGCTCTCGATGGCCGCCTGAAACTCCAGTTCACCCGGTTCCCGATCGTGATGTCGAGCGTCGCCCCCGCGTCGACAGTGATGTCGGTGCCGTCGCTCCAACTGGCGTCGTACACCGCGAACTCGGCCGGACCGTCAGTCGTTTCGATGTCCGGTTCGTCCGCTCCGCCGGACGTATCATCCCCGCTACAGCCGGCGGTCGCGGCGAGCACGCTCGCGCCCGCAGTCGCAACAAAACGTCTTCTTCCAACCGTCATATGTTTCTTGACGGTTTCTCTCATAAGGAGTTTGATCGAGTTATCGGCGATGGTAATAACTCAGCGAATCGGATGGACCGCGTGTGCGATACCCGTCTCGCATTCGCACGGTCGTCGGCGAGTGCGATGCTCGTCAGGTTGTACACCGGGGACGCGCGGTGACGGCGAACCGCCGCTCCGGCGCGAGACGCGCAAAGCGACCCGACGGCGCCACCTCAGTCGTCGGCGAGCGGGTTGTCGAGGTCGATCTCGCCGGAATCGATCTCCGCTTCGATCTCGCGGACGGCGGTCACCATGTTCTCGGTCTTCCCGTACGCGATATCTCGCGGGAGCAGCTTCAGCCCGCAGTCTGGCGAGATGGTGAGCTTCTCCGGCGGCACGACGCGGAGGCCCTGCCGGATGTTCGCTTTGATCTCCGCGACCGACTCGATCTCGGCCGTGTGGGCGTCGACGACGCCGAGCGCGAGGTCCGGTTCGAGTTCGGGCTCCTCGAAGACGGGGATCTGCTCGTAGTCGCCGTTCGAGAGCTCCAGGTCGAACTCGTCGATCGGGTAGTCGTTGATCTCGGGGTACACCCGCGAGTAGTCGCCGTAGCAGACGTGGAGGCCGATCCGGACCTCCTCGGGGATGCCCGCGGCGATGCGTTCGAGCGCCTCGCCGACGATGGCGTGGTCCTCCGGCGTCGTCGCCAGCGCGGGCTCGTCGATCTGGATGTACCGCGCGCCCGCCTCGACCAGCTTCTCGACCTCCTCGTTGACGAGGTCTGCGAGGTCGTAGACGAGCTCCTCGGTGGAGGGGTACGCCTCGTTGAACGCCCAGAAGCCGAGGGTGTACGGCCCCGTGATCGGGACTTTCACCGGGCGCTCGGCGACCCCGGCCGTGAACTCGAACTCGTCGACGAGCCACGGCTCGTCGTACTCGACCTCCTCGACCACGCTCGGCTTGTCGAAGTAGTTGTGACCCCACACCTTCACCGGCCCGTTGAACTCGTAGCCGTCGATGCGGTCGGCGAAGAACTCCACCATCTCGTTGCGGCGCATCTCGCCGTCGACGACCGTGTCGAGGCCGGCGCGCTCGTGTTCGTGCGTGATGAGCCGGCAGGCGTCGTCGTGGGCCTCTTCGAGGTCGGACTCGTCGAACTTCGAGTCGGGATCGTCGACCAGCTCGTCGGCGCGGTTGAGCCACTTGGGCTTCGGGTACGAGCCGACGACGGTCGACAGCAGGAACGTGTCGTTCGGGTGGTCCTCCGGGCGGAACTGGTCGCGGTTGGCTTCTGGGTTTCTGACCATCAGTCGAGCACCTCCGCTGCGGCGGCGAGCGCGTTCAGCTTCTCGCGGTACTTGTTCGTCGGCAGGTAGAACAGCTCGGTGTTCGGCGTGAGGTAGGTCCGGTCGAACCCCTCAAGCGGGATCTGCGACTCGAACCACTCGACGCGCTCCGCGACCGTCTCCGGCTCCTCGACGAGCGTGTTCTGCCCGTCGACGAGCCCGAGCGACAGCGAGTCGGTCGAGCCGAACTCCTGAACGTTGTAGACGGTGTCGTCGCGGTCGCCGGCGACGAGGTCGAGGCCGAGCGCGTCCGCGCCCGCCTCGTCGACGAGGTGGGCGTACAGCTTCTCCCCGAGCGCGCCGTAGAACGTCTGGACGACCACGTCGGCGTCGGTGGCGTCGGCCACGGTCGCGAGCGCGTCGGTCGCGGTCGACTCGTCGCCCTCGGCGGGCGGGTCCGTGACGAGCGACGGTTCGAGGAGGAACAGCGTCTCGTGGGCGGGGAACGCCTCGACCTCGCCCGCGAGGAACTCGGCGATGGCGGCCTGGAACTCGGCCGCGTCGCCGTAGTGCTCGTCAGTCGCGAGGTCGGCGAGCGAGTACGGCCCGGGGAGCGTCGCCGCGAGCGACGCGTCGTCGCCCCCGTCGGCGTCGGCGAGCAGGTCGGTCGCCTTCTCCAGTTCGCCCGCCACGTCGCCCGAGGAGTCGAGGTCGTCGACGACCCGCGGATCGCGGTAGAAGTTGTTGTTGTCGTAGTACCGCACGATCCCGCCGGTCTCGACGGCGTCGCTGACGGTCAGCGGGTGCGCGATCATGTCGTCCCAGCGGCCCTGCCCCTCGGTGATCAGGTCGAGGCCGGCGTCCAGCTGGTCGTCGACGTACTCGGCGCGCACCTCGTCGTATTCCGCCACGATCGCCTCGCTCTCGTCGCCGCTCAGGAGGTCCCCCTTCTGGTGGCCCTTCAGGTCGGAGAGCGTCTCTTTCGCCCGGTCCGGGAGCGGATACAGCCCCGGCGTCGCCGCGACACGTTCGGTCATTACCGTCAGTTAGCTATGCCGTCGTATAATATTTGCTAATATATTTTATGTCCGATAGTAATTCAACGCGGACGGGCTACGCCCGCCGCAGCGCCAACACCGTGAGCGTCTCGAACGGGAACGACTCCTCGACGACCGGATCGGCCGCGAAGCCGGCCGCGTCGATGAGGTCGAGGACTTCTTCGTACCCGGTGAGAGAGGAGACCAAGAGGAGGACGACACCGTCGGGCGCGAGGACGTGACCGACGTCCGCGAGGAACGGCTCGATGAGTTCGCGGCCCGACTCGCCCCCCGAGAGCGCGTGTTCCATCCAGTCGTCCCACTCGTTGTCCGGGTCGGTCGGCAAGTACGGCGGGTTGAAACACACCGCGTCGAACGCGTCCGCGCGGAACGGCGAGAGGAGGTCGGCGACGACGGCCTCGACGCCTCGCTCGCGTGCCTGTCGCGCGGCGTGCGGGTTGAGGTCGCTGCCGATCACGTCGAGGTCGCGCTCGCTCGCCACCTGCGCGGCGACCCACCCAGATCCCGTGCCGACCTCCAGCACGCGCCCGTGCGCCTCCGCGACCGCCGCCTCCGCGAGCAGGCCGGAGTCCTCGGCCGGCTGATAGACCGTGACGTCGTCGAGGCCGCGGCGCGCCGCGAGGTCGTCGCGCTCGGTGTCGTCGCCACCGCCGCGCTCGTCGCTGCCGTCCCCCTCGTCGCCGTCGTCGGTCATCGGTGGGCCTCCTCCGCGTCGCCGTCGTCGGACCCGTCGGTCGACGGCTCCGTATCACCGTTCGCGTCGGCCGCGTCTTCCGACCCAGCGCGCGTCGCCGCGCGACTCTCGACCGCGGCGTCCAACTGCGGTCCGGAGGCGCCCTCCGTCCGGGCGGACAGCGTCTGCTGCGGGAACGGGATGACGATCCCGTCGTCTTCGAGCGCGCCCTTCATCGCGTTCATCGCGGCGGTCTGGGTCCGCCAGCGCTTCCGCATGCTCGGGTTCCGGATCCAGTAGCGGAGCCCCAACACGACCGCCGAGTCGTCGAAGCGCTTCGTCACGGCGTTCGGCTCGGGCATCTCGGCGACGTCATCGACGTCGCCGACGGCCTCCTCGACGACCGCGGCCGCGCGCTCGACGTCCGTGTCGTAGTCGACGCCGACCTCCACCTCGACCCGCAGTCGGTTCCGCCGCGAGCGGTCGACGATCGAGCCCGAGCGAACCTCGTCGTTCGGCATCGTGACCACCTCGCCGTCGAACGACCGGATCCGGGTGCTCATGATCGATATCTCCGTCACCGTCCCCTCGTGGTCGCCGATCTCCACCCAGTCGCCGACCTCGAACGGGCGGGAGAACATCAACACGAAGCCGGCGAGGATCGCGCCGAGCGTCTGTCGCGCCGCCATGCCGACCACGATCCCGAGGAACCCCGCGCCGACGAGGAGGCTGCCGACGTTGTCGGTGAACAGCCCGACCACGGCGACCAGCGCGGTCGTGTAGAGGGTCAGCTGCGTGATCCGGAGGATCACCTCCTGTTGGTGTTGCGAGATCGACGCGCTCTCGGCGCCGATCTCGCGGATGACCCCACCGAGGAAGTCGGTCAGCGCGTACGCGATCGCCAGGAGGATCACCGCGAGGACGACGTTCGACAGTTGATTGGCGCTCAGCGCCGACCGGGCCGTCTCGAAGAGCGCACCGCTCTGATCCCACACCGCGATCAGCGCGATCGCGCCCGCCGCGGTGGCGGCGCCGACCGCCGTCGACAGCAGGAGCCGCCGCGTGGAGGACAGGTCCCGGTCGCCGTTGCGCAGCCGCCGCGTGAGGTACCGGACGATCAGCACGGCGGCGACGATGCCCGCGGAGGCGGCGAACCGTTCGAAGTTGCCCGCGAACGCTCGCTGAAGCTCCGTCACGAGGCCGATCCACCCCGTCATCGTCACGCCTCCGTCGGGGCGCCGCGCTCGCGGGCCAGCTCCGCCAGCGCGGCGAACGCCGCCGGCTCCAGCTTCCCCGGGCGGCTACTCAGCAGCTCCTCGTCGGCCGCGTCGACGACGGCCGCCGGCTCGTCGAGCCCGGAGATGTGCGCCGTGTTCCGCACGGCGTTCCGCACCGTCTTGCGCCGCTGAGTGAACAGCGCCTTCACGAACCGGAGGAAGAACGCCTCGTCGCCGACGACGTAGTCGGGGTCGCGCGGCGTACAGCGCACGACGGCGCTCTCGACGGCCGGCTGCGGGTCGAACGCCTCCTTCGGGACGCGCTCGACGATCTCCACGTCGGCGTAGTGCTGCGCCGACACCGAGAGCCGGCCGTACTCGGACTCGCCCGCCGACGCGACCATCCGGTCGGCGAACTCCGCCTGAAACATCAACACGAGCGGCTTCTTCTCGGGGAGCAGGCGGAAGGCGATCTCCGAGGAGACGCCGTAGGGAAGGTTAGCGACGCAGGCCGAGAAGGGCGGGAGGTCGACGTCGAGCGCGTCGCCCTCGACCACGTCGAGGAGGCCGTCGGCGACCGCGGTCGCGAACTCCTCGCGGAGGAACTCGGCGAACGCGCCGTCGCGCTCGATCACGGTGATGCGACGGGGCGACGGGTCGGCGGGTGCGGCGGTGGCGGCGGACGCCTCGTCGTCGCCCTCGGCGGTCGCCGCCGCCAGCAGCCGGTCGGTGAGCGCACCCGCGCCGCCGCCGATCTCGAGGAGATGGCTCCGGTCGGCGTTCTCGGGGAGATACCCGGGGATCCGGTCGAGGACCCGGTCGTCGACGAGGAAGTGCTGGTCGCGGTCGGGGTCGGCGCGCGCGCCGGCCCGCCTCGCGAGCGCGTCGGGGTCGCGGCTCCCGTACGCGGCGCCCTCACCCGTCGATGAGTCGGTCATGGCCGGGGTACACGCGGTGTTCGGGTAAAAGCCTCGTTTCGGGAGCGGCTCACTCCTCGCGGCCGACGAACGTTCGGTACTTCAGGTCGGACTCGCGGATCTCCTCGACGATCCGTTCGAGGATCACCTCTCGCGGGCGGTGGAGCCCGGAGATGCGCTCCTCGACGTCCGCGAAGCTCTCGAACGGGCCGCGCTTCCGCTCGTCCAGCAGGTCGTTCCGTAGTTTCTTGCCGATCCCGGGAAGCAGGTTCAGCTGGTGGAGCCGGAGGGTGATCGGTCCCGCCTCGTTGTAGAAGTCGACGAAGCGCTCCTCGTCGGCCTCGACGATGGCCTCGGCCGCGTACTCGATCTCCGCGGCCGCGTTCCGGGTGAGGTCGTCGAACTCCACCTCCTTGTACCGTCCGACGTCCGGGCCGTCGACCCCGACCCGGTCGCCGACCGAGACGTCCGCCTCGTCGGCGAGCGTCAGCTCGTACAGCGCGAACGAGTCGGCGCCGAGCCCGTACGCCACCGGCGACTTGCGGGACTGCGGGCGGTCGTCGTCTGGACGGCCGTTGGGTAACACGTCGAGCATGACGGCGGTCGGGCCGTCGTCGCCCTCGCCGCCGGCGCCTTCGTCCGACGTCTCCCCGGCGTCCGCGGCGGCGTCACCGCCCGTTCGGTCGTCCTCCGGCGTCCCGTCGCCGTCGGCGTGGTTCATGAATCGTTTAACGCTCCGAGCGGTGAAAAAACCGCTGGCGAGGCCGGGACGACCGCGACCGCCGCCGGGCGGCTTCAAGAGCGTCGAGTGTAACGTGATACCATGGCGAAACCGGAGCCGGCGGAGGTGGTGCGACTCGTCGAGGCGTTCCCGGGAGCGACCGCCGAGACGGGCGGGGCGGATGGTGGCGAGACGGGGGAGGCAGGCCGCGACACGGACCCCGGGGCGGCGGACCCAGGGGGGGTCGACGACCTCCTCGACGGCGCGTACGGCGCGCTGACGCGGGAGTGGTACCCCGAACTCCGCCGGCGCGCCGCGGCGCACGCGGACGGCGACTGCCTCCGCGAGCGGGTGCTCGAACACGTCGAGGCGGTGCCGTCGTTCCGCCTCTCCGACGGCCCGACGCTCCTGACCGAGCGGCGGGAGGCGCTCGCGGAGGCGGCGGCGCTGCGCGACGACGTCCGCGAGATAGCGGAGTGGTACGGCACCCTCCGGTCGCGGCTGGAGGGGGACCGGGCGTCGCTGACGCGGGGCGAGCGGCTGCTCCACGACTTCGGGTACGCGCTCGCACACGGGCTGTTCCTCGGCGCGTCGTCGCCGAGCGCGGTCGTCCGGCGGCTTCGGCTGGCGTACCGCTCCGTCGGCGTGCGGATCGACGAGACCGCGTCCGAGGCGGGCATCGAGGAGACGACGTTCACCTGCCCGTACCGGAACGTCGCGGCCGGAACGTGCGGCGACCGGTGGGTGTGTCACGAGAAATTGGACCGCGTCGACGACGGGTACGTGACGTACCTCGCGGAGCGGGGGATCGCCTACCAGCGGCCGCGGGGCTGTACGGACTCGGAGCAGTGTCGCTCGACCGTCGCCCGCGACGGACCGGAGCGGTGGTGGCCGAAGACCCCGCCGGCGGCCGTCGGCGTCGACTCGTGACCCGGGACGACGACGGAGGCGGTCCCGCGGCGGCGGACGGGAACGGCTCCGGGGCGGCCGACGAGTCCGCGGCGGCCGACCCACGTCGGCTGCGTCGGATCCGCCGCGGCTACGACGCGTGGGCCCGCGTCTACGACTGGTTCGCCCGGGCCACAGCGTCCGTCGGCGGCGTCCGAGAGGCCTGCGTCCGTGGACTCGACCTCGCCCCGGGCGACACGGTCGTCGAGTTCGGCTGCGGACCGGGGGTGAACCTCCCCGCGCTCCGCGACGCCGTCGGCCGGAACGGGCGCGTCGTCGGCGTCGACGTCTCGCCGCAGATGCTCGACCGCGCGGCGGGGCTCGTCGAGCGGCGCGGCTGGGAGAACGTCTCGCTCGTCGAGGCCGATGCCGAGCGCCCGCCGGTCGCGGCCGCGGACGGCGTCCTCGCGACGTTCGTCACGTCGCTGTTCGCCGACCCGTACCGGGTCGTGAGCCGCTGGTGCGACCTCGCGGACGCCGTCGTCCTCGCGGCGTTCGTCCCGGAGGGAAACCGAGCGGCGAACGCGGCGCTCCGGGCGTTCGTGCGGCTCAACGGGCGACTGTTCGACGCGCGGAGCGACGACCCGCTCGGGACGCTGAGGGAGCGGACCGCCGCGGCGCGGCGCGCGCTCGACGACCGGGCCGCAGTCCGCGAGCGCGAGCGACGCGTCTTCGGGACGATCGCCGTCGAGGCCGGTCGGGAGCGGTGAGGTCGCGGGCGCGGGGCTAGTCCGTACGGGGCGCTCTGCGGGCGGAAATCTAAGAAAACGCGTCGGCGAACCGCCCCGCCGGGCCGGACGAACCCGCGTTCAGGCGTACTTCGCGACGACGTTGAGAATCTCGTCGAGCTCCTCGCCGTCGAGCGAGTAGCGCTCCTGGGCGAACACCGAGCGGAGCTCCGTGCGGTCCTCGGGGAGCAGATCGGTGATCTTCACGGCGGTCGGCACGTCGATCTGGTCGAGGTCGGCCAACTCCTCGACGAGCTCGCGGGACTCGTCGGCGTCGAGGTCCGCGAACCGGTTGACGTGCTCGATCGCGCGAGCCAGCTCGTAGCGGAGGTCGCGGTCCTCGTCGGCCGCGCGCTCGTCTTCGATCTCCACGAGGATCTCCTTCGCCTCGGAGGTGGTGACGTACTCCTCGTCGAGCTTCTCTTTGAAGATCGTCATCTCAGTTCTGCTGCGCCCGCATGTGGGCGGCGGTGACGATGAGGGTCTTCGTCTTGCCGCCGTCCGGGATCTCGACTTTGAACGCGGAGCCCTGCTTGCCGACGACGGTGCCGGTCCGGCCGTCGAAGCGCGGGTGGAAGCGGCCGTTAGGGACGCTCGGGTCGATCTTGAGGTGGACCTGCGACCCCTCGTCGAACTCCTGGATCGCTCGCTGCGGCGGGGAGGTGCCGCGGTTGCGGGGTTTGTTCGAGAGCTTGTCGCGAGTCGCTTTCTGCGGCCCATTGGAACTCGGCATGGTCTTGGGACACCTTCCGCTGCCGCCGTTATAAATCGTGCGTTACGGCCCGCGGGGCGTGGAGCCCTCACACACGCGGCGGGCTGGGGTTCTGCTCCGTCCCCGTGGCTCGCCGCGCGCGGCCGACTCGCACGCGCGCGACTACCAGACGAAGCTCCCCCTTCCGAAAGGGCTAATCCCGGGAGTCCCTATCGTATTCGTAATGAGCCATCAGCTGCCGGACGTACAGGCGTCGTCCCCCGACGTTACCGTCGGGCTCTCACAGGTCGGCGTCACCGGCGTGGAGAAGCTCGTCAAGCTGGCCCGCGGCGACAAACGCCCCATCGTCCTCATGGCGGAGTTCGAGGTGTTCGTCGACCTTCCGAGCGGCCGCAAGGGGATCGACATGTCGCGGAACCTCGCGACGGTCGACGAGATCCTCGAAGACATCACCCGCGAGGAGGCGTACCGCGTCGAGGACGTCTGCGGCGACGCCGCAGAGCGCCTCCTCGAGAAGCACGACTACACCACCACCGCCGAGGTGTCGATGACGGCGGAGCTGGTCACCCGCGAGGACACCCCGGCGTCCGGCATCGAGACGCAGAGCACGGCGACCATCGTCGCCAGCGCGACCGCCACCGAGGAGGGGACCCGCGAGGAGATCGGCGCCGAAGTGACGGGAATGACCGTTTGCCCCTGCTCGCAGGGGATGAGCGAGTCGCGGGCCCGCGACAAGCTCGCCCAGCTCGGCGTCGACGAGGAGACGACCGAGGAGTTCCTCGACGCCGTGCCGCAGCCGGGCCACTCCCAGCGCGGCCACGCGACGCTGACGATCACGACCGACGGCCACCCGGACGTCGACCTCCGGGACGTGATCGACGTCGCCCGCGACTCGATGAGCGCGCGGATCTACAACATGGCGAAGCGCCCGGACGAGGACCACATGACCTACGAGGCCCACGCCGACGCGAAGTTCGTCGAGGACTGCGTCCGCGCGCTCGCCGAGGGCACCGTCGAGGAGTTCCCGCACCTCTCGGACGACGCCGTGATCCACATGAAGCAGTCGAACGACGAGTCGATCCACCAGCACAACGCCCACGCCGAGCGCGAGGTCCGGCTGGGTGACCTGCGCGGCGAACTCGACCGATAAGTGCGCGGAGCGGCCGTCGCCTGGGCTTTTTAAATGAATTCGGGCGTTGTCGTCGGTTGTCCGTAATCGACTGACCGCAGATCGACAGCGAACACTTCCAAAGCCCCAGCCGCTCGGTTATAAACAGTTGACCGAAGATCGACGGAGAACCTCTCCAAAGCCCCAGCCACGAGGCGGGCGCACGCTCGCTGCGGTCCTCAGTCGGTCGCTCGCTTCGCTCACTCCCTCCCTGCGGTCCTTACTTCGCCTGCGCCCGCCTCGCGGCTGCCCCTTTGAGTCCCGCCTCGCACAGCACCGCAACCGCACCTCTCGCCTCCCCAGCCTCGCCGCTCACGCCCTTCGGGCGCTCGCGGCGTCCCTCGCGCGTGCGATTCGCGCCCTTCGGGCGCTCATCGGCACGCGCCGCCACACCGCTGTTCATAAACTGTCGTCGCCAGCGGGTTACCCGAACGTCAGCGGCTCCGCCTCCGCCCAGCGCGGCTCGAACTGGTCTTTCACGCTCGTCGCGAACTCGATGTCCTTCACGTCGATCATCGCGAACGGCTCGTCCGCCGACAAGGGGTGCGGCACCTCGATACACACCTCGATCTCGTCGAACACGTTGAACGTCCCGTCCACGTTCGGCGACGTCCGGACCTCGAACCCCTCCATGTCCGCCAGCTCCGCGGTGTACCGGCGACCGACGCTCCGCGGGAGCTCGTCGACCGTCTCCGGCGACAAGAGCACCCGGATCTCCACGCCGCGGTCGAGCGCGGCCTCCAGCTCGGCGGTCACGCGCTCGCCGATCGTCCCGAGGTCGAAGCCGGTCGCGGGCGCCCCGGCGACCACGACGACCCGGCGCTCCGCGGCGGCGATCCGCTCTAAGAGGAGGTCCGTCGCCTCCTCGGCGCCGACCGCCGCGGTCCAGAACTGGCCGTCGACCGGCTCGCCGGCGTCGAGTTCGGTCGAGAGCTCGTCGACGACCGACTCGTACTGCTCGGCCTGCGTCTGTAGCTCCTGTTTCTTCTCATCGAGGAGGCGGTCGAGCGCGGCGTCCGGCTCGACCGCGACGTACTTCTTCGGCCGACTCGCGGCCTGACTGCGGACGAGGTTGTGCTGCTCCAGGCTGTTGAGCACGTCGTAGATCCGCCCCATCGGGACCTCGCTGGCCCGCGAGAGGTCCTTCGCCGTCGTCGGCCCGGTCCGGAGGAGCGCCCGGTACGCCCGGCCCTCGTACTCGGAGAGCCCCAAATCGCGGAGAGATGCCATACCCGGGGATGCCGCGGCACCCGTATAAACGCGTCGCCTGTTTACGATTCGTGTCGGCGCCGCGACCGACCGGCGGCGTGAGAACGATTCCGCCGCCATGTCGTCCGGGGCGGGCTCGTTTGTCAGGCCATGACGTCGCCGACGCGGTCCATCAACTCGTCGGGCGTTTCCGCGGTCTCGGAGGCCTCGTCGCCCGCGAGGACGACAGCGGTCCCCTCCGGGACCGTCCGCGGCGCGGGCGCGTCGGCCTCGTGGGCGTTCGGCGCGATCACCTTCTCGTGGTCCGCGACCCGCCACGCGGCGCGGTGGAGGTCGCTCCCGGGTTCGGTCCCGACCGCGACGACGGTCGTCTCGCGTCGGAGTCGCCCCGCGAGGCTTCCGTAGTCGGCGACCTGAACGCTCAGCCGCTCGGTGGCGCCGGCGAACGCCTCGGCGGTCTCCCGGGCGACTTCGCGGTAGCGCTCGTCGCCGGTGAGCGCCGCCAAGTCGAGCAGGGACGACGCCATCTCGACGTTGGCGTCGAGCGGGCGGAACGACCGGTCGAGCAGCCCCGGGCCCGAGCGCGGCCCGTCGACGAACGACCCGTCGACGTGAAGCCGGTCGATCGCCCGGTCCGCGACCGCGCGGGCGACGTCGGCGCCCTCGCCGCGCACCCCGGCGGCGCGGACGTACGCCCCGACGACGCGGGCGGCGTCCTCCAGCAGGTCGGTCTCGCCGGCCTCGTCGCTGCCGCGGTAGTGGGTCACCGCGCCGCTCTCGGCGTCGATCAGGTCGCGTTCGAGGCCGTCGAGGATCCGGTCCGCGTACTCGCGGGCGCGCTCGTCGTCGGTGTAGGCGGCCACCGCGAACAGCGCGTCCGCGGCGAGCGCGTTGCCGCCGGCGAACGCCGTCAGGTCGCGGCGCGGCTCGTCGAGGTCGGCGCGATCCGCGGCGGGCGCGGCGTAGTAGGCGCGGCCGAGCCCGGGGCCGAGGCTCCCGCCGACGCCGTAGCCGGTCCAGAGGTCGTCGGTGAGGAAGCCGACGGCGTCGAGCGCGGGGTCGAGGTACGCCTCGTCGCCGGTGTAGAGGAAGGCGTTCGCGAACGCGCGGGTCACGGCGGCGTTCGTGTCGAGCGGCTTCTCGTAGGCGACGTCCCCCCAGTCGCGGGTCCCCGCGTAGCGGAAGAAGCCGCCGTCGACGTCGTCCGCGAGGTGGTCGCGGACCGCGTCGAGCGTCCGGAGCGCGCGGTTCCGGTCGCGCTTCAGCGCGAACTCGACGGTCCGCGGGAGCGGGAACTTCGCGTCCGTCCCCCAGCCGGCGTACTCGTCGTCGGACTTCGCCTCCAGCTGGCCGGCCAGGTGGCTCTCTATCTCGTCGGTCAGTTCGCCGCGGGGCGGCAGGTCCGCGTCGAGCGCGCGGGGGACACGGCCGGCCGCGCGGCCCTTGTCGGCCCACATCTCCCGGACCGATTCGAGGACCTGCCGCATCCCGTCGACGTCGAGGTAGCCCGCGCCGGTCAGCAGCTTCCCCTCGGACGTGAGGAAGGCGGTCGTGGGGAACCCGCCCATGTTGTACCGCTCGCGCACCCGCGGGTGGCGGTCGACGTCGACGCGGACGGGGACGAACCCCTCGTTGACGTTGGCCGCGATCCGCGGCTCGGCGTAGGTGATCGCGTCCATCTCGTGACAGCCCTCGCACCAGGTGGCCGACAGCGAGAGCAGCACCGGGCGGTCGCGCTCGTCGGCCTCGGCGAACGCCTCGGGGCCCCAGTCGCGCCACTCGACGCGGGTCTCGTCGCTCATACGCCCAGTCGGATCGGGGCGGAGGTAAGCGCTTCGAGAGCGGAACGCTGGAGCGACGAACGGAGCGGCGGAAGGTAGGCGGGAGGACGAGAGAGCGGAGGGCGGAGGGCGCGGCGCCGGTGTCCACGCGGCGCGTTTGGTTCGGCCGGGCGATTCTGTCGGTGCGTGGCGAGCGGTCCCGCGCCGACGGTCAGCGCTTGTAGTCGTGACCGAGCGCGAGCGCGAGGGCGTTCGCGAACAGGAGGACGACGAACAGCTGTCCGGTGCCGCCGTCGAGCCCCGAGTACAGCAGGACGGGGTACGTCGCCGGGATGGCGATGGCCGCCCAGAAGGCGGCGGCCTTGACCGTGTCGGTCATCAGCCCGGCGAGTCGTTCACCGGAGGCGATCTGGGTTGGAGCGGGGGTTGACATGGACGCTTCTCCGTACGACGGGGGACCACATATACCCCGACGAGGGTTCGGCGAATTTCACGGCGTTTCTCGACCGATTGGGTCGTTTTAAAACCGCCGCAGAAACGTGTTAACTGTTCATCGCCCTCGCTAATACTTTGTTTCGGAATCGACCGCGATCCGGCGGTGTCGGGCGGTTCGACCGTCTCGGATCCGGCCGACCGCTGCGGACCGCCGGAACCCGGCGGCGGTCGTGGCGCATCGGCGAGTCGGGCGCGGAACGACTGCCGCGGCACCAACCGCTTTGTCCGTCGGGGAGCGACGTGGGGTATGACCGAGACCGATCGTCGCGACCGACGCGAGGAGTTGAGCGGTGGGCGCCGGGACGGACGCCGAGACCCGAACAGAACCGTCCGGCGCGCCGACGGCGGCCGCCCGCGGGTGGCGGTCGTCGCCTGCGGCGGCACCATCGCCTCGGAGCCGAGCGACGGCGGCGCGGCCCCCGAGAAGACGGGCGACGACCTCGTGGCGGCGGTGCCGGCCGTGAGCGACTACGCACGGGTGACGACGAGAGAGGTGTGTTCACAGCCGGGGTTCGACGTCCGCTGGCGAGATGTCCTCGCGACCGCGGCCGCCGCCCGAGACGCCGTCCACGGGACCGACGGCGAGCCCGCCGACGGCGTGGTCGTCACGCACGGGACGGACACGCTCGCGGACACCGCGTTCGCGCTGGACCTCCTCACCGACCTCGACGCGCCGGTCGTCGTCACGGGCGCGCAGCGGCGGCTCGACGAGCCCGCCAGCGACGTTCCGGCGAACCTCGCGCTCGCGGTCCGCGCGGCCGCGGACGACCGGTTCGCGCCCGGGGTCCACGTCGCGTTCGACGACGAGCTTCACACCGCCCGCGACGTCGCGAAGGGCCACAGCAACGCGCTGTCGACGATGACCTCGCCGGGGGCGGGCCCGGTCGCGACGTTCACCCGCGCCGCCTCCCGCCTCGTGCGCACCCCCGAGCGAGGCGTCCCAGTCGACCCGCTCGCGGACGCGATCGAAAGCCCCGCAGACGTGCCAGAGGTGCCGGTGATCCACTCGGGGACGGGCGTCGGCTCGGGGGCGCTCGAACGCGCGCTCGACGCGGGCGTCGGCGGCGTCGTCGTCGAGGGGACCGGTCTCGGCAACGTCACCGGCGCGCTCGGCGACGCGCTCGGCGAGGCGGTCGAATCGGTGCCCGTCGTCGTCGCCGGGCGTCCGCCCGCCGGACCCACGGAACCGGTGTACGGCACCCCCGGCGGCGCCGTCACGCTCGCGGACCACGGCGTGACGTTCGCCGGCGACCTCCCGGCCCCGAAGGCGCGCGTCGCGCTCTCGCTCGGCCTCGCAGCCGGGCTCGACAGGGAGGGGATCGAGGCGCTGTTCGATCCAGCGTAGCCGATCGTAGCGATCGAAATTGCCCGGCTCGGTCGGTGAGACGCGCGTTTACGTCTACACGAAGCCCTTATGTATCGGCCGCGTACCCGGTGGTATGACCGACCTCACGCGACGAACGGCCCTCTACGGTGTCGCGACCGGTAGCGTCGCCGCGCTCGCCGGGTGTACCGAGGCCGGCGGTCCCGCGCCGGGCGACGACGGAACCGATGGCGGAGACGGCAGCGGCGACGGCACGGACGGCGGCGGCGACGGTACCGACGGCGACGCCGGGGGAGACGCGGACCCCGAGACCGACGTCCACCAAGTCGGCGCGGCGCTGTCCGGACCGGCGTGGAGCCGGACGGAGCGCCGCGGCTTCTGTGCCCTCCTCACCGATGAGGACGACGCCGCGTGGCTGCTCGGCGACGCGCCGGCGGAGACCGCCGCGTTCGTCGAGGCGACCGACTTCGCGGCGTCGGCCCTCGTCTACGTCGAGTCCGTCGGCCCGACCACCTGCCACGACGAGGTCGCGTTCGACGGGGTCGCCGTCGAGAACGGGACCCTCGTCGCGGACGCGGCGGTCCTGGGGGCGCAGGACGAGGGGGTGGCCTGCGGACAGGCGATCACCTACCCGGCCGCGCTGCTCCGCGTCACGAGCGACCCGCTCCCGGACGCGGTCCGGCTCTCGGTCACCGACGGCTGGGACGAGACGGGGACGGTGCGCGACGACGATTGGATCCGCGACCCGGAGAGTCTCGCGGGCGAGGTCCGCCCCGAACACGACCCGGCGAACGTCCCCGCCGCCTTCGAGTGCGACGCCGACGGCTTCACGCGCCACCCGCAGGTGTACGACGGCGAGGTCAACTGGAGCGGCGGGGGCGGCGCCGGCAGCGACGCCGGGGGCGACGGCCCGCTCGCGCTCCGCGTCGTGATCCCCGGCGACGATGCGCCCGGGTCCGACCCGCTCGCGATCGGTCGGGGTACCCGGTTCCGGATCGAACTGACCAACGTCTCCGGCGAGCCGGCGTCCGTCGGTAGCCAGGCGAAGTACAACCTGGAGCTCCGCACCGAGAGCGGTTGGACCGAGCTCCGCGGCACCGACGGCGACCCCACCGTCGGCTACAACGACCTGGCGATCGGCGTCCCGCCGGGCGGGACGCTGGAGTGGGAGTTCGAGATGACCGAGACGGGGCTCGTCGAGGACGGCCCGCGCGCGGACGCCTTCCGGGTCTGCCCGGACCTCGTTCCCGGTCGGTACCGGTTCGTCTTCTTCGGTGCCGCCGACCTCGCGGTCGCGTTCGACTACGAGGGCTGACGCGGCGGTTGGCGTCGGACCGCCGGCCGCCTCAGGCCCGCACTTCGATGAGGAGGTCCGTCTCGGGCGACTCGCCCATCGTCTCGCGGACGCGGTCCCACGAGAGGTCGGTGCGGGCGGTCACCGACTCGGTCGCGACGGCGCCGCAGGCGTTGCCGACCAGGATCGGCACCTGGTAGTCGCGCGGGTCGTGCGAGAACCCGTCGCCGGTGATTTCCGACTCCCGCAGCGCCGCCCCGAGGAACCCGGCGGCGAAGGCGTCGCCCGCGCCGGTGGTGTCGACCGGGTCGACGTCGAACCCCGGGTGCGAGACGCTGCCGTGCGGCGTCCGGACGGTCGCGCCCTCGTCGCCGAGCTTGATCGCGACGACGCGGTCGTCGGGCTCCCACGGGTCGACGTCTGTCGCCGCCGCGAGCGCGTCGGCCTCCCGGTCGTTCAGGAACAGCACGTCGCTCGCGTGGAGCGCGGCGTCGAACTCGCGGTCCGCGACGCGCCGGCCGGGGTCGAAGCTCCGGGTCGCGCCCGCCTCCGCGGCCGCGGTCGCGAGCGCCGCCGCGGTCTCGGGCTGCTGGCCGGTGAGGTGGAGGTGGTCGGCGGCCGCGAGCGTGTCGCGGTCGAGCCCGGCCGCGGAGAACGACTCGTTGGCGCCGTCGTTCGCGAGCATGAGCAGCTCGCCGCCCCCGTCGACGATGACGTACTTCACCGAGGTGGGCTCCTCCGCGTCGACCAGCACCTGTCCGGGGTCGACGCCGGCGCTGGCGAGCTCGCGAAGCGCCAGCGCGCCCGACTCGTCCCCGCCGACGCTGCCGTAGACGACCGACTGGCCGCCGAGGTCGACGAGCCCGACCGCGACGTTGGCGGCGCTGCCCCCGCCGGACTGTTCGAGCCGGTCGATCCGCGTCTCGCCGTCCGGTTCGGGGAGCCGGTCGACGTGGATCGTCACGTCCCAGTTGATGTGGCCCGCGGCGACGACCTTCGGCACGCGGGCGGCGTCGTCGGGGCCGAGGTCGGGGTCGCGGTCGACGGCGGGATCGACATTCTCGGCCCCGGCACCGGCTCCGTCGTCGCTCTCGTCTCCGTCGTCGCTCTCGTTCCCGTTCTCGGGCGCGTCTCCGTTCTCGGACGCGCCCCCGGCCTCCGGACCGTCCTCTTCCCACTCGTCGACCTCGCGGTCCCACTCCGCGACCGTCTCGTCCCAGTCGTCGACGCCCTCGCCGTCCTCGGTCCCGGGGTCGGCGGGTCGGTCGCCGTCGCGCGCGTCGGGCCGATCCCCGTCGCCCCCGGGGTCGCGCCCGCTCATGGTTCCGCCCACGGCTCGGCGGCGCCCTCGCCGAACAGCTCGCGCATCAGCGTCACGATGCTCTCCGGCGGGAACTGCCCCTGCTCGGTGACGATCGCGTCCATGTACCGCGGCGGCGTCACGTCGAACGCCGGGTTCTCGACCGCGATGTCGCCGATCTCCCCGCGGGCCGCCGGGTCGATCACCTCGCCCTCGTCGCGCATCTCGATCTCGACGGTGTGGCCCGTCAGCGTCTCCGGGTGGAGCTTGATCGTCTGGGCCGCGGTCATGATCGGGACGCCGCGCTCGCGGGCGTTGACGGCGAGCCCCGAGGTGCCGATCTTGTTGATGACGCCCCCGTCGGCGGCGATCGAGTCGGCGCCAACGACGACGTGGTCGACCTCGTCGAGGTAGCGCCGCGCCGCGGAGTCGACGATCAGCGTGACGGGGACCCCGGCGTCGCGGAGCTGTTCGGCGGTGATGTGGCCCTGCTGGCGCGGGCGCGTCTCCTTGACGACCGCCGAGATCGACTTCCCCTGCTCGACGGCGGCCTCGATACACGCGAGCGCGTCGGTGGAGTGACAGTGCGTCATCACCGTGTCGCCGTCCGCGAGCCGGTTGGCGCCGACCTGCCCGAGGTCCTCCTGCGCGCGGTCGAGCTGCTCAACGAACGCCTCGCTCGCGTCGACGACGCTCCGGCGGAGCCCGTCGACCGAGTCGCCCTCCATCCGCTGGAGGACGTACCGGAGGGCGTTCGGCAGCGACACGGCGGTCGGCCGGGTCTCGCGGAGGTCGCGGGCGGCCGCGCGCATCGACGCGCGGAACGCCGCGGGGTCGCTCGCGGTCGCGCCGGACGCGGCCGCCGCCTCGGCCTGCTCGGCGAGCGCCTCCGCGGCCGCGGAGGCGATGGTCGCCGCGCCGCGGATCTCCATCGTCGCGATCGACTCGGCGGTCTCGCGGACCGCCGGCGCCGGCTCGAACTCTGTCATACCGATCCGGTAGCCGCCCGTGTATTTATAAAACCGGCCGACTGTCGGCGATTCCCTCCTTACTCCGCGTCCGGCTGTTGCCCGTAGCTCTCGAACCGCTCCTCGACCGTCGCCATCTCCTCGTCGGTGAGGACGTACGGCTCGCCGACGGCGGACGCGCGCAGGTAGAGCCGGCAGATGTCCTCGACGTGGCGGGTGTTCTCGACCGCGGTCTCGACGTCCGGGCCGGTCACCACGAGCCCGTGGTTCGCGAGGATGGCGGCGTCGGAGTCCGCCTCGGCCATCGCGGCGACGACGTTCGCCGCCAGCTCCTCGGTGCCGTACGGCGCGTAGTCCGCCAACGGCACCTCGCGGCCGACGGCGGCGATCATGTAGTGGATCGGCGGGAGCTTCCGGTGGAGCGTCGCCATCGTCGTCGCCCACGGCGAGTGGGTGTGAACGATCGCGCCCGGCCGGTCGTGCTTGTAGATCCCCGTGTGCATCGGCACCTCGCTCGACGGCGCCATCCGCCCGGCCAGCCGCTCGCCCGCCAGCGACACGGCGGGTACGTCGGCGGCGTCGAACGAGTCGTACGGGACGCCGGTGGGCGTGACGGCGACCCGGTCCCCGTCGCGGACGCTCAGGTTCCCGGTCCGTCCGGGCGTCAGGTCTGCGAGCGCCGGCGCGTACTCGACGACCGCCTCCCGCGCCTCCCGCAGGAGGTCGGGGTTCGCGTCCGCGCCGGAATCGCTCCCGGAACCGTCGCGGGTCACGCCGCCACCTCCGTCAGGTCGGCGAAGGCGTCGAGCCGGTAGTCCGGGCGTCGGTCGCCGTCGAGTTCCCCCTCGGCGGGCGCGTCGCCGTCGGCGACGAACAGCGCCGAGTCGACGCCGAGGGCGTTCGCGCCGGCGACGTCGGCCTCGACGTTGTCGCCGACCGCCACCGCCTCGCTCGGTCGGCAGTCGAGTTCGGCGAGCGCGCTCGTAAAGGGGAGCGCGCTCGGTTTCTCGCGGCCCACCTCCTCGGAGGTGACGAGCAGGTCGATCCGGTCGTCGAGCCCGAGGCGAACGAGCTTCCGCAGCTGGACCCGCGTCGTGAGGTTCGTCACGACCGCGACGTCGGTTCCCGCGGCGTCGAGGGCGTCGAGGACCCCCTCGACGCCGTCACAGAGGGACATCGCCGCGAGGAATCCGTTCCAGTAGGCGTCGCCGGCCGCCAGCGCAGCGGCGGCGTCGGGCTCGCCCGCGTGCCGGTACAGCCCGCGCTTGAAGTAGACGTGACGGTCGTGGGAGGCGGCCGTGGTGCGCGTCTCGCGTTTGGCCTCGCGCCGGCCGGTCGCGTACAGGTCGTCGAACGCGTCGCGGTCCAGATCGTACCCGCGCTCGCGGAGGGCGTCGAGCGCGGCCCGCTTGCCCGCCTCGTTACACGGGGCGTACGGGTACAGCGTGTTGTCGAGGTCGAAAAGCACTGCCTCGTAGCTCATGGCCGTACTCCGCCGGGCGGCGACTTAAGCGTGGTTCGACGCGGCGACGGTTCGTGATTGCCGACGCCCGCCGAGCGCGAGCCCCGCTACTGCTCGTTCATCGCCTCGCTGGCGATGTTGCGGCCGCGGGAGTTGAGCGCGACCTCGCGGCGGATCCGCACCTCCTCGACCACTTCGAGGTCGACCAGCCGCTCGAACGTCTCCTCGACGTCGTCGACGTCCATCCCGAGGAACGAGGGGATCTCGAAGGGCGAGACGCCGGAGTACAGCGCCATCAGCACCTCGCGGTCGCGGCTGGAGAGGTCGACGTTCGTCGACGAGCGCTCCTCGCCCTTCCGGAGCCACGACTCGACGAACCGCATCCGGTTGGGGTCGCCCGCGACGTGCGTCTCGATGCTCGTCCCCTCGTCGTCGGTGTGTGACACCTCGATGACTGGCTTCTTCTCGCCGTTGACGGTGCGCTTCGCCGCGTCGAGCCCGCTGATGTCGTCGAGGTCGAACTTCACGAAGGCGCCGCGCTCCAAGGCCGCGTTGAGCCCGTTCTCGTCGATCTTCACGCGCGCCTGCTCCCACTCCGTGTCCTGGACGACGCCGCCCTCGATGGCGGGGTGTTTTGCCATCACGGTCTTCTGGTCGAGCAGCGCGCGGTAGACGTCGCGCTCGAACGGCTCGTGGTCCTTGGCGGCGACGAGTAACACCTGCTCGCCGAGGTCGAAGCTCACGTAGTTGGAGACGCGCGCGACCGACTGGTTCGCGTCGTGGCGCCCGCCGAGGCGCTCCAGCTTCGACAGCGGGACGGTCCGCTTCCCGTCGTTGCCGGCGAGTATCAGCCGCCGGTTCGAGAGGAGGACGCGCCCCGGCGTCCACGAGACGTCGCTCACCTTCCGGCCCTCGCGGACCGCGACCGCGAACTTCGCCTGCGTGTCGGTGATCTTGTACTCGCTCTCCTCTTGCGCCATTTACGGACCCCCCGCGCGCAGCTTCGAGACGGCCGAGAACACGCGCTTTCTGACGGCCTGACTGTCGTCGTCGGCGTACTCTTCGAGGCGGTTCAAGGTCTCCTGCCCGCCGATCTGTCCGAGGACGAACACCGCCTTCGCGCGGGCGTCCTCCGCGTGTTCGGGGCCCAGCTTGTCGAGCAGGCGGTCCTCGACGACCGGACCGCCGAGGCTCTTGAGGCTCGTGGCCGCGAACTGCGCGGTCTGTGGGTCGTCGTCCGCGAGCGCGTCCGCGAGCGCCTCCACCGCCAGCGACGCGTCCGGGTCCGCCACCCGGCCGAGGATCCACGCCGCGTTCCGGCGCTGGCGGGACTGCTGGCCGTCGGTGAGGATCTCGACGAGCGGCTCGACGACGGTCGCGTCGTCGGCGGCCTTCAGCTCCGAGACGACCTGATCACGGACCGCGTGGCTCTGCTGGGTCGGCACGTTCGAAAGTAGCTCGATCACCGAGTACACCGCGGCGTTGCGCACGACGGCGCTCTCGTCGCCGAGCGCTCGCGCGAGCGGCTCGACCGGCTCCGGGTTGCTCGCCTTCCCGAGCGCGCCGGCGGCGATCCGTCGGATCGACTCGTCGCCGTCGTCGAGCAGGTCGAGCAGCGGCGACAGCGCCTCGTCGGTGCCGATCGCCCCCAGCGCGTTGGCCGCGGCCCGGCGCACGCGCGGCTCCTCGTCGTCGAGTCGCTCGCGCAGGCCGGGGACGGCTCGCGCGTCGGCGAAGGTCCCGCAGGCCTGCGCCGCCCGGAGCCGGACGCGGGGGTCCTCGTCGTCGAGCGCGCCGACGAGCGGTTGGAGGCCGCTCGCGTCGTCGAGGCGCCCGAGCGCGTTCGCCGCCGCCATCCGGAGCTCCGGTCGGTCGGCCTCCAGCGCGCGGGCGAACTTGCGCGCGGTGACCCACTCCGCCTCGGAGTCCCCGCCGCCGCCCGTGAGCTCTTCGAGGAGCTGTTCGAGCGCCGCCTCGCCGATCTCGTCGAGCGCGTCGACCGCCGCGCCGCGGACCTCGGGGTCGTCGTCCGTCGTCGCCGCGCGGAGCAGCCCGTCGATCGTCGGCTGGTCGCCCTCCTCGCCGACCTCGCCGAGGAAATCCGCGGCGCGCCGCCGGACGGCCGCGCTGTCGCTGCCGAGCGCGTCCCGGAGGCGCTCCGCGTTCCCGTCCCGGGCGTGCTGGTACAGCGACATCAGCGCCTCCCGAACACCCGCCGTCGCTTGTCGATCGGTTCGTAGCGGTCGGACCGATTCGGGGGGATGCTCTCGGTCATCCCCAACACGAGGACGCCGTCGTCGGCGAGCGACGCCTCCAAGGTGTCGAAGAGGGCGGCCTTGTGGTCGACGTCGATGTAGATCAGCAGGTTTCGGCACAACACCACGTCGAAGGGGTCGCGGGCGCCGTCGCGGATCAGGTCGTGGGTCTCGAAGTTGACGAGGCGCTGGACCGCCGGCCGCACCCGAAACGTGTCTTCGTCGCGCTCGACGTACTTGTCGGGGTCGGAGAGGGGTTCGAGCTCCTCCGCGATGTCCGTCGTGCGCGTCGTGTGGTAGACGCCCTCGCGGGCGTTATCGAGCGCCTCCTCGCTGATGTCGGAGCCGAGCACCTCGACGCGCGACTCGTCTATCTCGGGGTCGTCGCAGGCCAGCATCGCGACGGAGTACGGCTCGCGGCCGTCCGCCGACGGCGCCGACCAGACGCGGACGCGCCGCTGCTCCGCGGTCCGCTCGCGCAACACGTCACGGAGGACGTCCCACATCTCCCGGTTGCGGAAGAACTCGGTCACGTTGATCGTGAGCGCGTCCATCAGCGCCTGCCGCTCGTCGGCGTCCTCGCGGAGGATGCGCTTGTATTCGGCGTGCGACTCCGTGTCACGCCGACGCATCCGGGCCGTGATCCGGCGGTCGAGGTACGACTCGTTGTAGTACCCCGGCTCGAACGGGACCGTGTCGTCGATCTGCCGGAGGACGCCTTCGAACGCCGTCTCTGCGTCGTCCGCCGACCCGCTCATAGGCTCACCACGTCGAGCACGGCCACGACGTCCCCGTCGCCGAGGACCGCCGTGCCGCTGAGGCCGGGCGTCCCCGAGAGCGGACCGTCGAGCGGTTTGACCACCACTTCCTCCTGGTCGAGCACCGCGTCGCAGTGGAGCGCGACCTGCCGCGTCTCCTCGCGGATCCGGACGAGCATCCCGTTGTTGGTCGCGCCCGCGCCGCCGTCGCCTCCCGCGTCGTCGTCGCGGCCCTCGTCGACCGCGACGCCGCCGTCGGCGGCGGGAGTCTCGTCGGCGGACGCCGCGGCCGCGGACGCCTCGGCCGCCGTCGAATCTATCTCGCCGAGGCGCTCGTTCAGCCGGACGACCGGGTAGAGGTCGTCCTCGTGTCTGACGACCTCGTCGCCGTGGACCTCCTCGACGTCGTCAGCGCGGGCGACCTCCGCGATCGACTTGATCGGGATCCCGTACTCCGTGCCGCCCACGTCGACGAACATCACCTTCACGATGGCGACGGTGACCGGGAGCCGGAACCGGACCGTGCTCCCCTCGCCGGGCTCGCTCTCGATCGAGACGGAGCCGTCGAGGTCGCGCGCGGTCGTCCGGACCACGTCCATCCCGACCCCGCGGCCGGAGACGTCCGTGACCTCCTCCGCGGTGGAGAAGCCGGGGTGGAAGACGAGGTCGTACACCTCGTCGTCTTCCATCGCCTCGACCGCCTCGCGGCTCTTGACCCCCTCGTCGACCGCCTTCTCGCGAAGCTGGTCCGGGTCGAGCCCGCCGCCGTCGTCCGAGACCTCGATTATCACGTGGTCGCGCTCGCGCTCGGCCGTGAGCTCCACGTGCCCGGTCGGGTCCTTCCCGGCCGCCTCGCGCTCCTCGGGCGACTCGATCCCGTGGTCGACCGCGTTCCGCAGGACGTGCACGAGCGGGTCGCGCATCTCCGTGAGGATCGTCCGGTCCAGCTCCACGTCGTCGCCCTCGATCTCGAAGTCGATCCGCTTGTCGAGGTCCCGCGAGATGTCGCGCACGAGCCGCGGGAACGAGTCGGACACCTGCGAGAACGGGATGAGCCGCATGTCCATCGCCGTGTCCTGGAGGCTGGAGGCGAGCTTGTCGAGTTCGTCGAGCGTGTCCGACTCGGCGTCGGCGGCCTCCAGCTCTCGCCGGAGCTTGATCCGGCTCGTCACCAGCTGCTCGACGAGCCCGTACAGCTCGTCGACCTGGTCGACGTCGACGCGGATCGACTTGATCTCGTCGCCGGACTTGGAGTCGGAACCTCCCGAGGAGCCGGAGTCGTCCGACGGCGACTCGGAGCCGTCGTCGGGCTGGTTGGCGTCCTCGGACTGCTCGGTCTCGTCGTCCGCATCGGCCGCGGCGGGCTCCGCCGCGCCTTCGGTGTCGTCCTCGGCCGAACCGGCGTCGCCCGGTTCGGCGTCGGCAGGCTCAGCATCGGCCGGTTCGGATTCGGCCGCTGCCGGCTCGGAATCGGCCGCTTCGGCGTCGTCCTCGCCGCCGACCGCGACCGCCGTGGCCGCCTCGACCTGCGTGAGCGCCCGGAGCCCCTCGGCGACGACCTCGGGGTCGGCACCGCCGACGAACGCGTCGAACGACTCGTCGTACTCGCCGCCCTCCAGCGCCTCGGGCGCGGGATCGGTGACGTGTCCGTCGAACTGCTCGTCGATCGCTTGGAGGACGAGCGCGGCGTCGACGCCCGGCATCTGCGCGTCGCCGATCGTCACGTCCGCGTACGCGACGGGGTCGGGAAGGTCGGCGGCGTCCGCCGGCGGTTCCGGAACCTCGACGTCGGGAGCGCCCTCGTCCGGGTCGGATTCGGACCCATCCTCGGCGTCGTCCTCCGCGTCTTCTGCGGCGTCGGCGTCCGCGTCAGCCGAGTCGTCGGCTCCGGCGTCGTCGCTCGCCTCGTCGCCGCCCCCGACTGTCCCGTGTTCCTCCATCTCGCGCAGTCGCGATTCGAGGTCGGAGGGGTCGGTCGACACCTCGCCGGTGTCGGCTATCTCCTCGACCATCGACTCGACGGCGTCGACCCCCTCGAAGAGGAGGTCCATCAGCTCGGGCGTCACCTCCCGCTCGCCCTGCCGGACCGCGTCGAGGAGGTCTTCGAGGGCGTGCCCGAAGTCGGAGACGCCCTCGTACCCCATCGCCGCGGCGTTGCCCTTCAGGGTGTGGGCGACGCGGAACACGTCGTCCATCGCCTCGGCGTCCTCGGGGTCCGCTTCGAGCGCGAGCAGGGCGTTGTTGAGGTCGGTGATCCCGTCTTCGGCCTCGGCGACGAACGCGGCGCGGTGGGAGTCCATCAGGCCTCACCCCCCACGATCGCGCCGGCGACGTCGTCGAGGTCGTACACCTTGTCGACCCCGCCCGTCTCCACCGCGCGCTTCGGCATGCCGTAGATGACGCAGGTGTCCTCGCTCTGCGCCAGCGTCCGCCCCCCGGCGTCGGCCATCGCCCGGATCCCCTCCGCGGCGTCCGAGCCCATCCCCGTCAACACGACGCCGACGAGCGGGTCGTCGATCACCTCGGCCGCCGAGCGCATCGTCACGTCGGCCGCCGGGGTGACCGTGTGGGAGTCGTCGTCCTCGTCGAGCTTGACCCGGAGCCGCCCCGCCCGGTAGCTGTCGACGAGCGTGTGGCTGCCGCCGCGGGCGACGATCGCCTCGCCGGCGCCGATCCGCGCGCCGTCGCTGGCCTCCCGCACGTCGTACGCGGAGGCGGCGTCGAGCCGGTCCGCGAACCGCGAGGTGAACGCCTCCGGCATGTGCTGGACGATCACCACGCGGCAGTCCGCCATCGGGAGCGCCGACAGCACGCGCTCGACCGCGTTCGGCCCGCCGGTCGAGGCCGCGATCACCGCGGTCAGCGGTCCGTCGACGTCGTCCGCGTCCGCGTCGCTCCCGGCGTCCGGCGAGCGCGAGGCCGCGGAACTCGGCTCGTCGCGCTCGCGGGTCGCGGCGTCGAGGTCGGCGCCCGCGACCGAGCGGACCGCCTCGACGAGGCGCTCGGACTCCCGCGAGACGCCCGTCGACACCTCGCCGCCGGGCTTCGCGAAGAAGTCGACCGCTCCCCGGTCCAGCGCCTCGAAGGTCACCTCGGCGCCCTCGTCCGTGTGCGCCGACAGCATCAACACCGGCGTCGGCGTCTCCTCCATCAGCCGCTCGACGGCTTCGAGCCCGCCCATCCCGGGCATCTCGACGTCCATCGTCACGACGTCGGGGCGCGTCTCGGCGACCACCGAGAGCGCCTCCTCCCCATCCCCCGCTTCGCCGACGACCGCGACCCCGGCGTCGTCCAAGAGGTCGCTTATCAGTCCCCGCATGAACGGTGAGTCGTCGACGACCACCACCCGCGGCGACCCGTCCCGACCGCCGCGCCGATCCGTCGTCCTGCTCATGTACCACAGCGCGCCCAGAATCAGCATAAATCCACGGACCCAGTAATCACCCCTGATAATTCAGGGGACACGATTATTTGTCGGTTCACCACACCTACGGGCATGGCAGCAACAGAGGCGGACGCCGAACCGACCAAGGTGTTGGAGTTCGGGCTCGGAGACGGGACGTACTGTCTGGACATCGGCGTCATCGACGAGATCGTCGACGCGGGCGAACTCACGCGGATCCCCAACTCGCCGGACCACGTCGAGGGCGTGATGGACCTCCGCGGCCGGACGACGACGATCGTGGACCCGAAGACGCTGTTCGACATCGACGAGGACGGCCCGCGCGAGCGGATCGTCGTGTTCGACGACGCCGAGATCGACGAGGGCGGCACCGTCGGCTGGATGGTCGACGAGGTGTTCCAGGTCCGCGACGTCTCGCCGGAGGACGTCGACCAGAGCACGACGGTCGAGGACGAGGGCGTCCGCGGCATCGTCAAGTCCGACGACCGGTTCGTCGTGTGGGTCTCGCCGGACGTCGACGACGCGCTCGCCGCCGAACTTGACGACGTCGAGCCCGCGGAAGCGTAGCCGGACCGACTCGATCGCTCGCGCGGCGGCGGTTCGACGGCCGGACCGACTCGCCCCGCGGCGACGGAGCGGCGCCGACCGTCGCCGACCGCGTCGGTTCTCACGGGTGAGAACCGGGTGCCAACGCTTATCGGCCGCCCAACGGGTTCGTACGTATGCGCGTCTCAAGCGGCGTCCCGGGGTTCGACGACATCGTCGACGGGGGGTTCCCCGAGGACCGACTGTACGTGGTCAGCGGTCCACCCGGGAGCGGCAAAACGACCTTCTGTTCGCAGTTCGCGGCCCAAGGTGCCCGGAACGGCGAGGACATCCTGTACATCAGCATGCACGAGACGAAGGAGGGGATCCGCGAGGACATGAGCGGCTACGACTTCGGGTTCGACCGCGCGCTCGACTCCGACCGCGTCACTTTCCTCGACTCCTTCTCGTCGGACGGGCGACGCTTCTTCGGCCTCCCCGGCGACCGCCGCGACCGCTCGGGCGTCACCAACCGGCTCACCGGGTTCATCAACTCCCGCGACATCGACCGCGTCGTCTTCGACTCCACCATGCTGTTGCGGTTCCTCCTCGACGACGACGAGGACACGATGATCCAGCTGCTCTCCTCGCTGAAGCGGACCGACGCCACGACGCTTCTGATCTCCGAGATGACCGACCCGAGCGCCTACTCGGAGGAACACTACCTCGCGCACGGCGTCGTCTTCATGCACAACTACCTCGAAGACGAGGGGATGCAGCGCGGGGTCCAAGTGCTGAAGATGCGGGGGACGGACGTCGACACCGACATCCAAGACGTGGAGTTCACCGACGGCGGGCTCCGCGTCGGCTCGGCGGCGACGGTGACCCACTGATGTACGACCGCACGTTCGGCACGGAGTGGGACGACCTCTCGCGGGAGGAGGCCGTCGAGCGCGCCTTCGCGCTGGGCGTCGCCGCCGGCGTCGACAGCGCCCGCCCGGACGAACTCGACCGGGTGCTGGCGGCGTTCCCGGGGAGCTACGACCGGAGCATCGTGGAGCTGGCGTACGACGAGGGGCGGACGAAGGCGCTGGAGGCGAAAGCGGAGCGGGACGACTCCACCGACGAGGCCGTCTGGGAGTCGCTCGTCGACGGCACCGGGGCGCCGCGCGACGCGCCGGTCCCCGCCGCGCTCCCCGGCGCGATACGCGAGCTGACACTGACCGACGGGCCGCGGGAGGGCCCGCCGTCCTCGCTCGACCTCCCTTCCATGCTCCGAAAGTGATCCCTCGGAAGAGTTTTACCGAACACTCTCTCACGTTCATCAAATGACTCTGCTTCCCGACGCTGTCCGCGGTGCCGACAGCGTCCTCATCAGCGGTCCCCCGATGAGCGGGAAGTACGACCTGTTCAACCGGCTGCTCGCGACGTGGGCCGACGGCCCGGTCGTCATCTCGACGGGGCGGACCGCGGAGAAGGTCCGCGGCGACTACGAGGAACTCACCGGCGAGGACGGCGACGACGTTATCGTCATCGACTGCGTCACCCACGAGCAGGGCGACAAGCGCGAGGACACGCCGACGACGAAGTACGTCGCCAGCGCGGGCAACCTCACGGACATCGGGATCAAGTTCACCGACGTCGTCGAGTCCTCCACCGGACGCGAGCGCGCCGTCGGCGTCTACTCGCTGTCCCAGTTGTTGATGTACTGGGACCCGGAGCGAATCTACCGGTTCACCCGGGTGATGACCTCTCAGGCCTCCGGCGAGGGGTGGCCCTTCGTCGGCGTCGTCGGCTCGACCGCCCACGACGAACAGGTCGTCCACACCCTCCACGAGCCGTTCGAGGTCGTCGTCGAGACCCGCGTCGACGACGACGACCGGGAGTTCCGCGTCCGCGGCCGCGTCGGGCAACCCTCCGACTGGCAGCCGTTCTGAGCCGAGACCCCCGCCGTGGCCCGAGGTCGCCCCGGCTCGCGTCGAACCGGCTCGCGTCGAACCGGCCTCACCCCACCAGTTCAAACTCCGCGCCGATCGGCGGCGCGTCGACGAGCCCCCAGTAGACGAACCGGTAGGTGCCGTCGCCCAGCGGCGGACAGACGGCCAGGTCGACGCCGTCGACCGCGTCGGCGATCCCCGACTCGGTCAGCGTGACATCCCAGGAGTACGCCGAACTCGTGCCGAGCGACGCCTCGGCCCGAGGGAGTTCGACCCCCTCGCCCGAAGTGGAGCCGCGGACGTCGAGCCACCCTTCGGCCGTCTCGCGCTGGAGCGAGTAGGCGGACTCGCCGAGCGTGGCGGCGGGAGCATTCCCGGTGTTGCGGAGGACGAGTCGGAGCGACTGGCCGTACGTCTCGGTCGCCCCCTCGGTGGAGAGTTCCACGGTCGTCTCGCCCGTCTCGACGAGGGTCTCGGTGACCGAGTCCTCGAACGGCCGGTCGAGGCGGACGAACTCGTCGTCCTCGCAGGTCAGCGTCGCCGGCGTCCCCTCTGGGCCCTGCGGTCCGTCGCCCGCCGCGAAGTCGAGACAGCCCGCCGTCGCGACGGACAGGGCGAACGCGCCCCCGGCGAGCGCGCCGCGTCGCGTGTGGTCCATACGGGGCGAACGGGCGCCACCGGCATGAACCGCACGCGTCGTCGCGACCAGGCGGGCGTCGCGGCGAGACGGGTGCCGGGGCCATCGGGGACGCCTCGGTCGGGGCGGTTCGGAACCGCTTTCCCCTCGGCCGGCAGATGGGCTCGCATGGAGCTGTTCGGATCGAGCGGCATCCGCGGGGTCGCGCTGCGGTATCTCACGCCCGCGCTCGTCCTCGACATCGCGAAGGCGGCCGGGACGGCCTGGGACGCCGACCGCGTCGCCGTCGCGCGGGACACGCGAACGACCGGCGAGCTGTTCGCCAACGCGGCCGCGAGCGGGCTCGCCGCGGTCGGGTGCGACGTCGACCGCCTCGGCGTCGTCCCCACGCCGGCGGTCGGCAACTACTGCGAGGCGGCCGAGGTCCCCGCCGTCCTCGTCACCGCCTCGCACAACCCGCCGGAGTTCAACGGGATCAAGCTCGTGGGGGACGACGGCGTGGAGCTCTCCGTCGACGTGCTGGAGCAGATCGAGCGGCGCGTCCTCGACGACGAGTACGACCACGCCGACTGGCGGGCGGCGGGCGCGACGACGCCGGTCGAGGGGGTCGTCGACGACTACGTCGACCAGCTGATCGCTGCGGTCGACCGCGAGTCGATCGCCGACGCCGACCTCACGGTCGCGGTGGACTCGGGCCACGGCGCGGCCTCGGTCGCGTCCCCGCGGGTCTACCGCGAACTCGGCTGCGAGGTGCTGACCGTCAACGCGACGCCGGACGGCCACTTCCCCGGCCGCGACTCGGAGCCGGTCCCGGAGAACCTCGAGGACCTCCGGCGGCTCGTCGCGACCTCCGACGCCGACGTGGGGATCGCCCACGACGGCGACGCGGACCGGGCCGTCTTCGTCGACGAGACCGGCGAGTTCGTCGACGGCGACACGTCCTTCGCGGCGCTGGCGGACGCCTGCCTCGAACCGGGCGACGCGGTCGTCAGCGCGGTCAACGTCTCCCAGCGGCTCGTCGACGTCTGCGCCGACAACGACGCCGACCTCGAACTGACGCCCATCGGCGCCACGAACATCATCACCCGGACGCGCGACCTCCACGAGGAGGGGACGAGGGTTCCGGTCGCGGGCGAGGGCAACGGCGGCGTCTTCTTCCCGCCGTACCGGCTCTCGCGGGACGGCGCGTACATCGGCGCGCGGTTCCTCGAACTGCTCGCCGACGCCGACGGCGCGCCCGTCAGCGAGGTCGTCGCGCCGTACAGCGACTACCACTTCGTGCGGGCGAACGTGGAGTACGAGGACGACGACGAGCGCGACGAGATGCTCTCGGCCGCCCGGGCGTACGTCGAGACCGCCGACGCGGAACCGAACACGACCGACGGCTACCGGCTCGACTACGGCGACGCGTGGGTGCTCGTCCGCCCCTCCGGCACCGAGCCGAAGATCCGGATCTACGCCGAGTCCGCCGACGCCGACCGCGCCGAACGGCTGGCACAGGACATGCGCGTCGCCGTCGAGAGCGGGCGGTAGCGGCGGTTCATTTATCAAGAGAACTGCGGTGGCGCGTGCCGACAAGCGCCCGGAGAGCGCGAGTCGCACGCGCGAGGGAGTCGCGAGCGCAGCGAGCGACGAGGCTGGGGAGGCGTGAGGTGCTGTGCGGTCGCGGTCGGGTGGGATTCAAAGGGGCAGCCGCGAGGACGAAGACGCGCGACGTAAGGACCGCAGGGCGGGAGCGAGTGAAATGAGCGACCGACCGAGGACCGCAACGAGCGCATCGAGTCCTCGCGGCTGGGGCTTTGGGGTGTTCGCCGTCGATCAGTCGACATCCGTGTATGAACGATCGATTGAGGCTTTGGCGGAGTTTCTCGTCGATATCGGGTCAGCTACGTACAGCCGAGCGACGCCGGTTCGCAGAAAATAGCAGAGATCCGAGGAGTACCGGCACTAATATATTAACTCTCTGTGTAGTAACTATCACAGTGACCACCGCAAAGGCCGACCGCTCGTCGCGCCCCGCCCCGTCCGACCCGGATCCGTCGCCCGAACTGCTGAACGTCCTCGAAAGCGACACGGAGACGATCACCGGCGCCGTCGCCGCCGGAACCGTGACGCTGGAGCAAGTCGATCAGTTCGTCCGGCGCGCGGAGCGCGGCGAGACCGACAGCGAGGCGAACCTCGACGCGGTCGTCCGGATCGTCCACGCGCTGTTGGGCGATGAGCCGAGCTGGGCGATAATGGAACCGGCCGGCTCGCCGGTCCGGGCCTGACGCCGCCGCGACCGAAGCGGACCGTCCGTCTCTCTCGTCTCTTCCGTTTTTCCCGTCGCTCCCGTCGCCCCGTTCTCCCCAACCGAGTTCTCCCCAAGCCCGTTCGAGCGACCGCCGCGTCGCCGGCTACCGATTCAGCGCCGCGAGCGCCTCGGCCGCCTCGCGGGCCGCTTCGAGGTGGTCGCGGGCGCGCCGCGGGTCGTCCGTCTCCTCGGCAGCGCGCGCGAACCGCGTCAACGTCCGCGTCAGCGACGCGCGAGCGGCGCCGACGCCCTCGGCGTCGTCGGCCGACCGCGACGGGAGAGACTGCTGCGGCTCGGATCGTCGAGGCTCGGACCCTCGCGGCGCCGACTCCTGCGGCGACGCCGACCCCCGCGACGGCGCGGCGGTCGACGGAGGCGACTGCGACCCGGTCGCTTCGCTCGCACGGGCGTCGACCGCGCCGGCGTCGTCCGCGCTGGAGCCGACCGCGTTATCGCCGACCGCGCCGTTCTCAGCGGCGGCGTCGACGCCCTCGGCGTTCGTGCCGGTCGCACCGGCCGCCGCTTCAGTCTCGACGGCCGGAGCCTTGTCCACCTCGCCCGGAGTCTCGCCTGCCGCTGCCGGAGCCCCGTCCGCCTCCGCCGGAGCGTCGCCCGCCTCGGCGGCGCCCCCAACCTCGGTCCCGCAAGTGGGGCAGAACTCGCGGCCGTCGTACCGGAATATCGGGTCGCCGCACTCCTCGCAGTGGCGGTTCGTCATCGTCGCGCCCTTCAGGAGGAGTTCGGACATCTGTTGGGTGTGCTCGCGCTTCTTCTCGTCTTCCGCGAACTTCTCGCGGAGCTTCTCCCGTTCCGCCTCTTTGTCGAAGCCGTCGCTCATGGGCGGACGAACGTGGTTCGCGGGCAAAAGTCCGGTGGGCTCGGGGCGGGCGGGCGCGAGAGCCGACGGCGGCCGTCGACCGCGAGCGCTACTCCTCGGTCACCGTGCGGTCGTCGTCCGGGTCGAGTTCGCCGCGGTGGATCTTCGCACCGTCCTGCGCGACCTGTCGCCCCAACACCGCGCACTTGACGCGCATCGGCGAGATGTCGACGCCGAGCATCTCGGTGACGTCGTCGGTGTCGAGCGCGTCGAGCTCGTCGACGCGCATCCCGTGGAGCCGCTCGGAGAGCATACTCGCGGAGGCCATCGAGATAGCGCAGCCGTCGCCGGTGAACCGCACCGCCTCGACCGTCTCCTCGTCGTCGTCCAGTTGGACGTCCATCCGGATCGTGTCGCCGCAGGAGGGGTTCTCGCCGACGTGCGTGAAGTCCGGGTCCTCGAGTTCCCCGTAGTTTCGCGGGTTCTTGTAGTGGTCGAGGATCTGCTGCCGGTACATGTCCGAGCCCAGTCCCATACTGGCTCCGAGTACGCCGCTCCGGCTCAAAAGGGTTCCGTCGGTCCGAATCCTCACCGTAATCGGCGACGGTTCCGCGCGGGCATCGTCACCGCCTCACGCCGCGTGCTCGTCGACCCACGCCGTCAGGTCGTCGCCCGGGATGAACCCCTCGGCGCGCCGCGCGGTCGGCTCGCCGTCGACGAAGAGGACGAACAGCGGGACGCTCCGCACGTCGAACCGCTCGACCAGCGGCGGGTCGTCGCGAGGGTTCACCAGGCCGACCGCCAGGTCGGCCTCGGTACCGCGAGCCACGTTCCCGATCATCGGCTCCATGCTCGCGCAGATGCCGCAGCCGTCGGTGTAAAACTCCACGAGCGCGGCGTCCGCGTCGGCGACGAAGGCGTCCAGAGCGTCCGCGTCCGCGAGCGAAACGGGGCGGTCGGCCCCGGACGATCCGGCGGGAGACGCCTCGGACGCGTTCGAAGCAGTATTGGATCCCATACGCATTATTGGGCGTCGACGGTGATAACCCCTTCCGTCGACGCGGTCGATGTTCGAAGAGAGAAAGGCGGGGAAGCGCCGACGGGACCGGCCCGGTCGCTACGCCGGCTCGTCGGCCTCGGGCTCGGTGCGCCACCCGCCCTTCAGCGTGACGTACCAGACCGAGGCGCCGGCGAGGACGAAGACGGCCGCCATGTACGGGATGATCGGCAGCTCGATCCCGACGAAGTCGAGCACGGTCCGGAGCTCGTAGACGATCACTCCGAAGATCGCGAGCGTCACGAGCAGCCCGCCGCGGCTCACGTCGACGCTCATCGGACCACCTCGGCGAGCGCGGCCGACGCGTCGCCGACCGCGCCGAGCAGCGTCGCCGCCGCGTTCGCGAGCGCGTCGAAGAGCGGCGCGACCCACACCGGATAGGTGCCGACGCCCGGTCCGAGCAGTCCGCCGCGGTTGATAATCGCCGCGATCGGCAGCGCGTACGCGAGGACGACGAGCGTCAGCGCGATGCTCACCCACAGGCGGAGGTTATCGAGCACCTTCGGGGCGTCCTCCGCGCCGGAGACCGGACTCGGGAGCGGTTCCGCGAGTCCCGACACCTTCGGGTTCCCCATCGTCAACACGAGGTTCCCGAGGAAGAGGATCGTCGAGACGAACAGCAGGGTCCCGCCGATCGCGATCTGAATGTTGAGCTCCTCGAAGCCGCCGAACATCGTCGGGTAGTCGAAGCCGGAGTACTCCGGTTCGGCGGTCCGACGCGGGACGCCGAGCAGCCCTTGCGCGTGCATCGCGTTCGACATCAGCGCCATACCGATAAACCAGAGGACAACCTGGAACAGGCCGATCTGACTGCTGTAGATCGGCTTGTTGCTGATCTGCGGCCAGATCCAGTAGGTCCCGGCCATCATCGTCAGCGCGACCGCGGTTCCCACGGTGAGGTGGAAGTGGCCGGGCACCCACAGCGTGTTGTGGATGAGGTAGTTGATGTTCATCCCCGCGTTGACCATTCCAGAGAAGCCGCCCGCGGCGAACATCAGTCCGGCGAGCATCATCCCGGTGAACGCCGGCTTCCGCCACGGGAGATTCGTGAGCCAACCCAGCAGTCCGGTGCCGCCGTTCTTGCGGGCGCCGTACTCGACGCTCGCGACGACGGTGAACGCGGTGAGCAGGCTGGGGAGCAGCAGGAACATCGTGTTCGTCATCGAGATGAACTTGAACCCCTCGGCGATCCCCGGGTCGAGGTACTGGTGGTGGATCCCGACCGGCGTCGAGAGGAGGACGAACAGCACGAACACGACCCGCGCCAGCGGGTCGCTGAAGAGGCGGCCGCCCGCGATCTTCGGCAGGACGGTGTACCAGAGCATGTACGCCGGCATGAGCCAGAAGTAGACGACCGGGTGGCCGAAGAACCAGAACAGCGTCCGCGTGAGCGTCGGGTTCACCTGATCGATGAAGCCGAGCGACCACGGGAGCAGGAACAGCAGGACGGAGGCGGCGACGGCGGACGAGGCGATGTACCACATCGTCATCGTCGTCAGCACCATGAACGTCTGGAGCGGGATCCGCTCGTCCGGGTGCTCTCGCCGCCATGCGAGGAACGTCCGGAACCAGTCCGCGCCCGCGATCCACGTCCCGACGATGAACACGGCGAGCCCGGCGTAGAACAGCGGGTGAGCCTGGAGCGGCGCGTAGAAGGTGTACAGCACGTCCGCGCTCATGTCGATGGAGTCGACGAAGCCGGCGAGGATCGAGATCCCGGTGAGCGTCATGCCGGCCGCCATCAGCCCGTACCACGTCCACGTGATCTTGATATTTATCAGGGGCCGGTCCAGACTGCGCGTCAGCGCCCAGGTGAACAGCCCGACGAGGAAGAAGATCGTGAAGCTGATCACCATGAACACGCCGTGCGCGGTGAGGACGGTGTAGTAGTCGGTCGAGGGGATGATCCGCGCGACGTCGGTCCGGTGGAGCGTCTGGATGATCCCGAAGATCGCGCCGAGGAACAGGGCGAAGAAAGAACTCATGAAGGCCGCCCGGACCACCCGGGCCTCGTCCGGGAACTTGTCGACGAACGTCGGCTCCGACTCGATCGCGGTGCTCATTCCGAATCACCTCCGCGGTTCTCGAATTCCGACTGGCTCACGACGTGGATCTTCCCCTCCATCACGTGGTGGCCGGCCCCGCAGTACTCGTTACAGAGGAGGCCGTACTCGGTCGGCTCGTCGGTCTCGACCGTTATCTCCGAGACTTCGCCCGGGACGACCATCGTGTTCGCGTTCGTGCCGACCACCTCGAAGCCGTGTATCACGTCCCGAGAGGTGACGTGTAACGTCACGGTGCTGTTCGCCGGCACGACGATCGGCGTGGGTTCGAAGCCGAACTGGTAGGCGACGACGTACGCCTCGTACTCGTTCTCGCCGACCTGCTCGACCCGGGGCTCGGAGAACCGCTCGTCCTCGTCGAGCGCCCCAGGATCGACCGTCGACTGCGAGTCGGCGACCATCGCCACCCCGGGGCCGACGGCGCCGTAGGTCACGGTGCCGACGAGCGCGAGGATCAGCACGATCGACAGCGCCAGCCAAAGCTTCTCGTAGGCGTGGATGTGCACGTCTGATCACCCCACCACCACGAGGTCCCGGCCGAGGAACTCTACGAAGTAGATGTACACCCACGCGAGTACCAAGATTGCGAAGTAAATTCCGATGAGCGTGAGCGTGCCGATCGGGTCGAAATCCTCTCCCTCGCCGCCGACATCGTCAGTTGGAGCGTTTGCTGCCTCACTTTGGCCCATAAGCGGCCTTGACAGTAGAGAGGCATATAAGATCTACCCGTTCTCGCACCCTGAAAACACGGGTGTTATATATTTCCGGCGAGCGCATGGCTACGGCATGGACTTCTCGATCCAACAGGCCGTACTCCTCGTCCTTGGCGGACTCGTCCCCGCGATGGTGTTCATCGCCGACCGGGCGGAGTTCGTCGTGGCGGTGACGCTGGTGAACGTCCTGCTCATCTGGGCGAGCCTCCGGATCGCGACCGGCGGGACCCTCCCGGGGTTCGCCGACGACTCGGCCGACTCCGAACACGCGTAATCGATCCGAACCGCGGGACTCGCCGCCCCCGGTCCGCGAACCGCCCCACCGACCGCGAACGGACCACCAATGACAGGCTGTACACTCTGCGATCTCCCGACCGGGGACGACCCGCACACGGCCCCCGACGTCGACGGCGAGTTCTGCTGCCGGGGGTGTCTCGCCGTCGCGCGCTCGCTCGACGACGCCGCGGACCTCGACGACCTCGACGAGCGGCGGCCGGCCGCGACGCCGGACGAAGAGTTCGACGGCGAGACGACGTTCCTCCACGTCGACGGGATGCACTGCGCGACCTGCGAATCGTTCCTGGAGATGACGGCCGGCGAGCAGGACGGGGTCGCGGCCGCGGAGGCGAGCTACGCGACGGACACGATCCGGGTCGACTACGACCCCGAGGCCGTCCGCGCCGACGAACTCCCCGACCGGCTCTCGGTCGCGGGCTACTCGGCGAGCGACCGCGCGGACCCGGACGCGGACGAGGACGACGCGGTCGTGCGGTTCCTGATCGGCGGCGGGTTCTTCGGGATGATGGCGATGCTGTGGTACGTGCTCTTCCTGTATCCGACCTACTTCGGGTACGAGCCGATCATCGAACTGGGCGGGGTGTCGGGCACCTACCTCTTCGCACAGATCTGGATTTTCTCCTCTATCGTCCTCTTTTACACCGGCTACCCTATCCTGCGGGGCGCGTACGTGAGCCTGCGGGCCCGACAGCCGAACATGGACCTCCTCGTGTCGCTCGCGGCCGCGAGTTCGTACGCGTACAGCACGCTCGCGCTGCTCGTCGGGCGGACTGATCTCTACTTCGACGTGACTATCGCCGTCATCTTGGTCGTCACCGCCGGCAACCACTACGAGTCGATCATCAAGCGGCGGGCAACCGGGTTGCTCGCCGACCTGACGACGACCGAGGACCACACCGTCCGGACGGAGGGGGGCGAGACCGTCGCCGCCGACGCGGTCGCCCCCGGCGACCGACTGCTCGTGCGCCCCGGCGAGCGCGTGCCGTTCGACGGGACCGTCGCGGAGGGGACCGCCGCGGTCGACGAGGCGCTCGTCACGGGCGAGTCGCTCCCGGCGACGAAACGCGAGGGCGACCCGGTCCGCGGGGGGACCGTCGTCACCGACTCGCCCGTCGTGATCGAGGTGGGCGAGGACGCGGCGAACACCCTCGACACGCTCGTCCGCCTGCTGTGGGAGATCCAGAGCTCCCGCTCCGGGATCCAGCGGCTCGTCGACCGGCTGGCGACCGTGTTCGTCCCCCTCGTCGTCGCGGTCGCGGCCGTCGGCGCGACCGCGACCCTCGCACTCGGCTCGACGCCGCTCGACGCCGCGCTCGTCGGGCTGACGGTGCTGATCGTCTCGTGTCCGTGCGCGCTCGGGCTGGCGACGCCACTCGCGGTCGCCGCCGGGATCCGCGACGCGGCGAAGCGGGGCATCGTCGTCGTCTCCGACGCCGTCTTCGAGGCGGCCGCCGACGTCGACACCGTCGTCTTCGACAAGACCGGGACGCTCACCGACGGCGAGATGCGGCTGCTCGACGCGACCGGAGACGAAGAGACCTCGGTCGAGCGCGTCCGGGAGCGCGCGGCCGCCGTCGAGCGCGCCTCGGTCCACCCGGTCGCCGAGGCGATCGTCGCAGGCGTGCTTGGCGAGGAAGACGACTCGACCGGCGGGCGACCGGCGGCCGACGGCGGCGCGACCGCCGCGGACTCGGCGGAGGGCGGGCCCCCCGGAGCCGGCGCGCTCGACGCCCCCGCCGCGACCGACGTCGACGTCTTCGACCGCGGCGTCGCGGGGCGCGTCGACGGCGACGAGGTCGTCGTCGGGCACCCCGACCTGTTCGACGAGCGCGGCTGGGCGGTCTCCGACCGGCTGCGTGAGGCGGGAACGGCCGCCCGCGACCGCGGGAACGTCCCCGTCTACGTCGGCTGGGAGGGCCGCGTCCGCGGCGTCTTGACGGTCGGCGACGAGGTGCGCGACGGGTGGGAGGCGGTCGTCGCCGACCTCGACGCGGACGGGCGTCGGGTGGTCGTGCTCACCGGCGACGCGCCCGCGGCCGCGAGGCGGTTCGCGGACCACCCGGCGATCGACGAGGTGTTCGCCGAGGTGCCGCCGGAGGCGAAGGCCGAGACGGTCCGGCGGCTCGGCGCCGACGGGTCGGTCGCGATGGTCGGCGACGGGAGCAACGACGCTCCCGCGCTCGCCGCGGCCGACCTCGGAATCTCGATCGCCTCCGGGACGGACCTCGCGGCCGACGCCGCCGACGCGGTCCTGCTCGACGACCGGCTCTCCGCGGTCCCGGAGCTGTTCGCGGTCACGCGCGGGACGAACCGGCGGCTGAAGCAGAACCTCGGCTGGGCGTTCGTCTACAATGCGGTCGCGATCCCGTTGGCACTCTCGGGCCTGCTCAACCCCTTGCTGGCCGCGCTCGCGATGGCGTCGAGCAGCCTCCTCGTGGTGACGAACTCCGCGCGGGCGGTGTTCGACCCCGACTGAGCCGCCGCGAACCCGATTGACTGAGCCGCCGCGGACTCAATCCCGACTGAGCCGCCGCGGCCCGCCGGTCCGTCACCCCTCGTCGCCCCCGGAGCCGCTTTCTCCACGACCGTCGCTCGTAGGAAGGAGCCGGCGAGCCAGCGCCCCGAGGCGCACGCACGCGAGGTTGACGTACAGCCCCGAGAGGAAGACGGCGCCCGCGACGAGCGGCACGTCGGCGACGCCCTGGTCGAGGACGACGTCCGAGAGCAGGTAGATCCCGACGCCGAGCGGCAGCGCGGCCGGGAGCCGGAGGTTGTACCGGACGAGCGTGCCGACGGCCGCGTCGAACCGGTCGGTGAGCGCCGTGAACACGAACCCCAGCGCGCCGAGCAGGCTGAACAGGGGGACGAACGGCGGCACGAGTCCGGGACCGAGGCCGTCGACGCCGGCGAACGGGGCGTCGACCGCCACCGAGGCGGCGACGGCGAGGGCGACGGTGAGGAGGACATCGACAGCGACGATACCGACGCCGAACCGCGACCGGAACCACGGCCGCGCGAGCCACGACCGGCTCTCGGGGGCCGCGACGTCCGCGTCGAACGGCCGGTCCGCGGACGCGGCGGTCTCGGTCCGCGTCCGCTCCGATGAGCTGGGCGTCGTCACGGCTATTTGTCGGCGAGGAACAATTACCTTGTGGTGCGGTAACACCCAACGTCACCGATCGGGTTCAGGGTTCGACGGCACCCCGCTCGACGACACCGCGTGTCGGAACCGACTACGCCGTCGCGCCGACGTGCGGCTTGACCGCGCGGACGATGGCGTCGACGTCGTACTCGTCTTCCTCCTTGTCGAAGACGACCTCGTCGTCGGCGCGGACGACGAACACGCCCGCATCGCCGGTCACCAGGGCGACCTCGTCGATGCTCTCGCCGAACTGTTTGAGGATCGCCTCCGAGACGTCCTGCGCGCGGTTCAACATGCCACAGGGAACGCAGTACTCGATTTCGACGCGTGTCATAGCCGACCGTACGGGGCGAGTCCGATTAAAAGCGGGGGTCGCTGTCGTCCCGGTTCAGACAACTGGGAACCTCTTCAGACCACCAGCGCGTCGAAGACGACGGCGAACAGCAGCAGGCCGAGGTAAGCGTTCGAGGCGTGGAACGCGCGGAACGCCGCGTCCTCCGTCTGCTCGTAGTGGAGCCGGACGACCATCCAGAGGAAGACCGCCCCGACGCCGACGCCGACGACCGCGTACAGCGCGCCGAGCGGGTCGGCGGCCGCGGCGAGCGCGACCGCCGCGACCAGCGTCGCGCCGAGGTACCAGAGGATGTGCCGGCGCGTCGCGGTCTCGCCGCGGACGACGGGCATCATCGGGAAGCCGCCGCGCTCGTAGTCGTCCTTGTACGCCAGCGCGAGGTTGTAGAAGTGCGCGGGCGTCCACAGGAAGATGACCGCGGCGAGCAGCAGGCCGCCGCCGCCGACCTCGCCCGTGACCGCGGCCCAGCCGATGAGCGCGGGGAGCGCGCCGGCCGCGCCGCCGATGACGGTGTTCTGGACCGTGTTCGGCTTGAGGACGAGCGTGTAGACGACGCTGTAGAACAGGATCGCGACGAGTCCGAGCGCGGCCGTCAGCGCGTTCACCGTCCAGAACAGCCCGAGCGAGACGACCGTCAGCAGGCCGCCGAACGCGAGGGCGTGGGAGACCGGGACGAGGTCCGTCGCGAGCGGCCGGTCGCTGGTTCGCTGCATCCGCTTGTCCACGTCGCGCTCGAACACGTGGTTGAACGTTCCGGACGCGCCGATCGAGAGCGCGCCGCCGGCGAGCGTCGCCCCGACCGCGTACGGGGTGAAGCCGGGGCCGCCCCGAAGCGCCATCGCGGCGGCGGCGACGAGGCAGAGCAGCCACATCAGGCGCGGCTTCATCAGCCGGAAGTAGGCGGTCACGGTCGACTTCAACCGCGGGAGCGTGGCGGACGGGATCTCCGGTTCCGGGGCCTCCTCGATCGGCGGCAGGTCGTCGGTCCCGGGCTCGAACTCGTCGGGCGCGTCGTCCGGGTCGCCGGTCTCCGCCTCAAGCCACCAAGCGAGCGCGGCGAGGACGGCCCCGAAGATCCCGATGCCGAGGAGGAGGTGCGCGGGGCCGAGCGCGGCCGGCAGGTCGCCGAGCGCGACGAGCGCCCCGACCCCGGCCTGCGCCGGATAGACGACGAGCGCGACGGCGAGCGCGACTCGGACCCGACGGTCGGCGCCGTCGCGCCACGCGAGCGCGGCGGAGAGGGCGACGAGGAGGCCGACGACGACCGCGAGCGCGCGGTGGCCGAGGGCGATCCACCCCTCGGTCGCCGTCGGGAGGGCCGCCCCGGTCCCGCAGGCGGGCCACCCGCCGCACGCCGACGCCGCCTCCGTGAGGGAGGTGGTCGCGCCGACGACGACGAGGAGGTACACGCCCATCGCGGCCGCGGCCAACACCGCGGGGAATCTGTCTGGGAGCGTCACGTGGCGTGGATTACGAATCGGACCCATATATGTTCCGCGCTTCGACAAAACGGGGGCGAGCGCGGGGGGAAGACGCGAGCCCGAGCGGGGGCTATCAGTCCCGGTTCGCGTCCGCGTCGCCGCCGCGCTCTCGGAGGATCCGATCGACGATGTCGCCGCTGGAGAGCAGTTCGTCCTCGTGCTTCGGCTCCCGGCCCGACGCGCGCTCGACCCGGCAGTCGATACCGCGGTCCGCGAGCGCGTCGGCGATGTCGGCCTCGTCGTGGTGCTGGTCGAACCCCAACACGATCACGTCTGGGTCGAGCCGCTCGATGGGGACGAACACGTCTTCCGGGTCGCCGAGGTGCGCCTCGTCGACTGCGTCGATCGCGGCGACCATGTCGCGCCGCTGGCGGGCGCAAAGCACCGGCGCGGGCTTGTGCGTGACGTTGGTGCGGCGGGCGACGATGGCGTGGAGCTCGTCGCCGTGCGTCGCCGCGTCCTCCAAGTAGTGAACGTGGCCGGGGTGGAGCAGGTCGAACGTCCCCTGCGCGACGACCCGGGTCATCTGAACCACGAGAGGAAGCCGCCGCGGTCGCGCTCGTCGAGCTCTCGGTCGATGTCCTCTTGGGTGAAATCGAAGAAGTGCTCGTCTGGCACCTCCACGTCGAGGACCTCGAGGGTGGTCTGGTTCCCGTCGTTGTCGAACGCCTTCCAGTCGCCCCAGCCGTAGGGGGCGCCGGCGATGATGTGGACCTTCCCCTGGCCGAAGGTCGCGAGGTCGGCGTCGCTCGGCCGCAGCGCGCCGTTCGGGTGGGAGTGAACTGACCCGACCGCGCGCATGTCGTTCGGCTTCATGTGGGTACGGACGCTGGCGCTCGTCGGGCTCGACTCCGTCCCCGGGATGACGAGTACGTCGGTGATCACCTGCCCGTCCCGGTCGAGGTTCAGCTTCCGGGCGTCGTCCGCGCGGAGGAACCCCATGTACTCGTTGGGGTGCGTCTCCTCGCTCGCCTCGAGTACGAACTCCAGGGTCTCTCGGGCGATCCCGAGGAGCTCGTCCGAGCGGAACAGTCGCATGAGCGAGATAAGTCGCCGTCGCCTCATAGGGGTTCCGGACCGCGGGACGCGCGGCGGACGCTCGGTGGGTGAAGCGCGGCGTCCGGTGCCGTGAGCCCCGAGAGAACAGGCTTAACACCGGCCGTTCCCGAGACGTGTCCATGAGCGAAAACACCGCCGGGGATTCCGGCACGCGGGGCGATTCGAGCCCCGAACCCGACGCCGACGCGGCGGAGGGGACGGTCGACGACCGATCGGCGCGCGCGACCGACGACCGCCCGACCGTCTACGATCTGGCACCGGACTGTACCCTCGAAGACGCCGCGGTCGACGAACTGTACCACGCGGAGGTCAACGGCGTCGTCGACTACGGCGTGTTCGTCGACCTCTCCGACGCCGTGAGCGGGCTCGTCCACGAGTCGAACCTCGACGGCGACTACGCCGTCGGCGACCGGCTGATCGTCCGACTCACCGAGGTGAAGGAGAACGGCGACGTCGCGTTCGACGACGTCGACCCCGACGACTACCGGACCGAGACCGTCGCCCACGAACCGACTGTCTCGCGGGTCCGCGGGCTCGCCCCCGGCGACGAGGTGACCGTCGAGGGCGAGGTCGTCCAAGCGAAACAGACGGGCGGCCCCACCATCTTCGCCGTCGCCGACGCCTCCGGGGTCCTCTCCTGTGCGGCCTTCGAGTCCGCCGGCGTCCGGGCGTACCCCGAGGTCGAGGTCGGCGACATGGTCCACGTCTCCGGGACGATAGAGAGCCGCGAGGGCGCGCTCCAACTGGAGGTCGACTCGCTGGAGCGGCTCCCCGACGAACGCGCCGCCGAGGCCCGCGAGCGATTCGAGGCGGCCCTCGACGAGCGCGCCGAGCCAGCCGACGTCGACCCCCTCGTCGAGTGGGAGGCGTTCGAGCCGATCCACGAGGACCTCCGCGAACTCGCGCGGCTGCTCCGCCGGACGGTCTTCTCCGGCCGCCCGATCCGCGTCCGGCACCACGCCGACGGCGACGGGATGTGCGCCGCGATTCCGGTCCAGCTCGCGGTCGAGAACCTGATCGAGGAGGTCCACGGCGACCCCGACTCGCCGCGGCACCTCCTCAAGCGGCTCCCGAGCAAGGCGCCCTACTACGAGATGGAGGACGTCACCCGCGACCTCAACTTCGCCTTGGAGGGCCGCGCCCGCCACGGGCAGAAGCTCCCCTTCCTCCTCATGTTGGACAACGGGTCAACCGAGGAGGACGTGCCGGCCTACGAGAACCTCGCGCACTACGACATCCCCATCGCGGCCGTCGACCACCACCACCCCGACCCCGAGGCGGTCGAGCCGCTGCTCGACGCCCACGTGAACCCCTACCTCCACGGCGAGGACTACCGGGTCACCACGGGGATGATGTGCGTCGAACTCGCCCGGCTCGTCGACCCCTCGCTCACCGAGGAACTCGAACACGTGCCGGCGGTGGCCGGCCTCTCCGACCGCTCGAAGGCCGAGGCGATGGACGACTACGTCGCGCTCGCCGAGGGCGCGGGCTACGACGAGTCCGATCTCCTCGACATCGGCGAGGCGCTCGACTACGCCGCCCACTGGCTTCGCTACTCCGAGGGCAAGACGCTGGTCAACGACGCGCTCAACGTCGGTTGCGACGACGAGGCCCGCCACGAGGAGCTCGTCGAGTTCCTCTCCGAGCGCGCCGAGCGCGACGTGGAGCGCCAGCTCGACGCCGTCGAGGACCACGTCGACCACGAGCGGCTCGCCTCCGGCGCACACCTCTACCGGATCGACCTCGACGAGTACGCCCACCGGTTCACCTACCCCGCGCCGGGCAAGACCACCGGCGAACTCCACGACGCGAAGGTGAAAGAGACCGGCGACCCCGTCATCACCATCGGCTACGGCCCGGACTTCTGCGTCCTCCGCTCGGACGGGGTTCGCCTCGACATCCCGAACATGGTGACCGAGCTGAACGAGGAGCTGCCCGAGGCCGGCGTCTCCGGCGGCGGCCACCTCGTCGTCGGCTCCATCAAGTTCGTGAAAGGGCGCCGGAGCGAGGTGATCGAGGCGCTCGTCGAGAAGATGGCGAGCGCCGAGATCGACGAGGCGCTCTCGTCGACGATCGCGCTCGACGACTGAGAGGTCGAAGCCCGCACAACGGAACCGCTTTTCAGCCGAACGCGATCTCCCGCCGAGCGACGGCGCCGGCCACCGCGAGCGCGACGCCGAACCCGCCGAGGAAGGCGATCGGAAGCTGGACGCCGCCACCGCGCCAGTCGGCGGCGTACGCGCGGGCGTAGAAGTCCGCGACCGACTCGTTCTCGATCGCCAACAACACCTCGCGGTTGGTGGTCTCCGCGCTCGGGTTCCAGTTGAGACTGCAATTATTAGGTTATCGTTCCAAAACAGGAGTAAGTTAACCCTCCTGATCCCCCGGATGGGATAGCCTACCGGCGACTGAACTAACAACCCCCCGCACATCAGCAAAAGAGTAATCGAGCAGCTCCCGAACCGGTACCGGTTGTAAGTTCCTGTGGCTTTGTCAACACTGTATAGTAGCACGGTCGTGCTGGCAACCCGTCACCCGTACTCTCACCATGACCATTGTGTCCTTGCCTACCACGCAGAGCCGAAAAAGAGGATTTCAATAGAGCTAGATTGACCGGAATCGAGAGACAATTCTTGAAAGGTGCCAGCAAGACACACAGATTGTGTGTCTGGGGGACTGATTCATGGTACGAACATATTGCAGGTAGAACATTATTGGATTATTACACGTACCTGCGTAAAGGGGGGATGAAAATTAGCACTTAATCTCTACGCAGGGTGTGTGTTTCTGTTTTACGCTCTTACAGAGCCAATACAGAGCTTAAAACGGCGGTCTTAAACTATCCAAATTCTGCGTAAAGTTCCATATTGTTGTCCCCCCCATGGGTGGTGCGGGATTCACCCGCCAAAAACCGATCTTACACCTATATCATTTTCTTGAGTAGTATTCTTCGAATAGATCCTGAACGGTGTCCTTGTCGCCCTCCAAGAGACCAGTAACAGTTTGTATGATGTCGCCTGCAGGTTCCTGTCGATATTTGTCTGACGACCGCCAGACTTTGCGGTTAATCGCTCCCGCACTCCAATTACAATGGTTATTGAACTGCCCGTCGAGATAAGATATACCGCGGCGGTCGAGTTCGTTCCAAAGTCGACATGCAGTCTCGCGTCTGTCGAAGACCCAGAAGGTAGTGCGGTCTTCATTTTGGAGGCGTTTCCACTTCGCCACTAGGCGGTCCTTATTGTTGCTGTCAGTGATAACTTCGACACCGACATCGGTCATATGCTCATTTGTATCGATATGGAGATCATGGCAGGACTCGCCGCGGCTATCGGTAGGATACCATTCAACGCCATATGGACGACCGTGTCTCTCCATACTCCATGCCCACGCCATCTTGGGGAGCATATAGCCAGCAATTTCGACGCCCTTCCGGTGAGTGACACCCTCGTTTGGATCACCAAACAGTGGTCCCTCGTCGTCTTCATCCGCCCACTCGGGTCGCAGATTATCTGCCGACGGTTTTAGGACATCACGGATTGCTTGACGACCTCGCTGGGTCAACCCCCAATCGATCTTACGACGACACACGTACTCTTCCTGAAGAAGCCCGTTGTTTAGTAGGCGCTCGTGAGCTCGACTGTGTTGCTCATAACCCAAATCAGTGCCTCGAAAGAGTTCATTAAGTGGAAGATCATGGTGTGTAGCGATGCGTCGTTTCTCTCCACGGATATTCATTGGTTTTCCGTTGAACCAGCGTGTAACAATATAGAGAAGGCGTAGACCATTCTCTTGAATTTCCCAAAACTGGGCCTGTGACGGTACTTTTTTCGACATGATATATCTAAACCTGTAGTGACGTATAAAACTCAGGAACGATCAGATTATGATGCTTAAATTAGGCTATTTTGAATATTTCAGATAAATATTGATCGATATTTAATATATTGTGGCCGTGACCCTGTCTAGTTTCATTAACCTAACGACGACTGTGAGGGATCAGCGTCAGTCATAATAAAATCGTCCCACGAATTCAAAATCGAGCCTGATGATGACCTTGTCGAAGCACTTCTCAACAACGGCTATACCGTAGAATTCAGAGGCTAGTAATATTCCTCCACGGCTAGTTCACCTGACCAGTATCTGAATAGTGACACTGAGAGATACCGTTACAGTAGTTCTTTGACGAGTACAGCAACAGCCTCATCGACGAGGTCTCTGGCAAGAACGCGAGCGTGCGCATCTTCGTAGTCGCTGTACTCGCGGCTGTTCCACCCATCGAACATATCCCGCAGCGGGAGCTCCTGGTCCTGAGAGATGTGGAGTTTCTGCTCCCCGATGTGGTAGGGCTTGGAGTTGAACCACCTGGCGACCAGGTACAAGATCTTCACCTCATCGTCTCTGAGGCCGTGGAAGCGCGCTCCGGACGTGTCTATCGAACTCATTGCCTCGGCCAACTGGGTTCAGTATAAAATACCTGTGTAAAGTGCCGACGCCCCGTCAGACGTCGAGTCTAACCAACACTGCTCAGAATGTTGGTTAAGAGAATCAATCGCCCCAGTCGCTTCGAACCAGCCGCCGCAAAAATCGGGCTGTCGAGTGACTATCCAAGTACTCTTTTAACCAGAGGATCATTCCGAACTGGTCTTACAACGGCCCCGGCGATAGAGCGCCGGAACCACGCTGCCACCAGCTATGACAGCAATACAACCTACACTGTGGAGCAGGGATAACTCTGTTCGACTGACCGTCGAAGACGCCGTATCGGTTATCACAAACAGCCGCCGAAGACACATCATCACGCTCATCGAGGATCGGGATGAGAAGATGAATGTGGGAGAGCTGGCCGAGGCGATTGCGGCCATCGAGGCGAACAAGGAGATCCCCGAAGTGAGCTCGGAAGAGCGGAAGAACGTGTACATCGCGCTGACCCAGCTACACTTAGAGACGCTCGAAGAGAGCGGCGCGGTTACGTATCACGAGAGAAGCAAGCATGTGGACAGAGGAGACACCACTTCGGGGCTGGCGCAACTCATTCGCCACTTCGAATCGGTCTGTGAGACGGAGACGGGCAACGAGTAAAACAAAGCGGCTCTGTTGAAATCCTCAGAGAGTTACATGTTCGTCCTGTAATTCTATGAGATGAAAACCCTCCCGAAGTCGCAGATTCTGCGTTTTACCGAGAAGGCGATCCATCTGGCACGCCGAGCAGTCTCTCGATACTCTTCGAAATTCTGGCTTTGTTGAAATCCTTAGTAAGTGATACATTCTGACCCTACTGCGGTCGATACAGGGTATAGGAATAATAGAGGGAGCCGCGATCTAACTGTATTGGGACAGTAGCGACTTGTCGAATACAGAGGAGCAAAGTAACACCTTGGTCGAAGTCCTGTTGGTTACTGAGTAGGAGCGACGTGCGAGATACAGAGGGTGGGTTCGGCAAATGGGCGATGAGAGAAGTTGGTCCTACTGGCCGCGCGGCGTTGACAAATTCGGGTCAAACGGCGAAACTGTACAGGGGTTCACTCACCCAAGCCAGAACATAGAAACCGTAGATAATGTAGCGAAGAACACAGTCCCCGCCGTCGAAACTAAGGAAACCTTTAAACGCCAATATTTGTTAGATGCGACTTCCGCTAACAAGTGATTCTCCTCGATCAACTCCCACAACACTGCATCCTCGTCCAAATCCTTGATCTCAGACTCATAATCATTGAGAGACTTCGCGTTGATGTTTTCCCAAAATAGCAATGCCTCGCCAGAAGGCTCTGTCTGCGGGTAGATCCCCCAGCCTGCGGAAACCCCTGCGAGTAAGGTAGCCCCGATCGTCACCGCTGCGAGGATCTTGAACTCGATACTGGCCCCAACCCAGTTTTTGTTAAGGAGGTTTACGAACAGGCCGAGAAATGCTAATTGTCCCGTTAGGAGGACAGACGCCTTCTGATCAGCAAATTTGATGTATTCGTTCAGATGGGAGAGTGTTTGCGTCGAAAAGTCAGTGGGCGGTGACGACATAGGTTACTCCTGCCAAACCCCGGTGAATTTGTAGTACTGAGCGGTGTCTTGTCCTTTCAGCGGACTGCCCCAGGTATACCCGTTGTGCTTACCAACATGTTTCACGTATTGTCCCCACCCGTTCTCGTCGTCTGAATACTCATAGATGCCATCGTTCACGTAATGCTGGTTTGTTTCTGCCATCGCTTCAAGCTCTGACGCGATATTCGCACCAGTTGAAACTGCTGTTAACCGGTTCATCCGCTGGTTGCCGCTGTGAGCACCGATGCGTGAGATGTAGACTGTATCGTACGCTGACCCGGTGCTGATCGATATCGTCTCAACGTCGTTGTCCTCTAGTTCCGGATTAACATGGTACTTCAACGCCCATTTTACGGTAGCGATGTACTCTAACAGTGTTTCGACCGCATCTCCATCATCTTCACCTGCACCGAAATACGCGAGAATGCCGTCCCCTGTGTTCTTCTCAAGTTTCCCATCAAAATCACGGACCAGTTCCATAATTTCGGGAATGAATACGTTCAGCATAAACAGCGTGTCTTCGTCGTCATTTCTACTCATGTAGTTGCTGAAGTCGTTGATATCGACAAAAACAATCCCGAGACGATATTTCTTCGCAGAATGGATTGTGAGGTCGTCTAACGAGGGGTTAGTTCGCCCCCGGGAGATATCTTCAAGTCGTTCTTCGACGGTCTCTGCTCTCTCCCCAATTCGTTCGATGATTTCCTCTTGATGAGAGTCCGGAAAATTCGGCATTCTGTTCTCTGATGGTTCTTATCGGAGGTTTGTATAATTACGCGAAGCGTGGTGAAAGTGTAGCTGTAGCTATCCGGGATGGGGGCCGTTAGTTTACCTCGCTGGCAGCAGAGACACCCGGTTTATAGAATCGATTATTGCCCCGATCTTCCGTAACCACGAGCTTGAGAATGCGTGGTGTGTAAGCAGTTCTCATCGACCGGCTGTTTCAGGTGAGAATATATCTGAAGAATGGGATCTCAACAGAGTCAACAAAGCCACCTATTCCTGTCCGACAGATTCGGCTACAACACTACCCAGAGAAGACAAAAAGGATTAGCGACTCAGACTACTCGTAGTAACTGACGCGCTCGACAACTTCGGCGAAGGCGACATTCTCGCGCACATCTGTAATCTCGATAGTGACACGCTCAGTCTGTTTGGTGTCGGGAACAATAACGACGAAGCCGCGCTCAACACGCGTGATACCGTCACCTTGGTCGCCAATATCTTCGATTTCGACGGTACGTTGTTCACCCTCTTCGACAGGGGGCGTCTGTGGCGCTTGCTCCGGCTCGGTGGTAGCGTCAGTGATATTTACCTCGTTGGTCGCAGGTGTTGGCAGAACAGCCACACGGTACGTCTCGTCCGCCTGTAGCTCACCAAGGCGGAGTTCTTGCTCTGGTACCTCTACTACATATGACCCATCACGCTCTTCGACCTTCCCCGAGAACAGACACCGAAGTTCCTCTGAAATCTTCATTTGAATACCGTACACTGTAGACGCGACGTAGCGCACTTTACTCTGCTGTCTGCGACTACTCCGGGGCTACAACGTCCCCACATGTCGGGCACTCAGTCCACACGCCCTCGGTACCGTCGTTCTTTTGGTACTCAAGAAGAACCCACGCTTCCGAGATCTTCCCGCCACATTCCGGACAGCGGCCGAGTGACGATTCGTCGGCGTTCATAGAGGGGGGAAGGAGCGTGTGACAGTGTTCCTTCCAACCGAATCTCAATCGGCCTTGAACGTAAGCCTTTGGCGGCATTGCGGGTCGGATACGCCTTATTTTCGGTAGATGTAGACCACCAATAGCATTAACTCACGGCCATCAAAACATTCGACCCCATGGGTGTCCGCACAGTACTTACTCGGCTCCTGCCCAGTGATGAGACAGAGGTAGTTGTGGAGTGCCGCCAGTGCGGTGAGAATCTTGCGCCGGGCGCAGATGAGTGTCCTAAGTGTAGGTCAGGTGAGATAGAGCGCTTTCAAATTTCAGAGTAGGCTGCCGCGTTCGGAATACCTCAGTCAATATCGCCAATCAGGATAGCCTACGCAACCACGAGGTTGTTGTCTCCCTCTCAGTCAGTCACGATTGTGTTGCCGTTCGATTTCAACATCGTTCTCCCCCGTGTCGACGCCGTCCTCGGTCATCTCTTTGTATTCGGTAGGTCTCACTGAGTGCTCGATTAGTGCGTCTACTCGCTCTCGGAGCTCCGATGAGAGTGCTTGATAGTCGATCTTCTCCTCCTCGGCATCGTACACGTCCTCGCCCATGTCGTGTTCTACAAGATTGCGGAGCTCGACACTTGCTGCCGTCTCCCGCCGGTGATTGCCGCGTACGACATGGATCGATATAATCGATGCTGAGAGTCGATTCCCTAACCTGATGGATTTGATCTGCGAATTCTTCAGGGCTCGCGCATCCTCTTTGAAGCCACTCGGGTCTTCTTCGTCGTCGTTTGGGTTCGACATTTCACTTGTCGACGTATGATCTTTCCTATTAAAACTTAGCAAAATGAGTGATCACAAATAGAATGATCCCTCGGTCAGTCACGCTCTCGCTCTCGCAGGAGCATCTCGCTGGCAACGGCTCCTCATCCTCGTCGCTGTCATCCGCTAGCTCCCCTCGGAGGTCGGACGGGGTCTTGTTGGATTCTCGGTCGCCGAACAACGACTCTTTTGAGTCCGTCGGCGTCGGCGCACCCTCGCCCCCCGAGGCCAGCTCAAGCGCTTCATCGTCACGATCGTCGTTGCTCTCGTTCATTGGTTACTAGTTCGAACCACACCCTCAAAATTTTGAGGGGAAATTCCTGTGGAAATCCTCAACACACAGCATTGTTTTTGTCGCGTCCTCTCGTAGGGACGGGCATGCTCCGCGATGCGGTTGGCCCTCGGCAGGCGTTAATACTCTCAGTCGGGCTTGCTATGGTCGCCGTCGGACTCATCGGTGTGTTGACCACCCTTTAGCCGTCATTGCGTACTGATGTCAGCGAGCGCTTCACTCACACGATCGTCGTTACTCGCCTCCCCCTCAAGATACCACAATCTTCGTTCCTCGTCTTGGTGGATTCTCGACAGGGTTTGTCTAGTTGTGGTGAGGCCAGCCGCAGTTTCGTTATAACTCGCACCATCCTCGATGTCTTCGAGCGCTTTGCGGATTTCGAGGTACCCATCCTCGTCGGGGTTCGGATTGATTATCGGTCGGAGATATCCTTGGTCGTTTCGAGTAAAACCGGATGGTGTCTCGCCCAACCACTTTCCTTCCTTTCTCGCCCTCCGAACCCCAGAGTTCACACGACTGATGAGCTTCCTCCGCTGTTCCTCTGCGACAGCTGCGGAGATATCTGCGATTAGCTTGCCCGTCCCATCGGGTCGAATAGTGTCTGTCCACCCATTGGCCACGTGTACGATCGTGTCGGCGTCAGATGCCTCCTCAAAGAATCGCTGATACGTGCTCCCGAGTCGGGAGAGTCGGGATACTTCCCAGGTGACAACTCGGTTAAATTCGGCGATTGAATCTGTGAGCTCTAAGAATTGCTCGCGCCCGGGGTCGCTGCCACTTTGCCCAAGATCCACATACCACTGAATTGAGTCGGTGGGAACACCGTTGGTCTCGCACCAATTGATAATGTCGTCGCGTTGGTGCTCGTGCTCTTGTTTGTCTGTGCTCGAACGGACATACGCGGCGACGGCCTCCTCTGTCATTGGTCTAGTTCTCCGTGCGCTCGCGGAGTGCGCGCTCGGTCGCTCCCACTGCGAGCTTCCACTCGTCGTCATCAATGTCGCCGTGCTCGACACGATCTACTGCGAGCGCGACCCACCTCGTCGCTGATGAGGGGATTGCGTTCGCTGGTGCTTTTTCGAGAGCGCCGTCAACGATGTCTCCGGCGACATCGATTTTTCCGCGGGGGTCGTCGAATATCTGTGGTAGTTCGCCCTCATCGCCGCCAGATGTTGAGTTTTCCATTTACACATGACTATAAGTGATCAAACCTCTTAAATTAGGAGGCCCGCGTACAACTGTATATAGTCTAGTGTCCGCATACATCTGCGAGAATTAGTTCCAAAGGGGTCTGTTGAAACCACATTCTTCAGATATATACTCGCTTGAAACAGCTAGTCGCTAAATAGTGCGAACACACCGCTACAAATCATGTTTTGAGGGGTCACAAAGTGCGATGCGTACCTCGTCGGCAGAGACGCTGAATATCACGACTTCCAACCCGTGTTCAGTGGCGATGTTGCGTATGCTTTCCGGGGCATTTTCCGGGTCGGCTTCCACAGTATCACCTCCGGGTAGCGCGTCAAGAATCCGTATCCAAAGTGGTTGGTTCTCGTGTTTCAATCCTCCCTCGCGTGGGATATTACCGGATACCCACTCACCGGACAATCCCGGCACGGCCGTATCGCCGCTATCGGACTCGAATCCAAAATAGCCCGCCTCTTTGAGGTCTTGTCTCACTCGCTCCCAATCGGTCATTGGTCGTCTAATTGAACAATACCGACATAAATATGCACCTGTACTGAATGATACGTGCTTCACCTGTATTGAGCGATTAAGCGTGTAAACATATCTACTGATGAGGATTTCAACAAAGCCGTCGCATTATAGGTTGACCGTTGATACTGAATAGGTGTCGGAGGATACAGCCCAGCGTCAGTAAGAGTTAGGCTTCAAGATAATTTCTTGTCTCTTTCCATCGCTGTAATTCCCTTTTCAGCTCGTTGATTTTCTCATCGGATTCCGCTTCTTTTTCTCGAACGCGTTCAACATGCCTCGATACTGTGCTCTCTTTAACCCCGTATTCTGATGCAACGTACCTCTGCTTCAAATCGTAGCGAACAGCAAGTTCCCACATCGCTATTTGTCGTTCCGTTAGCGCAGTTTCCTCAGCGAGCTTTGCCCATCTGTCCTCATTCGTCTGACGAAGCGCGGTGACAGCCTCACGACCATGCCGATTCGCATCCTCAGGTGTCGGATCCATATCCCGACTCACTGTTGTCGGCTTGTATATTTACTTGTGCTGTTTCTCACCCATACTACTTGGGTTAATCTTTTTTTAACGACTGACTCTTCTCATCATGCGCAATGCGACAGATAATCAGCCGAAAGGTATACGACACAGACAGTGCAGAGCAGATCGGCAAGTACGGCTCAATCGTGGACAAGCAAGACTTCCACGCACTTGCAGAAACGCTGTACAAAGACTCAGATGGTGAGTATTTCCTCCACTGCCAAGGCGGCGCTGCCACAAAGTACGCTAAGCAAGCAAATGAAGGAACAACCTACGGTGAAAAAATTCAGTTACTTACCACAGAAGAAGCCCTCAACTGGTGTGAAGAGCGCACTGTCGACCCAGATAACATAATCGAGGAATTCGCAGACCTCATAGAGAATATCAACGAAACCTAGTAGAGAACGTCGAAACGTACACTTACACCACCGCCCGCACGCTAGTTCATCATCTATACCTGTTTGAGACGGATTTTATATACCCTCGACTGTACCTATCTGAAAATGGGTAATTCGTCAGACGACACGTACACACTTGAGCAGGCTAAGGAAGAGATCAACATCCTTCGGCGTGTCGAGGACGATGTCGTTGAAGCGATCGAGAACGCTGAGAATGAGGAAGTCCTCCTATACCTTATTGAGGAGCAAGAACTCGACAAAGCCCACGATGGGAAACGCGGTCTCGGAAACGTCCGGCAGGCAGTCCTAGAGTCACGTCTCGCATCAGATCGACTAAAACGTCTCGTGAGCCTCCGTGGAGACGAAACCCCCGAAGACATCCTCGTCCCCGAGGATGTCGTGCGAAACGCCAAGGTCGCCCTCGAAGCCGGAAAGCCCGTCGTGCTCTACGGACCGACGGGGACCGGAAAGACGACGTTTGCGAAGCAGTTGGCTCGTGAAACGGGAATCGGATACTCACTTCACACCGCGACGCCCTCGTGGACACCTTCGGACATCATCGGCGGAATTAGTCCTGACTACACAGGTGAATCGCTTAGCTACCGGACCAAGCTCGGCTGTGTCTCTGAGGGCGTTCAGCGAGCTCGCCGATTCGACGTCGAATACGGAGTCATTCTCGACGAGATCACCCGAGCGGACATCTCAAAGATATTCGGGCCGCTCTACACTGCAATCGAAAACCCGCACCAGACGATTTTCGAGACTGATGAGGGAGAGACCATTGAACTCGACGAGCGGGTGAACATCATCTGTACGATGAACATGTCGGACCGGACGGTGAACGAACTCGACAATGCGATTACTCGTCGGTTCGCCATGATCGAATTGGACGAGTACGAGGAAGACAAGCGACGCCAACTGTTCAAAGATTGGCTCGACACGCACGTTTCGGGACAGACTGACATCGACGACGCCGAGTTGCTCCGTCTGTTTGAGCGGGACTACGAAGGGATCAACCACGGCAACGAGTCCACGGCACAGGGTTCGATCATGCGGTTCGGTCCGATGCACTACCGCGACGTCGCCGTGTTCGTGGGTGTCGCCTGCCGGGAAGGTGGGGAGTACGAATACGACCAAACCGATTCGATCGGACAGGCCTTCCGCACCTACATCGTTCCTCGGCTATTGAACTCCGCAGCGTTCCCGCAGGTGGAGCGAATTGCGGAACACTACCGAGCGATGAATGACGAGTTCGAGGAATTCGACCTCTCTCCGGCGGCCGAACTCGCCGAACGTGAACTTGAACAGGAGCGACGCCAGATGGGTTCCTACGAGTAATGAGTAGCGTCGACGAAGTCTATCAGTACGGGCGGGATACGTTCGACGTCCCCGAGCGGGGAGAGATCCGGATTGAAGACTGTCCGTCGTCCATCACTGATCAACTTCGTCGCGCGTCATTCACGCAGGAGAGTCCGGGTGTGTTCACAAAGCATCAGGAGGCTCTCGACTCTGACAAACAGTATGACGTCATCACGGTGACTGTAGAGGGCGACGACGGTGACGTCATCCACGTCTCCGCGACGGATATCATCGGGGCGGTCAGCCTGACTCCGTCATCGAAAGTAACGATTTCCCCCAAGATCGACTGGGAACCGATTTTCGATATGCTCCTGGCGGTGTACGATCAGAACCGGTCGATCGACTACCACGGGATTCCGCTTCAAGACTTCCTCTCCGACGATATCGAACTCGAAGACGTGCTTGTCGTCATGGCGATTAACTACTTGGAGGGACTTGAGACCATCCAACGGAACGGATACATCCGGGACCTGATCCTGCGCCGGACCAACAGCCTCGAAGGGCGGGGGGAAATCGACGTCGAACAAACCCTGCTGAATCACGCCCGCGGGACTGTCGAGCCGAATTGGATCCGAAACGAAACGGAGTACGACAACGCCGCGAACTCACTGCTCCACTACGCAGGAAAAACGCTGCTCCGGCTTTTTCGCCAAAACGCCTCAAAGTATGATCATCCCGGGTACGATCGCATCTTCTCAGAGGTCCATCGAGAAGTCGAGCGATTGGAGGGGATGGGTGTTGACAGCGGACTGGGCCGCATTGACGAGTATCGCCGCATCACGCTCGGTGACCTGCCGAAACAACGCCAGTACTACCGGAAGGCGTTCGATGTCGCAAAGGCGGTATTGTCATCCTCGCTCGGTCAGCAGCTCAAAGACGGGCCTCGGGAGCTCGTCGTAGACTACGTCCTGAATATGGAGTCACTGTTCGAGCAGTACTCTCAAGTGGTGATCGAGCGCGAGCTCTCCTACATCAAGTCGTACGATCATTTCGATTCGGTCGCCAACGTCAAGCCCGCGTCGTCGCCGTCAGTCAATCCGTTCGAGGGAGAGAATCAGATATACCACGAACCAGACCACGCGCTTCAAGAGGGCGAAGAGACGATCGCCGTCCTCGACTCGAAGTACTACGCGGAGGGGCACGACCCGGTCAAAGAGTCCCCGTCACGGTCACGACTGTTCAGCTACGCTTATCTCCTCCATGCCGACAGACTCGCGTTCCTGTGTCCGTTGCTCGAACCGCGACGTCGTCGAGTCGCGCAGACTGGCGCAGAGTTGGAGATAATTTCTCCAACGGGCGACTTCTCGCTTGACAAATACGACGAAGTCGTACACGAATCCCTCCAAAGCGTTCTCGCAGAGATCCACCCGGAACTCGAACCGTTCTACGCTATCGCGGAGAAAAAACTGTGTTTGGATGGCGTAGACGAGGGCGACCTCAGCAAGGCTGCCGATATGAATGGGCCCTTCACGTTCCAAGACCTTCGAGACTTCTCGCTTCGGGTGGTCAAGGCAGCCGCCGACGAGCACTCGTACAATGTTCGTAACCGGTATGACCTAGAGCACGACGGGGATTGGACACGAGACCAGATTGAGGCCCGGTGTGAACGTCGGAACGAGTACACGTGGACCTGTCTCCCTGTCTTCTACGAGGAAGATCGTGAAGATTGGATCGACCTCTACTTCCTCAAGCGGGATACAGGAGAAGTCGAGAAGGAAAGACCACTGAAACTTCTCTAAGCGGGAGACTCAGAAGGGCGTAACGAGCCAGTCTCCATCTCCCTCTCGTTCGAGTTGCGCCCCAAACACGTCCTGTAGGGAATGGAGTTGATCATCGTACCGGAGGTCGTACGTTTTCCCTTGGCGATGGAAGGACCCTTCGAGGACGAACTGAACCGTCGGATTCTGGTACTCCAAATCGTTTGCTCGTCGATCCATCGCCTTCTTGAGGTTGGTTCGTAGCTCGTCGTCCGAGAGGGCCTCTTCGAGTCCGATTACAGAGACCTTGTCCGGGACGTCGTCATTCTGCAACCGATTGATGAATTCCTTTACTGGCATTCGGTGATCGAAGGTGTCGTACGCGCCCTTGATGACGAGATTGTAGCGTCCGGGGATCCGTCCGGGTCCTGCCATTAGTTGATTTACAGTTCCACAGGATAAAAAACAGGATGCTGTCGCTTGGGCTGACAAATTTCCCTAATCATATCGTTGTATATCCACTCTTCGCACAGACTATTGTCGAAAAGAGTCATCCAACGATCGCTATGAAGATACACCATACTACTCTCAGATGGGATATCAGACTCTGTGTGACGAGTTTGGACAATCAATCAGGAAGCAGTATAAATACGTTTTCCATAGTATGCTGAATTCTGCTGTCAGAAATCGGCAAACTATCCATCATGCTCTATTAGAACACCCCTCCTAGTGGTATCACATGGTACTAGACGAATTCATCAATAATTCGGATCGACCGCTTACGGACGAACAAGCAGAGGCAACCGACGAAATATTCGACCGGTTTGCGCCAGCCAGTGATTACAGAGACCAGGTTGTTGCCGAATTCCTTGATCTTGACCCGGTTCCGCTCCACGCCCAGAGAAGAACAGAGAAACTTCCCGTAGAAGTTGACCGAGCACGGCGGGCAATTCGAAATGTTGCTAACGTGTCAAACCGCACAGAATCCAACATTGAGCAGCGAGTAAAGCAGGTTTACGATGGCCCTGGTGAGAAGGAGACCGAAATCGCTCGCTTCGCAGAAGATCTCAAACAAATCGAGTCTCAGTTGTAGGTCTCCTGATTCAATTCGTAGGTTTAACCAGCGGATAGTTGGCCCTATTGAGGGCCAACCAATCAATCCAACCGAAAGCCGGTCAGGCAACGACATAGATGATTTCTGGCCGGAAGAATAGTACTCCACCAACCCCCATCACCATGATCGATTTCAGGTCTGCGTAGCGGAAATTGTCTATTGAGGCATTGAACGCGATCATGCCAGCGATCAAAATCAGACCTACCCGTTGACCAGCTACAAAACTCTGAGTGAGGGCTGTGACTTCTGTACCGATCATCCCCTCCCCGTACTTGATGAACAGCCCGAGAAAGAACGTGGTAAGGAAGAACGGGAGCGCTTCGATCTTGCCCGCAAATTCGTTTCCTGACCACGCTGTCTTTGTATAGCTGTCTCCGCTCTCGAAAATGAAACCACTAATTGATGCAGCTATCAAACCATAGATGAACGCTTGCATCAGGTTTGCGGTGAGTTGCTCGACCATCCTATCAGTGGTCACATGAGAGACGCAAAAGAATAGGGTTGCTGATGAGTGGGGAGGTTGCGAAAGAGACAACCCACCCGGTCATGGCCGATATCTACTGCCCCATCATCGCTAATAGCCGAACTCCGATTACTGTGACACCGACAAGGATCAATAACCAGCCCCATCCACTGATCGAGATTCCCGTCAATTCCACTACGGTCGGGTGTGCCATATTCAACACGATCCCGGAGAGCAGGAGGCCAGCACCAATCGCTAGTGGCTCTTCACTCATCGGCTATGCCACCTCCTCATTCGCGTTACTGTCCGTGTGTCCTTCGTCGGTTTGAGCCAAACACATGGCGATTACAGCCCGGGCTGCCAGGAAATTATAAAGGCTCGTGGATTTCTCTATTTGGACGTGGACACATCCGAACTGGGCAAAGAAATGACCATGTCCGGACAAGGTCATCATGGATAATTCGACTTCTGAGAGTGCCCCGGAGGATATCGACCCGTATCTGAAAGAACGAAACGAAGGGATACTCTATGCATTTGCAAAAGAGGATCACCGGATTCTGACGACCCCTGAAATCGTCGAACACGTTGATCTCGGTCGTCGCCAAGTGGAGCGGCGTCTGAAAGACCTACGAGATCAAGGAGTGGTAGGTACTCGAAAACCAGGAAGAACCCGTTTGTGGTGGCTCGAAGCTGAAGTCGAAGAGCCGGCTTCTGTTCAATACCCGATTTTAAAATTGATACAGGAACGGCTTAGCTTACAGTTGATCGTGATAGGAATTCTGCTGGGTATTGTGACGGTTGTTTCTAGCACAGCAGCAATATTGTTTACCAATTACGGATTCTCATTCTATTTCGTGGATTTTGAGCTACTGTTACAGGCCACGCTCTTGTTCAGCATGACCGCAGTAATGTTTCTCCTCACAGGTGGCCTTGTCGCAGGAACTGTCTGGTTATTCGACCACCTCGGGATCGAAATTCGATACAATCCGGATGATTCCCAATAGTACAGGCAGTATTCGCTCTAATTTCTGGTACCATCCGGGTGAGAGGCAGTTAGCATTGAATACACGGTGCTGAGGACGCGTTTATTGAACTATGCCTTCTCATATTTCGGAACGTGGAACTCGGAATAGTAGATCCGTGGTTCCGTTGGCAGTGGGTCTGAGGGCACAGTCGCTGGGCTCGGCTCTCGTCCCGCAACCGCAAGAACCATCGAATCAAGGATGTCATCCCTTCGAACCTCTTTGAGAAGATACTCGTCTCGCACATCTAGATAGTGTTCTTCGGCGTTATCAAGTTCGTCTTCAAGTAGTTTCATTCGAAGACCACGACCCCAATCAGTCGATTTTGAGTAGGCGATCGGTTGTCCGTTCAGTGCAGCAAAGCAGAGTTCGGGATGTGCCTCGCGGACGACGCCCTCATACTCCTCTCCAACCGCGTCAGTAACCTCCAAGATTTTCTCACTGATACTGTATGCCTGCTGAGAGAGACCGTGACCGATTTGTTTCTTGTGTGCCTTACTCGCCTCCGCATAGACATCCTGTTCCGCTGCGGCCCGGCATGGCGGGTAGAACACAGATGAGCCCCGACTGCCGAGAAGCTCACGTGCGCCCTCATCACATCGACGTCGCTCATCTTTCGGAAATCCAATAGGGATGTCTACCAGGATGCGATCTGCGTCGTTGTAGACTCAGTACTTCACAAAGCCGCTTAGTTAGAACGTCTGCTTGCTGAAGGTGTGTCTAAAACCAAGCAAGCAGACGGTGTGATCCACGAGGACCAGCTTCTTAACTTTCTCGTCAACCGCCTTGACGAGGAAGTTCCGCTCTCCTTAGCGAATAATGCTGAAATCACTGCTGAGGACATCTATGAGGTCCTCGTCGGCGCTTGCGCCGACGGGACCTCTGTCTCTACGCTCTGTGCTTCGAGCCAGAACACACCTGCTGCGAACACGATCCTCTACCATCTCCGGACGAAGTTCGAGCCCGATCGGCTCGAACGAGTCGCTAACACGCTCCTGCGGAAGAACCTCGATGAACTGCTCCCCGAGCAGGTGGAGGTCTGCGCAGACCTCCACCTGCGACCCTACTACGGTGACGAAGACGATACAAACGGACTCTTCCACTCAGTCGCAAAGCGCGGAACCACCGCGTTCCATGCCTATGCGACACTCTACGCGCGTGTGAAGAACAAACGCTACACGCTGGCGGTACGCCGTCTCGAAGACGGCGATACCGCCAGCAGCGTCCTCGCTGAGTTCCTCGGTGTCCTTGACGGCCTTGACACCGAGGTCAAGGCCGTCTACCTCGATCGCGGATTCTACGACAGCAAGTGCCTCACGCTGCTTCAAGCGCATGATTACGCGTACGTGATCCCGATCATCCGGTGGGGTGAGACGATTCAGCAAGAGCTCTCGGAAGGATGGAGTCGCGTCATTCAGCACGATCTGACGGGGAAACTCGACGGTCACAGCTGGACCGTCGAGTTTCCCGTCTACATCGACTGTACGTACCTAAACGGGAAGTATGACGAGAACGGTGTGGCGCGTCACGGCTACGCCGCTGACGCGCCGTTCATCGACTCACCACGCGACGCTCGATACCACTACAGCAAGCGGTTCGGTATCGAGTCGAGCTATCGGTTGTTTGAGCAAGCGATAGCGACAACGACAACACGAGATCCAACGGTACGGCTACTGTACGTCGTGGTGAGTTTACTCTTACAGAACGTCTGGCGGTACCTTCACTACGAGTATGTGGCGACGCCCCGCCGAGGCGGGCGTCGCCTCTGGTGGTGGCCGTACAAGGAGTTCGTCAATATGATTCGACGCGCTGCGTGGACGGCCCTCGCGGTGCGTCGGGCCGTCCCCGCGAACCGGCCACCTGACGACCGATTCCACCGCTAACCACCGACCGGGAAAGCCTGTGGCGGGAGTGGCGACGCTGTCGCGTCGGCGTCTGACCGCCGCCGACAGCGACAGCTCTCCGTCGATCCGTCCGTAATTCTCTCATCGAGATCGTCAGTACAACCGCTTCGACACAGAACTCAGACCGCAGAAACAGCTAGCCAAGGATGCTTTGTGAGGTACTGAGACTCGGCGCAGTTCCCCAAACTCCTCGTATGCCTCGGTCCTGATCTCATTGGTGTCGAAGATCGTCGCAAGCCAGCCGATGGGACATGCATCAACGCCGACAGCAGTCTCGATGTGGGTAGACATACGTGTTCCATGGAGAAGTGGTTGATAAATCTCGGCAGTCGGGTGTAATCGAGCAGTACTGAAGTGACGACAGAGGGTAAGTGACTGTACTCAGTAGCTCGTGATATCTCGATCGCCGAGCACCCGCGTGTAGGCATCATCACCAGTCACGTCCGCAAGCCGTCCGGCGAGCTCGCGCAGGTCGTCATCGACGCCCCACTTGTCCACGTAGTTTTGGACGGCCTGTCCCTTCTCGTAGCGGTAGCGGAGGAACTGTAGTTTGTCGAGATTCGAGAGATGCTTGTCGCCGTTGCCGTTGGTACGCTCTTGGATGTACGCCTGACGTTTCTCGTTGTCCCACGTTCCGAGTTCGAAGCCGTCGTCGGTGTTGTACAGGCACATCTCTTTGAGTTCCTCAGGCTTGGCGTTGGTGCCGCGGCAGAGCTTGTTGACATCGTCGAACGAGGCATCGGGGCTATCGAGTAGGTCGATAAACACGTCTTCGACGCCGATGTCGCTGGCTTCCTGAATGATGCCGTAGATTTCTTCCACGACCTCTTTTGCGGACATGATCTCACCATCACGCTGTACTTTTCCGTGGTGTTTGGAATACTCATGGAAACATCGACCCATCTCAATAACACCGATATCCCCACGTGATAGTTCTCTTTGGCTTCTTTTAATCCGACGTCGAGTTTCTTTTGCTGTTCGGTATATTCGACGCCGAAGCGAATTCCAACTAACCGACTCAGTTTGTTTGAAAGGTCTCGCTACAATGATGATGTCGAAAGAAACAGATTCACCCTCAGTTAATTTATAAGATGCCCGATTTGTATCAGCTGTTATCGGGTATGTGGCAGTTACTCTAAATCCTACGTCACAGAGTGCTTCTAATAATTCCCCCCACGATTCTGAATCACTATGATGGTACGTGAACACCAGAACACCATCTGAATTGAGAGCGGTACTAATCTTGGAAAAGGCTTCTTTGAGTTCCTCTTCAAATGTTTCCTCTGTCTTTCCTTCTGCCGGATTGGCTACAATACTCTCCGCTCTTGGCGTTTGATCTGGTTCAAATATGGAATAGTCATCTGCCAGTATCTGGCGAAGCCAAACATAAAAATAATTTGATGTTTCCGAATAGATCAGGTTATTGTAATATGGTGGATCTGTGAGAACAACGTCAAATTCATTTTCATATTCAAGATCTCGAACATCACCACATGTTAAATTATATTCTGGGTCTATCTTCCTCCCAAATGGTGGCGTTTTCTTAGTGTCTCCGTTTTCAACATATCTCTCTGTTGGATCATTAGCCCATTCAACAGCTTTTGTTACTTTATCCCACGACTTACTGAAGGTTCCGCGACCGTATCTTGTTCCCCATACGTTATTTTCTACAAATTCTTTTTGTGGTTTGTAAGAATTCTGCTTAAATATTCCTTCAACCTTGTGCCCTTGGAGGTTATATATTGTGAAGGTATTATTGAACATTAACGAATCAGAGAACGCTGTTAGAAGATATTCTCGTGCATTTTGATTTTCAACGTTATCAATACTCTTGAGAAGTTCAGAAAGACATAGAAGTTGACGCTTGTTAAATAGATCTGACCACTTTTCATACCCGTGCCGCAAAACAACGTGCCCACCGCCGATACTTCCATCGAAAGCTGTACTATTCGTTAGAATTCCCAACGGGATATCTTCACTTGGGATATATTCCCGGAGTTCAGGACGCTCTTCCCATTCAGCAGCAGCTTCTTTGTATCGTTCTATATCAGACTCATCTACCGATTTGTAACCTTTTGTCTCACTTCTACTTAGACCACGATCATCACAGTGTGGACAATAATATTCTATCGCATACAAGCGTGGCTGATAGCCATCTTGTTCACGGACTCCATCAATAACTCCATATTGCTGTCCACAGTCGGAGCATGAGTAGTTGGTTCCGTCCGAATTTCCTTCTTGGGGGACGAATCTATTACCACATTCATCACACGAACACTCGCTTCGCCAGTCTTCTACTTTTATAATTGATTCACAATCAGGACAGAGCACATTATACAGATGGCTATCGTCGTATCTTCCTTTTGCCACTCTGTAATCTTTAAAGAGTGATACCGTGCTGTCACAGGAGACACAATCTAATTCATTCACCCACAAATAATACATTACATCAGCTTTCTCGTCGCACTCTGGGCAATTTGTTTTATAATAAGAAGAAAGGTTCTCTTTGACTTCATTCTTGACTTTACTAAAAGCGGAATGGAGTTCTTCTACATCTGTTCCCCCTGCTTCAAGCTCTTTCTTTGTCACAAACCAGGCTACAGGATTCAAATCATTCCCAACCACTTCCGCACCGAATCGGGCAGATTCCATTAATGAGGTTCCTCCACCCATGAATGGATCTAGAACCTTTTTATCTGTTATTTGAACATCTTTTTTATAATACTCCCATAAAGCATCAGGATTTTCTAGATCTACTTGCATCATCTTTTCACCAATAGTATCATCATTTAGATACTGGCCAAGTTGCTCATTCTCACCTGGTTCTCGGACTGAAATCTTGTCCTCATCATCAAGCAAGGTATACAGACAGATTGTTCGGAAAACTGACCCCAAACGACGTGCCCACCATTTATGCATAGTGGAGAGTGGACGGTAGTGTCTCTTAGCTCGATTTTCTCGACCGACAATTTCATTCACTCGTTCAATCGGATACCCTCTTTCTATCGGAAGTTGTTCGTACTCGTTCTCGGTCATGGACTTCTCTGAATCTTGGGTCATTTTTGGAAGCTAATCTCGACTTTCAGACTCGACGCTTCATCAGGCATTCGCTCGAACAAGTCCTGTACCTTGGTGTAATCCTGCTCTGAGCGGAACGTCAGGCTCACTTGCGACCGTTCGATGTCGGCCGTTCCCTGAAGCGCACTGGGAACACCCTCTCGGTCCGGAAGCATGAACGTGACGTCGCCGTACTCCACGGTCCCAGTCTGATGATCCCGTCGCCACTTCTTGCGCATGGCGGCGACGTCGTCGCCATTGTACTCGAACCGCCACGTTTCCGAGCCGACATCGGGAATCCGGAACGGATACCCAGGGACCCAATCGGACGCTTTCTCGGAGCCCGTGGGTCCGACGACGTACACCGGATCCTCTTCACGACCAAGATTCTGTAGCAGGAACGTCTGCACCATGTCTTCGGTGACGGTGCTATCGAACCGATCGGCGACCTTACTCACGGAGAACTGGTCACCGGTATCAAGGTCGTCTAGATGGTCGAGAATCTGTTCGCCAATCCGGTCGGAGACCGTCGGAACGATCTTCACCGCCATCGGGTTCCGGTCGCCGAGAGAGTCTAAATACCGTCCGCCTGCTTCGAGCACGTACCCGTCGATGAGGAATTCGTTCACTGCCTCGCGGGCTGCCGTCTCAGTTTCGTTCGGCGGGAGGAACACCGATTCGTCCGCGCGAACTTCTCCGATGATCGTTTCGAGGTTCGCGTATCCCTCGGCCTCAATTGCCTCTTCGATACGCTCAACGAGGTACGAACCGCCAATGGTCGTCGCACTTCCGACGTCTCGAAGCGTCGCGTCCGACTGCGGCTTGTCGAGAATCTCGTTACCTCGAACGACCACATACTGATCTTCGCGGTTCAGCCGCCCGATTGCACGCATCACCACATCGTGGCTGTCGCCGTCGAGCCAGACCTCGCCATCTTCGACCAGTTCCAACTCGAAGTCGCCGATGTCGAGCGCCGTCGTTCCGCTTCCGAACCGCTTGCGGAGTTCCTGTTCGACGTCGTCGACACCCCACACTTCCACGTCCTCCTTCCGGACTAGGACGGTGTCAAGCGAACTCCCGGAGAGGTCGTCACGGAACCCACCGGAGTCACGAGCCAGTACCGGCTTCCCATTGAGGGCTTCCACCGTCGCATTCAACACGTCGTTCGCGCTGCCTGGGATCGGGAGTTCAGGATCGCGGAGGAACTGCTCGTACACGTCCTCGACTGAAATCTCGCCTCGACGTTCCACTAAGTCTGAGACGATGGGCCATACCTCCGACTGCAGGTCGAAGGGGTCCGCCGCTGCGGAGTCCGCAATGTTCGAGGCGTCGAGTTCCGGCCCATCATCCACGTAGACATCGAGGTCCATCGGTGCCACGAGGTCGAACTCTTGAAGCAGGTTGTCGCCGTCGAGAACCTCTCCGTAGAGCAACTGTAGCTCTTCACGGAGCTCGCTAATCTCCTGGTCCTTCATTGATTGAATAGACTCACGAATCTCGTCGTCGAGGGATTCGTCGGCGAGGACTTGCCGAGCACCTTCGATGTACCGTGCCTTGTCGATGTACCGAGTTCCGGATTCGATCGCCTTGTCGCCGGAGGGCTGTACGAACACGAGCGTGTTCCGCCACTCTCGTCCGCGACTGTCGTTCGTGATGACGCGCTCGACCTCTTCCTGTGTCCACTGGTCGTCCTTCACGGCGACCTTGATGTCACGATCATCCGGGACGTCACGGATGTCGTCGGTCCGGAACCCGACGGGATACGCGGTCGATCCGAAAATACCGGTGACGAAGTCGGCGATCTCGGCTTTCGCCGATCGCTCGGACACATCGACGGCGGCGTTCCGGATGAGCGCATTCGGATTCTGACGGTCGCGGATCGCGTACTTCCCGTTCAGCTTGTGGAGGTGCCACGCGACGCCGTGGAGACGTTCGAGGTTGAGCACGACGTCGGAGACGAGATCACCCGTCTGGTAGGCACCCATCACGATCTCCGAGACCTCAGCGCCCTCTCCTTCACTCGGCTTCAGCGAGTAGAGAAGGATGGTGTTGAGGATGCGACGACCGTGCGGAACATCGTCCTCATCGACGCGACTCTTGATGTCGCCGGTCGCGGCGTTGAGCCGCTCGTAGTTGATCTTGGCGAGTTCGTCCTCAAATTCGATTCCGTCGATGTCCCCGTGGGTGATCAGGTCCGTCTGGTCTTTCATTTCGAGGAGGACCTTCGAGAAGAGGTAGATCATCCCACGTGTGTTCTGATTCCCCTCGTCGGCGTAGTACCGAGTCTCAAGCGCATCGAGGAGGACGGGATGGAACGGATAGAGATCGTGCATCTCCGACAGGAGATCATCGGGGACGGTAACGTGGTCCGACTGGTCGTAGGCGTCGAAGTAGCCGTTGACGATGTCACGGGCTGCGGACTCGTCGGTGTCGTCGACCAGGCGGTGGTGAAGGACTTCGCGCTTGTCCACCTGATTGTTCATGTTGACCTCGACCGCCTGCTCTCGGTTCAAAATATCGTGGACTTCGGACCCTTCACGGAGGACAGACACGATCGTGTAGAGTTCCAAATCCGACAGCGCCGTCGATTCAAGCAGCGATTGGAGGAAGGCCTTGTTCGCGCTTTTGCGGTCTCCTTGGAGTGTGTCGAACCAGTCCTCAAGCTCGTCGACGAAGAACGCGACAGTGTCATCGGCGACAGCGTCCTGAATCGTCTGCATGTCTGGGTAGCCGCCGGACTCGTACGTCCCAGGGTCGTAGTCGAGTGCCTCGAAAAACGGCTCCCAGAGATACTCGTACTGCTCGTTCTGCATGGCGACCGTGATCGGGGTTGCTGACTCGGGAAGTGCCGATTCGAATCCCTCAATGTCGTCGCTGGCCCACCCACCTGCGGCAGCAGGGTCGTCGAAGCAATGATACAGTGCCACCATCTGGTGGGACTTCCCACTGCCGTAGGGCCCATAGAGAATGTGCGTGCCACGAGGGTCATCGCCCGTCAGAGAATCCCGAAGAATGGACAGGGCCTCTCGAAGCCCCTGCGTCATCAACGTGCGATCAAAGAAGAGCTCGGCGTTAGACTCGAATTCGTTCTCGTCATCCACGTTGTAGAGTTTTACCTGCCCGTCTATCTGTCCATCTTCCCGAAGCTCACGGCTGAGGGTAACCGTGTCTTCGAGAGTCTTGGACAAGGAGTCTACTTCCGACATCTGTTGTTACTTATACACGCTGCCACTGAGCAAATAAACACTATGGTGATCGGGTGGCTCAATTGATTGAGGCGCGATACTACTCCGGAGCCGAGCGATGGACAACCAATATGCGGTATCCCGTATTCCTCTAAAATAAGACAAATGAAATGCTTTGACTGCTCGAAGTCGTTTGAAAATTCAGACAGGCTGGTCGCACACTTATCGAATGCTCATGGCGCATCAAGAATAGATGCCAGAAAGCAGGTTATTGAAAAGCAACGGTCGACTGCCTCAGATCAAAAACAAATTTCATCGAATCCTGATGACGTAGATTCATTATCAGAATTAGATCGTGAAGAAATGATTAGTCAGTTTCGGCAGCAATATTATGAGCTCGGAGGAATGCCGACACCGCCTGAATTGAATAATATTGATGGCTATACCCAGCAAGATTATATTGATGAATTCGGATCGGTTTTTGGTACTGCGGTTTTTGCTGACGTAGTCGAGACTAGTCCTGAGAAATACAGTCATGACACAGATGGCTCAAAAAAGTACAGTGAATGGGATCTCGTTACTGAGATATGGAGACTCTATGAACTGACTGGGAAAGTATCCGTTCGAATGATGGACAACGGTGGAAAATATAGTAGTCAAACATACCAATATCGTTTCGGGAGTTGGTCTGAGGCATTAAACAAAGCAAATATCAAAGGTCCTGAGCCATCTGTTGCATCAAAGCGAGACTCTCGACAGAAACACTATGGAAGTAAGGAGTGGAACGATCTTCGAGAACGAGCGCTTGAACGTGACAATTATGAATGCCAATCCTGTGGAATCACAGAGGAGAAACATAAGGAACAGTTTGGAGTTGGTCTGAATGTTCATCACCTAACCGATATTGCTGAGTTTGACACTCCTGAGGAAGCCGATTCAATGGAGAATTTGGAAACACTCTGTGTGAAGTGTCACGGCACTCATCATCCGTTTTCTAAGGGATAGTGTGGATTCCAACAGACCTACACAACATATTTGACGGTCAACTAACTCTCCAACTACATGAGCGATTTTGACCTCGTGGATATCGAGGTCACCCATGAGCCAGCGGACGATGTTCTACACGCAGACCTTAGTGAGACAAGTGAAGCTCATCTTCATACTGTTCAAGCAGTTCGTCTACAAGCTGGTCAGCCCGACTCTGAACTTCGTTCGCTGAAGCAGCTTGATGAGAATTCGGTCAAGATGCTCGAACATCAGGTCGATGCGGCATATCGCGCTCTGTTCGAGATGGACGGGAAGGCGCTACTCGCCGACGAGGTTGGTCTTGGGAAAACCATCGAGGTCGGAATGATACTCAAGGAGATGCACTTCCGCGAGACTAACGATTCCGTCCTCATCTTGACACCCGCCCAACTGGCCAAACAGTGGCAAGCGGAACTCCGGGAGAAATTCGGGTTAGAGTTCGTCTGCAACTACGATGACGACTTCAACGGATTCGACAGCCACGACTACATCATCGCCAGCATCGACACGGCCAAAAGCGACAGATATCGACAGGCGGTGCTCAAACGCCACTGGGACGTTCTCGTTCTCGATGAAGCACACTACGTGAAGAACGAGGAGACGGATCGGTACGAGCTGATCGACCAACTCACGTACAACTACGCGTTCTTCCTCACGGCGACGCCAATTCAGAACGAACTCACAGACCTGTACAACGTCGTCTCACTACTCCGTCCGGGCCTGTTCGGAACACGTGACGTGTTTCACCAGTATTTCATCAATAGCGACCAAGAAACCCTCGTTAACCGTAACGAGCTTCAGGACCGGCTAAACAAGGTGATGATCCGGAATCGCCGTGAGGATACAGATGTAGACTTCACCGAACGACGGGTCGATACGCGGAAATTCGATCCTTCACCGGCGGAGCGCGAGCTCTACCAAGCCGTATCCGACTACGTCAAGGGAGCCTACAGCCAGGACCAAGGACAGAAACTGGTGTTGATGCTCCTCCAAAAAGAAGTCGTCAGTAGTCCTGAAGCGCTTGAGACGACAATCCGGAAGAGACTCGACGACCAGTCCGAACTCACGGAGACGGAAGAGTTAGAGTCGATTCTAGACCTTATCGATAACATTGATATGGTCACCAAACAAGAGCGACTGCTCGACATCGTTGAAGAAGCTCGTGAGAACGTCGAGAAAGGACGTGTGATCGTCTTCACACAGTTCCGTGCCACCCAACGGCGGGGAGCTGAAAGACTGGCGTCAGAGGGCTACACGGTCCACTCGTTCCATGGTGGTCACTCTAGTCAGGAGAAAGAGGAGATAATCGAGAGCTTCGAAGAGCAGGGAGGCATTCTCGTTTCGACAGACGCGATGTCCGAGGGACGTAATGCTCAGTTCTGCAATATTCTGGTGAATTGGGACCTTCCTTGGAATCCAATGCGCGTTGAACAGCGTATCGGTCGAATCCATCGGATCGGTCAGAAGCGGCAGGTCTACGTGTTCAATATGGCTCTGAAAGATACCGTTGAGGAATATGTTCTTGAACGGCTGTATCACAAGATAGACCTCTTCCAACAGAGCGTCGGCGAGCTAAGCGAGATTCTCACGAGATTGGAAGAATCTGGGAAAAGCTTCGAAGATGAGATCTTCGAACGGCTGGTCAGCGCCAATTCCGAGGTCGATTTGGAGAACGACTTCGACGCGATGGCCGTTGATCTACAAGAGCAACGTGACCTCGCTGAGAAATTAGAGGAGTTCAATAGCGGTGTCTTCGAAGGATTTGACTTGGGGGCCGATGATGACTGACGCCGCCGTACCGGTGACTCAGTCCACAGTTGAGAGTTTCACAGCGCGGTATCTCCAATCTATCGGCTGTCAGATCGATATACGGGACAACGAGTGGCAGGTAACAATTCCGGAGGATGTAGAGACCAGTCTGACGAAAGGCACACACGATCTTCTCTGTGACACCGTCAGAGACCCAGATGGGGAACGCGACCTCCTCAATCCCGAAAGCTCGTTCTTCCAATCGATCCTTGACGATGCGAGCGGCCGTGTACCTCTCGGGAGCATCAAGGTCGACACAACCGACACAGACATCCTTGTGCCGGACTGGCTAAAGGAGAGTTCGGTCTCAGTCTCGGACATCGACTTCACACCCTACTATGACCGGAGCGCACTGGTCATTCTCTTTCAGGTGTCTGTCGAGACCGTGAGCGAGTATCAACAAGAGTTCCTCCGCAGCATTGGTATCGATACCCGTTCTAATGAGATTCTCCCCAATCTCGACGAGACATTTCTGACCTTGACGCAGTCGGAGGCTGCTACTGTCACGTCGGGAGAGTTTACCATGGAACCGAAGCAGGCGGAGCGGCTAGTAGACGTGTCTCGTGAACCTCTCCTCTCAGACATACAGCCACAGATCGATGAGATTCATCAGGAGGCATCCCGGGCCGCTGACGCAGAACTCGAAGAGTACCGTCAGTTACAACGACAACGGGAGGAAGAATTCGAGACAAAGATCACCCGTCTTCGGTCCAAGATTGGGGAGCTCAACGAGTCGATCGAGAATAAGAACCAGACGGAACGAGTTGAGGCGCTGAAAGAGCGTCGAGAATGTAAATCAAAGCTCGAAGAGGTTGAGACCGAGCTCAAGGCACTACGTCGTCGACGTGAGCATGGATATCCGGATCAACAGCACAAGATTCGTGAGCGACATGGATTAGAAGTAGTCGTTACTCCTGTCACTATCACTGAGGTTGAATACGAGCGCGGTGATGTCGAGTTCAAATTAACTGACCGCGATTCGACGGTATCGTTGACGGTCGGATACGGAAGTGGAGTCGGTGTGACGGAAGAGATTGATTGCGACACTTGTAATCAATCACTTTCGGGAGAAAACCCACTCTGGTCTATCACGAATGGCATTCAGTGTGGTAGCTGTGGTGGTGAGTAACAAAACTGTGGCAAAGTACTCAAAAGAATCCCCATAGCTCAGATAGAACCAATTATTACCGGGACAAACTTGGGGAAGGCACGGCAATCATGTCTTTCTAAGCTCGCCATCGTTGATCTCGTACACCTTACCGCGATTCTTCAGCTGCTGAAGGTCATTCTTCACTTTGTCGACGTCCGTCTCCATGATGTCCGCTACTTTTTCGACCCCGACCTTATCGTGGTCATCGATGATCTCAAGAACCTGCTTCCGTCGGTCGCGTTGACTCTTGGATTGGCCCGTTTCGACTACGTCGGCGTCAAACTGGCCAGTATCAGGGTCAATCCCGACTTGGTGCATCGACTTCTTCACCAGACTCAGCGCGCGGTCCACGTCGTCCTTAGTCACTGTATCCGAGAGCCGAATCCGCGCGGCCGCCTCCGCGAGACGCTCGATAGCCTCCTCCTGCCGGTATGTCACCGGAACAGGGTTGTCCTCGTCGTCACCGTTAGCGAGCCGCAGCTTCATGAACTCTTCACGGAGGTACTCTTGTGTGGAGTTATCGTCTTCGTCAATGAACGGTGTTACCTCCTCCTTCGCGTAGGCAATGTACGCACGGAGGACTTCCTCTGGGATCTCCGGCTCGATGCTTTGGCGCTCCTCCTCGGAGAGGTCGAGGCCGAGCGCCTTCTTCGCGGCCGCTCGCCGCGACTTCATCATATGATCGATAACCTCTCGATCGAGGTCGGGATCCGGCGAGTCAGACACCATGAACATGAGGTCAAAGCGGCTCATCAGCGTCGGACTGAGGTCGATCTGTTGAGCGCGTGTCTGGTAGGGGTCAAACCGTCCCTCTTTCGGGTTTCCTGCCGCCAGTAGCGCCGTTCGAGAGTTCAGCGTGGCGTTGATCCCTGCCTTGTTCACTCGGACCTTCTGCGATTCGAGCGCGTCGTGAAGCGAGGACACCGCGTTCCCGTTCACCTTGTCAATCTCGTCTATACATGCAACTCCGTGGTCGGCGAGTACCATCGCGCCGGCTTCAAGGCCCCACTCTGTATCACCGAAGTCGTCGGACACCGCCGCTGCGGTTAACCCCGCTGCCGTCGCCCCCTTCCCGCTCGCGTACGTTGAACGTGGTGCGAGGTCGTTTACTGCCTGAAGAAACGTAGATTTCCCACAACCGGGATCCCCCATCAGGAGGATGTGTGAGTCGCCTCGTTTCTTCCCATCGCGGGACCATCCACCGAACATCTGTAACGCGATAGCGAGCTTCACGTCGTCGTCCCCGAAGTGTTCCGGATTGATCGAGTTGATGATAAGCTCGTACGGATCGCCTTCCTCGCCGCCGGCGATTGCCTCAATCCGGTCCATGTGTTGGTCGACGTCGATGTCTTCGTAGTCGCTCTCCTCGCGGACGACCGCGCGCGTGTCCATGCTCGTGTCGAAGTCTCGTTTATGGTCTTTTCCGGCTTCCTCAATGTCCAATATGCCGGTGAGGGTGACGCGGTCGCCGGCGTCGAACTGCTTAATCAGGTCGTCCTTCAAATGGACATCTATCGTTTCTCCCTCTCCTCCCTGAGTCCGTTCTGGTGGCTGCTGAACCCGTGCAGACTGGTGGTCGGTCCACGTGCTCGCGGACGAGTCAAGGCTGAAGGGGCCCTGCCGCTCGCACCCTTGGCACTCGTGAGGTTTCTGTAGCTTCTCGCCGAACTGTGAGACCGACGTCGGCGTTCCACAGCGCTGACACTCAAACGTCGCGTCGACGATCCGAGGCTTCACTTGGCTGACCTTCTGAACCTGACCGCGTATCGCCAGAAGGCTGCCGATGTTTTCGTGACGGGATACCTCGGGAACATCCATCACGATGTCGTCGGGGAGATTATAGATCCGGACGGAGGCCTCGTCTAGGGTGACATCTACGGGGAGGTCGTACAGCCGGAGAGCATTCTCGAAATGGCTGAACATGACGTCCGGCTTCTTCCGAAAGTCATCTGCGAGGTCTCGGTCAAACTGATACACGTCGCGGTAGTCTACGTACAGCGACTTCTGTTCGCGGGGGTAATGTTGGGCGAGCTTTCCGACTTCCTCCCGGTAATAGGTCCGGAGGAAATCCATTATTCGGTCGACAAGTTGTTGCTTTGTGGCTGACATCGTGATTTGTGGGGGCTCCACAACACTTCCTTCCGGGTGTGATCCCCGGAACGGAGCGAGCGGAGCGAGCGGATTTGAGGCGTACTTACAGCTAATCGATACTTCATTTACAACCTCTTTATCCTACAATTTCTAGGGATACAGAGGGTTTCGTGTTTTCACCGACCTCTCGGAGGGGGCTTCACTCTCAACAAGTGTTGTGGACGCTCCACAGTTCACCGACCTCCGTGGGAAGTTTGTTGACCGACAACCTCGCTCGGGAGATTACCGTCTTCGAGGTTGAGCTTCAACTGGCTACCACCCCCGGACGAACTGCTGTACTTGAGCACGTCCTCATTACCGACCAGGCGGGCCGCACGGCGCATGTCGTCGTAGATGGTCGTGCGGTCCACGTCGGGGTGGTGGAGTGCGCTCTCAGCCTCCTCGCGGTTCACGGATGACATCGGGTCATGTCCCCGCTCTCGCTGACTTTTTGCTGCTCGACGAAGGNGTTGTATGAGGGCAACCGACCGGCCTTTCGCGTTGAGGTCGTCGCTGCTCTGAACTAGGCGTAGGAGATCAGTCCGTGCCTGTAACTCCTCGACCTGGTCGCGGAGCTCGTCGTTCTCTTCTTCAAGACGATGGCGCTCCTTACGTCCCTCTTGTAATGCGTCGCGGAGGTCGTCGATCTCATCCCACGTGTTTTCAAGGCCTTCTTGGAAGGTTTCGACTTTCGCAGCAAGTTCCTCGATGGAAGTACCGTCGCCCGTCACGCCGTGAGGTCCCCATTGGAACTGCTTTTTATATTGACTGACGAAGTAGATTGTTCCGGCGGTTCATCACTACCCCTCGTAGTCGGTGTTCCGTTCAACAAAGAATCCTTATTGAGAGTCCAACCTCGTTCAGGTCGACGTGTAAACTTGACCTGTAATATCATCCTGTTACTGACTGCTCTCTTCTCTACACATTTATACCTTTGTCAGACTTTTACTGATTCATCAAACTAAATTAGCGACTCGCGTCAGACAGTATTATATCCAATATTACTTTGACTATATGGGGAAACCACTATTATGGAGAGTACTCTTACAGTCCATATGGAAGACTTTCGTCTACGGAATCTCTACGTGCCCTCGGAACACATCGTTCCGGAGACGCCTTTTGAGATTGATTTGGAGTCTGCTCGTCAAGAGTGCGAACCAACAGCTGAGAAGTTAGCCGAAAAGGCTCTTGGGTACGGTAAGCTTCCGGCAGAACGCTATCTCCTCCGATTCGAGTACGGATTTCCCGGTAAAGAATTGAAGAACGCTTTTGATGTCTCTATATCTACAATTTCAAAACAAACGATGGGAATGCGACGAGAGATTCTGAAGTTCCCAACACTTTCTCGAATTGTCGGTCGCTTTCGTGCGACACGTGCAGGGCTTGAACCGCCGGATATGCCGGATACACTTCTTTTTGACGAAGAGATTGAATCGGGCGGTGAACAGATCGATACCACAGTGATGCTTCGGCATGGAGACCCTAGCTGTCCGTACTCGTGGAAGTACCGTCTTGAAGCAACCTCAAAAGACGAAGAGATAGAGAAATCGCTCCTAGTGGATTACCTAGTTGATGCCGAGTACGGTGTGTTGCTCAAACGTCGATTGAAGGGGATGTCACACACGCTAGGTTCGCGCGAACCTTATTACCAAGATAAGCGCCAATATATGGTATACGCGCTACCACACGCAAAAATGCCAAGGAGAGAAGATGGGACACTTTTAAAAGCAATTCAGTACCACGCTGCTCACGATATCGATTTAATGTATGATATAATTCCATGGGATACGCTTCAATCAAAACTAACCACTGACCACTACAAACCCCCACGATCACCTGCATATTGTGAGGAAAAAACTCTCTTAGATCGCCTCAAACTCGCAGTTTCTACTGACCCAATTTCAGATTTCTCCCAAGAGAAACACCTTCGTGATAACTTAGAACATCTGCTCCGTGTGTATCCGCTAGAAGATATGAGCGAGTTACCTTCTGAAACAATTGACGTGCTGTGGAACGGGTCTCTCGAACATCATGCCTCGGATGAAAATGCCCGTACTGCTCTTTCGAAGGCGCTAGAGACCTCTGAGGTACACCGTCAGGTGGCGGAAAAGGGGTATTAGAGGTTTGTTCGGCGTGCTCTGTCGAAGAGGATTGAACGCCTTACAGAGCGTTGATGGCCGTAGGGGGTTCAGCTAATCCAAGAACTCGACGAATGCGTGGCATCTTGATCAGTTCGTCAAGCAACCCACGGTAGGTTGTGTTTTTCCGAACTTAGAGGCACAGCAGGACAACGTGCTGCGGGAGTGTATAGCGGTGTTTAGAGAACTTCGGGGAGTATCGAGAGACGGCTCGCCTTGCCAGCTAAATTGCCTTCTCAGTAAACCGGAGAATTTGCGACTTCGGGGCCTCATCTCTTGGAATTACAGGACGAACATGTAAATCCCTGAATCCTTGAGGATTTCAACAGAGCCGATCTTGTCCACAAACGGCAGGTCAATCCGCGCGATACGTTTGTCAAGGCATAGACACTCTGAAATCGAGTGTCTCATCCTCTCATTTAAGCTGCCACTATTCAAACGGCCAACAATTATTAGTGTAACAACTAGTTTAGTTATACTGAGAATGACCGACTTAGGCCGTGTATCAAGGCGAGACGTTGTTAAGACACTTTCTTCTATTGGAGTTGTTAATTCTGGGGGCTTTGGAAGTAATCATAAATTAAGAAATATACAGAATTACACCGGTAATACTTATCTATACTTCTCATCAGATAAGGAAGATGGTGGTAAAAAATGCTATGTGGTCAATATCGATAACGGAGAGGTGGTCGGAAGCGTTGAGTATCCTGGTTTGTCTCAATATTCATCCCCAACATATTATGGTGACAAGCTAATCATAAGTAGTGGTTGGGGTAATAAATTATACGCTTTCTCAAATGTTCCTAGTAATCAAAAAGAATGGGTAGTTGATGATGTAGAACTCTCCACACACAGTTCACCAACAGTCGTTAATAATACAGTATATATCGGCGTAGAGGAGGGTGTTTTATCAGTAGATGCAGGAACAGGTGAAAAGATATGGGAAACTACAGATCACGGTCGGATACCATCATCTCCCAACGTTGTTAATGACACCGTATATGTTGGATCTAAAGATGGTATGGTTTATGCATTAGATACACAGACAGGTGATGAAAAGTGGTCATTCAATACAAATAGCACATTTGGTGACTGGGCATCTGTAACAGTATATAATGGCGTTGTATACGCAGCACCTCGTACAAATCAATTTTATGCTATAGATGCATATGATGGTACAGAGGTCTGGAGTAAAAGCACATTAGGTGAAACCGGTACGTCACCCACAATTGTTGATAACACGGCTTTTTTTGGCTCAAGTAATGATCGAATATATGCTCTTGACGTTAACGATGGACAAGAAAAGTGGACCTCTGAGTTAAGTACAAACGCGTATACACCAACAACAGTCTCAGACGAAAGATTATATATTGGATTAGGATCTAGGGTTAGAGCTCTAAATAAGAACACTGGGGAACACTTATGGGACTTCTCTACAGACTTTTTTATTAGATCTACACCAACTGTATATAATGGCACCGTTTACTTTGGATCTTCAAATTCTATGTATGCCGTAAATACAACTAATGGAGATAAAGAGTGGGAGCTTGAGACAGCAGGAAGTGTTTATTCATCGCCAACAGTCGTTACTGGGAGTTACAGCACAGATAGCCGAGTCTTATTAGGTACTCTTGGCCACCATGATCAGTGGGCTGAAGAGGCGCGATCTTCTAAACCAGTAGCTGATTTTACCTATGCTCCTCGCCAGCCAACCGCACAGGGAGATATTGAGTTTGATGCCAGCGCGTCACAGGCACCTGACTCAGAAATTGTTCAGTACGAATGGGACTTCTCTGGAGATGATACCACGGATTCAACCGGGGAGAAAACAGTGTTCTCGTTCGACGAGGGCTCACACCAGGTTACGCTCACTGTACGTGACGATGAAGGTAACGTTGCCTCAACTCAAGAAATTGTGGAAGTAGGGCCTGAACGAATAAACGTGAGTGTGACAGCAAGCGACACTGAAGTAGAAGTCAATGAGTCTACTTATGTTACTTATAGTGTAGCAAATTTCTTAACTAGTGACAAAATTGATGTTCAGTTGCTTGTTGATACACCAAGTGATGTGGATGTTACGAGTGTCCGAGGTGCTGACGAGGGCTCGAATCAATTTACCGCGACTACTACCTTGCCACCGTCAAGTCAAGAAGAGATCCGAGTTACCCTTACCATAACCGGCGCTGGTACTCACGCTATCTCTGCTATCGCCGACTACCACGTTAGCGGCAATCCGAGTAATGCCGACCGGACGGTCAGATCACTCACAATCACAGCAGACTCAACAAATGGTGAAGGACCATCTGAAAAAGAAGCGGAATCAAGCGGGGTGGGAGTCGTCAGTGATAGGACTCCCGGGTTTGGAATTAGCGAATCGATTGTCGCACTTGGTGGTGCCAGTTACGTGATGAAAAAACGCATTTTTGATTCCGGCGAAAAATCAGACTAACGACGAAGCACGTAGCTGTAGGCCACTTGTATTAGTCTTTCACTCTGTACAATCGTGATCTCTATGCTGCTGGGGACCAAGCATATCAGCCGATATTATCGGTTTAGAAGGATGTAGGGGGGAAAACTGGCTTGGTATAATTCTTGGCGTATTCGTATTTAGTTATATTTCTTATGTCCTAAATTAATAGCTTAACGAAGAGCCCTGGCGAGCTCGCCAGCGGCGGGTTCACCGCTGGGTTATCCTCGTCTCACACGATCTTCGGATCGAAAAGATTCATAGCTGCTGTGAAACGTCGAATCGGCCGAAGTTCGTGACTCTCCGGACTTAGATCGAAACAATCTCGCTGATCACACGTCGACCAATAACCCGTTTGATCGGCTAAAAATGAGTGTATAGCGGGCGCTGCTGCGCGTTTCGGCTCAACAGCACTTGAAGTCTGGCCGCGCTGCGCTTGACAGCACGTTTTTGATCGCCGACGTGCGCCATCATACTTCCGTTAGCCGGCAGGAGGAACGATACAGACGCTGAAAGTGATGAAATTGACTAACGTGGAATCGTTTGCTGTTCTCGACGTTCACATCACAGCATGGTGGAAGCACAATCCCAAGACCGGACCGCAGGTTGCCCGCCAAAACGCGGACGACCCGCAGTCCGTCGCCGCCGACAACCGCTTCCAAGACTGGCATACCGAGTACGAAATTGCCACCCATGACGTTGAGTGTCTCATTCACTACTGCGGCTAGTCAGCGAAAGCAGCTGCAAATAATGCGATTAACCGAGCAAACGACTACTCTCAGTGGTGAATGGCTGGAAACATCCTACTCGACAACGAAGCGCTCGCTCAGCGATGCCGTGCGAACGCTGGGTTGTTATCGGTAGTTCCGTGAAATCATCTGATGTTTGCCATCAGCAATATAGAACTGCTTTGTGAACCGCTGTAACCGTGACCTTCATCTATTCAACACGCACGATATTCAAATGTAAGCAGGTCATAATCGCAGATAGCAAATAAATTGTATCAAATTATTAACTTTTGAATATTGTCCGGTGATATGTTATTTTCGAATCTAATAGATATGTATTATGTCCTTTGAAAAAGTATAAGTTAAATAATTACTTTTAGAGTTATATGAATCTCAGCCGAAGGTTATTAATGAAGTCCGCGGCAGTAGCAACATCAATTCCTTTGACCGCTAAATCTGTAGCCGGTGCTACTGATAGCGACTGGCCAATGGTTCAATATGACTCGAAAAACTCTGGCAAAAGTAATAGTGTAACTGGCCCGACAGAATTGCCTGAAGAACAGTGGAAGATTGGGACCAAAAATAGCTCGGGAAATCCATGTATATATAATGGAAACCTGTTCATAAACGGAACTCTGTATGATTCTCAAAGCGGAATGGCTCAATGGAGTAGTACTGAATCCATTTTTGCTGCAGTCTCTGGGGACGTTGCCGTATTGACGGGTGGTTTTGAGGGCATAAGAGGGGTTGACCTCACTACGGGAGAACAGATGTGGGAATTATCGGGATCTCCGATTAATGAAGAACTTGGAATCCCAACCATACATGATGGTAATGTATATGTAACTGAAAGGATAGTTGACGACTCTGCGACTCCTCCCTCAAATAGTAATCTGTATAAAATTGATAAAGATAATGGCGAACTTCTCAGTAGTCTGTCTGAGGATGGAGGCTCAGGGTACTATGGGGCCATAGGATGTGATGGTAGTCATATTTTCGTATTATATGGCCTTAGTACTGCTTCGGGTGTATTCCTAAGAAAAATTAACACGGAACTTGATTCAGATAGCATTGAAGAGTTTGAACTATCAGGTGATCAACGACAATATGCAGAAGTACCCACTATTCCAACGGTGACTGATGATTTTGTATACGTCGGAGACTATGTGTACGAATCAGAGAGCAAACGTATAGTAGCAATTGATAAAGTCTCAATGACCAGTAATTGGACTGTCCCAACTGCTCTTGATATTGGTGACTCCGTTGCTGCTGGTAATAATAATATATTTATTCCGGCTGGGTCTGGGATTTACGCATTTGACAAAAACAGTGATTCAGAGGTATGGAGTAAATCTCTCGATTCAAAGGCGTATACTCCGGTAATTGCCGGAGAAGTCGTGTACGTTGGAGATGACAGCGGCAAAATATATGCTTTTGATGTGGAGACCGGAGAGCAGTTTTGGGAATATGATGCCGGGTCACCAATAGACCGTCCTTTAGCCATCTCAGACGGTGAGATCTATGCACCTACATCTGACTCAACGCTGTTGAATGTAACAGAGAGTCCTAACGATCAACCGACTGCTGTTTTTTCAAATACCCCGGTATCACCGACAGTGGATCAGGAAGTTGTATTTGATGCGTCAGAGTCGTCAGATGACAACGGTGTAGAGAGTTATGAGTGGGAATTCCCAAATGGCGAATCTAAGAACGGTAGAGAAGCTACATACACATTTACCTCTCCGGGGAGTTATAATGTTGCTCTGACTGTTACAGACGTCGGAGGATTGTCAGACTCTACTAACCAGTCAATTGATGTATCGAGGCCAGCAGAAGTTCCTGAGGCACAATTTAGCTACGTCCCAGAAGAACCGCGGCGAGGTGAATCGGTAACTTTCGACGCATCTGGTTCGAGTAGTCCCGATAGTACAATAACAGAATATGAATGGACGATCAACGACCAGCAACAGTACGGTGAAGAGGTCACATATACTTTCGAAGAATCTGGCGAATACAGTGTTTCGTTGGAAGTGACCGATGACACTGACCTCTCTGATTCGACTCAAGAATTCATCGCTATCGCTAATGAACAGTTGTCGGCGTCAATGAGGGGTGATCGAACGGATGTTGCTGTCGGAGATGAAGCATTTATTGAACTTAGCCTCGTCAATTTTCTCACGAACGAACCGATTACTGTTCAGCTTATATTACAACTCCCCAGCGGAGTTTCGATGACCGGTGTGAGCGGTGCTGACGAAGGCTCCGGCCAAACAACTGCAGTCACCGATGTCGCTCCTGGTAGTGAAACGAATATTCTGGTTCAGCTCCAAGTAAACGAACCTGGTGAGCTGCCAGTGAATGGTAGAATTATTTATACCACAAGAGATGGCACGGAGGGAGATCAACAACTCCGTGAGGTTATTATTTCCGCTGAAGATAGTGAGAGTCCCGAATCGAGTGATGATTCAACAGACTCCCAATCAAACGATGAATCAGGAACTGATTCTTCAAGTTCCTCAAGTTCCGATTCAACATCCCAACAGACCTCTGAGCAGAGTGATGACGGGGATAACTCATCCGATTCAGCGCCTGGTTTTGGCGTTGGTGAAGCGGTAGTCGGACTCACAAGTGGGTACTTCGCACTTGATAAGTTAGTAGACCGAACGCAGTCAGAGGATTCATCTGATGAGAGCAATAGTACGTGATCAGAATCCATGTAAATAGATCATCTTCTGCTGGCGGTCAGCCAACAGAGCCGGATTGTCGACGCGCCTGTGGATCGTTTTGTAGGTGAGTTCGATTTTGTACTTTAATTGCCTGTAGCTGGTGTTAAACTGCAGAATGGCGTAGATCGAAAAACAACCGTTTGTGGAGCGAAATCTTCGAATGATCGGGATTGTGCCGGTATCATCGTTGAATGTGTGGTCACAGTTCTCACGGAGATACCGCTGAAAGTGCCTGTAGCTGTCGTTTCCTACTGTCCGGTTAGAACGGTAGCGAGGACAAGAAACGCTGTCACGCCAGTGAACCAGTTGGAGCAAGTCCGCTGCGACCGATCCCGACTCAACCACATCAAGCGGAATTATTCGTGTTGGACGCCGCTGGCGCGGTTTCCTTGTCATGTTCAACGCAATAGTATTTTTATGAATTGGGGCTGTTAGGAAGCAGAGCTGGTTGTTATGCCCTCCTAACCATCTAAGGTTGTTACGAGTAATAAGTATTTACGGAAACACGTGTGTAATTCAGATTACATTTTTGTCTGTGTGAATTAAGCCTACGTTGTGCCAGGATTAATTTCAATATCACGTTATAGCCACCATCTAGTTATCAAGAATACATTATTAGAAAAGGTTTATTAGTAAAGGCATACGATGAGACGTTGGAGGCAAACTCCAATGCGCAATAAAAAGTGGACGACGATCATGGTATTGGCAGCCGTAGCAATTGCAGTCTTGACTCTGACCCCCATCGTGTTCGCAGATAGTGCTGCGGCACAGGGCAACGAGACTGAGGCATGTGAGGCAGATATTGATAACTTCGATGTCCATACGTCAGATGACACCATCGAAGGAGCAGATGATCCCGGTCTTGTTGGGATTTCCACATCAACGAGTATCACAAACGATTGCAATGTCGTTATTCAGGTAACGTTCGATATCCCGAATAACATGTACTACCAGGGTACCTCGGCAGATGCGTCCGGTCAGGGTCTACAGACGGAGGTATTCGAGGTTCAGCCGGGAGATGTTAGTTCCTTTACTACCGAGTTATACGCGAATCAAGAGGGACAACACACCGTCGTGGCCGATGTCGAATACTTCCCGAAGGGTCAGCCAGAAGAAGCACGCAGCTTGGATAATTTCATGCTGACGTTCAATACCGTTGATGCTGGCTTCCCAACTACCGCTGACTCAGACGAGACCACGACTTCAGATGGCACGACGGATTCAGACGGGACTACGAGCTCAGACGACGATCAATCTGGCCCGTTCCTAGAGTTTCTTGAAGATAACCTCGGAATTGTTACTATCTTTATCCTGGCGTTAGTGCTGGCCGTTGGACTCATCAAGCGGGAACCCATCCTGAACGTTTTCACTGGGGGAGAGAAGTAATGCCTAATATTCCGTTTTTTGGGTCAGATGACGACGACGATGAGCCAGCATCCGAGCATGAGAAATGTGATATCCGAGTTGAGTCAAACCGATCGAATCCAAATGTCAATATCGTCGATCTGAGCGATGACTCACCGGTTTCGGCTGGGGGGGTGCGGGTACACACAATTTCTCTCGGTGGGGGGGGACAACAGCCGGATGAGCCGTCAGAATCAACTCGATCGGGCGGAACGGGAACGCCTACACCGGACTCTCGGTCTCACCCCACCACACCGAGCACTACGCCCACAGAGCCAAAACAGGTACCCAGTACCCCTCCATCGTCGACACCACACTCGCGTGGTACGTTTGTGCTACCCACAGAACGCGACTTTCTACAAAAGCTAGAGGCTCGAGGGATGAACGGGCACCGTCCTACTGTTGAGACGGTATATGTGGTTACGGGTCAATCCTAC
>NZ_AOJK01000020.1 GCF_000336875.1 Halorubrum californiense DSM 19288 | reverse complement strand
TTGATCCTCATGCAATGGCACGAGAAGTGGCAAGTCGGTTCCCCGATGGAGATCATCCAAAACTGATTGCGAGGTTCCATACCCATCCGAGTGGTTCGACAACTCCCAGTGCGAAAGATAAGGAAAGTGCTTCAGTCATCCGTGACTCTTTCGTTGAAGCATTTGAAACGGAAGATTTCGAGTTCTTCCACGGGATCCATGGGTTCAATGAGCATGGTGACCAGCCCAACGTATCAGAGCGTCAGCATCCCGCGGAATCGAACGGGACGGTTTCTTGGAAGGGAGAGCGATGTCAACACAATCTCGCTGTCTACGGGAGGCATTTCAAACAACAAAAGAAAATCATCATACGGTCTCCGGACGGTGGTTAGTATGATGAATCGAACTGACGAGAACACGTTGCAGGATGTGATCGAGCAACTCGATGAGGAGGAAGCATCAGCGCTCAGGTCACTGATTGATGAAAGTCCGGAACTGCTTCGCCAGATTCTCGATGAATATGGTTATCTTGAGGAAGTCCGAGCGACGGATGACGGTCGATTCATCTCGAATGCGGAGTCGGTGACTCTCACCGAGGCTCAAACAGAACTCAGTCACCACCTCGATAGTGTACTGAAAGAGTCGATGACTCTGTCGGAAATCCTTGACGAGGTGGGCTCGGAAAGCGCGGAGTTTAGGGAACAATACAGCTCCGCCCAATACCGATCATGGCTGGGGGATCAACTGGCTGCGCTCGTTAGTACAGGCCATATTGGACGGTTCAAAAAAGGTAGGACAGTCCATTATACGAGTACACCGGAAGAAGCAGTCCGTCACTGGGGTCGATTGAACGAACGGTTCCCTGAGGACATCTCGATCGCCGATGTGCGAACTATCTCCTCAGACACGGGGATGCCAAATAATGTCGTACGCGACGCGATCAGACAGGTATCCAATGAGTAACAATCACACGTTATCAGATGGTGGGAGAGAAGCGAATCCGGAACCACCCATCCCTGAGGCTCTCGAAGCGATCCATGACCAGCTGGGGTTGCTAGGAATCAGAGCCAACGAAGCTCATGCACATCTCTCCGCACTACGGTCACTCTCACACGACCAGACAGAGATACAATCAGATGTTGCGACTGCAGAAGCTGAGGCACTGGTGCGTCAGCTTGGGTCTCTCCAAGAGGAATTAGAGACAGCAATCGACCTAGCTGTCGTCACAGCGAGTGAAACCAAAGAATCAGCTGACAGTGACGATGACCAATACCACCACTCAGTTGAGATTCCACAAACGTTGTGGAATACGAGCTACGGTGCGTATCCATCAGTCAGAGAGGAATCAGGATGATTTGGCTCTGCTGAGATCCCATTTTCAGTTATATTTCCATCTAAAATCGTCAGCCGCTGAAGAGTATCAATAAATTGAATGACTATACTTTGTTCACAAATGATGGGGAATCCCATATGCGATTGGTATTCATAGGTTCCTTCGCCTGTATTGACCGTTCAGAGTAACCAATTAGTGCTTGCCCACGAAGTGGGACATGCGTTCTACGACGCGTGGATTCCGGAGAGTGGGATCGAAGAACAACCACGGCTCTTTCGAACTACTGACGAAAAGGAACAAGCTCGAAGGCTTTCGGAGCGACTTCATGGGCCGATGATCGAAACAGAGGGCTCATTCAGTGATTATCGAAAAGGAAGCGATGAGGAACTTGCTGCTGTCGTGTTCGTTTCCCGGATCATTGAACCGATAGCTGCCCAGCGAATTGCTCCTCATTCTGTCGGACGATTAGAAAATGTCTTTGGAGACTTCTCAGACCGTCTGTTCTGAGCTGCTATGAGGTGAATCGTTTTAGGACCCCGTTGTGGGTCCTCTTGATCTATGATGCGCCAGATAATCCGCAGAAGCTGCACAAATATGTACGTTATTTATTCAGATTTACTAATCTCTGATCGAACCGTACAATTTTTCCTTGTATTCAGTCCCTGTTAAATTTTCATCTACAGACGATTCCCCGCGGAGCCACTCAAGGAATTCTTCATCTTCAGCGAGTTCATAATCTGCTTGATGTAATTGGTAGTTCTGTTGCTGACTCGATGATAAAATCAAACGCTTCACTGACTCCACTGCCTCTTCTGGCAAGCTGTCAATATCAATCTCATCTAAAATCGCTTCGTGTGCTCCTAGCGGCTCTCCGATCTCAGCGCGCTCAACTAAAAACGACATGAATACTGCAGTGACCCACGAAAATTGTTCACGCGGAAGTCGCTGCATCGTTGGTGTTGTACTTGCCATTCCCTCATATTTTTTACACAACGGGTCCTCCTCGGGAGCGATTAACAGATCAGAGTACAGTTGGTACCAGTCAGTTGGTTTCGAATCAACTCTCACAGAACAATACGGACAATTACGAGCATCGTACGGGATATCCCGTCCGCATCGCGGACACCCCATCAGTTCTGGTTCAACACTCCCAGATTCAGCTTCTATACCCCGAGCCTGCAGTACGGACGCAATCTTATCTTCCTGAGTCACGTGACTATACCGTTTCATCTGATTACTCCCTTCAGACCAATCTAATGTATGTTCGATATCCATATCACTATACTCAGAAGATTTCTTCATATACGTCACTCGTGCGTGACGAAAACAATGGACGTATACGCGATCTTCATCAATTCCCGCACCTTCAGCCGCTCTCTTCAGTTGTTTCTGAACCGCTTCAGACGACATGTGCTCCCCGTAGTGTCGTTCCTTATCAGTTCGACAAAATAGAGCCGCATTAGGGTCATCACTCCGCGGGTGGTCGGCTAACCAGTTATCTAAATACCCTCTCGAAATCGTCACCGGCTTCTTATCCCCGCCAGCACCTTTGTCCCCCGTAACACCGAGAGGAGCTGACAACAACCCGTACTCATCGTTTACATCCTCATAGTGTTTGACTTTCAACGACATCAACGCCGTTGAACGCCAGGCGCACTCCCAGCAAACCGCAATCACAGCTTTTGTTCGAGTCTTGTCGGCTGCATCGATCAAATCCCAAACTTCGTCCCTATCAAGCACCCACTCCTCATCGATTTTACTCTGAGTGACTGATGGAACATCAATGTCAGACAGGGCATCGATACCACGAGCTTGCCCGAAATCCTCCACAGTCCGCAGGTACTGTCGGCGTGTTCCATCGGAATACGATTCTCCTTCACCTTTGTTTTTCTCGGCCAGGTCTGCCATTCCTAAGTTGATATCGTCAACGTCACACTCTCTGAGGGGCTTATCAAGCACTTCAGCTAACCTCCGAAGCCGTCCGATGTAATTGAAGGCACAGCTGTAGTCTACACGGTCGGTAACTGTCTGCGCGTAGAGTCGCAGGTCCTTCCGGTCAATTTCTCTTGGTACACGGTATTCCCCATCCTCATTTTGCGCAGTGATGTTCTGCTTCTCGTGTTCGAACTCACGTTGGTAGCTGTTAGGATCGTCACCTGATGCGACCATACACCGTGGTTGGGTTAATGGTATAACAACCTGTGGACGGCGTTTCAGTTGAGGCTGCCGACGACGGCCGCGTCGTCGACGACGAGCCCCTTCGCGTGGACCTTCCCGAACCGCCCGCGCGGCTCGGCGAGGTCGACAGCGATCGGCTCGTCCGCCAGCCGCTCAGAGAGGTTCCGGTTCGCCTCCCGGTCGTACCACGCGTCCGAGAGCAGCAGGTGAACGTCCACGCCGCGGTCGGCCGCGCGCCGGAGCGCGCGGACGATCCGGTCGTTCGGACCGCCGACCCGCGGCACGACCGCGAGGACCCGCTCGTCGGCGGCGTCGATCCGCGCGACGATCCGGTCGGCGGCGTTGCCCGGGGCGGTGAGGACGGTCACGTCCGCAGCCGCCGGCTCCGGAGGCGCGTCGAACCGCGCCGGATAGGAGCCGTTCGCGCGCCCGCCGCCGTGGAACTCGGTGTCGGCGCGGAACTCGTGCCACGGCCGCGCGTCGTGCGCCTCGAAGTCGGCGGCAAACAGCGCCGCGAGGTCGTCGGCGACGGCGGCGCGCCCTGAACCGGCACCGACCGCAACGCCGGTCTCGTCGCCCCCGACGACGACGCCCCAGCCGCGGTTGCTTCGTCCGCCCGTCCCCGACGGCTTCCAGTTCTCCGTGAGGACGACGGCGCGGTCGTCCGCGACCGCGTACTTCGCGTGGTGGAAACGGAAGCGTTCGACCTCCCCGTCGAGGATCCGGACCTCGACCCCCGCGGCCGTCAGCCGGTCGAGCAGGGCCGCGCTCCGCGCCGGGAACCCGCCGACCGGCGACCCCTCAAGCAGCACCCGAACGGTGACTCCCCGGTCGGCGGCCGCGACGAGCGCCTCGACCACCCGCTCCGAGGTCAGCGTGTAGCCCGCGACGAACAGGCGGTCCTCCGCGCTCCGGAGGGGGTCGACCGGGAGGCCGGGGCTGTCGGGGAGCACGAACGGCGTCACGTCGGCGTTGGCGGTCCGACGCGGCGACCGCCGTTCGTACCCACGGGGTCGCCACTCCCCCCAGTCGGCGCGCCAGCGGTGTCCCTCGGGCGCGCGGTCGTAGTCGACCGCGGCGACCGTCGTCCCGTTCCGGCGGAGCGCGATCCGGTCACCGGACGCGGCGAGCGGGAAGTGATCGTCGAGCGCGCGGAGCGTCGGCTCGCCGGTGCCGCCGTTGCCGGCTACTGCGGTCTCGTCGTCGAGCAGGGGCGTCGCGTTCGCGGGGTCCATCGAGAGGGCGACGACGCCGCTGGCGTTCGCCGGGACCTCCGCCTCGTGGTGCCCGTCGGAGAGCGACCAGTTCCCCCGCTCGGGGAGCCGGACGACGAGGTACTCGCCGCGGTTCTCCGCGGTCGTCGGATTCGGGAACAGCTCGACGATCCGCGGCGCCGTGGACACGAGCGTCAGGTTCTCGGGGCTCTCGCTCGACGGTGCGGCGGCAGCGCCGCCGGGGTCGACTCTGCCGACTTCCGGGTCAGTTCCAGCGTCGCCCGCGACGGCGACCGGGACGACGGCCGCCGAGACGAGCAATCCGAGCGCGACGACGGCGGCGACGCTCGCGGTCGAGTGGATCGGGACACGGAACGGAGCGGGTGACACGAGGGGAGTGCCCTCGGTATCGGATAAGAAGGGTCGGCGGAACGGCGGGCCGCGTCAGGCCGTCGGCGCGGGCTCGGCCTCGTCGAGCGCCTCCCGCGCCTTCTCGCCCTCCGTCGAGACGACGAAGGAGTGCTCGTCTGCGTACTCGGCGACCGCTTCGAGCGCCTCCCGAGTGCCGATCTGGCGGAGCGCCCACCCGGCGGCCGCGCGGACGTCGTCGGACGGGTGCGCTTCGAGCGCGTCGGCGAGCGGGTCGACGGCGCGGGTGTCGCCGATCAGGCCGAGCGCGCGGGCGGCGTGGGGGCGGACGAGCTCGTCGTCGTCGCCCTCGGGGTCGAGCCGGTCGGCGAGCGGCTGGACGGCCTCCGGCGCGCCGATCTCGCCGAGCGCCTTGAACACGGCCTTCTGGAGCTGCGGGTTCGAGTCCTCGGGGACGTACTCGACGAGGGTGTCGGTCGCTTCCTCGGCCGCCATCTTCCCGAGGATCCGGATCGCGGGCTGGTCGCGCTTCTCGGCGCGGCCGAGGATCTCCTCGACGGACGCCTCGGTCTTGCCGCGCTTGCCCATCCGCTCGAACGCCTCCAGACAGTGGCGCTCCATGAACTCGGACTGGAGCGAGTCGAGCGCGAGCAGGATCATGTCGACGTTCCCCTGCGCCTCGTGTTCCTTCAGCGCGGCCCACTCGACCGGGAAGTCCTTGTAGTGGCCGAGTACGTCGTAGTACCCCTGCGCGCGGAGCTGCTCGTGGGTCTCGAGGTCGTCCCACTCCTCGGCGTCGTCGAGGCCGGTCTCCAGTTCGTCGGTCGCCTCCAGCAGCGCGGCGATGTCGGCCGCGTCCTCGTCGGCGTCGAGGTCGGCGTCCCCGACCGCGGCGGCCACGGCGTCGAGCGCCGCGGTGAGCTGTTCGACGGGGGACGGAGCCCCGACAGCGGCCGCCTCGCCGCCCTCGTCCGCGGCGAGGAGGGCTTCGGGATCCTCCTCGGCCGCATCGAGCGTGTCGTCGATCGCGTCGGCGGCCGCGTCGGCGAACGACGCCACGGCGGCCGCGACGTCCTCGTGGCCGGCGTCGGTCCACTCGGTTTCCTCGATCTTCCCGGCGGCGGTCTCGATCGCTTCGACGACGTCCTCGCCGTAGGGGCCGCGGGCGTCCTCGACGCCGTCGCGAAGCTCCGCGACGCGGTCTTCGAGGTCGCCGCGGGGGTCGTCCGCGTCCTCGTCGTCCTCGTCCGGCTCGGGGAGGTCCGCCTCCGCGATCCCGGTCTCCGCGTCGTTTAGGAGCGCCTCGACGTCGTCGAGGTCGGCCTCCGTCTCGGCGGCCTCGAGGCGGTCGGCGATCTCGTCGAGGTACTCGTTGAGGGACTCCTCGGTCGCGTCATCGGGGAGCGTCGGAGCGGCCGTCTCCGTCGGCTCGCCGGCGTCCCCGCCGTCGTCCGCGGCGTCGGCCTCTTCGGAGGCGTCGGCCGGGTCGTCGTCGCCGTTGCTCATATACCACGAACTCCGTGTGTAGTCCATTAAGAGGTTTCCCTTCGCGGGCGGCTGGCGACCGAGTGCGGGGGGAGGAGCGGGCGAACCGGCGGCGGACGACCGGTGAGAGAGTCGTGTTCACAACCAGCACACTTTTATTATCACCTACCAATACCGGAACAATTCGATGTTCGACGTCGACCGCGAGGCGATCACCGACGGGCCTGTCGGCCGAGTGCTGCTCGTCCTCGCCGCGCCGCTCGTCGCGCAGAACGTCGTGTACGTCGCCAACGCACTGGTCGACACGTTCTGGCTCGGACGGGTCGGCGAGGACGCGGTCGCCGCGGTCGGTCTCAGTCTCCCGATCCAGTCGCTGCTCGGCGCGACGGTCGTGGTCGGCGCGGTCGGCACACAGATCCTCGTCGCGCAGCGCGCCGGCGACGGAGACGAGGCGGGCGCGCGACGCGTCGCGGTCAACGGCGCGGTCGTCGCGCTCGCGGTCACCGCGGCGGTCGCGATCCCGGTGGTCGTCTACGCCGAGGAGGTCGTGGCGCTGCTCGGCGCCGACCCCGCGCTCGCCGGGACGACCGCCACGTACCTCGCGATCGTGATCGCCGTCCTCCCGCTGGGTGCGGTCGGCGACACCGTCGAGAACTGCTTCACGGCGTACGGCGACACCCGGGCGGTGTTCCACGTGAGCCTCGTGAGCGTCCTCGTCAACCTCGTCGCGGCGCCGGTCCTCATCTTCGGGGTCGGTCCCGTCCCGCGGCTCGGCGTCGCCGGCGCCGCGCTCGGCACCGCGCTCGCCGGCGTCGCCGGCCTCCTGTGGATCCTCGCGTACGCCGCGGGGGTCGGCCGCGACACCTTCCGACTCACCCGGGAGGCGTTCGCGCTCGACTTCGAGACCGCCCGCGAGGTCGTCTCGGTCGGACTTCCACTCGGCGGCCAGCGCGGCGTGAGCGAACTGGCCCGCGTCCTCGTCGTCGGACTCGTCGCGATCGCCGGCGGCGCGGCGGGCGTCGCGGCGTACACGGTCGGCGCCCGGGTCGCGACGCTCGCCATCGTCCCGGCGCTCGGGATACAGCAGGCCGCCCAGTCGATGATCGGACAGAATCTCGGCGCGGACGCCCCCGAGCGCGCCCGTCGGACGACGGCGGTCGGCACCGGAATGGTCGTCGCCGGGTTCCTCGCGCTCGGCGCCGTCCAGTTCGCCTTCGCCGGCGGGATCGCGGACCTGCTCGCGCCCGACCTCACCGCCGACGGCCGAGCCCTCGCGGCCACGTACCTCCGGATCCTCGGCGCCTCCTACTGGGCGCTCGGCGGTACCTACACCCTGCTGGCCGGGTTCAACGGCGCCTCCCGCACCCGGACCTCCTTCGTCGCCGACCTGATCAAGTACTGGGGGGTCCGGTTCCCGATCGCGGTCGCGGCCGCCCCGGTCGCGACGACGTTCGGCGCGTTCGGCGTCACGGTGGCGCCCGGACTGGGCTGGGGCGTCGAGGCCGTCTTCTGGGCGGTCGCGGCCTCCAACGTCGTCGGCTTCCTCAGCCTCGGCGGGTACTTCCTCTACACGACGCGGCGCGGGATGTTCGCGAACGCCGCCGACCGCGCGAGCGGCGGGGGCGCGGACGCCGCGGACGCCGCCGACGACTGAGCGGGACGACGGGAGAAACCCGTCAATCCGCGATCAAGTCGGCGCTCTCGACGACCGTCGCGAACTCGCCGTTCAGGTGCGCGAGCGCGACGCGGTGGGAGGTCTCCGGGTCGATCCGCTCGCCGTCGGGGGCCTCGCGAGCGTGCGTCGCCGTCGCGTCGGCGACCACGCGCACGTCGTAGCCGCGGTTCTCGGCCTCGCGCGTCGTTGTGGAGACGCAGTGGTCGGTGGTGAGCCCACAGACGACGAGCGACTCGTGCCCGTTCTCGCGGAGCCACGCGTCGAGCCCGGAGTCGAGAAACGCGCCGTTGACCGACTTCTCGAACGTCGGCTCGTCGCCGACCGGCGCGGTCTCCGGCTTCCACGCGAACCCGGGGGCGTCCGGCCGGAGGGGGGAGTCCGATTCCGTGGAGGCGTGCCGGACGTGCGCGACGGGGCGGTCGGCTTCGCGCCAGCGGTCGAGGAGCGCGGCCGCGGCCGCCTCGGCGTCGGGGTTGTTGCGCTCGCCCCAGTCCGGCCCGTCGAAGCCGGTCTGGAAGTCGACGAGGAGGAGGACGGGGTCGTCGGCCGCGGCGTTCGTCGCGTCGTCGCCGGCGGCCCGGTCAGTCATCGCCGAGCCCCGCGGTGACGGAGTCGTCGAGTTCGCCCGCGTCGGCGTCGTCCCCGAACCGCCGCCACGCGCCGGGTTCGAGCAGCGCGTCGGGGGCCTTCGGGTGGTCGCGCGTCGGGTCGAGCGGGCAGGCGTCGGGGCTCGCATCGTCGTCCTCGCGGAAGAGGTACTGCTTCCACTCGCGGTCGCCCTCCGCGCCCCAGTCGCCGAGGTCGGCGTGGGGGCAGACCCCGTCGTAGTCGCCCATCCGGTCGCGGATGGTCTCGCGGGCGCGCTCGCCGGCCTCGGTGTCGGCCGTGATTCCCTCGAAGACGGCGCGGGGCTGGAACGTGATCTCCAGGCCGACCGGCGAGTACCGGCTCTTCCGGTCGTCGTAGAACGGGGCGCGCGAGGTCGGGAACAGCGCCTCACCGCCGAAGCAGAACTCCCAGCGCGGCGTGTCGGGGTCGGTCGGGATGTCGTCGGGCCACGGCGCCGGGTCGTGGACGTGGAGGAACTCCAAGACGTGCCAGAGCCGCTCGTGGTAGTGCGCCTCGCCGCGGTCGCCGGCCGGCGGCTTGAAGAACACCGCGAGGGGCGCGCGGTCGGCGTGGTTCTCGTATGTGTCGAGGTACTCCAGCAGGACGTCGCGCAGCCGCAGCAGCGCCGCCGGGTCCGTCGTCGACTCGCAGGCGGCGTACAGGAGGTCCCCCTCGCGCTCGACCTCGATGCCGAAGTAGCAGGGGAACGGCGACCCGTCGCGCTCGCCGAGCATCGACTCCCGGAAGGTTCGGTAGTGCTCTTGAAGCCACGGCGGCGCGTCGTCGAGCCGACCGCGGAGCGTCTCCTGGTCCAACAGCACGCCCTCGGTCCCGGGCTCGTTCATACGCGTTGTCGGGGATAGACCGGCTTTTGGCTTTCGCCGGGTTCGGCGTGGCGGGAACGGTTCGGCGACGCGATTTCCACCCGACCAGTGCGGTGGCGCGTGCCTGCGAGCGGCCGCCATCGGCGGCCGCGAGGAGCACGCGCGAGGGACGCCGCGAGCGTAGCGAGCGGCGAGGCTGGGGAGGCGCGAGGCTGCGGGGCTGTGCGGGGCGGGATTCAAAGGGGCAGTCGCGAGGACGAAGCACACCGACGTAAGCACCGCAGCGAGTGAGCGGAGCGAACGAGCGAGGAGCGCAACGAGGTGCGCGAGTCCTCGCGGCTGGGGCTTTGGGAGTATTCGCCGAAAAGGACCCAGACGCGTAGTACCGATCGACTGGGGCGTTGGCGGTGTCCGCCGCCGATCCGCGGTCAACTATTTATTGGCGAGTACCCGAGGCGTTGGCGACGGCCGCAACCGATCCGTCGTCGACGAGATCCGAAACGCCGGACGACGACGAACTGCCGTCGCTGCGTTCAATCACTTACGACCGCGAACCGCGAGGCGTCGCCCTCCTCCGTCGGCGCGGTGAGCAGCGAGACGCCGACGGTGAGCGCGCCGGATAGGGCCATCAGCCCGAGCGCCACGTCCCAGCCGCCGAGGACGGTCCGCGGGAGCGTCGGGACGGCGCCGACGACCGCGGACAACACCACCGCGAGGTACGCGACCTGTGGGACGGCGACGCCGGCGATCATGCCCGTTCGCGTCGTCCGCGACCAGTAGAGCGCGCAGATCACGGGGAACGCGAGCAGCGCGAAGCCGGAGAAGGCGGTGTCGCCGACCTCGATCAGCGTCCCCGGACGGAACAGGCTCGCGACGAACGCGAGCGTCGCGAACGCCGCCACGCCGACCCGCGCGATCCACGCCTCGCGCCGCTCGGAGGCATCCGCGTCGACGAGCGGGCGATACAGGTCGCGGGTGAAGTACGACGACCCGGAGAGCAGCATCGAGTCCGACGAGGACATCATCGCCGCCATCGCGCCGGCGACGACGAGCGCGGCGAACCACGCCGGCGCGTACTCGGACAACACGACCGGCAGCACGTTCGCTCCCTCGGGCACCTCGATCGGCGTCCCGGCCGCCCACGCGCCGAGCATGAACGCGGGGAGGAACAGCAGCAGGACGAGGACGGGCCACAGCGCGAACGACCGCTTCAGCGTCTCGGCCGACTTCGCGACGAAAAATCGCTGGTTGATCTGCGGGAACATCGTCACCCCGAACGCGATGGTGATAGCCGTCGAAATGATGAACCCGGGCGAGTACGTCCCGCCGCCGAAGCTCCCGAACTCGGGTCGGGCCGCGAGCATCCCCTCGGTCGCGGCGCCGACGCCCCCGAGCGACGAGACGACCCACGCCGCCGCGACCCAGACGACGGAGAGCATGAAGAGTCCCTGTAGCGTATCGGTCCACGCCACGCCGCGGAGCCCCGCGACGGCGACGTAGAGGATCATGAACGCCGTGATGAGCGCCGCGCCGCCCCAGTAGGGGACGGCGCCGTCGGTGAGGCCGACGAGCGCCTCGCCGGCGCCCATCTGCTGGAGCATCACGTACGGGAACAGCCACAGGAGGCTCACGCCCGCGACCAGCGCGCGCAGCCCGGTCGAGCCGAACCGGTCGCCGAGCATCTCGCCGAGCGTCACGTAGCCGTTGCGGGCGCCGATCAGCCACTGTTTGTAGCCGATCACGTACCACAGCACGGCGAACAGGACGCCGTCGAGCGTCCCCATCACGATCAGCCACTCGGGACCGGCGGCGTACGCGAGGTTCGGCCCGCCGAAGAAGGTGAACGCCGACAGCAGGGTGGCGAACGTCGTGAACAGCAGGACGAGCGTCCCGATTGACCGGCTTGCGAGATAGTAGTCCTCGGCGGTCGCCTCCGAGACCCGGTACGCGACGAGACCGAGCGCGAGCGCGACGACGAGGTAGCCGACGACGACGCCGAGCGAGAGGCCGAGCGTCACCGCTCGTCACCCCCGCGGGCGGCGCTCCCGCTCCCGTCGACGGGCGGTGCGGTCGCGGCGCGGCCCATCCCGCGCTCCCACGCGCCGCTCCGGACGAACAGCGCGAACAGGGCCGCGCACAGCCCGAGCCACGCGACGTGCCACCAGATCCACACCGGCAGCCCCGCGACGACGCGGTCGACGCCCCACAGCGGCCACGGCACCGCGAACGCGACGAGGACTGCGAACGTCGGTATCCACACGAGATCGCTCCGTAAGCGCGTCATGTGGAATACTGGTACGTCTATGAACACTAAGAACTATCGAATAAGTTCGAAGTTGCGTGTTGGAGAGAAATTTTCTTCAACAAACCACGCCGGAGGGACGTGGCGATAGCTATTTTCCGCGAGGAACGCAACCATACACGGACGGGCGCTACCGCCCGACATCACCATTCACCACTCATGAAAGACACTGAAAAATACCTGATACACGCCACCATCGCGGCCGACGGCGTCGTCGAGCGGAGCGACGTCGTCGGCGCGGTGTTCGGCCAGACGGAGGGGTTACTCGGCGACGAGCTGGACCTCCGGGACCTCCAGGAGTCCTCGCGCGTCGGCCGGATCGACGTCTCCGTCGAGTCCGAGAACGGCCAGTCGTTCGGCGAGGTCACCGTCGCGTCGAGCCTCGACAAGGTCGAGACCGCCATCCTAGCGGCCGCGCTGGAGACGATAGACCGCATCGGTCCCTGTCACGCCTCGGTCGAGGTGACGAGCATCGAGGACGTGCGGGCGGCCAAGCGCCGCGAGGTCGTCGAGCGCGCGAAGGAGCTGATCGCCGGCGGCTTCGAGGAGACGAGCCTCGCGAGCAGCGACGTGCTGGACGAGGTCCGCGACGCCGCCCGCGTCGAGGGCATCGTCGACTACCGGGGGCTCCCCGCCGGGCCGCGCGTCGGCGACTCCGACGCCGTCATCGTCGTCGAGGGGCGCGCGGACGTGCTCACGCTGCTCGACTGCGGGATCAAGAACGCCGTCGCCGTCGAGGGGACGAACGTCCCCGAGGCGGTCGTCGACCTGACCGCCGACCGGACCGTCACCGCGTTCCTCGACGGGGACCGCGGCGGGGAGCTCATCCTCCGCGAGCTCGCGCAGGTGGGCAACGTGGACTACGTCGCGTTCGCACCGCCCGGCGAGTCCGTCGAGGACCTCGACCGCGACGCCGTCTTCGAAGCACTCCGCGGGAAGGTGCCGTACGCGAGCCTCGCGGACGCCGCCGACCTCCGAGCCGCCGCCAGCGACGAGGAGGTCGCCGACGGCGACGATCCCGGGTCGGTCGCCCGCGTCGGCGACGGCGGGGCGCTCCCGGGCGACTCCTCCGGCGGCGACTCGACAGGGCCGTCGACCTCGGGGCCCGCGTCGCCCGAGATCGAACCGGAGCCCGAGTCGGACGACTCGGAGGACTCCGACGGGACGGCCGAAACCGGCGATCCGCCCCCGTCCGGCGGAGCGAGCGACCCGCCGGAACCGCAGCCGGCGACGACCGACGACGGCGAGACGCGATCGAGCGTCGAGCCCGACGGCGAGGACGACCTCGGCGACGGCTCCGGCACGGACTCTGTAGGCGATACCGATGCCGAGCAGATCGGTGGGGCTGATGAAGCCGAGTCCGAGCCCGTCGAGGAGACCGGCGAGTCCGACGACGAATCCGACGAGCCCGACGAACCGCGGACGATGGCGGCGCACGTCGGCGAGGTCGTCGACGGGGAAACCGGCCGTGCGCGGCTCCTTGGCGACGAGTTCGACGTCTTGGACGAGGTCGACGCCGCGGAGGCGTTCGACGCGGTCGAGGGCGCCGAGCCCGCGCCGCACGCCGTCGTCGTCGACGGCACCGTCGACCAGCGGCTGCTCGACGTGGCGGCCCAACGCGGCGTCGGCGACGTCGTCGGCCGCGACCTCGGCGAGTTCGTGAAGCGCCCGGTCGGGACGCGGGTGCTGACGGCGGCGGACCTCCGCGCCGGAAGCTGACGATGCGACGCGGTCGTCGTCGCTTATTCATAAATTGGTGACACGGGGTCAGCGTGGAATACCTCCAAAGCCCCAGTCGCGACGACTCGCGCGGCTTGCTGTGCTCCTCGCTCAGTCGCTTCGCTCCTTCGCTGCGGTGCTTACTGCGCCGGGCTTCGTCCTCGCGACTGCCCCTTTGAGTCCCACCCCGCACAGCACCGCGACCACACCTCACGCCTCCCCAGCCTCGTCAGTCGCCTCCGCTTCGCTCCGGCGACTGACCCCCTCGCGCGTGCGATTCGCGCCTTTCGGGCGCTCATCGGCACGCGCCACCGCAGCCACCTCGTCGGTTGATAAACCACGTCGTCAGTGCCGGTTCAGACCAGCCCGAGCGCGCCGAGCAGCGCGAACAACGCGTCGCCGAACGTCAGCGAGACGACGAGGCCGACCGCCATCGGGACGACGAACGGCATCCCGGGCGAGACCAGCACGCGGTCCTCGCGGGCGACGACGTCGAGGCCCTCACGGAGCGTCGCGGCGTCGGTGCCGTAGGCGCCGTGGTCGATGTCGTCGAGGAAGCGCTCTGCCGCCCACGGGTCGTCGAGTTCGCGGTCGGCAGCGTCGACGGTTCCCGCGCCGACCGCGCGTTCCCCGTCCGAGGGCGCATCGTCGACCGCGCGCCCCCCGTCGGTGGGCGCGTCGTCAACTGCGCGCCCCCCATCCGTCCGCGGCCCGACGTGGGTCCCGCCGTCGGTCGGGTCGAACGTCTCGCCGACCGAGTCGGGGTGACGGCGCCCGTCCGGATCGCTCCGCAGGTCCGCGAGCGTGAGCCCCCGCCAGCGGAGGTACATCCGGAGCGCGTCGAGGTCGAGGCCGCCGCGGGTCGGGCCGTCCGGGGCCTCGAACAGCCGGCCGTGGCGGTCCGGCAGCGAGTCGGTCGCGACCGGACGCGCGAAGAACATGAGACGCGAGGTCTCGCCGCGGACGAGGTTGAGAGCCGCCAGCCCGACCGGGTACGCGAGCCCGAGGAGGACGGTGTTCGTGAGGATCGTCAGCGAGAACACGCCGAGCTGGGTGTCGACGAGCGGGAGCGTGACCCCGGCGAGGTCGTACGCCGGGAACGTCGGGAAGAGTATCGCGAGCGCGATCATCGCCTTCGCGTCGGCGCCGCCGAACGCGCCGAGGTACCAGAAGGCGTAGCCGAGCGGCGCGACGAACAGCAGGCTGATCGCGGCCCGCACGAGGAAGATCCGCCCGTCGAACCCCGCGAACGGCCACAGCGAGACGGCCTCCCAGAGCAGCAGCAGCGCGCCGAACAGATACAGCGGCGGCCACAGCCGATTCGGGAGGCGCCGGGTCCGGACGTCCCGGAGCGCCGCCCACGCGAACACCGGGACGACGACGAGTCGGAGGAGGTCCGGCAGCGTCGCGATCATGTCTCCACGGGCGAGACGGGACCAATTATGCGTTCGGGTTCTGCTATCGAGAGCGATATCGCACCGCGGGCGCCGACGCTCCGTTCGACGGTCCGTCGGCGCCCCGTTCCGCGAGCCGTCGGCCCCCGTTCCGCGAACTGCCGGCACCCGGTTCCGCGAGCCGCCGGGGCACCGTATCTGATTCGCCGGGCATTTCTGAGTCGCCCGCCGACCGGGGCGCAATGCGCCGCCGCCTCGGGACGAGCCTCTACGCCGGCCTGCTGTTCGCCGTCCTCGGTCTCGTTGCGTGGGCGACCGGCCAGCCGTTCGTCTTCCCGAGCCTCGGCCCGTCCGCGTTCGTCCTCGCGTTCGACCGACGGAGCGAGCGGGAGCGCGCCGTCCGCGTCGTCGGGAGCCACCTGATCGGCGGGCTCACCGGGCTCGCGGCGTGGACGATGATCGCTGACGGCGCCGCGCTCACGGCGACGCCGCCCGCCTTCTCTCCCGAGGGGTCCCGGCTGACCGCGAGCGCGGTCACCTCGCTCGTGGCGACCAGTTGGGCGATGATCGCGACCGGGACGGTCCACCCGCCGGCGTGTGCGACGACGCTCATCGTCTCGCTCGGCCTGCTCTCGACGCCCGCCGAAGTGGCGATCATCGTCGCGAGCGTGACCGCCCTCGTCGCCTTCCACGCCGCCGTCATCCTGCTGTTCAAGCGTCTCGTCGGGGATACGCACCCGCTGTACGGGTGGGACGAGGCGGGGGACGCGAACCCCTGACGCGAGTCACTCGACCGATCGGTCCGAGCCGTCCGGTCGGTCCGGCTGACGGTCGAACACGTCGAGTATCGGTTCGGGGTCGGGGAGTCCCGGAATCCGGTACTCGTCGTCGCGGAGTTCGATCACGACGGTCTCGGTTCCCAGTCGCCGGTCGAGCCAGCCCCGCTTCACGCGCAGGTCGGTCTCGTCCCACGGCTCGACGCGCCAGAGCGTCGCGCCGGACAGGCGATCACGGGCGACGAGCGCGTCGGCGCCGGCGCGGTAGGCGACGAGCCCGTACCGGAGTTCGTGGTCGACGGCGGCGGGGGCGAGCGGGAGCGCGACGGCGACGGCGAGGAGGAACGCGGCGGTCGCCCGCTCGCCGCCGACCGCGAACAGCGCGGCGCCGAGCGCGGGGAGGGAGGCGAGGTACCACAGCCCCGGGTGGCCGAGCGGCGTCGTCAGCGCCCCCGCGAGGCGAGCGCGGCGGGGCTGGCGAACCGTCTCGATCGGTCCCGCGAGCGATCCGTCGACCGGATCCGTCGACGGCGGGTCGTAGGAGAACCCCAGATCGAGCGCGGACGACTCGTCGAACGCCGCCAGCCGGTCGCCGTACAGGCTCGCGAGGTCGAAGGCGAACTTCACCCCGACGATACANCCCCAGATCGAGCGCGGACGACTCGTCGAACGCCGCCAGCCGGTCGCCGTACAGGCTCGCGAGGTCGAAGGCGAACTTCACCCCGACGATACCGAGCAGGAGGGGGAGCCCGATCGCGTCCGCGTCGAGCGCGGAGATCGGCGCATCGTCCTCCAGCGTTCCCGCACCGACGACCGTGACGGTGAACAGCGCGCCGAAAAAGATCGCCGCGCCCCGGGCGAACACGCCTTGGATCGCCGTCTGGGCGCTGTGGTCGCGGTACTCGCCGCGGCCGAAGTACTCGACGAGCGTCGTCACCCCTTGGCCGACGAAGATCGCGAGCGTCGCGAGCATCACGGTGTCGACCACGGTCGAGACCGTCCCTTCCTCGACGACGACGCCGACGGTAAGCGTGCCCACGACCGCCCAGACGACCGCGAGGATCGGCGCGGCGACGGGGAGAACGAACAGCGACGAGAGCCGGACCTCGACGCCGGTCCACGGGATCGACAGCCCGACCCGTCGCTGCGCGAGCGGGCCGAGGATCAGCCCCTGCTGGTCGAGTTCGGACGGTCGGCCGGCGAACAGCGCGCGGACGAGCGCCCACCCGGAGGCGATCCCGAGTTCGAACCAGTACAGCGTCATCAGCGCGGCCGCGTTCCAGCCGAGCGAGACCACGCCGACGAGCGGGAGCAGGTTGGCGAGCGCGACTGACAGCGCGCGGGGGCGACGGCCCCGACCGAGCGCGCGCACCCGGTCGAACGGGCGGAGGGAGGGCATCCGTCGGTCGTTCCGAGCCGCGGCACAAAAGCGCCGCGGAGGGGTCGCGACGCGCGGCCGGCTACCGCGCCGGACCGGCGTCGCGGTGGAGGTACAGGTACGCGAGCACCGGAACGATAGTGAAGAGGAGCGTCGAGAGCGCCCAGAAGACCGCGTAGCGGCTCCCGCGCGCCCTCGCGTCGCGGTAGATCCAGACCGCGGCGGCGACGACCACGCCGTAGATCACCAGCGTGAGCGGGAGCGACCACGGGAGCGCGACGCCGAAGAGGGTCATGCCCCACCGCTGGTGAGGTCCGCGCACATCACGAAGTCGGGCTCGGCCGCGACCGACACGCGGTTCGCGGCGGCGTCGCTCACGTGTTCGACCGTCTCGGGGATCAGCACGCGGGCCCCGTCGGCCGCGGCGGCGTCGGCGGCGACCGCGTCGAAGAGCGCGCCGGCCGCGTCGACGTCGCGCCACGCGGCGACTCCGTACGTCGCCGTCCGGGTCGTCGCGCCGTCGACCTCGCGCTCCGTCACGCGGGTCCGGACCGCGAAGCCGGCGAGCGCGTCGGCGTCGGCGACCGCGAGCAGCCGGTCCTCGGCCGCGGCGGTCGCGAGTCGCTCCGGGGTGAGCTGCGAGCAGGCCCACCCCTCGCCGGGGTCGAGCGCGAGCCCGCGCAGGTGGTCTCGAGCGTCGCTATCGCTCCAGAACGCCCACGCGGCGTTCGGGTCGGGCTTGTCGAGGATGCCAATGCGACCGGTGCCGGCGAGCGCGTCCGGGTCGGGCTCCGGCTCCGCGAACCGGAACTCCGTCTCGGGTTCGAAGCCGACGGCGCGCGACTGGCCGAGCCCCATGACGTTCCACGAGAACACCATGTTGCGGCAGACGGTCGCGCCGCGCTCGCGGGACCAGTCGAGCGCGGCCTCCGAGAGCGCGGTGCCGACGCCGTGGCCGCGCGCCGCGGGGTCGACACGGATCCCCTGTGCCCACGCCTCCCACTCGCTGAGGAGCGCGGCCTGAATACAGCCGACGACCGCCTCGGAGTCGCCCGCGTCGGCGGCGCCGTCGCCCTCGCCCGCGACGAGCGTGTCGCCCGACTCTCGGCCGTCGAGGTCGGCGGCATCGACGGCCTCCGGGGGAAGCGTCGCGACGAAGGTGCCGCGGTCGGGGTCGTCGGACTCGGCCCACTCCGAGAACACTCGCGGGATGTAGTCCTCGTGGCGCTCGCCCCAGGTGTCCCGCGTGAACGCTTCCACCGCGTCGGCGTCGGCGGGGCGCGTCTCGCGGACGACGACGTCGAACTCCTCCCCCGACCCCGTCATCGCCAGGGCCGCGACTCCTCGGTCAGTTCGCCCGCGAGGTCGCGCGTCATCACGTCGGCGGGGTCCGAGCGGTTCGCGAGCGCCCACATCAGCTTCACCTTCGCGGTGCCGGGGAGGGTGTCGCCGGCCTCGACGACGCCCGCGTCGAGCAGGTCGCGGCCGGTGTCGTACACGCGGTCGCAGACCCGGCCGGCGAGACACTGGCTCGTCATCGCGATGACGGTCCCGCTCTCGACCAGTTCCTCGATCCGGGGGATGAGATCGGTGTGGACGTGGCCGAGCCCCGTCCCCTCGATCACGACGCCGTCCTTGTCGTCTAAGTACGCCCACGCCGCCGGGTCCATCCCGGGCGTGAACTTGACGAGTTCGACGTCGCCGTCGAGGTCCGGGTCGCGGGAGACGGACGCGGAGTCGTCGGCGTCCGCACCGCCCTCGTCGGACTCACCGCGCGGGAGCGGCTCGCGGTTCCACTCGATGGCGGCGTCGGCCGCGTCGCCCTCGGCGCCCGCCTCGGCGGCGGCCGCGTAGTCGATCCGGCCGAGGGGCGCGGCGCCGACCGTCTCGAAGGCGTCCCGGCGGGAGGTGTGGTTCTTGCGGACGCGCGTCCCGCGGTGGAGCGCGCAGGCGTCGTCGGAGGGGCTCGCGTGCATACAGACGAGCGTCTCGCTATGCTCGGCCTTCGCGGCCTCGACGGCGCACACCGCGTTCATCACGTTGTCGGAGGAGGGTCGGTCCGCGGAGCGCTGGCTCCCGGTGAACACGACCGGCACCGGCGAGTCGAGCATGAAGGAGAGCGCGGAGGCGGAGTACTGCATCGTGTCGGTGCCGTGCATCACGACGACGCCGTCGGCGCCCGCCTCGACCTCCTCGGCGACCGCGTCGGCGAGGTCGCGCCAGATGGACGGGTCCATGTTCTCCGAGAGGATGTTCGCGACGACGCGGCCGCGGTAGTTCGCGCGCCCGGCGAGTTCTGGGACGGCCCGGAGGACGTCCTCGGCGTCGAACTGGGCGGTGACGGCGCCGGTCCGGTAGTCGACGGTGGAGGCGATGGTCCCGCCGGTGGAGATGAGCGAGACGGTGGGGAGGTCGTCGTCGAAGGTGATCTCCGAGGTGGCCTCGCCGTCGTCGTCGGTCTCGGCCGCGGAGTCGACCTCGCGGACGCCGGACTCCAGCACCTCGGCGTCCGCCTCCTCGCGGTCGATACCGACGTTGTAGCCGCCGTCGAGCTTGACGACGAGGTGGTCGCGCGTCGTGGAGGGGAGCAGTACGCCCTCGTTGGTGACGCCCCCGCGCTCGACGCGGACGCGATCTCCCGGTTGCATACGATCCGGTTCCGCCGGGGCGGACTTGAATCCAACCGTTCGCGGCGGCGCGCGGGTCGCTCCGGTGGGAGCCGACGTCCGGATATTCGGAGTCGACCCCGGGGACTCGGAGACGAACGAAAGGGAGGCGGAGAATCGGAGGGGGAAGCGGCGGAGGCCGACGGCTACGGGCCGATCGCGGGATCGACGGGCCGCCGGGTCAGTGTTCGATGTACTCGGCTTCCCAGTCGGTGCGGGCCTCGATCTCGCGGCGCCCGCGGCGGGTCAGCGTGTAGTAGTTGGTGCGGCGGTCGCGCTGGCCCTTCTCGACGAGCCCCTTCTCGACGAGCGTGTCGAGGTTGGGGTAGAGGCGGCCGTGGTGGATCTCCTTCTCGTAGTACTCTTCGAGTTCCTCCTTGATGGCCAGCCCGTGCGGCTCGTCGAGCCCCGCGATCACGTAGAGCAGGTCTCGCTGAAAACCTGTGAGGTCGTACATACAACTGCCAGTACATATCTTTCGAAAATAAATAAATATACCGTTATATCAGTCCTCGTACGACCACGCTCCGCCCCCTACGGCCACGTAACAGACGGGGGCGTTCTGTCAACTCCGTAACTCTCACGAGAGGCGGATTCGGCTATCCGCGGCCGAAGATCGTTTTTGCCGTCTGATATGTATGGCAGATTCGAGGACAGCGACCATCCGTCGGGGCACCCCGAACGGGAGAATCCCGGAGCAGTCGAATGAAGACGCCGTAAAAGCGACAGGGGAGACGTACGTCTAAAAGTGGGCGAGGCGCGGGCGCGAGACGAGAAGCCAAGGGCTGAGCGGTCGAGTATCGGAAGAAGGCACGCCCGACGCGGAAAAAGCCGCGTCGGGCCTGCCGATTGGTCCCCGCTGACGCTTCGGCCCTCCAGACGAAGCGTCACCTGTACGTACAGGATAGAACGTCATAAACGTGTCGTACGGCGCTCACATATGTTCTTCTTCTAACACCCATCCGAGCGCGCGCTTGTAGTGGGTGAACAGCTCCTCGACGCCGCGGTGGTTCATCTCCTCGTCGTCCAACTGTTCGCGGAGGAACTCGTACTGCTCTCTGACTTCCTCTTCGGAGCGCATGCGGGGTGAGAGGGGGCGGCCTCGGATAGTGTTGTGGCCGGGAGTCCGTCGAGGGTCGGTTCGGAAGGGGGGCCGGATCCCGTCGTCGGAACTCCCGAAGTCGAGGGGATTCGAGCACCCGGCGGCTATCGGTACCACGCGACGAAAGGGCCGGCTATCAGCAGCACGCCGACGGCGGTCAGTATCGCGCCGAACTGCGGCGACCCGTTGAGCGTCGTCATCCCGAGCATCATCGTTACACCGATCATCGTCGTCAGAAGGCCGGCTACGAGGAAGACGGCGCCCCACACGACATCGGGGATCAGTTTGGCTATCTCACCGATGAACACGTCGAGTATCTCGTCGAGCATGGGGACCAGCCGTGTGTGGTCGACGATTCTGCCGACCAAAATACTGTCGACGGCCGGGGACGATGGCTTTCTGACCTGACTGATCGACGCGAACACCACCAAAGCCCCAGCCGCTCGGCCGTCCGTGGTCGTCAACAGTTCCTCGGCAGACTCCTCCAAAGCCCCAGCCGCGAGGGCTCGGTGCGGTCGCTGCGGTCCTCGTCAGTCGCTCGCTTCGCTCGCTCCCTCCTGCGGTCCTTGCGNAGGGCTCGGTGCGGTCGCTGCGGTCCTCGTCAGTCGCTCGCTTCGCTCGCTCCCTCCTGCGGTCCTTGCGTCCCGCGCCTTCGCCCTCGCGGCTGCCCCTTTGAGTCCACCCCACAGCACAGCAACCGCAGCCTCACGCCTCCCCAGCCTCGTCGGCCTCCATCCGCTTCGCTCCGGTCGGCCGACTCCCTCGCGCGTGCTCCTCGCGGCCTCCGCTTCGCTCCGGCCGCTCGCAGGCACGCGCCACCGCCCCTGTTTATTTACAAACAGTAGCGTCGCCGTCGCCCGTGAACGGTAACGTTGATACGTCGACCGCGGGTACGAGAGGAGACGATGGACGACCGGACCCGCGAGTACCTCCGGGGGCGGTTCGGCGACTACTACCGGTCGGTCTCGCTGTCGCTCCCGCCCGACGCGAACCTCCGCGAGTGGGGCCACATCCCGTGGACGCCCGGGTCGGGGACGACGATGGTCCGCCACCAGTCGCTGTTCGACCTCGGCGACGTAGATACCTTCTTCGCGGACAACGCGCCCCGCCACGCCTACTTCTCGGCCGCGCGCTACGACAACCCCGGCGCGGCGACGATGGGACAGAAGGGGTGGCGGAACGCCGACCTCGTCTTCGATCTGGACGCCGACCACCTCCCCGGCGTCGACCCCGAGACCACCTCGTACCCGGAGATGCTGGCGGCGTGTAAAGACGCCCTCCTGCGGCTTTTGAACTTCATCGACGACGACTTCTCGTTCGACGACGTGACCGTCGTCTTCTCGGGCGGGCGCGGCTACCACGTCCACGTCCGCGACGAGAGCGTCCGAGAGTTGGACAGCGACGCGCGCCGCGAGATTGTCGACTACGTGCGCGCGATTGACCTCGACACCGACAACCTGATCCGCACCGTCTCCGATCGCGGGACGACGAAGCGCGTCCTCCGCACCGAGGGCGGGTGGGGGGCGCGCGTCCACGACGCCCTGATCGAGTACGCAGACGACCTCCGCGAGATGGACGACGAGGCCGCGCGCGAGCGCCTGATGGAACTCGACGGGATCGGCGAGGGGCGCGCGAAGACGATCCGCGGCGCGTTCGACCGGAACCCGACCGCCGTGCGCGAGGGCAACGTCGAGGCCGGCGGCCCCGGCGTCCGCCGGCTCGTCTCCGCGCTCGCGTCGCGCGTGGCCGCCGAAGACGCCGCGCCGATCGACGAGCCGGTGACGACCGACACCCGGCGGCTCATCCGGCTGCCGGGGACGCTCCACGGCGGCTCCGCCTTGGTCGTCACGCCGCTCGACCGCGACGAACTCGCCGACTTCGACCCGCTCCGAGACGCGGTCCCGGACCGGTTCGTCGGCCGCGAGATCCGGATCGAGACGGACGCGGATCGGACGGTAGAATTAAACGGCGAGCGCGTCAGAGTTGAATCCGGTAGAAACACCGTGCCCGAGTTCGCGGGAGCGTTCCTGATGGCCCGCGGCGAGGCGCGGAAAGCCCCCGAACGATGACCGATTACAAATGAACCTCGACGAACTCCGGTCCGCGCAGGCGAAGGAGCGCCGGAAGGACAGCCTCCAGCACCTGCGGGACTCGTTTTACGACGACGTCGGCGCGTACGTCGCGGACCTGCGCGCCGCGCGCGACCGCCGCGCAGCGCAGGTGTCGAACCCGTTCGAGGACGACGACGTCCGCCGGCTCTCCGACGAGGTGGAGACCGCCGAGGAGGTCGCCGAGGCGCTGTACGAGCGCCGGGTCGGCAAGGTCGTCAAGCTCGCCTCCTTCGCCGCGGCCGACATGTCCGTCGACGGGGGGGGGATGACGACCGAGGAGCGCCGCCTGTTCGACGACTTGGTCGAGCGCATCACCGCCAACAAGTCGGAGGTCCTCGACGTGCTCGCGGGCGAGTCGCCGGTGTCGGCCGGGACGCCGGACTCCGGCGGGCCGTCGACGGTGGCTGATTCCGCGACTACAGCTGATTCCCCGGCGGCCGACGCCGCAGGGGCGACCGATTCGCCCGCGTCGCGCGAGCCAGCCCCGAGCGATCCGGCGCCCGAGACCGAGGACCCCACCGCCGACGCGGAACCTGCTGCTTCGGACGCCCTCGCCGGCGCGATGGGCGGCAACGACGGGGTATCGACCGGCGAGACGGACGCGCCCGGTGACGGGCCGCCCGAGCCGACCGGGACCGATCCGGCTCCCCCCGCGCCGGAGCCGGCGGAGAGCGCCGCGGTCGAGGGCGACGACGCCGCGGCCGACAGCGACGGCGATCCGACCCCGGTCCCGCCCGAGCCGGCCCCCCCGGGAGCGGTCGGCGCCGACGGGGCGAGCGACGACCCGGACGGTGTCGCCGCGGACCGCCCCGCGGACGACGCGGACGACGCGGACGAGAGTGCCGAGTCCGGAGCGACGACGGACGGCGGACCCGTGCCCGAAGCGCCTGCTGGCGGCGAGCCGGACGCCGGTTCGGAGCCGGACGAGGGCGCCGAGCGGGCCACGGTTCGGATCACCCGCGACGTCGGGGCCATCTTCGGCGTCGACGAGCGGGAGTACGAGCTCGCGAGCGAGGACGTCGTCTCGCTCCCGGTCGAGAACGCCGACCCGCTGGTCCAGCGCGACGCGGCCGAGCCGATCGACTGACCGCGGTCGATGGCGTCCGCTTCGACCGACGGTCGGGACGCCGACGCGCAATCTGATTCTCCCGAATCAGAGCGTGTCACGGCCGCGCTCGGCGCCGTCGCGACGCTCTTGGCGCTCGGCGGCATCGCGCTCGCGATTCTCCTCGACCCGGCCTTCTCGTGGGCGACCGACGCGCTCTCCGACTTGGGCGTCCGCGACGGGAGCGCCGCAGCATTCAATTGGGGCCTGATCGGCGGCGGGGCGGCCGGGGTCGGCTACGCGGCGGGGATCGGCCGAGCCGGTCGCCCGCTCCAAGCGGTCCTCCTCGCGCTGGCGATGGTCGCGATGGCTGGAGTCGGCGTCTTCGACCTCACGGAGCCGCTCCACGGACCGGCCGCGATCGGGTTCTACCTCCTTATCACGGTGTTGTTCGCCGTCGACGGGTGGATCAGGCGAGCGACGGCGACCGGCCGCGTCGCGCTCGCGTTCGCCCCGGTCCACGTCACCGTCTGGGCGACGTTCGTCGCCGGGTGGTGGCCCGTGACCGGGCTCGCGCTGCCGGAGCTTCCGGGGACGCTCATGCTCGCCGCGTGGGTGTGGGTCGTCGGACCGGCGCCGGTGGTCGGAGCGCTCCGGGGGCGGGCCGCGAGACGCGACGGTCCGACCGACGGACACTAACGCCGCGGGCGGCTACGGGCGTCCGATGGAGGTCGAGTTCCTCGGCGGCGCCCGCGAGGTCGGCCGGAGCGCCCTCCTCGTCGACGACGCGCTGCTCGTGGACTACGGACTCATGGCCGGCGAGCCGCCGCAGTACCCGGTCCGCGACCCCGAGCCGGAGGCGGTCGTCGTCTCCCACGGCCACCTCGACCACGTCGGCGCGGTCCCCGCGCTTTTGAAGGGCGACCGGCGGCCGCCGATCCACTGGACGCCGCCGACCGGCGAACTCGCGCGGACGCTCGCCGAGGACACGCTGAAGCTCCGCGGCAACAGCCCGCTGTGTCCGTTCGGCCGGGAGCACGTCGCGCGGCTGGGCGAGGTGGAGCGGCGGCACGGTTACGGCGACCCCTTCCCGGTGGCCGGCGGAATCGACGACGGCGGCTACGAGGTGACGCTGTTCGCGGCGGGACACATTCCGGGCTCCGCTCACGTCCTCGTCGACGACGGGGAGACGCGGCTGCTGTACACCGGCGACTTCCACACCGACGACCAGCGGCTAATCGCGGGGACGACCGCCCGCCCCGACGCCGACGCGGTGGTCTGCGAGAGCACGTACAGCGACGTGGAACACGACGACAGGAGCCGCGTCGAGGAGCGGTTCGCGGAGAGCGTCGAGACGACGCTCTGGGAGGGCGGGACGGTCGTCGTGCCGGCGTTCGCCATCGGGCGCACACAGGAATTGCTGCTGATCTGCGCGGCGCACGACATCCCCTGTTACGTCGACGGGATGGGCAAGGGGGTCACCGAGATGCTGCGGCAATACCCCGAGTTCGTCCGAGATCCCGAGGCACTTCGACGGGCGAAGTCGCACGCGCGCTTCGTCACCGGCCGCGACGGGCAGCGCGAGCGCATCGCCGACCAGCGCGCAGCGATCGTCACCACCAGCGGGATGTTGTCCGGCGGCCCCGCGATGACGTACATCCCCGCGATCCAGTCGAACCCGGTGAACAAGGTCGCGATGACCGGGTATCAGGTCGAGGGGACGCCCGGGCGGGACCTCTTGGAGTCGGGCCGCGTCGAGATCGACGGCCGCGTGATGCCCGTGAGCGCTCGGGTCGAACAGTACGACTTCTCCGCGCACGCCGACCGCGAGGGGCTGTTCGGGTTCCTCGATTCCTACCGGGACGCGACGGTACTCGTGAACCACGGTGACCGCTGCGAGGGGTTCGCGGCGGAGGTCCGCGAGGACGGGTTCGACGCGAGCGCGCCGAAGGTAGGAGAACAGATCCGGTTATAAACATCTTCACGGCGGCCCCACGGGGCAGTTCGCGAAATTAATAACAAGCAGGGCGGCGAGTTCGAAGACCGTCTACTCCCCACCGTCGGTGTACGCCCAGTCGTCCAGCACGCGCTCGGCGACGGCGTTCGCCTCCGACGGAGACGGACAGGAGCCGTCGACGACGTCCTGACAGAGTTCGCCCGCGAGGTCGTACACCGCGGCGCCGTCCGCGCGCTCGGCGACGCGCTCGAAGGTGGGACGGTAGCCCGCGGCGGCGCGCTGACCGATTTCGTCGAGCGAGGCGTCGATGGTGTACTCGAGCTGACGGACCGCTTCCTCGGGTTCCATGTCCAGTACACCGGCTCCGACCCACTTAAAGGTACTCGGATTCGAAACTGAGTTAATTTCGTCTCCTCGCCCGCGCCGAACCGACGTTTATACGCGTCGGGGGCGTCGACAGGGGCCATGACCGACGCAGACGAGCGCGGCGCCGCCCCGGGCGACCGCGGCGACGAGCCATCCCCCGTCGCGGACCGCGCGGACGACGTCGCCGAGCGCGCGGCCGTGGCGAAGCGCGCAGCGCGGGCCGGCGCCGCGGTAGCGAACGAGAGCTTCCGGAGCGACATCGCGGTGGAGACGAAAGGCGAGGACGACGTGGTAACCGAGGCGGACCGCGCCGCCCAGCGCGCCGTTATCGAGTCGATCCGCGAGTCGTATCCCGACGACGCGGTCGTGGGCGAGGAGGAGGACGAGCGCAAGACCGTCCCCGACGCGGGCCCCGCGTGGGTGATCGACCCCATCGACGGGACGAACAACTACGTCCGCGACGTCCCCGTGTGGGCCACCGCGGTCGCGGCCGTCGTCGACGGCGAGCCGGTCGCGGCCGCGATCGTCGCCCCCGCGCTCGGCGACACCTACACCGCCGACGCCACGGGCGCGTACCGGAACGGCGAGCCGATCGCGGTGAGCGACGTGCGCGACCCCCGCGACGCCGCCGTCGACCCGACGATCTGGTGGGCGTACGACGCCCGCGACGAGTACGCCCGCGCCTGCGAGGCGATCGTCACCCGATTCGGCGACATGCGTCGCTTGGGGGCCGCACAGGTGGTCCTGCCCACGGTCGCGGCCGGCGGGCTGGAGGGGACGATCACGAACCTCCGCGCGAACCCGTGGGACACGGTGGCCGGGGTCTTTGTGATTCGGCAGGCGGGCGGGCGCGTGACGGACTTGGAGGGTGACCGCTGGCGGCACGACTCGAAGGGGGTGGTCGCCACGAACGGCGCCCTCCACGACGAGGTACTCGCGGCCGCGAACGAGATCGAAATAGATGAGTAATTGGGATCTGAGACAGTTTCTAGTCGTTTCCGGGTGGTTGTAGAATGGGACGAGGCCACCGACCCTTCGGCAGGCACCTCCAAAGCCCCAGCCGCGAGGGCTCGGTGCGGTCGCTGCGGTCCTCGTCGGTCGGTCGCTTCGCTCGCTCCCTCCTGCGGTCCTTGCGTCCCGCGCCTTCGCCCTCGCGGCTGTCCCTCTGAGTCCCGCCCCGCACCGCCCCGCACAGCGCCTCACGCCTCCCCAGCCTCTCGGCCTCCCTTCGGTCGGCCGACTCCCTCGCGCGTGCGCTTCGCGCCCTCCGGTCGCTCACCGGCACGCACCGCCGCAGTATGCGAGATGTGGAGGACAAGACCGCGCCCACGAGCCGAGGATTCAAATCAGGCGACGGCGAACCTCGTCGCATGTACGCGGTCGTCGGCTGCAACGAGTGCGCCAACATGTGGCTGGTGACGGACCCGGAAACGAGCGAGACGGCGAAGTGTTCGCGGTGCGGCAAGACCCACCGCACCGCCAAGCTCAAGCGCTTCTTCGAGTCCGACGACCGCGCGGCCGCCCGGGAGGCCCGGTCCGCCCTGCTCGCGAAGAAGCGCGGCGACAGCGCCGCGTTCGCGGAGGTGGACCACGTCTCCGAACTCGAAGCCGCCGTCGAGGACGCCGGGGTCGACGACCGGGAGTACCTCGAAGCGTCCGGGATCGACGCCGACGCGGTCGGCGACGCCGGCGACCGAGCGGAGGGCGGAAGCGGCGGTTCGCGGAGCCGCACCGAGGTCGTCCGCGACGCGGTGGACGCGGTCGACGAGCCCACCGAGTCGGCGGTCGTCGAGCGCGCCGCGGCCGACGGCGTCCCCGCCGACGCGGCCCGCGACATTCTGACGCGCCTCGCGCGCCGCGGCGAGGTCACCGAGTCGAACGGACGCTATCGCGCCCTCTGAGTCCGGATTCGAGCGGGCCGCCCCCGCGTCTGGACAAAGCACTTATATGACGCTCGTGAGGGGTCGGATATGGACACCCGCACGGCCCTCCTGGCGGCGGCCGCCGCGCTCATCGTCGCGAGCGCGGTCGGCGCCGCCGCCGTCCCCGGCGCCATCACCGACCCGCGCGAGACGAACGAGCCGCCCGGCCGGATCGACATCGCCGGCACGACCGTCGCGCCCGGCGAGGTGCGCGGGGAGACCGCCGACCTGCGACTCGGCACCGATCTCCGCCACCGGGGCTCGACGGTCGAGAACGTCACCGTCCGCCACCGCGCGATCGGCAGCGAGTCCGGTCTCCTCGTCGACGAGACCACCGTCGACGTCGGCGACGTCGACTTCGAGGGCGAACGCACCGTCAACGGCACCGTGACCGTCGAACGCGAGGGGGGCTACCGCATCGAGACGGTCGTCTTCGCGGACGGCCAGCGCCGCCAAGAGCGGACCACTCGCGTCGCCGGCGTCGCGGCGCTCACGCCCGACTACGCGGACACGCAGGTCGGGTTCACCGAGGGCGCCGTCTGGCCGACCGTCGCGGTGAGCGTCGTCGAGGCCGACAACGAGACCGCGACGCTGTCGGCGTCGGTCTCGGTGACGAACCGCGGCGACGAGGCCTCCGACGACGTCGACCTCCGGCTCTACCTCCGACAGGCCGAGTCGAACGTGGTCGCCGCGGAGGCGACGGAGACGGTCGGGACCGTCCGCCCCGGCCGCACCGACACGGTGACGGCGACCGTCGAGGTGCCGGCCGGCTACAACTACTACGTCGACGCCGCGCTGTTCGACGACGACGTGCTCGTCGACGAGACGCGGGGCGTCGCGAACCTGAACCCGCGGGAGACGATCACCGCCAACGAGACCGTCCGCGACGTGGCGTTCTCCGTCGAGGACTTCGAGCGCGGCGAGGGCGGCGTCGGCGGCGACGGCGCCGACCGCGCACCGACGGACGACGGCTCCACCGACGGTTCGACGCCCGGCTTCGGTCCCCTTGTCGCGCTCGTCGCGCTCGTCGCCGCGGCGCTGACCGCGCGGAGGCGACGATGACTGACGGAGAGTCTCTCGACCGCACGACCGACAGCGACCACACCCCCGACCCATCACAGCCCATGACAGACGACACCGACGCGACCGACCGCACCGCGACCGATCCCGACCGCACGGACCCGGACAGCACCGACGCCAACGGGTTGACCGACGACCTCCGCGGCCTCCTCGACCGCGTGGGGCTGGCCGCGCTGTCGCTGCTCGCGGTCGTGGCCGGCTGGGGATTCTACAGCCAGTCCGGCAACGCGATCCGCACGTGGTTCGACCCGGCCTACCAGTCCGTGGCGCTCGCCGTGTTCAACCTCGCGGTCCTCCTCGTCGCGCTCGCGGGCGTGACCCACCAGCTCCGGCGGATTCGCGCAACTCAGTCCGACGGCGCCGAGCGCTGATCGCGCGGGGACCGACCGGCCGAGACGGCGCCGCTACTCGTCCGGAATCTGGTCGGTGCTGCCCGGGATCTGCTCCACCTGTCCCGCGAGCGTCGCGGCGTCGCCGGCGACCGTGGAGGGCTCGACGCCGGCCTCGCCCGCGACCGACCTGACGTGCGCGGCGAGCAGCGCGAGCGCCCGGAGGCCGGCGCCGTCGGCGTCGTCGTCGGTGCGCTGAGCGAACGTGGTGTCGACCTCGCCGTCGCGGACGACGCCGACGTGGACCGCGTCGATGTCGTCGCCGTCGAGGAGGTCGCGGGCGCGGGCGAGCTCCGTCTCGAAGCCGTCGCCGGCGGGCGCGTCGGCGGCGTCCGTCGAGCCGTCGGGGGTCTCGGAGCGATCCGCTCCGGCGGGCGCGTCGGCGTCTGCGGGGTCGTCGTCGCTCATATCGATACCTCGGGCGAGCGGCGTGAAAAGCGCGGCGGGGACCGGCGGCTGTGCGTGACGCGAGCCGGGTAAGGAAAAGGCGGGAGCGGGACGGCGCGAGTTACTCGTCCGGCCGGGGCCGGGCGATGAATAGCGCCTCCTCGATGGTGAACGGGTCGTACGTCGACTGGTGGCAGACGCAGTAGGTCCCGTCGGCGGCGTCGTAGCGGGCGGACTCCTCCAGCTCCTTGTAGCCCGGGATACAACAGAAGTGGGTACAGACGTTGAGGTAGGCCATGAACCCCTGATCGGTCGACGCCCCGAGCCACTCGTCGTTCTGGGCCGCCTCCTCGATCTGCGGCGAGCGGATGACGATCACGTTGAGGTTGGTCTCGGCGTCCTCGGAGCGCCACGTGACCGACGCCGGCTTGCCGACGCCGTCGCTGCCGACCCCGTTGCCCCACTCGGCGTAGTCGTCGAAGTCGTCGATGTGGATCCGGTCGCCGGCCGAGTAGGTGTCCGACTGCCAGTCGTACGGCGGGCCGCTCGCCGAGCGGAACAGGTTGTCGGACTCGAAGTTCGGCTGGACGTTCTCCTGGGACTCGACGCCGCAGTACTGGAACCACGCGCCGGCGTAGGTCGTTCCGCCGAGATCCTCTTGCGCGACCTCGATCTCCTGTCCCTCCTGCGTGACGGTGGTCGTCTCAGGCCAGAGCCCCTCGATGTAGCCGTCGTCGGTGACCTGAACCGGGATCTGCGGGAGCCCGCGGGGCGCCGGGCCGCCGGTGTGCGCGATCGTCTTCGCGATCGTCGACCCGCCGCCGACCCCGCCGGCGGTCGTCAGGGTGTTCACGGTCGCCGACCCCATCGCGCCGACCCCCGCGAGGGCCGCGCCGCCGACGACGCCCTTCACGAAGCGTCGCCGCCCGGACTCAGACGGATACTTGTCGGACGCACTCATACACGCATCTGCGGTTGGATCGGTAAAAAGGGTGACGAACCCTCCACCGGCGCGAGAATCGGCGCTCCGCGAGCCGCGTTCGGACCGTCGCCCCGGATTCGCCGCCGACCGGGCACGCCGGCGGCAGCCGGCGGCAGCCGGCGCCCCGATCGTCTCCGTCGCGCTGACGCCGAACGAACAGGAACGTTCGTGATTGAATTAACTCGGAACCGAGGCAAACCTTCGTCCAGACCGCGGTTTTAACCGATCGCGACCGAACTGTCTGTGGTATGAAGTTGCACAATCGGGACGTGCGGACGGACGTTCGAGAACTCGGGGCGCTGGTGGGAGACGTCCTGGCCGCGCAGGCCTCGACGGAGGCGTACGAGACGGTCGAGACGCTGCGGAACGCGGCGATCGACTACCGACGGGGAGACGCCGAGGACCGAGGCGCCCTCCACGAGGCGGTCGACGACCTCTCGACGACCCGCGAGGAGGTCGTCGCCCGCGCGTTCACGACCTACTTCGAACTCATCAACCTCGCCGAGGAGCGCGAGCGCGTCCGCGCGGTCCGGAACGCCGACGACGGGACCGCCCTCCACGACTCCTTCGACGCGACGATCGCCGAGTTCGCCGAGGCCGGCGTCGACGCCGACGAGTTGGAGGCGCTGCTCGCCGACGTGCTCATCGAGCCGACGTTCACCGCCCACCCGACGGAGGCCCGGCGGTCGACGGTGAAGTCGAAGCTCCGCTCCATCGCGAACCACTTGGGCGAGCTCGACGAGCGCAACCTCACCGACCGCGAGCGGCGCGCCGTCTGGCGCGACGTCACCGCCGAGGTCACCAGCCTGTGGGGGACCCGACAGGTCCGCCAGCGGGCGCCCGAGCCGGAAGACGAGGCGCGCAACGTCCAGTGGTACCTCGAGAACACCCTCTTCGACGTCGTCGGCGACGCCTACGAGGAGTTCGAGGAGACCATCTCGAAGGAGTACGACGACGTCGACTGCCCGAAGCTCTTCGAGTTCCGCTCGTGGGCGGGCTCCGACCGCGACGGCAACCCGTTCGTCACCCCCGAGGTGACCGACGAGACGCTCGAACGCCAGCGCGAGGTCGCCGTCGAGAAGTACCGCGACCGGTGTAAGCGGCTCTCGGCCGTGCTGAGCCAGGACGGCGACCGGTACGCCGCCGGCGACGCGTTGGCGCGGTCCTTCGCGGCCGACGCCGAGCGGTTCCCGACCGTCGTCGAGGAGGCGCGCGAGCGCTACCCCGACGAGCCGTACCGCCAGAAGCTCCGGCTGATGCGCGAGCGGCTCGACCGCGTCAACGACGTGCGCCCGGGCGATTACCCCGACGGCGACGCGTTCCTCGACGACCTCGACGTCATCGCCGAGTCGCTGCGCGAGGACGGCCAGGAGTCCGTACTGGAGTCGTTCGTCGAGCCGTTCCGCCGGCAGGTGGACACGTTCGGGCTCACGCTGGCGTCGCTCGACCTGCGGGACCATCGCGAGAACCACACCGAGGCGGTCGCCGAGGCGGTCGCCGTCGAGGGCGTCGACTACGCCGGGATGGACGAAGACGAGCGCGTCGACTTCCTCACCGAGGCGATCCTTCAGGACGAGCCGGTCGTCGACATCGACGAGCCCGGCGAGGTCTCGGAGACGACCGAGCGCGTCCTCGAACGGTTCCAGTCGTTCGCGGAGTGGCAGGAGGAGTACGGCCAGCAGGCCATCGACACCTACTGCATCTCGATGACCGAGGAGCCCAGCCACGTGCTGGAGGTGCTGTTCCTGTCCGATCAGGTCGGCGTCGTCTCCCTCCCGGACCACTGCGCGGTCGACGTGGTCCCCCTCTTGGAGACCGAGTCGGCGCTCAACGGCGCCGAGCGCATCCTCGGCACCCTCTTCGAGAACGAGGCGTACGCGACGGCGTTGGAGGCCCGCGGCGAGGTCCAGGAGGTCATGCTCGGCTACTCCGACTCCAACAAGGAGAACGGGTTCCTCGCGGCGAACTGGGACCTCTACGAGAACCAGCGTCGGATCGCCCGGTTCTGCCGCGAGGAGGAGGTCACCCTCCGGCTGTTCCACGGGCGCGGCGGCTCCATCTCGCGCGGCGGCGGCCCGATGAACGAGGCGCTGCTCGCGCTCCCGAACGAGACGGTCACCGGGCAGGTGAAGTTCACCGAGCAGGGTGAGGCGATCGCCGAAAAGTACGCCAACCCGCGGGTCGCCGAGCGCGAGCTGGAACAGATGCTCGACGCCCAGATCCGCGCCCGGAAGGAGGCGAACGAGGAGCCGGTCGAGGACGTGCCCGACCGCTGGGTCGAGGCGATGGAGATCATGGCGCCCGCCGCCCGGGAGACGTACCGCGACCTGCTGAACAGCGACGGGTTCGTCTCCTACTTCGAGCAGGCGACGCCGATCAGCGTCGTCGAGGACCTCAACCTCGGCTCGCGGCCCGCCTCCCGCTCCGGCGAGCGCAGCGTCGAGGACCTGCGGGCGATCCCGTGGGTGTTCTCGTGGACGCAGACGCGGCTCATCCTCCCCGGCTGGTACGCGATCGCCTCCGGCATCGACGCCTACCTCGACGAGGTCGGCGAGGAGGCGGGGATGGAGACGCTCCGCGAGATGTTCGACGAGTGGCCCTTCTTCCGGACCACGCTCGACAACGCCTCGCTGGCGCTCGCGCGCACGGAGCCCGAGATCGCCGCCGAGTACGCCGGCCTCGCGGACGACGACCTCCGCGAGCGCTTCTTCCCCGAACTCGTCGGCGAGTACGAGCGCGGCCGCGAGCTGGTCCTGTCGATCAGCGGCCGCGACCAACTGCTCCGCCGCGAGTGGCTCGAAGAGAGCCTCGACCGCCGGAACCCCTACGTCGACCCCCTAAACCTCCTCCAAGCGAACCTGCTCGGACGCACCCACCGCACCGACGAGGAGGAGCGCACCCTCCGGCTCACCGTCAACGGCATCGCTGCCGGGATGAAAAACACCGGGTAACGCGTCTCACGGCGGCTTCCGGGCCTCGATGGTGGCCGAGACGAGGTAGTCCCCGAGGTCGCGATCTGCGTCCCAATCGCTGATGAACTCGGTGCTCTCGTCTTTGGGCGTGATCGCGATCGCCTCGAAGCCGGCGCTGTCGAGCATCGCTTCGAGATCCGCGACGGTCGACGCACCGGCGACGCAGTTGGTGAGCGAGTCCGGGTCCGTCTCGACGTCGTCGGGGAACGGCGCGGTTTGGACGACGTCTGAGATGGCGACTCGTCCGCCCGGCCTGAGCACGCGATAGGCGTCGTCGAACACGAGCTGTTTCTCCGGGGCGAGGTTGACGACGCAGTTCGAGATGACGACGTCAACCGTCGCGTCGGCGGCGGGGAGGTGGCTGATCTCGCCGAGGCGAAACTCGACGTTGTCGGCGTCGTTCTTCGCGACGTTCTCCCTCGCTTTCGAGACCATCTCCGGCGTCATGTCGACACCGATAACTCGGCCCTCCGGACCGACCTCCCGTGCGGCGAGAAAGCAGTCGAAGCCCGCGCCCGACCCGAGGTCGAGCACCGTCTCACCGGACGCCATCTCGGCGAACGCCTTCGGGTTCCCGCACCCGAGGCCGAGGTCCGCACCGTCTGCGACCGACGCGATGTCGTCCGTATCGTACCCGAGACGCTCGCTCTCGGTCGCGGCTTCGTCGCCGTCACAGCACTCGCCGTCGGCGGCGTCGACGCCGACGTCGCCACAGCAGTCCGTCCCCTCCGTGGCGATGGCCCCGTAGCGCTCCCGCACCAGCTGCCGAGTCTCCTCGGGATCGCGGTCGCCGGCCGCCGTCCCGTTACGCACGGCTGCCTCGCAGGTCGTCGAGCGTTTCGAGGAGGGCCGCAGCCGTCTCGGTCGGTTCGTAGTACCGCCAGGATCCCTCCTTGCGACGCGTGACCAGTCCCGCGGAGTACAAGCGCGAAAGCGCTTGGCTGACGGCGCTCTGGCTGACCCCGACTGCGGCTTCGAGATCGCAGACGCAGACGCCGTCGCCGGCGTTCGCGATGCGGCGAAGCAGTTCGTATCGCGTGTCGTTCCCCATCGCGGTCAGCAGTCGGAGGTCCGTCGCCACGGCGTCCGTGTCGATGTCTCCGGGCGACTCACAGCAGGTGTGGGTCCCTTCCGCGGTTTCGTCGGCGGTCGTCCCCTCAATCATATCAGCTACAGCTTATACAAGCAGATTCTAATACGTTTCGCCCGAGAGACCGCGCGCGACACCGGAACCGCCCGGGAGTCTCGCGATACTCCGATCGCCCCGACTTCTGTTCCGAGAAATTTTATATAGCGATATGAAATATATGAAAGAGAGAACGGTGAGCGCGGCGCTCAGACAGATCCATCGGAAGAGGAGCTAATTATCTCGGAATCTTCGGAATCACGGCCGAGAGCCGGGGCTGGGGAGGCGAACGGATCGGAAAAAGACTCGCGGTCTACGCGTAGCGTTCGAGTTCCGGGCGGTCGAGATCCTCGAAGACCTCGGTCGCGACCTCGGAGAGGAACGCCTCGCCCTCGTCGGAGAGGCGGCGGCCCTCGCCGGAGGCGGTCGTGACGAGGCCCTCCTCTTCGAGAGATTGGAGCGACGAGCGGATGAGCTTGCGGGAGCCGCCCTCGTGCTCGCCGGGACGGACGACGTAGCGGTTCGAGCCGCGCTTCTTCGAACCGTACTCGGTCGCGAGCCGCTCGATGCCGATGGGCTCGTTCTGGGCGACCTTTCGCAGGAGGCTCGCGGAGCGGACGTACCAGAAGTCCTCCTGTTCCGGCGGCAGCTCCTTGCCGGCGCCGCTCTTGGCGAACTCGACCCAGTCCGGCTCGTCGATGCGGTCCTCGAGGCGCGCGGCGACGGCCTCGATGAGGTCGTCGGCCGGCACGTCGTAGATGGTTACCATTGGGTCTCGATTCACGCCAGCGTCGTTTAAAACCATCGTATCGCGTACGGCCCGTGTGAGCCGTTTTCACGGGGCTGCGGGCCGCTGCGGGCGACTCGCGGATCCGGCGTCGGGTCGAACGGCGGCGGCCGCGGCGCTACTCGACGTACTCGTACTGTCGCTCGTTCATCCGACCCCAGCCGGTGAAGACGAACTCCGCGTCGGGCTGGGTGAACTCCTCGACCTCGCGACCGAGGTCGGCGTCGTACTCGTGGACGTCGTGGACGTCCTCGTACTCGTCCCACGAGAGGTCGTAGCGGGCGTCGAGCTGGGCGTCGATGTCGAGCCCCTCGATCTCGGCCCGCCATCCCTCGCGGATCGTCTCGGCGTGGATCTCGGCCTGCGCGCCGGAGCCGTACGAGGCCACGAGCAGCGTGTCGCCGACGAAGTCGCGGTCGCGGGTCAGGGCGTCGCGCAGGGCGCTCACGCGAGCGATATGGACGGAGCTGGTGTACCAGTTGCCGACTTCCCGGGAGAGGCCGAGCGTCGGCTCGACGGCCGTGTCGTACCACGTCTGGTACTGCTCGGTCGTCTTCAGCTCATCCATGTACCCGCGGATCGCCTCCTCGTACGCCTCGCGGTCCTCGTAGTCGTCCTCGCGGGGCTGGCGACCGATCTCGTCGGCCAGCGACTCCTCGTGAGCCGTGTCGCGGATGACGTGCCGATAGGCGAGGAGCGCCGCCTTCCGGACCATCCCGGGGAACGGCGTGTGGAACGGGGCGTACGCGAAGTCCTCCAGTTCGATGTCGTCCGTGACCGACTCGTAGTCCTCCAGGGCCTCGCGCATCCGGGAGAGGTACACTTGGACCGAGCGCTTCCCGTCGACGCTGGGGAACTGCTGGTTCGGCTTGAGGAAGTCAGTCTCGTCTTTCGAGCCGTACCCCTGCTCTGTCGAGAGCTCGACGAGCGAGGGGTCCTCGTCGATCAGCATCGCGACGGCGCCGGCCCCCTGTGTCGCCTCGCCGGGGTCACCGCGGGCGTACAGCGCCGTGTCGGTGGTGATGACGATGGCAGGTCGGTCGCGGTTGCGGCCCGCGCGGATCCAGTTGTACGCGTCGTCGATGGCCTGCGTGCCGGCGAGGCAGGCGAACTTCCGCTCGCCCTTGTTTGCGTGGGTGAAGTCGCCGTCGTACACCTGTTCGAGACAGCCCGCGATGTACGTCGACACCGGCTTCGAGTGGTCGAACGCCGACTCCGTGGCGACGTCGATCCGGCCGACGTCCTGGGGTTCGAGCCCCTTCCGGTCCATCAGCCCCTTCGCGGCGTTCGCGCCCATCGTGACGATGTCCTCGTACACGTCGGGGAACGAGGAGTTGGTGAGCCCGAGCCCCTTCGTGTACTTCTCGGGGTCGTCGCCCTTCTCCGGCGCGAACGTGCCCGGCAGGTCGAGTTTGAGCTTCCCGGTCCAGATCTCGATGCCGTCGATCCCGACTGCGGTCATACACGGTCGTTCACGAGACTGGCATATGGCTTTGTCGATGAGTGTTACGTCGATCGTGGAATATTCGATTCACCGGGCCGGTCAGGCGAGGTCCGGGTCGAACGACGCCCCGTCCGTCAGGACGCCGCTGCCGGCGGTGACGGTGATGCGGCCGTCTCTGCCCCCGGAAAGTCCGACTCCGGTCGCGTCGAACCGGCCCTCGCGGAGGTCGGCGGTGCCGCCGACCGTCAGCCCGATATCGCCCGCACTAGCGAAGATCCAGTCCCTCGCGGCGGTGGTCACCGTCGCGCCGCGGGCGTTCAGGTCGCCGCCGACCCGGAGGTTCCCTCCGGATTCGAGCGAGACCCCGTCCGCTCGAATCGTGACGCCGTCGCGAATCGTGACTCGATCGGCCGCAGCCGTGACCTCGACGTCGTCGTACACGACGAGGTGACCGTCGACGGAGCCGAGGAAGGCCAACTCGACCGGGGTGTACTGCTCGTCCGGGTCGCCGTCGCCGTCGCGGTCGACGTACGCGACCGCGTCGATCGCGGCGTCGAGGACTTCGACGGTCGTCGTCGCCGTCTCGTCCGGGTCGACATCGACGGTCGTCGCGGAGAGTGCGAGCCCGGAGGCGGCGGCCGACACCTCGTACTCGGCCGGTTCGAGGCCGTCTATCCGGTACGCGCCGCGAGACCCGGTCGTCGCCTCGGCCACGCGTCCCGCGCCGTCGACGGCGACGGTCGCGCCGACGAGCGGGGTGGCGACCTGCCGGACGCCGAACGAGGCGCCTGAGGCGACCCGCATCGAGGCCGCGCCCGGACCGACGACGGTGCCCTCGATCGATCCCGTCTCTGTGACCGGTTCGGGCTCCGGAGTCAGCGTTGCTAGCGCGATCTGCTCGCCCGATGGCTCGTGATAGAGCGCGACCTCGTTCGACTCGTTCGCGGCGAGCGCGTCCGGAAACGCACGACTGTCGCCGGGTGCGAACTCGCCGAGCGGCGGCGCGAATGGGTAGCGCGTCGCGTTTCCGTTGGCCCTGACGACGACCGCGAGCGCCTCGTTCGGGAGGGCGTCGCCGCGGAGGTGATCGACTCGCAGATCGGTTCCGTTAGCGCTCAGGTCCGCGGAGATGACGACCTCGTCGGCGTCGGAGTCCACGCCGCCGACGTAGGCGATCCCGATGGCGCTCGCGCTCACGACGAAGACGGCGAGCAGGAGGATGACCCCCACCGTCTCCGACTGAGCGCGGGCGGTTGCGGGGCGAGGCATAGAGAGAAGAGTCAGGTCAACTATTTCCGGTGCGGTATTTTACTATGCGGTCGCAGATATCAACACCGATAAGCGTAGAAACTGAGACTTACGGCTACCCAATTAGCCGTTGGTAGCCCAACGAGAGTTCATTGCTGTTCCCGCGTGCCTCGTATCGGACTGGGACGTTCTGTTGGGATCGATTCTTTTCAGATCGAGAGAGGTGTCCGAGTCCTATTCAGTCAGTGTTCGCGAACCGAGTTCGGTGCCGATTTCCTGCTTAATGACGATTCGATCCCAACCGATTTATTTCAAGATTAGCCGTTTTTACGCATAATCCCACCTGCTCAGATTAGATCTTAATACCGTGTTTTTATCGCGGTCGCAATTGATCGCTCGTAAAACTCAAATTACCTTTTGATAAAATACGTCGGTCATGGAGAGATGGCATGGTATAAACCCGTCAGCTGAGGCCGTTCAGTTAGAGGGTCAGCAGGAACGTCTTGCTGCTCCCATCACTGAATTGGAAGGTTAGTTCGACGTTTGCCTTGTTCATGTTCGCGTTCTGGTTGCCGTCCCTGAACTGACCGAGCCGGACGTCCGCGCTGTTTCCGCCCGTGATCTGGAGCGTAGGGCTCAGCGTCGCTGTAGTGCCGACATCAATTTGCCCGCTGACCAACGTGGTGTCAGTTTCAGTATTGACGAACGTGTCACCTTCGGTGTCTTCGACGTTGTCGACATCGGTGTTCCCCGTGTTGGTCTCAGCCGACTCAACTGTGATATCGGTTATCTCGATGTTTTGTGTGTCCGGACCGGACGATCCGATGGTGAACGTGACATCATTGTTTCCACCCGCCGTGTCTTCTCCGGTTACAGTCGTGCGGTCGGCCATCGTTCCTTGACCGCTCTCGATGACTCGCACCAGGAGCCTATCGACATCGTCACCCGCTGCTGCGTACACGTAGAATTCGTCACCGACGTCCGCGTTGTTCGGGGAGAAGACGAGGGTGTCAGAGCCGTCGTGTTGTGGAGATGATAGTGGGTTCAAACTCGGAGAACCCCCGTTCTGTAGCGGTGCGAACGAATAATCTATTGTGGCGTCGTTAATCAGGTCCCCGCTCTGTCGGTCGAATATCTGAACTTCGAGATCCGTATCGGTGTTCTCAGTGGCGTTCACCGGCGAGGACGGTATCCACCTGACATCGAACGTCTGATTTCCGGCTGTGCCGCCACCCTCTGACACGTCGAAGGCGACCCGCTCGTAGGTCGGCCCGCCGGTCCCGTTGATCGTCGCGATGAGGGCCTCGTTCTCATTGACTTCGAAGAACGCGCGCCCCCCGTCGCCGGTGGTGCGGTTCTCGCCGTCGAACGAGACGGTCGCGTCCGGCACCGGGTTGTTGTACCGGTCGCGCACTTCGGCTGTGACCGTCTCTCCGACCGCGGCGCTCTCGGAGCCGACCGGTACGACGTACGCCGGTTCCGTCTCTCCGGTCGCGTCCAGCGACACCTCGGAGAGCGCCAGCCGATAGGGGTCCGAACCGTTCGCCAGCATGACGTTGATCGCCTCGCCGGTCACGTTCCGCGTCGCGGTCGCGCCCGCCGGGAGTGCCTCGGTCCAGCGGGCCTCGAGCGCGGAGGCGTTCCCGACCGCGGTCGGGAGTTCGAGGGTGATCTGCCCGCCTCTCGGTTCGAGCGGGACCGTGGTGTCGCTCGCCGAGACCGCCCGCGGGTCGACGCTCTGGGGCTCGACGCCGCTCTCGGACACTGAGCCGGTCAGCGCGGTCAGCGAGATCCGCTCCTCGGAGACGACCGTCTGGCCGGTCCGGAGCAGGACCGCGTCGTCGAACTCAGCGGCGACGACGGAGTGCTCGTAGACGAGTTCGGGGGCGCCGTCGAACTCGTTGTAGCGGGCGTCGTAGCGGAGCGAGCGCGTCTCGAACGTCCGACTCGTGTTCCAGAAATCGATGGCGTTTCGGTGGGCACCAGGCCCGACCGTCGCGTTGCGGACCCGTATCGGCCCGATCTCTTCGGTCTCCAGTGACCCCGAAACGGGCGGCGGGTTGACGAAGAACGTCCGGGCCGGATACCGCGTTCCGAGTTGTACCTGCGTCGACCCGGTTGACCCGGTCGATCCCGCCCTGAGGACGTCGTTCCGGAGGTCGCCGAAGTCGTCCTCAACCGCTTGGCTGTGTTCGAACTCGACGTTCGCGTTCTCCGTCGGGACGACTTGGACCTGATAGACCCCGAGCGCGACGATCAGGAACCCGAACAGGATCACCGTCCCGACCACGACCGACTGGCCCCGACGGTCGCGACTGAAGCGCATTATGCGATGTCGACGCCGAGCGGGTATAAAATCCTCCGTCCGACCTCTCAGTCGCGATACTCGGAGTACGGCAGCGAAGACGGGGATCAGCCGCCGCCCGCCCGCCGATCCGTTAGCCACGCCGACACGACGGCCACGACGCCGGCGAACCCGCCGATCAGCACCGCCTGCGTCCAGTTGAAATCCAGCAGCGTCCCCGAGACGAGCGTGACGAGGAGGAACGCAACGGTGAGAGCGACGAGCGTCGAAGCGAGACCCGCCGAGGCGTCAGCGTCGGTCATGGGCGTCGGTCGCGGCCTCGGGCGATAAAACGGACCGATCTGTCGGAGTCGTCGGTCCCGTCAGGTGACGGACGCGACCCCCTCGATCGCCTTCGTAAATTGTATGGCGCGATATCAAATCTTGCTCAAGGCGCTATCCCGGTCCGCCGACCGGTCCGTTTTTGCGCGCGGCGGCTGTCTCCGCGCGTATGGCGAAACAGCCGCACCTGCTGGTCGAGGAAGGCGACGTACACGACATCGCGGTCATCCCGGGCGACCCCGGCCGCGTCGACCGGATCGCGCACCTCTGTGACGACAGCGAGGTCGTCGCGCAGAACCGCGAGTACAAGATCGTCAACGCGACCTACGACGGCGTCGACCTCACGATCTGCTCGACCGGGATCGGCTGCCCGTCGGCCGCCATCGCCGTCGAGGAGCTCTCGCGGGTCGGCGTCGAGACGTTCGTCCGCTGTGGCACCTGCGGGGCGCTCCAGCCCGACATGGAGGTCGGCGACATGGTCGTCGCGACCGGCGCGGCCAAGGAGGAGGGGACGAGCAAGCGGTACGAGTCCGCTAACTACCCGGCCGTCCCGGACTACGACGTACTCACCGGGGTGGTCGAGGCGGCCGAGGACAACGACGAGGAGATCCACGTCGGCCCCATCGTCTCGGACGACGCGTTCTACAACGAGGACGACGAGTACGTCGCGGACTGGAACGACGCGAACCTGCTCGCGATCGAGATGGAGGCCGCGACCGTCTTCTCGCTCGCGCGGCGCAAGGGGCTCGCCGCGGGCGCCATCTGTACCGTCGACGGGAACCTCGTCGCGGGGACGCAGAAGGGCGCGGACTCCGACGACGAACTGCCGGAGAAGGCGAAGGACAACGTCGAGCGGGCGATCCGGATCACGCTGAACGCGGTCACGTCGCTGTAAGCGGCCGAGCCGTTCTCCTCGGGTTACTCCTCGGCGCGGAACTCCACGAGCGTCAGGTCGCGGTCGAGCGCGCACGTCTCGTGCGGGGGCTCGCCGAGCACCTGATCGATGACGCGCTCCTCGTCGAAGTCGGCGCCGTCGGGGACGCAGTAGCCGTGGCTCGGACATTCGGTGTGCGGGCAGGGGCCGGCGAGCGACGCCTTGCTGCCGGCGTAGGCGCGCTTCGACGGGACGTTCGCGGGGACCGACGCGGGCTCGACCTCGACCGCGCGGACCCCCGCGTCGTGGACGGCGCAGTCGAGCGTCTGCGCGTTCTCGCGGATCCCGGTCACCCGATAGCGGGTGCCCTCGGAGAGGTTGAGACACTGGCCGCGGTAGGGACACCCCTCGCAGTCGGCCGATTCTCCCTCGTAGACGAACTCGCGGCCCACGTCCGCGAGCCGGGTCCCGATGAGCGTGACCGTGGTCATGTCGGGAGCGACGCGCCGAGCGTCCGTAAGCCTCCCGCCTCCGCGGGCGTCATCGGGTCGACCGGAGAGCAGCGGTGGCGGCGGCGCGGAGGGGAAGACACATCCGCGCGCCTCGGCAACGACGAGCGGAGATGATCGGGGGAGTCGCGCGCGACCTGCGCGCCGAGGCCGAGCGGACGAACGAGCGGCGCGTCCTCGTGCTCGCCGGCGACCGCGACCGCGCGATCGACGCCGCGTTCGACGCGGTGGAGTCGCTCGGAGTCGAGGACGGAGACGTCTCTTTCGTCTCGACGCGGGAAGGGTTCCGGTTCGAGGAACGTCGCCCGCGGAGCGCCGACGAACTGCTTGGACGCACCCGCGAGGCGGTCGTCCTCGACTGCCACGAACAGTTCGTCCCGAACGCGCTCGGCCGGGCGGTCGGCGCGGTCGACGGCGGCGGCCTCCTCGTTCTCCTGACGCCAGCGCTGGACGAGTGGCCCGGGGTCCGCGACCGCTTCGACGACTCGCTCGCGGTGCCCCCGTACGACGTCGACGACGTGACGGGGCGGTTCCGCGAGCGCCTCGTCGCGACGCTCCGAACGCACCCCGGCGTCGCGGTCGTCGCGCTCGGCGACGGGGCGGGCTGCGACCGCGTGGAGCGCGACGGACTCACCGGGGAACGGACTGGGGAGCGCGACGAGCGCGAGGATGCGGCCGGCGGCGCGGCCGACGCGGCCGACTCGCGGAGCGTCCCGCCCGGTGCGACGTTTCCCGCGGCCGCGTACGAGGCCTGTCTCACCGCCGACCAGTCGCGGGCGCTGCGCGCGTTCGAGGCGCTCGCCGATCCCGGTTCCGCCGTCGTGGTCGAGTCGGACCGCGGGCGCGGGAAGTCGAGCGCGGCCGGGTTGGCTGCGGGCGCGCTCGCGCTGGCAGGCGCCGACGTGCTCGTCACGGCGCCAGCGTTCCGGAACGCCGCAGAGGTGTTCGCGCGGGCCCGAGAGCTGATCGAGAGCGAGGCGGACGGGGGAGGCGGCGGGGGCGAGGGCGACCGCGACGACCGCACCGGCGACGCGAGCGGGCGTGACCTCCGAACGGCGGCCGACGGTCGCGTTCGGTTCCTTCCGCCCGCGGCGGCCGCAGCGGTCGCCGACGAGGCGGACTCCGTGATCGTCGACGAGGCGGCGGCGCTCCCGGTGCGGCTGCTGGAGGGGTTCCTCGACGCGCCCGCGGTCGCGTTCTGTACGACGGTCCACGGCTACGAGGGCGCGGGCCGCGGGTTCGCGGTCCGGTTCCGCGAACGGCTGCTCGACTCCCGGTTCGTGGTCCGGGACGTGCGGCTGGACGAGCCGATCCGGTACGCGCGCAACGACCCGGTGGAGGCGTGGGCGTCCCGCGCGCTCCTGTTGGACGCTCGCCCGGCGGTCGACGCCGCGGTCGCGGACGCGTCGGTCGAGGATGTGACGTACCGGACGCTCGACCCGGACGACCTGCTCGCCGACGAGACGCTGCTCGGCGAAGCGTTCGGGCTGCTCGTCGCCGCCCACTACCGGACAGAGCCGAACGACCTCGCGCGGCTGCTCGACGCGCCGAACCTCGTCGCGCGTGCGCTCGTCGCCGAGGGGCGGGTCGTTGCCGTCGCGCTCCTCGCACGGGAGGGCGGGCTCGACGCCGACACCCGGAAGGGGATGTACGAGGGCGAGCGCGTGCGCGGCAACATGGTGCCGGACGTGCTCACGAGCCAACTGCGCGACGAGGCGGCCGCCGCCCCGCGCGGCCTGCGCACGGTCCGGATCGCGACCCACCACGCGCTCCGGGACGGGGGGTTCGGCTCGCGGCTCCTCGACGAGGTCCGCGCGGAGTTCGGCGGCGACCGCGCCGGAGACGGAGGCGACCTCGACTACTTCTCGGTCGGGTACGGGGCGACGCCGCGGCTGCTCCGGTTCTGGCGGCGGGCGGGCTACCGGACCGTCCACCTCTCGACGACTCGCAACGACGCCTCCGGCGAGTACTCCGCGATAATGCTCCGGCCGGAAACCGCGGCCGGCCGCGACCTGCTGGACCGCCACGCGGTCGCCTTCCGCGACCGCGAGCGCGACGGGCTCTCGGACGCGCACCGCGACGTCGACCCGGACGTGATCCGGAGAGCGCTGGGGGCGTGTTCCGCGCCGGTCCCGATAGACCTCACCGAGACCGAGTGGCGCTCGGTCGTCGGCGCGTCGGTCGGCCCGGGGATGTACGACACCGCGCCCGGGGCGTTTCGGGACCTCGCGCTCGCGACGCTGATCGAGGGCGGGGGCGACGACGGGGTCGACCTCGACGAGCGCGAAGAGCGCCTGCTCGTCCGGAAGGTGCTCCAAGGCCGTCCGTGGGAGGCGGTCGCCGACGAACTCGATTTCGTCTCGACAAGCGCGTGTATGCGCGCGCTCGGCGACGCCTACGTTCCGATCGTCGAGCGGTACGGCACCGACTTCGCGCACAAGGAACGGGAGCGATTCACCGACGAGTGAACGGAACGGTGACGGTTATTTATAAATAGATCCGCGGTGGCGCGTGCCGACGAGCGCCCGAAGGGCGCGAGTCGCACGCGCGAGGGAGTCG
>NZ_AOJK01000019.1 GCF_000336875.1 Halorubrum californiense DSM 19288 | reverse complement strand
GTCAATCAATCAGAACACGAGAACTCGACCGACAGAGACCTCACCGCGTCGAAAACGACTATGTACAGCCGATTATAACCGATTTTCGCGCCCGGGATCGACGTCGATCGCATCCACGGGACAAACGTCCACGCAGAGCATACAGTCGATACACTGGTCCTCGTCGGCGGGGTTCGCCTTCCGCTCGGACTCGGGGTGGCCGGGGGTGTCGGTCCACTCGAACACGTCGACCGGACAGTCCTCCAGGCAGGCGCCGTCGGCGAGACAGATGTCGAAGTCGACCGCGACGTGCGTGCCGCGTATTCCCTGCTTCTCCGGCGGCTCGACGGGACCCCAGACGGCGACGCCGTCCTCCTCGCCGACCCGCTCGCGGTTCACTTCGAAGTTCGAGTCGATGGCCATCGTTGCCCCCGCTTCGCCGGTCGCGGGTTTAAATTCCCCGACGAACAAATTCGGTCGGTCGCACTCTGCCCGCCCGGGATGTCGAACGCCGACTACGGATGCGCGTAGTACGCCAGCAGGTCCTCGGAACCGTTCGGCCCGTCCGCCTCGTCGGTCGCACCGGGGTCGAACCCGTCGATCCGGGCGAAGCCGACGCGTACGAACTGGACGACCGTGTCGGGGTCGACGTCGGCGAGGGCGGGCTCCGCGATCCCCCGCACGTCGCCGTCGACGGTCCGGAGGAGCGTGTCGAGCCCCTCCGCGGCCGGGACCCAGTGGATCACGTCCACGTCGCCCTCGCGGACGACCTCGATGTCGGCGTCGAGGGCCGCGAACTCGTTACCGTCGTACCGGACGCAGCCGTACCCCTTCAGCCAGACGCGCTCGCCCCCGCTCGGGAGGTCAGAAGACTCGACGACCACCCGGCCGGCGGGCACCTCTCGCTCGCCGCGGTCCGGGTGGTCGGGGTGGAACTGCGGGTGACCCGCGTCGGGCGCGGGCGCGTCGCCGTCGACGACCGGGAGCTCCACGGCGGGGTCGTCGTCGCGGTCGCGGACGAAGAAGTAGCGATTCGCCGCGTCGTCGACCAGGTCGCGGTTGTTGGCGTAGACGGAGGACATCGCGAGGTCGACGTCGGAAGTGGACATCCCGAGTTCGGTCATCGAGTCGACGAGCGCCTGCCCCTGAATCCCGCGGCGGCGCATCGACTGGATGGTCGGCGCGCGCGGGTCGTCCCAGCCCGTCAGCTCGCCGTCCTCGATGAGTCGCTTGATCGTCGACGTGGAGAGTTTCACGTCGTACTCGTCGACCTGGACGTGGCCCCAGTGGAGCACCTCGGGGTACTCCCAGTCGAAGTAGTCGTAGACGAACCGCTGGCGCTTCGCGGAGTCCTGCAGGTCGATGCCGCGGATGATGTGCGTAACGCCCGTGAGGTGGTCGTCGACGCCGGACTGGAAGTCGAGCATTGGCCAGCAGCGGTACTCTGCGGCCTCCTCGCGCGGGTGCGGCGTGTCGATCATCCGGAAGGCGACCCAGTCGCGCAGCGCGGGGTTCTTGTGTTCGATGTCGGTGCGCACCCGGAGGACCATCTCGCCGGAGCCGTACTCGCCGTCGACCATGGACTCGAACTCCTCGCGGACCGTCTCGGCGTCCTTCTCGCGGTGGGGGCACGCCTCGCCCGCGTTCTTCAGCTCGGAGAACTCTTCGCCGGAACAGGAGCAGGTGTACGCGCCGCCGAGGTCGATCAGCTCGCGGGCGTGGTCGTAGTACGTCTCCAGCCGGTCGGAGGCTTTCAGCACGCGGTCCGGCTCGAAGCCGAGGTACTCGATGTCCTCCAAGATGGCGTCGTACGCGTCCAGGTCGGGGCGCTTCGTCTCGGGGTCGGTGTCGTCGAACCGACAGATGAACTCGCCGTCGTAGCGCTCCTTGTACGTCCCGATGACGGCGGGCATGCGCGCGTGGCCGACGTGCCACGGGCCGTTCGGGTTCGGCGCGGCGCGCATCACGACCTCGCCCGCCTCGGCGTTCGGGAGGTCGGGGAGGACGCGGTCGTCGTCCTCGTCGTCGGCCTCGAGCTCCGCGAGCTTCTCGGGGGCGAGCTCGCCGAGCCGCTCCCGACGCGTCGCCTCGTCCATCTCGCCGACCTCGTCGAGGACCGGCGCGAGGACGCCCGGAATCTCGTCGCCGTGCGGGCGGAACTCGGGGTTCTCGCCCATGATCGGGCCCATGATCGCGCCCACGTCCGGGTCGCTGCCGTGTTTGAGCGCGTTGAAGAGCGCCGCGGCCTCGCCGGCCGCCGCGACGCGCTCGCGGAGTTCGTCGTCCATGCTACTCGCTTGTCGGGGTCGGGTCAAAAACGCCGCGAAACGGCGGGGAGGGGCGAGTCCCGGGCTCGCCGCGTCGGTGAGGAGCCGCCGCGGACGACGGCCGCCGCGACGCGCCGCGGCGACCCGAGACGGCGGGTAGGGGCACTCGACACGAGCGCTCGGACGGGCTTAAACGACCCAGACCGTTCACGGCGATCTTGGCCCGAGACGGCCGTGAACGGTCGAGACGCTTTTCAACTCCCGGAGCGGAATATTTCGGTCCGTCGCCGCAGCGGCGCGTCGTCACTCCCGAGCGAACGGGTTCGGTTCGTCGCCTTGATGGTCGCCCGGAGCGTGGAGCGGGTATGAGCGACGCGTCGGCGGTCGTCGAAAGAAAGTCGGGGGGATCGCGGTGGTAGGACCCATCTCCGAGGCGGAGCGGGATGCCGGGAACCGGAAGGTCAAGCTCGTGCTGCTCGCGATCGTCACGGCCTCGCCGCCGCTTATCGCCCTCCAGTTGGATCCGTCACCGATACAGCTCTTGGCCGCGGCCGGCGTCGGATTCTGTCTCGGGCTCGTGGTCGTGTGGTACCTCAGCCGGCTCGCGGGAGAGTTCGCCGGCAGTCAACTGCGGTCCCGCCGCCGCTGAGATCGGTCGTCTGTCGCCGGCGCCGCGCGCGTCAGTCGGCTCCGGTCTCCACGCCCCGAGCCGGCTCGACGAGGTCGCCCGCCTTCTCGCCCGCGACCGATCGAGAGCTCGACAGCGGCGAGATGCTCACCTCGCCCTCGACGGCCGCGCGGCGGTCCGAGCCGGGATCGTCCGCAACGTTTCCGCGCAGGAACTCCCGCCAGAAGCGGTCGCGTAGCTCCATCCCCATCTCGCCGCGCCGCTCGCCGAACTCCCAGCCCTCGGGGACGTTCTCCTCGTCCGGCCCCTCCTCACCCGGGCGGAACTCGATCACGTCGAAGCCGCGCGCTGGCTCGGTCAGCCGGTACGTCGGGTTCTCCGCCGACTCGTCGTCCGCGGCCGGGACGTTGACGTTCAGCACGTCGGCGCCGAACGGGAGCCGTCCATCGTCCATCCGACCGAGCAGGTCGACGACGACCTCGCCGGCGACCGCGAAGTCGCCGTTGTCCAGCGTCGGTGGCACGGGGAGGTTCCCGCGGTCGTACAGCGAGACCGCGATCGCGGGCGTGCCGAGGAAGGAGGCCTCCATCGCGGCGCCGACGGTGCCGGACTGCCCGAGGATGTGCGCGCCGATGTTCGGGCCGTGGTTACAGCCGGAGACGACGACGTCGGGGTCGAGCCCGAGCGCCACGTCCGCGACTGCGACGCAGTCCGCGGGGGTCCCCTCGACCGCGTAGCCGCGGTCCGTCTCGGTGTAGTCGACCGTCGTGTCCCACCACGAGCGCGCGCCGCCGACGCCGGACTGGTTCGTCGCGGGCGCGACGACCGTCACGTCGTAGTCGCGGGAGAGCGCGTCCGCGAGCGCCCGGAGCCCGACGGCGTCGATCCCGTCGTCGTTGGTGAGCAGGATCTCGGTTGGCATGCCTCACCGTGCGAGGGGACGGGAGAAAACGTCGCCGGTCTGGGGTGAGAGGGGGAGCGGATGCGGACGGAAAAAGCGAGTGGGGGCCAAGCGTCACAGACGCCGGCCGGGTGGTACTCCGAGTGGTCAGTCGGAGGGCGGCGGAGTCGCGGAGGGCGGGGACCGCGGGACGCCAGCTCAGTCGGCCGCGACTCGACGCGACGAGGTCGCGAGGTCGAGCACCTCGTCGAAGAAGCCGAGCGAGTCGTGGGGGCCGGGGTTCGCCTCGGGGTGGTACTGGCGGGTGATGACCTCCAGCTCCTCGCTGTCGAGCCCCTCGACGGTGTCGTCGTTGACGTTCACCTGCGTCACCTCCAGCGGGCCGGTGTCGTCGACCGTGTAGCCGTGGTTCTGGGTGGTCATCACGACCTTGTCCGTGCGGAGGTCCTTCACCGGCTGGTTGACGCCGCGGTGACCGAACGCCATCTTCTCGGTCGAGCCGCCGAGCGCGCTGGTGATCACCTGCTGGCCGAGGCAGATACCGGCCATCGGGAGGTCGCCCGCGAACTCGTCGACGACCGCTTGGGCCGCGACGAAGTTCTCCGGGTCGCCCGGACCGTTCGAGACGAAGAGGACGTCGGGGTCGACGGCGGCCACGTCCTCGGCGGTCGCGTCGTACGGGAGGACGTGGACGTCCGCGCCGCGCTCGGTGAGCGAGGAGATGATCGATCCCTTCGCGCCGCAGTCGAGCATCGCGACGTCGACGTCGCCCCCGCCCTCGTGGACGGTCGGCTCCGCGACCGAGACCTGCGCGCCGATGTCGACGTGGTCGCTCATCGGCTCGCACGCCTCCATCTCCGCCACCGCGTCCTCGGGGGTCGCGTCCGGCCCGGCGGCGATCCCGCAGGCCATCGCGCCCTCCTCGCGGACGGTGGTGACTATCTCGCGGGTGTCGACGTGGTCGACGGCCGGCACGCCCTCTTCGGCGAGCCAGTCGGCGACGTCGTCGGTCAGCTCGCGGGCGATCGCCGCGCGGGGCTGGACCGAGTCGGACTCGAACCGCTCGCTTCGGACGCCGTAGTTCCCGATGAGGGGGTACGAGAAGGTGAGGATCTGCTCGGCGTAGGAGGGGTCGGTGAGCGACTCCTCGTAGCCGGTGTACGCGGTCGTGAACACCAGTTCGCCGCGGGTCCGCCCCGGCGCACGAGCGCGCGCTTCGAGCACGCGACCGTCGGCCAGCGCGATGTAGGCGTCCGACATTACGAGAAACGTACGCGCAAAGGATAATAAATGCGTCGTTCGAAGGTTCGTTACGATATTCGTAACGGGTAAGGCGGCGGGGGAGAGACGGACCGGTATGGACGACCTCGACCGACGGATCCTCTCGATCCTGCGACGGGACGCGCGGACCCCGTACACGGAGATCGCGGACCGGGTAGGGACCTCCGAGGGGACCGTGCGCAACCGCGTCGACCGCATGACCGACGAGGGCGTGATCGAGCGGTTCACGGTCACCACCCGCACCGGCAACGTGAAGGCGATGATCGAGATATCGGTGGAGATGAACGTCAACACCGACGCGGTCGGCCAGCGGATGAAGGAGTGGGAGGAGGTCGACTTCGTCTGGCAGGTGTCCGGCGAAGAGGACGTCGTCCTCGTCGTCGACGCCGTCGACACGCGCGCGGTCAACGAACTGATCACGCAGGCCCGAGAGATGGACGAGGTCAAGTCGACGAAGACGCGGCTCATCCTCGACGAGCGGCTCGGGTAAGCGGCGACGGTCTCGCGTCGGAGAACGCGGTTCGTCGCCGACACGAACGCACAAAGGTACCATAACCTACATATCGAGCGACGCGAATACGTCATTCCCACGCCCGGCGCTCCCATGGATTTCACAACGGAAGCACACCTCGACGAGTACGTCATTGACAGCGACAGAACAGTTTCGTTCTCCGGGTCCGACGGGGAGCTCACGTACNCCCATGGATTTCACAACGGAAGCACACCTCGACGAGTACGTCATTGACAGCGACAGAACAGTTTCGTTCTCCGGGTCCGACGGGGAGCTCACGTACACCCGGCCGTCCGGGGGGCCGCCCGTTTCCATCCCCGTGGACGACGCCACCGGCGTCGCGTTCGAGCGGAACAGGTCCCTCCACCGGCACACGTTCCTCGGCCTGTGCTTCCTCGTCCTCTCGCTGGTCCTCACCGCCGGAGCGATCGCCCTCGTCTCCCTCGGAGGCGTAACCTCTCGGGTCGAGATCGCGTTCGCGGCGTTCCTCTCTCTCTTCGCGATCGGCGGCTGGAACGCGACCTACGACTTCCTCTCGCACACGGACCGCGACGTGATCGACGTCTACATCACCACCGAAGGGGGGACGCACGTCCTCTGCGGCGAGGCCGGCGACAACGAGTTCGTCGGCGCGTGCGAGGCCCTCGTCGACTCCGACATCCCCACGACGAACCGCAACCCGACGCTCGAAGCCGAACTCGAATAGCGGGCGGAGCACCGTCGTCACCGATCGCCGAAGCCGATTCGGCTTCAAGACCGCCCTCCGCGCCGTCGATTACCGCTCGGCGACGCTCGTCTGCATCCCCTCGGTGTTGAACGCGCTTCCGGCTTCCTCGTCGCCGAGGACGATCACGCCAGCGCCGGACCCGGTTATCTCCTCGAACTCGGCTATGGCGCGGTCGGCCGCGACCTGCGCGTCCAAGCCCTCGTCGAGGAGGTCGACGGCGCGCCGCGAGAGCGTCACGCGCGCGATGTCCTCGCCGGCGCCCGTCGCGCTCGCGCCGCCCGCCTCGGTACAGAAGAACCCCGACCCGACCTGCGGCACGTCGCCGACGCGCCCGGCGAGCGCGAACGAGCGGCCCCCCGTGGAGGTGACCGCCGCGAACGCCTCGGCGTCGGTCGCGACCGCGCCGACCGTGTCGTGGTCCGGGGCGCGGCCCGACTCGTCCGCTCCCGCGTCCTCCCCGTCGTCCGCGTCTCCAGATCCGCCGCCCGCCTGGTCGTCGCCGGAGCCGAAGCGGGAGGCGAGCCAGTCGAGGTGCTCGCGGGGGCCGCCCCGCGGCGGATCCTCCGCCTCGTACCGCTCGCGCGTCTCGTCGGTGCGGAGGTCGACGCCGGTCTCGACGCCGAACTCCGCCGCGAGTTCGACCGCGTGATCGCCCGAGACGAAGATATGCGGCGTCTCTTCGCAGACGGCGCGGGCGACGCTCGCCGCGTGTTCGACGCCGGGCATCGAGCAGGCCGCCCCGACCTCGCGGTCGGAGGTCATCACGCCGGCGTCGGTGCGGACGACGCCGTCGGACTGGACCGCGCCGCCGACGCCCGCGTTGAACCGGGGGTCCGATTCGAGGACGCCGGCGGCGGACTCGACCGCGTCGAGCGGCGTCTCGCTCGCGGCGCCGCGCGCGGCCGCGTCGTCGAGGACCGCCTGTCTGGGCTCCGGGTCGTCCGGCGCACCGCCGGCGCCGCCGTGGACGATGACTCGCATACCGGAGGCTCCCGCGGCGGCCACATAAGCGCCCGGGAGCCGGCGGCGACCGCTGGGGCCGACCGGCCGACGGCCCGGCGCCGCAAGACCTATTCCCGCCCCCGGGCGATCCGCGGGCACCGTGACGATCGCCGACGCCGCGGGCCCCGACTCCGGGTTCAGCGAGGTCCCCCGGCTCCGCGCCGCGCTCCGCCGCCGCCTCGGGATCGACCCGCGCGCGCTGGCCGCGTTCCGGGTCGCCCTCGGGGCCGTCCTCATCGCCGACCTCGCGCTCCGCGCGCGGAACCTGACGGCGTTCTACGCGGACGCCGGCGCCCTGCCGCGCTCGACGCTCGCCGAGGCGTACCCGCTCGCCGCCCGGCTCTCGCTCCACGCCGTTTCGGGCGCGTCGCTGGCCGTTGCGGCGCTGTTCGTCGCCGCGGGCGTCGCGGCGGCCGCGCTCGCTGTCGGCTACCGGACTCGCGCCGCGACCGCGGTCTCGCTGGTCCTGCTCGCGTCGCTTCAGGCGCGGAATCCCCTCGTCCTCAACGCCGGGGACACCCTGCTCCTCTACCTGCTCGGCGCCGGACTGCTGTGTCCGCTCGGCGCCCGCTGGTCGGTCGACGCCGTCCGGCGCCGCGGTGCGGAGTCGCCGGAACCGACGGGCGACGGCACGACAGACCGCGTCGCCGGCACGACCGACCGCGTCGCCGGCCCCGCCACGGCGCTCCTCCTGACGGCCGTCGTCGTCGTGTACGTCTCGAACGCGGTCGTGAAGCTCCGCGGGACCGCGTGGCCCGCGGGCGAAGCGGTCGGGCTCGTCTTCCGGCTCACCTACCTCCACGGCCCGCTCGGCGGCCTCGTACCCGACTGGTCGCCGCTGCTCGCGGCCGCCACGTACGGCTGGCTCGCACTCGTCGTCGCCTCGCCGCTGCTCGTCGCGGCCGCCGGCCGCGTCCGGGCGGCGCTCGCCGGGACGCTCCTCGCGGCGCATCTCTCGATGGCGCTCACCCTCCAGATCGGCGTGTTCCCCCTCGTCTCTGCGACCGCGCTGCTGCCCTTCTTCCCGCCGTTCGTCTGGGACCGCGTCGAGCGTGCGGTCGCTCCGGCGGCCGACCGCCTCGGGGGCGACGCAGCGCGTCGGTTTGCGCCCGTGGGCGCCACGGGCGCCGGTGGCTCGACCAGCGGTGGCTCGATCCGAGCCGTCCGCGACCGGGTCGCGGCCGCGGCCCCGGTCGTCGCCGCGGTCCTCCTCGTCGCGCTCGTCGCGTGGAACGGGATGGCGCTCGGGTTCGTCGAGACGCCCGAGGCGGTCGCCGCGGTGTCGGACCCGACCGAGGGCGGCTGGGACATGTTCGCGCCGAGTCCCCCTGCGACCGACGCGCTGGTGCTGACGACCGCGACGACCGCCGACGGCGGGCGGATCGACGCCCTGTACGGCGACCGCGTCGCTCGCGACCGACCGCCCTCGGACGCGCGCGCCTACCCGACCGCGCGCTGGCGGAAGTTCCTCGCGCTGCTCGCGGACGACCCCGACCGCGACCGCGTCGACCCGCTGCTCGCGCACCTCTGCGACCGCGCGGCGGGGTTCGCGGACGCGGAGGACGAGCCGATCCGGTCCGTCACCGTCTCGGCGGTTGGAGTCGACGTGAATAGCGGCGAGACGCGGGCGGACGAACTCGGCACGCGCTCCTGTTCGGCGGCGTGAGCGAGGGATCTGGAGTCGACCGCGGACGGAACCGATCGCGGACGTTTATGTTCTGATCGCCCGATACGCCGACCGTGACCGCTCCGGAACCGACCGCGCCGGCGACGAGTCCGACGCCGGTGTCGGTCCTGCTGCCGACCGTCCGCTGGACCGACGCCTGCGACGAGGTGGCCGAGCAGCTCCGCGGCCCCGAGGCGTTCGGCGGCGACGAGGGTGGCGCCGACCCCGCGGCCGACGAACTGCTCGTGATCTGCGACTCGCCCGATGACCCCGTCGCTGACCGGCGCGGCGACCTGCCGGAGCGCGTCCGGATCCTGATGGCCGGCGAACCCGAGGGCTGCTCGGGGAAGGCGAACGCGATAGCCGCCGGGATGGCGGCGGCCGCGAACGACCGGATCGCCTGGACCGACGACGACTTCCGCCACCCCGCCGACTGGCTGGCGACGCTCGACGCCGACTACGAGCAGCGGGGGCCGACGACGGAAGTTCCGGTGTTCGTCGGGCGCGACCCCCTCGCCCGGCTGTTCGAGCCGGCCTACGTGATCGGCGGGACGCTCGCGGTGTCGACCGCGGGGATCGCGTGGGGCGGTGCGGTGATATTCGAACGCGGCGACCTCCGCGACGGGGAGGCGGCGTTCTGCCGGGACCTCCGGCGGACCGTCAGCGACGACGGGACGCTCACCGAACACGTCGACGTCTCGCCGGTCGACCGGACGCGCGACGTCCGGGCCGGCGGGTCGTTCCGGGGCTCGCTGGAGCGGTTCGTGCGCTTCCTGACGATCACGCGGTACCACGCGCCGCGGGCGACCGCGTTCAACGTCTGCCTCGGCGTCGCGATGTCCGCGCTCTGTCTGCTCGCGCCGGTCGCCGGGGTGACGCTCGTCACGGCGCTCGCGGGCGCGGTCTACGCCCGGTTCGGGATCCGCCGCGCGACGTTCCTGCTCGCGGCGCCCGGCGCGCTCGTCTCCCCCATGCTCATGGCGTACGCGCTCGCCCGCCGGACCTTCGTCTGGGGCGGGCGGCGCTACCGCTGGCGGTCGATGTTCGACGTCTCGGTCGAGCCGATCTGAGTCCGGACGGCCGGCGAAGCGCGGACGTGACGCGCGGACCGGCGGCGGAGCGACTTGCGGGGACACCGGCGGAGAGAACCGGCAAGCGCTGCGAGCGCGACGCTCACGCCGAAAACGGCAGGCACTTTAGGGGCCCACAAGAATCCACGAACGTTCATGAGCTACGATAAAGTCGACGTCCCCGACGGCGGCGAAGCCATCACGCTCGCCGACGAGGAGACCGGAGAGCTGAACGTGCCGTCGAATCCCATCATCCCGATCATCCACGGCGACGGAATCGGCACCGACGTCGGACCGGCCGCACAGCAGGTACTCGACGCCGCCGCCGAGGCGACGGGCCGCTCCATCTCGTGGATGCGCGTCTACGCTGGCGCCAGCGCCCGCGAGAAGTACGACGAGAACCTCCCCGAGGATACCGTCTCGGCCATCCGCGACCACCGCGTCGCGATCAAGGGCCCGCTGACGACCCCCGTCGGCGCCGGCTTCCGCTCGCTGAACGTCGCGCTCCGCAAGACGCTCGACCTGTTCGCGAACGTCCGCCCCACCTACCACCTCGAAGGCGTCCCGTCCCCCGTCAAGAGCCCCGAAGAGATGGACATGGTCACCTTCCGGGAGAACACCGAGGACGTCTACGCCGGCATCGAGTGGGAGGCCGGCACCGACGAGTCCGAGCAGGTACGCGACTTCCTCGAACAGGACATGGACGTCCCGGACGTCATCCACGACGGCCCGGTCGGCATCGGCGTCAAGCCCATCTCCGAGTTCGGCTCGAAGCGCCTCATCCGCGAGGCCGTCGACTACGCGCTCGCGAACGACCGCGACTCGGTCACGCTCGTCCACAAGGGGAACATCATGAAGTTCACCGAAGGCGCGTTCCGTGACTGGGGCTACGAGGTCGCCGAGGACGAGTACGGCGAGGCGGTCATCACCGAGGACCAGCTCTGGGAGGAGCACGACGGCGAGCAGCCCGAGGGCACCCTCGTCGTCAAGGACCGCATCGCGGACAACATGCTCCAGCAGCTGTTGACCCGCACCGACGAGTACTCCGTCATCGCGACGATGAACCTCAACGGCGACTACATGTCCGACGCCGCCGGCGCGCAGATCGGCGGCCTCGGCATCGCGCCCGGCATCAACCGCGGCCACGGTCGCTGTCTCGCCGAGCCGGTCCACGGCTCCGCGCCCAAGTACGCCGGCGAGGACAAGGTGAACCCCACCGCGATGATCCTCTCCGGCCGCGAGATGCTCGACTACCTCGGCTGGGGCGACGCCGCGGACCTCGTGCGCGACGCCGTCGAGGAGACCATCGCCTCCGGGAAGGTCACCTACGACCTCCACCGGCAGATCGAGGGCGGCGAGAAGCTCGCGACGAGCGAGTTCGCGGACGCCGTCGTCGACAAGATCGACGAGCTGGCGTAAGGGGGGCTTCCCGTCGACTATCGGTGGATCGCTGTCTGATCGGTCTCGGTATTTTTCCGGTCTCGTTTCGGCGTCGACTATTAGGGATGTTCCGTCGAACCGCGTTCTTAGGAGAGGACGGCTAACACCTCCAAAGCCCCAGTCGCGAGGCGGGCGCACGCTCGCTGTGCGCTTCAGTCGCTCACTGCGTTCGCTCCTTCCAGTGCTTGCGTCGTCATCAGAACGCTCCGCGTTCTGATTGGCTCACGAGAGCTTCGCTCTCGTGAACGCCTGCGCCCGCCTCGCGACTGCCCCTTTGAGTCCCACCCCTCCGGAAGACGTTCCTGCTCGCTTCGCTGTGCGGGCTGCGACTTCCGTGCTCCCGCTCGCTTCGCTCGCGGGAACGCACAGCAACCACACCTCACACCTCCCCAGCCTCGTCGGCGGTCCTCCGCTTCGCTCCGGACCGCCGACTCCCTCGCGCGTGCGACTCGCGCCCTCCGGGCGCTCGTCGGCACGCGCCGACCGCGAGGATCGGTGACGCGCCGTCGGTAGTTTACACGAAAGCCGTCACACTCGCCCCGGTCCACCTCGTCGCCCGCGGAGGCGAGGATACAAATCCGGGCGCCGCCTTGCGCCGGTATGGTAACCTTCCTCGCCGGGGGGACGGGCACGCCGAAGCTCCTCGACGGCGCGGCCCGGGTGTGGGACCCGGCCGAGACCGCGGTCGTCGCCAACACGGGCGACGACGTCGAGCTCGGCGGGCACCTCGTCTGCCCGGACGTCGACACCGTGCTGTTCGCGGGCGGCGGCGTCCTCGACCGCGAGACCTGGTGGGGGATCGACGGCGACACGACCGCGACCCACGCGGAGCTGCGCCGGCTCGCCGAGGAGGTCGGTCTCGGGACCTCTCCCCGATACCTCGGCGACGACGCGCAGACCGCCGGGCGAGAGATCGCCCGATGGCGGCGGTTCTCCGCGGTCGGCGAGTTCATGGAGATCGGCGACCGCGACCGCGCGGTCCACCTGACGCGAACGAGCCTGCTCGACGAGGGGAAGTCGCTCACCGAGGCGATCCGCGTCCTCGCCGACGCCTTCGACCTCGACGTGGAGCTCCTCCCGATGTCCGACGACCCGGTGGCGACGCTGGTACACACCGAGGGCGGCGAGACGCTCCACTTCCAGGAGTACTGGGTCGCGCGCCGCGGCGAGCCGCCGGTCGCGGACGTGGAGTTCCGGGGCGCCGCCGACGCGGAGCCGACCGGCGCGGTGCTGGACGCCCTCGCCGACCCGGTCGTGATCGGCCCCTCGAACCCCGTGACGAGCCTCGGCCCGATGCTCGCGCTCCCCGGCTTCGAGCGCGCGCTCCGGGAGACGCCCGTGGTCGCCGTCTCGCCCTTCGTCGGTGACAAGGTGTTCTCCGGCCCGGCCGCGGACCTGATGGAGGGCGTCGGCCGCGAGCCCTCGACCACGGGCGTGGCCGACTCCTACCCCTTCGCGGACGCGTTCGTCCTCGATGACGCGGACCCGACCGGGCTGGACCGGCACGTCGAGCGCACCGACACGCGGATCGACGGCGCGGACGACGCCGAACGCGTCGCTCGCGCCTGCGAACGCGCGCTGGCGGCCGTCGCCGACAACTCGGTGGACGCGCCGCCGCGGGAGGGGGCGGAGTGACCCGGGAGCCCTTCCTCGTCGCCGCGAGCCTCAGCGGCGCCGCCGACGTCGAGTGGGCGCGCGCCGCGGCCGAACACGTCGACGTCGCACTCCTCGGGGGGGTGGCGCTCGACCCGGCCAGCCGAGCGGCCGCCCGCGACCTCGTCGCTCGCGGCCGGTCCGAGTTCCTCCCGGCGGACCCCGTCGCGTTCGTCGCCGACCAGCTCGACGCGCTCGCGGACGCGCCGGTCCGCCCCGGGATCAACGTCCGGAGCGCGACGCCGGAGCCGATCCGGGCGGTCGCCGAGATCTGCGCCGACCGCGGCGCCGTCTGCGAGGTCAACGCCCACTGTCGGCAGCCGGAGCTGCGCGCGGTCGGCTGCGGCGAGTCGCTGCTCCGCGAGCCCGACCGCCTCGCGCGGTACGTCGCCGCCGCGGCCGAGACGGGCGCGACGACGAGCGTGAAGGTCCGCGCCGAGGTGTCCGGGGTCGACCTCGTCGAGGTCGCGGAGACCACGGCCGCGGCCGGCGCAGACTGGCTCCACGTCGACGCGATGGATTCCGGGGCGGTCATCGCGGACCTCGCGGCCGCGGTCGGCGGCAAAGCCGGCGGGGACGAGGAGACCGCGAGCGGAGACGGCGACGAGAGCGCACTCGCCGATCTGACGCTCGTCGCCAACAACGGCGTCCGCGGCCCTGATACCGTCGCCGAGTACGCAGCGCATGGGGCCGACGCGGTGAGCGTCGGGCGCCCGACCGAGGACCCGCCCGTCCTCGCGCGCGTCGCGGACGCGGTGGAGGAATGGCGGGGCGGGCGGCTCCGCCGGGACGGCAGCGAAGCGGGCCCGGGGCCGGAGGCGCGGCCGTGACCCGCGACGAGCCGCCGGCGGGGAACGCGACGACGCCAGCGGCGGGAGACGCGACGACGGACCCCGTCGACGACGCGACGCTCGCGCTCCTCGTGGAGGTCGCCGGCACGCCGAAGCCCGGGAACGTCGACCGGCGCCGCGACCTCGACGACCTGCGGTTCGAGGCGTTCCTCGGCGGCGCAGTCGGCGCGCGACCGGGTCTCGAACTGGCGGCGGGGAAGGAGGCCGCGGGGAGGGCGGTCGTGGGGGAGACCCCAGCGGTCGGCGACGCGTTCGAGCAGGCCGTCAAGGGGATGGCCGCGCGCGCCGGGACGAACACACAGTTCGGCTGTCTGCTGCTGCTGGTCCCGCTGGTCCGGGCGGCCGCGGATCCCGGGCGGGAACTCGCTCCCGACGGCCTCGACGCGGTCTGTCGCGCGACGACCGTCGACGACGCCGTCGCGTTCTACCGCGCGTTCGAGGCCGTCGACGTCGCGGTCGACGACCCGCCGCCGGGCGCGGCCGACCTCGACGTGCGCCGCGGGAGCGACGCCGAGCCCGCGCTCCGCGAGCGCGGAATGACTCTGCGAGACGTGCTGGCGCTGTCCGCGGAGCCGGGCGGGTCGGCGGAAGCGGCCGATTCGGGTGACCCAGATCGCGTCCCCGACCGCAACGCCGCCGAGTGGACGGAGGGATTCCCGCGGACGTTCCGCGCCGCCGAGTGGATCCTGACCGACGAGGGGCCGCTCGCGGACCGGGCGGCGCGGGCGTTCCTCGGGCTGCTCGCCGCGGAGCCCGACACCCTCGTCGCGTCGACGCGGGGGGCTGAGACGGCGCACGAGGCGAGCGGGCGGGCGAGGGCTCTGTTGACGGGCGGCGCCGACGGGTCCGACCCGGCCGGTCCGCTCGGCGACATCGGCGCAATCGACGCGGTGGCCGTCCACGGTGCCGACCTCGACGCCGCGGAGTCGCTGGCGGAGGCGTTCGTCGCCGAGGGGATCAACCCCGGCACGACCGCGGACCTCACCTGCGCGGCCCTGTTCGTCGCGCTCCGGCGCGGCGCGGAGGTGGCGCCGTGAGCGACGAGCGAGGGGACCACCTCGGCGTCGCGCCCGAGGGCTGGCCCGTCCCGCTACGAGGCGTCACCGAATCCGTCGTGACGACGCGCGGGCCGAACGACCGGTGGAACGTCGCGGCGCTGGGGCTCCACGCACCCGAGACCGATGCGGACGGAGAGCCTGAAGAACCCGTCACCGCGCGCACCTACGGGCGCACCCGCACGTGGCGGAACTTCGCCGAGCGCGGGGGCGGGGTGGTCCAGTTCACCGTCGATCCGCGGACGTTCGTCGACGCCGCGCTGACGGTCCGCGAGGTCGACGACCCGGTCCTCCCGAGCGCCGACGCGTGGGTCGAGGTGCGCGCCGAGGAGGTCGCAGCCGAGACCGATGGCGACACCACGATCCGGACGTGGGAGCTGTCGCCGGTCGAGTCGGCCGTCGTGGCCAAGCGTGTCCCGACGGTAAACCGGGGGTTCGGCGCGGTCGTCGACGCGACGGTGGCCGCGTCGCGGCTGGACGTGCCGGGGTTCGACACCGCCGAGCTACTGGAGCGGCTCCAGTACTTCGCCGACGTGGTGGAGCGCTGCGGCGGGCCGGCCGAGCGCGAGGCGTTCGCGCGCATCGACGAGGCCACCGGGTGGCGAGAGCGCGCGGACGAGTCGTGACGGACCCGACTGACGGAGATCCGCCGCGACTCCGGTTCTCGGCCGCTCGCGGCGGAACGAACCCTTTTAGTTCGGGCCGCCGGTACCGCTCGGTATGGCCATCAAACCCAAGTACATCAAACAGCTCGGGAACCTCCTGTTGGAGCAGTATCCCGACTCGTTCAACACGGACTTCGAGACGAACAAGGAGAGCGTCACGGCCCTGACGACCGTCGAGTCGAAGGGCGTCCGCAACCGGATCGCGGGCTACGTCACGCAGAAGAAGTCGCAGGCGGCGCAGCACGCCTAAGCGCTCGGTTCGAATCGCACTGATTCTGCGGAGGGTCGCAGGCGCCCGACACATTAAGTCCGGAGCCGCGACCATCCCGCCTCGATGGACGCGCTCGTGCGGCCGGTGGTCGACCCGACGTTCGCGACGGGCGCGCTCGCGTTCCTGCTCGGCGGCGTCGCGCTCGGGACAGCGAGCGGGCTGGTCCCCGGGCTCCACGCAAACAACTTCGCGCTGCTCCTCGCGGGGTTCGCGCCGTCGGTGCCGGCCGACCCGCTGTTCGTGGGCGTCGCGATGCTCGGCGCCGGCGTCGTCCACTCCTTCCTCGACATCGTGCCCGCGCTCGCGCTCGGCGTGCCCGACGCCGCGACGGCGGTCGCCGCGCTCCCCGGGCATCGGTTGGTGATCGCGGGCCGCGGTCGCGAGGCCGTCCGGCTCTCCGCGGTCGGTTCCGGGCTGGCGGTCGCGCTCGCGGTGCCGCTTGCGGTCCCGATCACGTGGCTGATGGTGCGGTGGTACCCGACGCTGCGGGCGCACCTGCCGCTGCTGCTCGGAGGCGTCGTCGCCCTGCTCGTCCTCACCGAGTCGTCGCGCCGGACCGCGGTCGGCGGGCTGTTCGCGTTCCTCGCGAGCGCCGCGCTCGGACTCGCGACGCTCGATGCCGACCCCGCGGCGCCGCTGTCGACCGGTGGCGTCCTCGCGCCGCTGTTCGCCGGGCTGTTCGGCGTGCCGGTCCTCGTCGACGCGCTCGGCGGCGGGGGCGTCCCGCCGCAGGCCGACCCGCGGATCGCGATGCGGGCGCGCGACCTCGGGACGAGCGCGGGCGCCGGCTCGCTCGCCGGCACGGTAGTGGGCTACGTCCCGGGCGTGTCGGCCGCCATCGCCGCCGTCGCCGCGATGCCCGCGGTGCCGCGCGAGTCCGCCGACCGCGGCTTCGTCGTCGCGACGAGCGGCGCGAGCACGGCGAACACGATATTTGCACTGTTCGCGCTGGTGGCGCTCGGAACGCCGCGGACGGGCGTGACCGTCGCGATCGATCGGGCCGGCGTGCCGTTCGCGCTTCCGATGCTGCTCGTCGCGGCCGCGACCGCCGCCTGCTTCGGGTTCGCCCTGGTCGTGCTCGTCGGCGACCCGTACCTCAGGATCGTCGGGAACGCCGACTACACTCGGCTCTCGGTCGGCGTGTTGGGGCTGCTCGCGATCGTGTCGTACGCGTTCGCCGGGGCGTTCGGCGTCGGCGTCCTCCTCGTCGCGGGCGCGCTGGGACTCGTCCCGCCGCGGGTCGGGGCGCGGCGCGTCCACCTGATGGGCGTCCTCATCGGGCCGCTGATGATCGGCTGACTGGCGACGGCGGCGCCGGCACGGACCCCGCGGGCCGCCGGGATCGCCTTTATCGAGTGGCACGGTAGCGGGGCGCACGGTGCGTTCCGGCGGAAAGAACAACGGTTAAAAGTCGCGGCCGGTGAGTACGTGTATGAGCCAGAGCGACTCTCAAGCGACTCCGCAGTGCGTCTCCTGTGGAATTCAGGTGTCCGGCATGAACGCCGCGCGGTTCTCCTGTCCGGACTGCGGCGCCACCATCTACCGGTGCTCGAAGTGCCGGAAGCAGAGCAACCTCTACGAGTGCCACGACTGCGGCTTCCGGGGGCCGTAAGATGGGCGACGTCGCCGCCAAGATCAAGGTCATGCCGAACAGCCCCGAGGTCGACCTCGACGACCTCCAGGACCGCCTCGAAGAGGTTCTCCCCGAGGGTGCGAAGATCCGCGGCTTCGAGCGCGACGACGTCGCGTTCGGGCTGGTCGCGCTCCTCCCGACCGTCATCGTCCCCGACGGCGCCGGCGGCACGGAGGCCGTCGAGGAGGCGTTCTCGCAGGTCGACGACGTCGAGTCCGTCAACGTCGAGAACGTCGGTCGCCTGTAACGGCGAATCCGCTCGGGCAGCGTTAACGGTTCGGATTTTGCGGTTTCAGTTTCTTCAAAGAGCGACCGCTCCGTCGGTCGTGTCGGTCGACCGGGCTACCGCCCCGACTCGTAGAACTCCTCGCGGTAGACGCGCCCGAATGCGTTGCGTCGGAGGGTGCTGGCCGCCGCGTCGGGCTCTTCCTGATACGTCGCCGCGATCACCGTGTCCGCGAAGGGGATCGGGTGCCAGACGACGTTGTCGACGTTGTCGGAGCCGATCCGGACGACGTCCTCGTCGTCGAACTCGCTGTCCGCGAGCCACGCGTCGAACTCGTCGGCCTCGCCGACGTGGACCGCGAGCAGCTCCGCGAACGTCGCGTCGCGGGCCGTCCGGATCACCTCGGGGGTGACGCGCTCGTCGTACTCGTCGGCGCCGAACGACATCGCCTTCGTCGCCTCGCGGACGACGGCCTGCGCGACCGGGCCGACCTCCTCGTAGCGTTCGAGCGCGTCGGCGCGCGTCTCGGGGGCGAACGTACCTCTGGTCTCCATACGCGCGGTTGGCCGGGGGCGGGGAAGGGCGTTCCGCTACGCGTCGGGGTCGGCGTCGCCCGTTGCGTCTTCGTCGGCGGTGTCTGCCTCGTTCTCGTCGCCGTCGTCCGCGGCCGCTCCGCTGGTCATCTCTCGCGCTTCGCGGAGGGCCTCGGCGACGGTCGGATCGTCGACCGATTCGGGGTCGGGGACGCCGGCTTCGGGAGCGGGGTCGGCGTAGCCGTGGTCGTGGCCGGACCCGTGGTCATGTTCGTGGTCGTGAGCGTGGGCTGCGGGAGCCGCGTCCCCGCCCGAGCCCATCCCGACGTCCGGGCGACCGCGGGGCACGGTGTCCTCGAACACCTCCTCGTACTCCGCGTCGTCGGCGTGTGGCGTCACCTCGGCGGCGAGTTCGGCCGGCTCGCGCTCGCTCCAGTCGTCGACGCGCTCGTCGAGCCACGCCTCGTGGTCGCCGCCGTGGAGCATCGCGGTGAACGCGAGGTGGTGCGCGAGGTGTTCGCCGTCGCGCTGCGGGGTGTCACAGACGGGGCACGCGTATCCCATGTGGGCCATTAGTTCGTGGGTGAGCCGTAAAGCCGCGTCGAAGGTGGATCACTCGAAGTCGATGGTTCAGCTGGAACTACTGCGTGTGCGGAGAACGCCGCCAAAGCCCCAGCCGGGAGGCGGGCGCACGCTCGCTGTGCTCCTCGGTCGCTCACTCCGTTCGCTGCCTGCGGTGCTTGCGTCGCCTGCGCCCGCCTCCCGGCTGCCCCTTTGAGTCCCGCCCCGCACCGCAACCGCAGCCTCACACCTCCCCAGCCTCGTCGCTGGCACCCTCCGCTTCGCTCCGGGGCCAGCGACTCCAGCGAGGACCGAAGGTCCCTCTGGCAGCCGGCGCTATGCGCCGGCGACCTCGCGCGTGCGACTCGCAGCCTGACGGCTGCTCGTCGGCACGCGCCACCGCACCGCGTCGGTGAGCCTGAACGATTCCTCGTCGGCTCGCCCGCGGGCGCCTCTCGCACCTATAACAGCAACTTTATCACTCGCACGGGGCGAAATTCGCATAAGACTACTCCGTTAGGAGGTCCAACAGTGACTGAAGCCAACACACAACCGGAGGTGAACATCGGTCTCGTCGGTCACGTCGACCACGGGAAGACCACGCTGGTACAGGCGTTGTCCGGCTCGTGGACCGACCAGCACAGCGAGGAAATGAAACGCGGTATCTCGATCCGTCTGGGGTACGCGGACGCGACGTTCCGACGCTGCCCCGGCGTCGACGAGCCCGAGTGTTACACCGTCGACGAGGAGTGCGAGGACGGCTCCGAGAGCGAGCCGATCCGGACGGTGTCGTTCGTCGACGCCCCCGGCCACGAGACGCTGATGGCGACGATGCTCTCGGGCGCCTCGATCATGGACGGCGCGGTCCTAGTCGTCAGCGCGACCGAGGACGTCCCGCAGGCGCAGACGGAAGAGCACCTGATGGCGCTCGATCTCATCGGGATCGAGAACATCGTCATCGCGCAGAACAAGGTCGACCTGGTCGGCCGCGACCGCGCCGTCGACAACTACGAGCAGATCCAAGAGTTCGTCGAGGGAACCGTCGCGGAGGACGCGCCGATCGTCCCCGTCTCGGCTCAACAGGAGGTCAACCTCGACCTGCTCATCGACGCCATCGAGTCGGAGATCCCGACGCCGGACCGAGACCCGGGCGAGAGCGCCCGGATGTACGCGGCCCGCTCGTTCGACATCAACCGCCCCGGCGCGACCGCCGAGGACCTCAAGGGCGGCGTCGTCGGGGGCTCGCTGGTCAGCGGCGAGCTGTCGGTCGGCGACGGGCTGGAGATCCGCCCGGGCCGCGAGGTCGACGAGGAGGGCCAGACCGAGTGGCGCCCCCTGGAGACGACCGTCCGGTCGCTCCAAGCGGGCAACCGCGACGTCGACACCGCCCACCCGGGCGGCCTCCTCGGCGTCGGCACCGGGCTCGATCCGAGCCTGACGAAGGGCGACGCCCTCGCCGGACAGGTCGCGGGCGAACCGGGAACGCTCCCGCCGACCCGCGAGGAGTTCGAGATGAAAGTCGACCTCCTCGACCGCGTCGTCGGCAAGGAGGACGACGAGAGCGGCGAGAGCGACATCGAGGAGATCAGCACCGGCGAGCCGCTGATGCTCACGGTCGGCACCGCGACGACGGTCGGCGCGGTGACGAGCGCGCGCGACGGTGAGTGCGAGGTGAGCCTCAAACGGCCCGTCTGCGCCGAGGAGGGCGCGCAGATAGCGATCAACCGGCGCGTCGGCGCGCGCTGGCGGCTCATCGGCGTCGGGACGCTCACGTAGCGTGGCCGACGACGCCCGCGCGGACGGTCCGGAATCGGCGCCCGCGGGCGGCAGCGAGGCGCAGTCCGACGACGCCCGCACCGAGGACCTCGCGGGCGACGGTCCCGGCGTCCCGGTCGTGGCGCTCGACGCGAGCGCGCTGATGGCGCCGGTCGAGGCCGATCTGCGGCTGTTCGAGGAGCTGGATCGGCTCCTCGGCGGCTACGAGGCCGCGGTGCCGACGGCGGTCCTGGCGGAGCTCGACGGCCTCCAAGGCGGAAACGGCGCGGAGGCGACCGCCGCGAGCGTCGGAGCGGACCTCGCGGAGCGGGCGGAGGCGGTGGAGACGGACGAATCGTACGCCGACGACGCGCTCGTCGCCCTGGCCGCGGCCGGCCGGGTCGACGCCGTCGTCACGGTCGACGGACCCCTCGCGAAACGGGTGCTGGCGGTGGACGCACCAGTAATCGGTTTAAGGGGTCGGAACACACTGGCGATAACGGAACCATAGCGGCCGCGGACAACCAACAACATGTACAAACGAGTTCGACTCAAGGACACGGTCGAGGTCCCGCCGAAGCACCTGGCGGACGTCACCGACGAGCGGGTGAAGGCCCTGCTCCAAGACAAACTGGAAGGACGGATGGACGAGGACGTCGGCAGCGTCGTGAGCGTCATCGAGGTTCACGACATCGGCGAGGGGGCGGTGTTACACAACCGGCCCGGCGTCTACTACGAGGCGGAGTTCGACGCGCTCACCTACGACCCCGAGATGCAGGAGGTCGCCGACGGCACCGTCGTCGAGACGGTGGAGTTCGGCGCCTTCGTCGGGATCGGGCCGGTGGACGGGCTGCTCCACGTCTCGCAGATCACCGACGAGTACCTCACGTTCGACGGCGCGAACCAGCAGCTCGCCTCGTCGGACTCCGACAAGACGCTCGGCGTCGACGACGCGGTCCGCGTCCGCGTCGTCACCAAGAGCATCGACGAGCGGAACCCCCGGGACTCGAAGATCGGGCTCACGGCGAAACAGCCCGGCCTCGGGAAGCACGACTGGCTGGAGGGCCAGCGGAAACACCGCGAGCAGACCGGTGAGGAGGCTGACTGATGGCCGAGGACCGCCTGGCCTGCCGGGAGTGTCACCACGTCAACGATCCGGACGCCCAGACGTGCGCGCTCTGCGGGTCCTCGTCGCTGACGGAGGACTGGGCGGGCTACGTCATCATCACCAAGCCCGAGGACAGCGACATCGCCGAGGAGATGAACGTCTCCGAGGCGGGCGCGTACGCGCTCAAGGTCAGATAACCGGCCGAAGAGGCCCCACACGAAGCCGATGACCGACCCGACCGACCCGCTTCTCACCCTCCCCGAATCGCTTCGCGATGCGTTCAAGGAGCCGCTGGGACCGGTCACGACCGATGCCGCCGCGCTCTTGCGGGCCGTCGACGAGACCCGCGAGCGACACGGATCGCCGGACGAGGGTGCCCCCCGGCTGGTCGCGGTCGGCGACGTGGTCACCTACCACCTCCGGGAGGCCGGCCGCGTTCCGGACGCCGCGCTGGTCGACGGGAAGACGGAGCGCGAGGCGGTCCGCGAGGAGATAGCGACCGCGCTTTCTGCCACGGACGAGCGGCGCATTCCCGTCGAGAACCCGGCGGCGGCGCTGTCGGCGGCGCTGCTCGACGCGCTCGCCGAGGGGCTCGCGGCCGCCGAACCGGTGACGATCCAGGTGACCGGCGAGGAGGACCTGGCGGCGCTGCCGGCGATGCTGGCGGCGCCGCTCGGGTCGACCGTCGTCTACGGGCAGCCCGGCGAGGGGATGGTCCGCGTGGCGATCACGCCCGAGACCCGACGGGAGGCGCGAGAGCTGTTCGAGGGATTGACGGGCGACACCGCGGCCGCGTACGAGATTTTGGGCGTCGACCCGGACGGCTTCGACGGGACCGGCTCGGAGTAGGCGAACCGAGCGGTCGGCGTCACTCGCCGTCGACGGCGACGGTGGCCGCGAGGACGACGAGACCGACCGCCAGCGCGACCGCGGTCGTCAGCCGCGGCGTGACCGGCAGCGCCGAGACCGGGGCGTACGGTTCGGTTCCGTTTCTGCGGAGGGTCTCCAGCGCGTCGACGCCCCAGTGACCGCTCGCCAGCAGCGTGAGGCCGACGACGACGCCGAGACCCCCGGTGACGAACCCGATTCCCGTGAGCGCGTCCTCGACGGCGAGGACCCTCCAGACGCCGTCGCCGCTCGGTTCGGGGCCGCGTGCGAGGCGTCGTTGGAGCGCGACGAGGCCGAGGCCGGCCCCGCCGGCCGCGAGGGCGCCGACCAGCACGACCGCCGCGACGCCGAGCGGCGTCGCGAGCGGGGGTCCCGAGAACGCCGCCTCGCGGACGGCCCCGGGCAGGGTCGCGACGACCGGCGCCGCGAGCGAACCGAGGAGCGCGACGCCGCCGCAGATCCGGGCCTTGCGGACCGGCGACAGCGGGACGATGACGTTCGCCGCCCGGACGAGGTCGTACTCCGAGCGGTCGGCCGGGTCGAATCGGGCGTCGTCGGACATCTGTGTGGTAACGAGACACACGGTCCGAGGAAGTGAAACCCTGACGCCGAACGGGGCGCTCGGACGACGATCGGCGAGCGGTTCGGCGGCGTCACCCCCGCTTCGAAATCCTTTTACAGCTTTCGAGGGGATATACGCCCAACTGAACCATGGACGTCGATATCATCTCCGAAGAGGAGAACCCGATGCTGCACCGCACGGACATCCGTTTCGAGACGACTCACGAGGAGGCAACCCCCTCGCGGCTGTCGGTCCGCGACTCGCTGGCGGCCAAGCTCGACAAGGACTCCGAGGAAGTCGTCGTCCACGAGCTCGACACGAAGTTCGGCATGCGCAAGACGGTCGGCTACGCGAAGGTGTACGACTCCGCGGCCGACGCGCTGGACGTCGAGCAGGATCACATGCTCGAACGCAACAAGATCGGCGGCGAAGAGGCGGACGCCGAGGAAGCGTAACCCCGCCGGATGCGCGTTCTCGGCATCGAGGGTACCGCGTGGTGCGCCAGCGCCGCGCTGTACGACGCCGAGACCGACTCAGTTCTCATCGAATCCGACCCCTACGAGCCGGACAGCGGCGGTATTCACCCGCGCGAGGCCGCCGAACACATGTCGGAGGCGATCCCCGCGGTCGTCGACCGAGTGTTGACCGCAGCCGAGGACGAACACGGCCCAGACGCGATTGACGCGGTCGCCTTCTCTCGGGGCCCGGGGCTCGGCCCCTGCCTCCGGATCGTGGGGACCGCGGCGCGGTCGCTCGCCGGGACGCTCGACGTCCCCCTCGTCGGCGTCAACCACATGGTGGCGCACTTGGAGATCGGTCGCCATCAGTCCGGCTTCGACAACCCGGTCTGCCTGAACGCCTCGGGTGCGAACGCGCACCTGCTCGGCTACCACGACGGACGCTACCGCGTCCTCGGCGAGACGATGGACGCCGGCGTGGGCAACGCGATAGACAAGTTCACGCGCCACGTCGGCTGGAGCCACCCCGGCGGCCCGAAGGTGGAGGCGGCGGCCGCGGAGTACGCGTCCGAGGCGGACGAAGATGGTGGCGGCGCCGAGCTCCTCGATATGCCGTACGTCGTCAAGGGGATGGACTTCTCGTTTTCCGGGATCAGCTCGGCCGCCAACGACGCCGCGGACGACGGCGTCCCGGTGGAGGAAATCTGCTTTTCGCTCCAGGAGCACGTGTTCGCGATGCTCACCGAGGTGTCCGAGCGCGCGCTGTCGCTGACGGGCGCCGACGAACTCGTGCTGGGCGGCGGCGTCGCACAGAACGACCGCCTTCGCGAAATGCTGGCCGCGATGTGCGAGGCGCGCGGCGCCGACTTCCACGCCCCGGAGCCGCGCTTCCTCCGCGACAACGCGGGGATGATCGCCGTGTTGGGGGCAAAGATGGCCGCCGCGGGAGACACGGTTCCGATCGCTGAGTCCGCGGTCGACCCGAACTTCCGACCGGACCGAGTGCCGGTGACGTGGCGCGACGGGGAGTCGGTCGCGCGCGGCGGCGCAACTGGCGGAGCGGGCGGCACGGCGCGGGACCCAGAGGCGGACCGCCGCGGCGCGGAGGCAACCGTGACGGTCACCGGGACCGAAGGAGACCGCCGGGTGATCAAGCGGCGGGTCGAGAAGTCGTACCGCCACCCCGAACTCGACCGGGCGCTCAGGCGCGATCGGACCGTCGCGGAGGCGCGGCTAACGAGGGAGGCGCGGCGCGCGGGCGTGCCGACGCCGCTCGTGTACGACGTCGACCTCGCGACCGCGACGTTGACGCTCCAGTACGTCGGCGAGCGCGACCTCGCGACCGCCCTCGACGAGCGCGCGACCGAGGCGGTCGGCCGCCACCTCGCGCGGCTCCACGGCGCGGGAATCGTCCACGGCGACCCGACGACGCGGAACGTGCGCGTGTCGCCCGACAGCGTCGCGGGGCAGACGGCGAACGGCGAGCCCGACACGGCGCCGGGGACGTACCTCATCGACTTCGGACTCGGCTACCACACCGGTCACGTCGAGGACCACGCGATGGACCTCCACGTGTTCGAGGGGTCGATCCGGGCGACTGCGAGCGATCCCGACCCGCTGATCGCGGCGTTCGAGGCGGGGTACGAGGCGGTCGGCGAGGGTGAGGTCCTCGAACGGCTCCGCGACGTGGCGGACCGCGGCCGGTATCGCTGAAGGCGTCCGGAGCCGCCGGCCGCGGCGTCAGCACGGCCGCGCTCCCCGCTGCGGTCGGCGTCCGATGGCGCCACGATTTATGGTGCCAGCGGACAGAGTGACTGGCATGGGAGACAAACCGTCGTCGGGAGAGATTCTCGGAATCCCGTACAACTTCGAGCGCCCGAGCCTCGGGCGCCTGCTTTCGTCGTACTGGCAGCCCGGTAAGGGGATGCTCGTCGAGAAGCCGTTCGGCATCGGCTACACGCTGAACCTCGCCAGCTGGCGGTCGTGGATCGTCCTCGCGGTCGCCGGCGGGCTCTACTACCAGCAGCAGCAGTCCGGAGCCGCGGCCGACTTCGACGAACCCGACGCGGCCGACGAGGACGACGGCCCCGTCGAAGTGATCGTCGACGACGACTGACGGCGGCCGCGTCGCCCGATCGGAGACACCGTGCGGCGTGATACCGCGATCGCCGGTTTTCGCCGTTGATTCCGCGTCGGTTTGTTTTAAATATCAGAAGCTTGTAGAACAGATAATGAAAGTCCAGTTCGAGTGCTCGTGTTCGGAGGAGATCTCCGAGTTCACCCGCGGCGAGACCAGCCGAGGGGTCCACGTCGAATGCGGGAACTGCGGCGCGGTGTACGCCGTGACGATCACCGAGCTGGAGTAGCCGGCGGCGCCGCGGACTCGAACCGGAGCCGGACCGTGGTGCCGTCGTCCGTCGCCTCGAACCGGACGGTCCCACCCTGCGTCTCGCACATCCACTTGACGAGCCACAGCCCGATGCTGCTCGCGTGCGAGAGCGGTGTCTCTTCTTCGGCCTGTAACACCGCTCGCTCGTCCGGCGGGATCCCCGGCCCGTTGTCGGTGATCTCCAGACAGGTGGTCGTCCCGTTCTCGCGGATCGTCGCCGCCACGCGCCGCGTCGCGCCGTCGTTGTGCGTGACCGCGTTCTCGAACACCTCCCGGATCGGGAACGCCACGGAGTCGTCCGCGCGGATCCACGCCTCGGAGGGGGTTTCCACCGTGACCGCGGCGCCGTCGGCGTCCACGACCCCGACCGCCTCGTGGACGGCGTCGACGAGGTTCACGCGGCCGTCCGGGAGATCGGGCGAAGCGTCCTCGATCACCCGAAGCTTCTCGCTGATCGCGACGACGTCGTCGGTCGTCTGTCGGATCGTCTCCAGGCACTGTCTGCTTCGCTCGTCGTCGATCCGGTCGGCCAGCAGGTCGGTGTACCCCTGAATCACGTTGAGGTCGTTGCGGACGTTGTGCCGGAACACCCGGCTCAACACCTGTAGCTGCTGGTTGGAGGTTTCGAGGTCTCGGTAGGCGGCCTCCGCCCGCCGCCGGTGATGCGTGACCGCGCCGTAGAGGAGTCCGCCGGACCCGACGACGAGCAGCCAGTCCCCGACGAGGCGCGTCGGCGTCCACCTCGCCGCGGTCCCGTTCGCCGACGCGACCGCGAGGTCGACCGGGACCGCGAACAGCGCTCCGAGACAGAGGTACGCCGCCGTGAGGGCGGCCGCAGACCGCCCGTACAGTAGCTCCGAAATGTATTTCATTTATATTTAATTTATTACGTGGCGAATTTTCTCTGTAGGCAACAATTCAACGGCCGACGGCTTAAGTTTTGACCGCCGGTTCCGCGCCGTCACCACGACGCGCAGTCGGCGCAGACGAGGGCGTCGTCGTCGCGCCAGCGGCGGTCGACGGACTCGCCGCAGCGGTCGCACGCCGCGCCGTCGGCGTGCCATGTCGAGGTGGCGACCGCTTGGTCGACGTCGGCCGGGTCGACGGCGTCGTTCGGATCGCTCGGGGCATCCGAGTCCGCGTCGTCCGGGGAGGAGTCGGCGGCGTCATCGCCGTCAACGCCATCTGTGCCGTCGTCCGCGGTGTCCGCGGCAGCGCCGGAATTCGTGTCTTCGTCACCGGCGAAGTCGTCGAGCGAGCGGTCGTCGGGCATCTACGCCTCCCGTCGGAGCCGGTCGACGACGTAGTCGCGCTCCAGTTCGCCGAGGAACTCCCCGAGCCGCGGGCCCTGCGTGTCGTCGAAGAAGAGGCGGTAGCCCGCGGCGAAGAACTCGCTCACCTCGACGCCGTGGTCGCGGGCGGTCTCGTAGATCTCGCCTTGAATCGCCTCCCCGTCGTGGCCGGCCGCGACGAAGTCGGCGAGGTCGTCGAGCGCGGCCGCGACGTCCTCGTCGAACTCGACCGCGGGGAGGTCGGTCTGGAGGCGGTAGTCGTACTCGTTGGCCGTCCGCTCGGCCCAGTTCCGGGCCTGCTCCACGCGGGCGAGCGCGGCGTCGACGGCGTCGGAGTCCGCGTCCTCGGGGATGTGTCCCTCATCGCGGGCGAGCCGCTCGCGGAAGGCGGGGTCGTCCACCATCCCGAGGACCGCCGCGAACGTGTACGGGAGCCGGATCGGCTTCTCGGTGGGCGGGTCGTCGGGCCGGCCGACGACGAACGGGTAGGCGCGCTCGGCGAAGGCGGTGAGGTCGGGGTCGTCGACCTCGCCGAAGTAGGCGCGCTCGAACCGGTCGAAGCGGGCGACCAGCTGGTCGAGCCGCTCGACGTCGAGGTCGCGGGCCTTCTTCGGGTGGAGCGCGAAGAAGTAGCGCAACACCTCGGGTTCGATCAGCTCCAGCAGCTCCTGGACCGTGACGACGTTGCCCTCGGAGGAGGAGAACGCGTCGCCGTTGAGCGTGAACCACTCGTACACCATCGGGACGGGCGGCTCCTCGCCGAAGACGTTCCGCGCGACGTCGACGCCGGAGGGCCACGACCCCTCCGCGTGGTCCTTGCCGAACGGCTCGAAGTCGACGCCGAGGACGCCCCACTGGGCGGGCCACTCCAGCCGCCACGGGAGCTTCCCCTCGCGGAACGTCGCGGTGCCCTCGTGGCCGCACCCCTCGATGGTGTTGCCGCCGGCGTCCATGTCGGTACAGACGTAGTCGACGGTCTCGCTTTCGAGGTCGATTCCCGTCACCGTCTCCGTGACCTTCCCGCACGCCGAACAGATCGGGTTGAAGGGGACGTACTCGTCGTCGACCTTGTCTTGGTACGGCGAGAGCACCTCGCGGACGCGCTCGACGTCCCCGAGGACGGTCCGGATCGCGTCGTCGAACGCCCCGTCGGCGTACAGCTCGGTGTTCGAGAGCATCTCGACGGGGACGTTCAGGCGGTCGGCGTCGGCCTTCAGCAGGCCGGCGAAGTGGGCCGCGTACGACTCGGCCTCGCCGAACGGGTCCGGAATCTCGGTGTACGGCTTCCCGAGGTTGCGGCCGAGCGCGCCGGCGTCGACCTCGCCGAGCCCGACGATGTCGCCGTCCGCGTTCGCCAGCTTCCGCGGCACCTTCCGCAGCGGGTCCCTGTCGTCGGAGGTGAACACCTGTCGGACCTCGTGGCCGCGGTCGCGGAGCACCTCGGCGACGAAGTAGCCGCGCATGATCTCGTTGAAGTTGCCGAGGTGGGCGACCCCCGAGGGGGAGACGCCGCCCTTGATCACGATCGGCTCGTCGGGGTCTCGGGCCTCGATCTCGTCCGCGACGACGTCGGCCCAGAAGGCGTGGAACGCCTCCGCGGACTCCTCGGCCGGGTCCTCCCCGTCGCCGGCCTCCCCGTCGTCGGGCGCGGTCTGCTCGGAGAGGATGTGCGGGGAGTCGTCGGGGGCGGCGGACGCGTCGTCCGCGCTCATCGCTCCTCCGTCCAGTAGTCCGGTTCCTCACCCTCGACGGGGACGATGTCGGTCCCCGTGTGGTCGCCGCGCGACACGGCGTCGACGACGGCGGTCGGGTCGGTCCCGTCGAGGACGATCGACCGGAGCCCGGCCCGGTCGATCAGTTTCGCCGCGAACAGGTCGACGGGCGCGGACGCGCCCGCGTCGCGGCTCATCGGGACGACGACGTCGACGAGTTCGGCCGGCGACAGCGACGCGAACTGGGTCGCGTCGGGGTCGGCGTTGGGGTCGGCGTCGTACACGCCGTCGGCGTTCGTGGCGAACACGAGCAGGTCGGCGTCGACCGACTCGGCGAACGCGGCGGCGACCGCGTCGGTCGTCTGTCCCGGCGTCACGCCGCCCATCACCGCTGCCTCGCCGCGGCGGAGGGCGGCGCCCGCCTCCTCGTAGTCGGTCGCGGGCGCGAGGTTGGCGCGGTCCCCGAGCGCGGCGATCAGCAGCCGGGCGTTGAGCCGGGTCGTCCCGATGCCGAGCCGATCGAGTTCGACCTCGTTGGCCCCGATCTCGCGGGCCGTCCGGATGTACTCGCGGGCGACACCGCCGCCGCCGACGACGACTCCGACCTCGCAGCCCTCGGCGACCAGCCGTTCGATCGCCTCGGCGTACGCGGCCACGCGCTCGGGGTCGAGGTCCGGCGCGAGCACGCTCCCGCCGACAGAAACGACGACTCTCATTGGCGACGAGTACCCCTGTCGCGGTCTTAAGGATTGCCAAGCCCGGACGCCGCGGGACCGGAGACGGGGGGTGAGCCGGAGCAGCGGGTTGACCGGGAAACGCCTAAGCCGGTCGCGGCCCGCTCTCGGGTATGCGACCGATATCGATCGTCGGCGACGGGGCCCCGACGCTGGCGCGACGGCTCGCGGACCGCCTCGACGGTCGGGTCGCCGTCGTGGAGCGCGGCGACGACTCGACCGGCGGAGAGCGAAGCGGACCGGACCGGAGCGACCGGGCCGCCGACGGCGGCGCGGTCGAGGGCGAGGTCGCCGACCCGGCGCAGCGTCCGGCGATCGACACCGAGATTTCATTCGACGCGGACGGGAACTGGAGCGGCCGCGGGACGATCGACGGGTTCGACGACCTGCTCGACGGGCTCGCCCCCGACCACGACTACCTGCTGGCGGTCGACGAGTCGCGGCTGCGCGTGCCCGCGGTCCTCCTCGGCCCCGATCCGGGCCCCGAGGGCGTGCCGGGGACGGTCCTCGCGACCGCGGAGCGCCCGGACGGGCTCGACCTCGACGCGCTCGTCGACGACCTCGACGACGCGGAGCCGTGGATCACCCGCGAGACGCTCGTGCGGCGCGTCGAGGCCTCGGCGGACGCGGAGCGGTCGGGCGCGATCGCTACGTTCACCGGACGCGTGCGCGCCCGCGAGGCCCCGGGCGACGACCGGACGACGCACCTCGCGTTCGAGAAGTACGAAGGGGTCGCCGAGGCGCGGATGGACGACATCGCCGACGAACTCGCGGAGCGCGACGGCGTCTTCGACGTGCGGATGTACCACCGCACGGGCGTGATTGAGGCCGGAGAGGACATCGTGTTCGTCGTCGTCCTCGCCGGGCACCGCCGGGAGGCGTTCCGGACGGTCGAGGACGGGATCGACCGGCTGAAAGACGAGGTGCCGATATTCAAGAAGGAGGCGACGGAGTCGGAGACGTTCTGGGTCCACCGGCGCGACTGAGCGGGCGTCGGGGACGGTTCCGAGAACCGGAGCGCGGCCGAGAACCTCCCGCGAGACGACCGCGCGAGGAGCGCGCGGCCGCTCCGAGACGGATTTACGCGGATTATTTTGCTGGTAGTTGTCGGGCAAACGCGGCGACGGCGGGTGACTCGCTTACCGAGTGGTCAGCGACAAAAACTCCCTCAAAACAGATTATAAAATTCCTGCGCCGTTTTAGAACCGTTGTAAAGAGTCCGTCAGACACGTTTTATCCAGGCGGGTTCGGTGAAACGCCCTGAAACCCCCTGAACGTCGCCCAACGGTGTCACCTTTATAACACCCTCCGTCGGCAAGCGTGGGGTGTACTATGAGCGCGACAGCGAACCCCTCCACGAACGCGAGCGCGAACGACGACAGCAGCAAGGAAGAGCGGCTCAAGCAGTACCTGATCGACCGCGCCCAAGACGGCGAGATGTACTTCAAAGGGAAGTTCATCTCCGAGGACGTCGACCTCTCGCCGAAGGAGATCGGCGCCCTGATGGTGAAGCTCCGCGACTCCGCGACGGAGCTCACCGTCGAGAAGTGGTCGTACACGGGCGCGACGACCTGGCGCGTCGAGCCCGCCTGACGGTCCGTTCCGCCGACCGACGCCGGCAGCACCGCCCCCGACGCACAGCACCGCACTGACGCCCGCGGTCCGGTCCCCGACTCGCGCTTTTCTGACCGCACGCGCGTCCGCCCGGCGAACACGAGCGGACGGCCGGTCCCCCGTTTCCGGTTCGCTCCCCCGCCGACGCGGGGTTTATACTCGCCGACCAGTTACGACGTGACGATGCCAGAACACGAGGACGCGGCGGCGGCCGGGGACGGCGCGCCGCGTCCGGAGCCCCTCCGGACGTTCTTCCGGATCGACGAGGTCCGCCGCGAAGACGGCCGCGTGCGATACCGCGGCGAGTCGTACGTCCCGGAGCGGACGCTGCTGCGGAAGCTGACCCCGCACTTCCGCGAGGCGGGCTACGAGGTCGACGTCGAGGTCGTCGACGACGGCCACGTCGTCGTCGCGACGCCGTTCGACCGCGGCCGCGACGGGATCCCGTGGGTGAACGTCGCCATGTTCGCGGCCACCCTCCTTTCGACGCTGTTCGTCGGCGCGTACGGCTGGTACTACGTCCCGCTCGCGGAGATACAGTCGAACCCGCTGACGCTGCTTCAGGCGTGGCCGTTCACCGCCGCGGTCCTCGGCGTCCTGATGACCCACGAGCTCGGCCACTACGCCGCCGGGCGCTACCACGGCGTCCCCGTTTCGCTCCCGTACGTCATCCCCTTCATCTTCCCGTTCGGCACGCTCGGCGCGGTGATCCGGATCCGCGGGCGGATGCCCTCGCGGAAGGTCCTCTTCGACATCGGCGCCGCCGGACCGATCGCGGGGCTGGTCGCGACGGTCGTCGTGACGGTTATCGGCCTCTCGCTGGACCCGATTCAGGTGCCGGCGGAGCTCGCGAACTCGTCCGGCCCGGTGATCCGGTTCAACAACCCGCCGCTCTTGGACCTCATCGCCGGCGTCCTCGGCCAGCCGACGAGCTACGGCGATCCGCGGCTCACCGCCCACCCGGTGGTGATCGGCGGCTGGGTCGGGATGTTCTTCACCCTCCTGAACCTCCTCCCGGTCGGCCAGCTCGACGGCGGCCACATGGTCCGGGCGATGCTCGGACCGCGACAGGAGACGGTGGCGGCGCTCGTCCCGGGCGCGCTGTTCGGGATCGCCGCGTACCTCCACTTCTGGCGGGGGCTCGGGCTGAACGAGTCGGTCGGGCTCTGGGCGTTCTGGGGCGTGTTCGCGGCGGTGATCGCGTTCAACGGCCCGGCGGACCCGACCGACGAGGGAGGGGTGGGACTCCCGCGGCTCGCGGTCGGCCTCGCCACGTTCGCCGTCGGCGCGCTCTGTTTCCTCCTCGTGCCGATCCAAGTCATCGCGGCGTGACGCCGCAGATCAGTCGTCGCGCCGGTTCTTCATCCCCTGTCTGGTGAACTGGGGCGTGGTTCGGAGCCCGCGCTTCTTCCGGAACGACCGGTACAAGGCGATCGCGAGCGGCGATGCCAGCGCGAGAACGACCGCCGCGAGCCGCCACTCCTGCGTGAACGAGTAGAGGATCGTCGCCGAGAGGACGCCGACCGCGAGCAGCACGGAGTAGGCGATCCGCATCGCGAGCTTCTCCAGCACCTTCGTATCGTCTTCCAGCACGACGTTGACCGTCAGGTCGTCGCGGTTGGCGCGGTCGAGGAACTCGTCGGCCTTCGGCGGCACCGTGAACAGCGCCTCGGTGGTCTGTTGCACCTGCCGGCCGGCGTCCTCGGCGAGGTCGCGGGCGGTCTGCTCGTAGTACCCCTCCTCGCGGAGGTAGTCGGTCGCCGTCGAGATGAAGTCGAACTCGGGGTCGAGGGTGACGCAGACCCCCTCGACGACGGTGGCGACCCGGAGGACCAAGGCGAGGTCCGGCGGGAGTCGCAGCGGGAACTCGTAGATGGTCGACTCCACCTGCTCGATGATCTGATTCACCTGGTACTGCTCGATGTCCTCGCCGCTGGCGTCGGCGATGGCGAGCTCCATCACGTTCCCCATCACCTCGCGGTCGGCCTCCGGCGAGAGCGTCCCCATCGAGATCAGCGTGTCGAGGATGGCGTCGATGTCCTGCCGCGCGACCGCGACGTAGAACTCGACGATCTTCTCTTGGACGAACGGGTCGACCCGGCCCGCCATCCCGAAGTCGTAGAAGATCACGGTGCCGTCGTCCGCGACCGCGAGGTTCCCCGGGTGGGGGTCGGCGTGGAACACGCCGTCCTCGATGATCATCTGGAGGTACACCTCCTGGAGCGTCTCCGCGATCGCCGTCCGGTCGTGGCCCGCCTCGTCGAGCGCGTCGATGTCGCTGATCTTGGTCCCCGGGACGTACTCCATCGTGAGTACTCGAGGCCCGGAGACCGGCTCGTACGTCTCCGGAATCCGGATCCGGTCGTTGTCCGCGAAGTTGCCGCGGATCTCTTCGAGCATCGTCCGCTCGCGCTCGTAGTCCATCTCCTCGCGGATCGTCTTCGCGAACTCGTCGGCGAGGTTCTCCAGCGAGAACGCCCGACCGGCGCCGGTGAACCGCTTGACGAGCGGGATCGACCAGCGGATCGTCCGGAGGTCGGCCTCGACGAGCGACTCGATCCCCGGGCGGCGAACCTTCACCGCGACCGGGTTCCCCTCGTACTCCGCGGTGTACACCTGCCCGAGGCTGGCGCCGCTTATCGGATCGCGGTCGAAGTCGTCGAACGTCTCGTCGACCGGCCCGAACTCGTCTTCGAGGACGACCTTCGACTCCTCCCAGGGCGCGGGCGGCACGTCGTCCTGGAGCCCCTCCAGCACCTCGATGTACGCCGGCGGGAGGATGTCCGGCCGCGTCGAGAGGATCTGCCCGAGCTTGATGAACGTCGGGCCGAGGGTAAGCAGGATGTCGAGCAGCACCGCGGCGCGCTCGCGCTGCGTCTCGGCGTCGACCTCGCGGCTCCCGCCGAACAGGAAGTAGCGTCGGCTGTCACGCCAGTAGGCGACGATGAGCGGCGAGAACTGCCGCAGGACGACGACGAACCGCCAGTAGGCGCGAAGGTTGACCAGCGTGACCACCCGTCAGGCGTCGCCCTCGTCGTCCGCGCCGTCGACGGGGATGCTCTTGGAGACGTCGCGTTCCCGCTTTGGGAGCGAGATTTCGAGGACGCCGCGGTCGATTTCGGCGTCCGCGCCCGCACCGTCGGCGTCGCTCGGGAGGGGCAGCTCCGCGTCGAGGAACAGCGGGCGGTCCTCGCGGACGTACTCGAATCCCTCGGGGACGGCCTTGTCGCGGCGTCCCTCGATGTCGATGCGCCCGTCCTCGACGAGCACCTCGGTGGTCTCGGCGGTCGCGCCCGGGAGGTCGACGACGAGGACGTACCCGTCGTCCGACTCAAGTAAGTCCGCAAACACCGCGTCCGGGAGGTCCCGGAGCGCGTCACGTAGCGCTGACATATCGACAGATAGGGCCGCCGTGGCGAAAAACCTGTGGAAAAACGGGGTCCGACTCCGAGGTCCGATGTCGGTCGTGCGGGCGGGGTCGCCGGCCTCGGCTCAGTCGTCGCCGATGTCGAGGTCGAACTTCCCGAGGTCCTCGCCCTGCGACTCTCCGGGAAGGATGTCCCCGAGTCCGGCCCCGAACGCGGCCGCGGCCCAGACGACCGCGATGCGGCCGGCCCGTTCGATCGCGGTCGGGTCCCCCTCGTGGAGCCGGCCCCAGAAGAGCAGCATCGCCGACGAAGTCGCCAGCGAGACGAGCAGGACGCCCGCGTACCGACGGGGGATGAGGCCGAAGATCGGGTGTCTGATCGTGATCTGCCGGAAGTCGGCGAAGTAGAGGAGCCCCGCGGTCGCGAGGAAGATGAACCCCACGTGGCCGATCAGGAGGACCGGGACGCCGGCGACGGTGACGGCCGCGAACCAGGCCGCGATCTCGAAGACGCCGCCCTCGACGAGCAGCGGGAGCGCGAACAGCACCGCCCCCACGAACGACTCGGCCAGGTCCCGGGAGGTGTACTTGGTGATCCGCTCGGCGAGCGCGCCCGTCCCGGGCATCCGCTCGACGAGCGAGATGGTCTGTCTGACCTTCTCCCGCTCGTGTCCCTCGTCGACCGTGTCGCTCAGGGCGTCGAGCGTCGCGAGCAGGTCGTTGAGGTCCGGCTCGGCGGGTCCGTGCGCGGGATCGGTCCGGTCCCCCGCCGCTGACGGCCCGTCCGCGCCGCTCGGAGCGCCCGGTCCGTCGGGAGCGCTCGCCCGACCCGTGTCCGCGTCCCGTTCGTCGCTGTCAACCATGTGCCCCCGCGACGCGCGAGCGACCTAAAAGCGTACATGCGCGGGCGTCGCGGTGCGCGCGGTCTCTCGCGGTCGCCACGACCGCCGCCGCGAGCGGCGGCCTACAACCGGTCGAGGTACGCCGAGAGCGCCTCGTTGAAAACGGCCGGCACTTCGAGCATCGCGAGGTGGGCGGCGTCCGGGACCTCGGACCACTCCCCGTCCGGAATCTCCTCGGCGAGATACTCGTGGTACGCCGGAGGAGTGAGCCCGTCGTGTGCGCCGACGAGCGCGAGCGCCGGCACGTCGACCGCGTCGAGTCGGTCCCGAACGTCGAAGCGGTGGCACGTCAGGAAGTCGCGTTCGGTGACCTCTCGCCCGCACGCGCACATCGACGCCTCCGACAGTTCGACGTACTCGGCGGGCGCGTCGTGGAAGAGTCGGTCCGGCTCGTGGAGCACCGAGACGGCCCGGTCGAAGTCCTCGGCGAGCGCGTCGCGGAGGGGCTCGGCCACGGAGAGCTTCGCGCCCGTGCCCGCGAGGACGAGGCTGTCGAGCGCGAGATCGCGCTCCAGGGCGACCCATAGCGCGACCGCGCCGCCGAGCGAGTTGCCGCAGAGCACGGTCGCGTCCGTCCGCTCCGCGACGGCGATCACATCGTCCGCGTACGCGTCGAGAGTCTCGGCGCCAGCGGGCGTCGCAACGTCGTCGCTGTCGCCGTGCCCGGAGAGGTCGACCGCGACGCCCGGAAACCGGTCCGCGATCCGCGCCTGCGACTTCCAGACGTCCTTCGTCCCGCCGCTGCCGTGAACGAAACAGACCGTCGGCCCGTCGCCGCCGCGGTCGAAGCGCCGGTACGCCGTCTCCCGGCCGTCGTGGGTGACCCGTTCCATGCCTCGGTCGTTCGTCGTCGAGCGGTATAAACGCCGGAGGGAGCGGCCGCCCGGACCGGGCGCTCGGACCGGCCGATCCGCCGACTCGGCGGCGATCGATAAGGGGCGGATAGCCCCGAACCGCTACACTACCGTTACGAATCGATATTACTCACGTCCTGCGATTTTGAGCGACGCATTTATATACTCTCGCGACTAACTCGTAGTTAGGATGAATCACATACAGACCCGATCGACCGGCGACGGCGCGCTGCTGCGTCGGTACGAGTACGACGACGGGTGGACCGTCGCCGCCGACCTCGGCGTCGACGACGAGACGGTCACCGTCGACACCGTCGGCGGGACGGCGATCGTCGTCGTGGAGGGACCGGACGGGCCGGTCGAATCGGAGTTCGAGCTGCCCGGGACGGCCGCCGACGCGACCGTGAACAACGGGATTCTCACCGTGGAGGGCGGGCGATGAAGCTCACCGTCAAGCCGCTGAAACAGAAGGACGCCGGCCGTCGCCTCGCGGCGATCGACCGCGTCGCGGCCGACGAGCTCGGGCTCTCCGGCGGGGACATCGTCCGCGTCGAGAGCGCCGACGGGGCGGCGATCGCCCGCGTCTGGCCCGGCTACCCCGAGGACGACGGCACCGGCGTGATCCGCATCGACGGCCGCCTCCGGCAGGAGGCCGACGTGGGGATCGACGACCGCGTGACCGTCGAGGACGTCGACGTCTCGCGGGCGGACGCGGTGACGATCGCCTTCCCGAGCCAGCTTCGGGTGCGGGGACAGATCGCCCCGTTCATCCGCGACAAGCTCTCCGGGCAGCCCGTCACGGAGGGACAGACGATCCGGACCTCCCTCGGCTTCGGGCTGATGGGCGGCCAGTCGCAGGCGGTGCCGATGAAAATCGCCGAGACCAGCCCCGGCGGCACGGTCGTCATCACCGACGAGACGGAGATCAGTATCTCCGAGATCTCTGCGGAGGAGATCGCCGACCGCGGCGAGGCCGCAGGCGGCACCGGCGAGGGGCCCGACGTCACCTACGAGGACATCGGCGGGCTCGACGACGAGCTCGAACAGGTCCGTGAGATGATCGAGCTCCCGATGCGGCACCCGGAGCTGTTCAAGCGCCTCGGCATCGACCCGCCGAAGGGCGTCCTGCTCCACGGCCCGCCGGGCACGGGGAAGACGCTGATCGCGAAGGCGGTCGCCAACGAGATCGACGCCAACTTCCACACCATCTCCGGCCCGGAGATCATGTCGAAGTACTACGGCGAGTCCGAAGAGCAGCTCCGCGAGGTGTTCGAGGAGGCGTCCGAGGAGTCGCCGTCGATCATCTTCATGGACGAGCTGGACTCCATCGCGCCCAAGCGCGAGGAGGCCGGCGGCGACGTTGAGCGCCGCGTCGTGGCCCAGCTGCTCTCGCTGATGGACGGGCTGGAGGAGCGCGGCGAGGTCGTCGTCATCGGGGCGACGAACCGCGTCGACGCCATCGACCAGGCGCTCCGACGGGGCGGCCGCTTCGACCGCGAGATCGAGGTCGGCGTCCCCGACCGCGACGGCCGCAAGGAGATCCTCCAGGTCCACACGCGGAACATGCCGCTGACCGACGGGATCGACCTCGACGAGTACGCCGAGAACACGCACGGCTTCGTCGGGGCCGACTTGGAGTCGCTCGCGAAGGAGTCCGCGATGCACGCGCTGCGGCGCATCCGCCCGGAGATCGACCTCGAATCGGACGAGATCGACGCCGACGTGCTGAACAGCATCCAGGTGACCGAGGCGGACTTCAAGGAGGCGATCAAGGGGATCGAACCCTCCGCGCTCCGCGAGGTGTTCGTGGAGGTCCCCGACGTCACCTGGGACGACGTGGGCGGGCTCGAAAACACCAAAGAGCGGCTCCGCGAGACGATTCAGTGGCCCCTCGAATACCCCGAGGTGTTCGAGGAGCTGGACATGCAGGCCGCGAAGGGCGTCCTGATGTACGGCCCGCCGGGCACGGGGAAGACCCTGCTCGCGAAGGCCGTCGCCAACGAGAGCGAGTCGAACTTCATCTCGATCAAGGGGCCCGAGCTGCTGAACAAGTACGTGGGCGAGTCCGAGAAGGGCGTCCGCGAGGTGTTCAGCAAGGCCCGCGAGAACGCGCCGACGATCGTGTTCTTCGACGAGATCGACTCGATCGCGACCGAGCGCGGGAAGAACTCCGGCGACTCGGGCGTCGGCGAGCGCGTCGTCTCCCAGCTGCTGACGGAGCTCGACGGCCTCGAATCGCTGGAGGACGTGGTCGTAATCGCGACGACGAACCGCCCCGACCTCATCGACTCGGCGCTGCTCCGCCCCGGTCGCTTGGACCGCCACGTTCACGTGCCCGTCCCCGACGAGACGGCGCGCCGCCGGATCTTCGAGGTCCACACGCGAAACAAGCCGCTGGCCGACGACGTCGACCTCGACGCCCTCGCTCGGAAGACAGAGGGGTACGTGGGCGCCGACATCGAGGCGGTCGCCCGCGAGGCGTCGATGAACGCCTCCCGGGAGTTCATCGGCAGCGTCACGCGCGAGGAGGTCGGCGAGTCCGTCGGCAACGTCCGCGTGACGATGCAGCACTTCGAGGACGCGCTGAGCGAGGTGAACCCGAGCGTGACGCCCGAGACCCGCGAGCGCTACGAGGAGATAGAGAAGCAGTTCAAGCGGTCGGACGTCGACCGCACCGAGGCCGAGCCGGGCGCCGCGTTCCAGTAAGTCTGGCGCGTTCGACGAGCTGGCGGTCGGTCCGCGGCGGTTTTTATACCAGTCCCAGCGTCGACAGCAGGTAGAACGCCGCGACGACGACGATACCGATCGTGACGAGCCGCCACGCGAGCTTCAACACGAACTTCCCGACGACGATTATCAGCGCGACGGCGACGAGCGCGACCAGCAGCTGTCCGACCTGACTGCCGAGCAGCGCGGCCTGTGCCGGCGCGACGAGCCCCGCGAGCGACGTTGCGGTCATGTCCGGGCTCACGGCGACGCCGGGCATAAGCTTGTGGGACGAGCGGACCTTCAGTTATTTATTCTGATAGGTCGTGGGGAACGGCCGCGGCGAGCCCGATCGGAGAGCCGCCGGGTGACGGCCGTCACGACGGCGTCGCGCCGCCTCGACGCCGGAGACTCCGGTGAGCGACCCCCCTTCTGTTCCGGTGGGGAACCGCTCTCTCCGAGCGGTTTTTTGATGCGTCGATCAGTTTCACTCCGGTCTACCTACGCTTATGTGTCCGGAGTCCCTGCCGTACCGACGTACCGGATTCAGCGTCAGACGCCCCGGATCGACGTTACATACCGAATCGGATATGTAGATGCCGGGCGGGTCCGAACATCCGAACCTACAAGAGCCCGCCTCGCCAGTACACCAACACTACAAATGACCCAGATTTCACGCCAAGCCAGCGGGGTGGCCGCCGAATGAGCAGCGACGGCGTCTCCGCCGACGGAGTCGAACTGCCGATCAAACGAACCACGGGCGACACCATGGAGGAGCGGCTCACGGGCAACGCCTACCAGAACATCCTGCCCGCGCGCTACCTCCGGAAGAACGCGGACGGCGAACCGATCGAAGACCAGGAGGAGCTGTTCGGCCGCGTCGCGCGCAACGTCGCGCTCGCGGAGGCCGTCTTCGAGGCCGAGAAGCAGGGCGTCGAGGTCACCGTCACGCCCGACCAGCTGAAGCCCGACCACCCGCGGCGCGACGAGCTCGCCGAGGAGGTGTTCGGCGCGGGCACGACCGCGGCGGACGACGCGGAGACGACGCTCACCGCCCACAACGTCAACAAGTTCGCGTACGAGACGGTCGTCCCCGAGCTGCCCGACGAGGTGCGCGGCCACGTCGAGGCGACCGCGGAGCGGTTCCGAAACGGGATGGAGTCGCTCTCCTTCATGCCGAACTCCCCGACGCTGATGAACGCGGGCGACGAGCTCCAGCAGCTCTCCGCCTGCTTCGTCGACTCGCCGGGCGACGACATCACCGATATCCACCAGACCGCCAAGGAGGCGGCCGAGGTGTTCCAGTCCGGCGGCGGCATGGGGTACGCGTTCTGGAAGCTCCGACCGTACGGCGACGCGGTCGGCTCCACCGGCGGCATCGCCTCGGGGCCGATCACGTTCATGCGGACGTTCGACCAGATGTGCGAGACGATCGCGCAGGGCGGCGCGCGCCGCGGCGCCCAGATGGGCGTCATGCGCATCTCGCACCCGGACGTCATCCAGTTCATCCACGCGAAGAACAAGGACGTCTCCCTCGCGCACTCGCTCCGCCTGAACGACCCCGACGACTTCACGCACAACTCCTTCGCGGACGCGCTGGAGGAGGCCCGCGAACTCATCGACGAGGACGGGAAGGTCCCCGAACACCTCCGGAACGCGGTCGAGGGACACCTCTCGAACTTCAACATCAGCGTCGGCGTCACGGACGACTTCATGGAGGCGCTGGCGAACGACGAGGAGTTCACCTTCACCAACCCGCGCACCGAGGAGCCCCACGTCGCCACCCCGGAGACGAAGGAGCTGTACGACATGTTCGGCCTCGGCGAGCACGTCGAGGTCGGCGAGGTACTCTCGGTCCCAGCGGCGGAAATCTGGGACCACATGATCCAGGGCGCCCACGAGAACGGCGAGCCGGGCGTCATCTACCTCGAACGCGTGAACAAGGAACATTCCTTTGATATCGAGGAAAATCCAAGTCATAGAATACTCGCAACAAATCCCTGCGGTGAACAGCCGTTGGAGGAGTACGAGGCCTGTAACCTCGGTCATATCAATCTCTCGACGCTCGCGGACCACGACGCACCGGACTGGCGCGTGTGGTCAGACGAGCACGCCGACGAGTACGGCTCCGAGGCGGCCGCCGTCGAGGCGTTCCTCGACCAGGCGATCGACTACGAGGCGTTCGAGGAGCGGATCGCGTACGGCACCCGCTTCCTCGAGAACGTCGTCACGATGTCCGACTTCCCGGTGCCGGAGATCGAGGAGAAGGTCCGCGACATGCGGAAGATCGGGCTCGGCATCATGGGACTCGCGCAGCTGTACGTCCAGCTCGGCGTCCGCTACGGCTCCGAGTCGGGCAACGAGATCGCCCGGCAGCTGATGACCCACATCAACCACGAGTCGAAGCTCGCCTCCCACGAGCTCGCCGAGGAGCGCGGGACGTTCAGCGACTGGGAAGACTCGAAGTACGCGGACCCGACCGAGTACCGCGACTGGTTCGAGCATTACACCGGCCTGGATGCCGACGAGTGGGAAGACGGCTTCCCGATCCGCAACCACAACACGACGACGATCGCCCCCACGGGCACGACGTCGATGATCGGCAACACGACCGGCGGCTGTGAGCCGATCTACAACGTCGCTTACTACAAGAACGTCTCCGACGACGTCCAGGGCGACGAGATGCTCGTCGAGTTCGACGACTACTTCCTGCGCACGCTGGAGGCCAACGACGTCGACGTCGAGGCCGTCAAGCGGGAGGCCCAAGAGCAGATGGCCGCGAACGAGTTCGACGGCGTTGAGGGACTCGACACCGTGCCGGACGCGATCGGCGAGCTGTTCGTCGTCACCGGCGACCTCTCGGCGAAGGACCACGCCGGCGTCCAGGTCGCCTGTCAGAAGGGCGTCGACTCCGCCATCTCGAAGACGGTGAACGCACCGAACGACTCCACGCTCGGCGACGCGAAGGAGGTATTCGAGTACATCTACGAGAACGGCGGGAAGGGCGTCACCTACTACCGCGACGGCACCCGCTCGAAGCAGGTGCTCACGACCCGCGCGCAGAACACGGAGTTCGCCGACGAGAGCGAGGCCGCGGAGACCATCGTCGAGCAGATCAACGAGGTCTTCGGCGGCGTCGAGGCGTTCCTCGATAACGAGGACGTTCGGGCCGCGATCGACGCGGAGGTCTCGGACCTGCTCGAAGCGACGGAGCAGCCCCGGATCGACTACAGCGAGCGCAGCCCGCGTCCTGACTCCCTGAACGGCGTCACGCAGCGGGTCGAGACCGGCTACGGCAAGCTGTACGTCACCATCAACGAGGACGACCAGGGCCTCCCGTTCGAGCTGTTCGCGAACATCGGCCACTCCGGCGGCTACACGAACTCCTTCACCGAGGCGCTCGCGAAGGTCATCTCGACGGCGCTGCGCTCCGGCGTCGACCCCGAGGAGATCGTCGACGAGCTTCAGGGCACCCGGAGCCCGAAGGTCGCCTGGGACAAAGGCGAGCAGATCCAGTCGATCCCGGACGCCATCGGCACCGCGCTGCGGCGCTACCTCGACGACGACGTCGACAAGGGGATCCCCCAACAGCAGAGCCTCGACGACGTCGAGGAGTCGGCGTCGGGCGCGAGCCGCCCGAGCCAGACCGACGGCGGCACGGTCGACGCCGGCGGGGCGACCGACGCCCCGAGCCCGGGCGGGTCCGAGCCGACGGCGGCGGACGACGCCGCCGCCGACGACTCGACGCAGGAGCTCATCGCGGCGGGCGAGTCGCCCGAGTGCCCCGAGTGCGGCGGCATGAACCTCTACTACTCCGAGGGCTGCAAGACGTGCGAGTCGTGCGGCTGGTCTGAGTGTTAGGACGGGCCGACATCGGCACCGAACCCTCGGCGGCGCGGTTTTTTAGCCGGACGGACGCGGAAATGAGAAGCGGCGGATCTGTCGTCTGCGAGGTCGTCGACGAATCGCTGAGCGGCGGCGAGATCGGTGATAAATAACCGAGCGGCGGCGCAGTCGCCTGTTTCTCGGTGAGCGACGACGCGAAGTCAAACGCGAAGACGAGGAGCCGAAAGCGGGCCGACAGCGGCCGCGGCCTCGTTCAGAAGGTCTCCAAGTAGCGGTCCTCCTCCCACTGCGACACTTGGGTGAGGTACTCGCTGAACTCCTGGGACTTCGCCTCGGCGAACTTCTCGGAGGTGTGGGGGCCGAGCGCCTCCTGAAGCACCTCGTCCGTTTCGAGCTCCTCGACAGCGGCGCCAAGGTTCGGCGGCAGCGTCTCGATGCCGTACTCCTCGCGCTTCGCGTCGTCGAACTCGTAGATGTCCTCGCGGACCGGGTCGCCGGGGTCGGCGCCGGTCTTGATCCCGTCGAGGCCGGCGGCGATGAGCGAGGCCATGCCGAGGTAGGGGTTACAGGACGGGTCGGGGCTGCGGACCTCGAACCGCGCCGAGACGCCCGCGGCGTCCGGCACGCGGACGAGCGCCGAGCGGTTCGTGTCGGACCACGCGACGTAGATGGGTGCCTCGTAGCCGGGCACCAGGCGCTTGTAGGAGTTCACGGTCGGGTTCGTCACGGCCGTGAACGCGGGGGCGTGGTTCAGAATACCGCCCATGAACTCGTAGGCCGTCTCGCTCAGGTTGAACTCGTCCGAGTCGTCGGCGAAGGCGTTGTTGCCGTCCTCGTCGAACAGCGAGATGTGGCTGTGCATGCCCGAGCCGTTGATGTCCGCGATGGGCTTGGGCATGAACGTGGCGTGGAGGTCGTGCTGCTCGGCGACGGCGCGGACGACGGCACGGAACGTCGCGATGTTGTCCGCAGTCGAGAGGGCGTCGTCGTACTTGAAGTTGATCTCGTGTTGCCCCTCGGCGACCTCGTGGTGGGAGGCCTCGATCTCGAAGCCCATCTTCTCCAGCGTGAAGATGATCTCCTTGCGCACGTCGGACGCGAGGTCCTTCGGGGCCAGATCGAAGTAGCCGCCGTTGTCGTGCGGGATCGTCGTCGCGTTGCCGTCCTCGTCTTTCTCGAACAGGAAGAACTCCGGCTCGGGACCGATGGAGACGGAGTAGCCCATCTCCTCGGCCTCTTCGAGAACGCTTTTCAGGACCTGGCGCGGCCCGCCGGCGAACGGCTCGCCGTCGGTGTCGACGATGTCACAGATGAGCCGCGCGGCCCCGCTGTCGCCGCTCCCGTCGCTGCGCCACGGGAGCACCGCGAACGTGTCAGGGTCGGGGACGAGCCGCATGTCCGACTCCTGGATGCGCACGAACCCCTCGATAGAGGAGCCGTCGAAGTAGATCCCTTCGGTGAACGCCTTCTCCGCTTGGTGGGCGGGGACGGAGACGTTCTTCACGACGCCGAGGATGTCGGTGAACTGGAGCCGCAGGAAATCGACGTTCTGCTCTTCGATCTCGTCGAGTACCGCCTGTTCCTCGGCCGTGAGGCCGCCGTCCGGTTTCGCGTGTTCGTCCGTCATGTTCTGGACGTTTGATTCGTTATCTGCCAGTATAAAGGCCTTATCGCTTGGCGCATGAACCGCCGGACAGGCAAAACTGCTGGACGTTCGTAAAATTCTAAACCCCCGAAAGCGTGGTTAGGTGTGATGACGTACGAAAACCTCGACGCGAAGCTCATCAACTCGCTGCTCAGCAACGGCCGCGCGAGTCTCCGGAGCCTGGGCGACGAGCTCGACGTGTCGGTGACGACCGTTTCGAACCACCTCCGCGACCTCGAAGAGGAGGGCGTGATCCGGGGGTACACCCCCGTCGTCGACTACGACAAGCTCGGCTACGACGTGACGGCCGTGCTCCAGCTCAAGGTCGAGGGGAGCGCCCTGCCCGACGTCACCGAGAAGCTGCGCCAAGAGAAACAGATGGTGAGCGTCTACGAGGTCACCGGCGATTACGACGTGATCGCCATCGGAAAGTTCACCGATACCGACGGGATGAACGACCAGATCAAGTCGATCCTCACGGACGCGGACATCCGCGAGTCGAACACGAGCGTCGTCCTCAACGCGGTCACGGAGAACGAGCAGTTCGACCTCGACGTCAAGGAATAGTTCGGTCGGCCGCCGCGTCGATCCGCCCCGCTCAGTTCTCCGCTCGCTCCGCCGCCGCCTTCAGGACCTCCACCGCCGGGAGCGGCTCGCCCGTCAGCGCGCGGATGTACGCCCCGCCCGCGATGGAGACGTGCGAGAAGTCGGCCTCGCGCAGGCCGTACATCTCGATGGCCCGCGAGGTGTCGCCGCCGCCGACGACGGAGAAGCAGTCCGTCTCCGCGATGGCTTCGAGGACGCCGACGGTGCCGTCCGCGAACCGCTCGTCCTCGAAGACGCCGAGCGCGCCCTTCACGAAGACGGCGTCGGACTCGCGGATAGCGGGTTCGTAGTCGGCGACCGTCGCGGAGCCCACGTCGAGGTACCCCGTCGTCTTCTCGTCGATGTCCTCGACCGCGACCTCGGCGCGGTCGCCGTCCGGCCCCTCGTACGCGAGGTCGCTCGCGAGGCGGATCGCGTCGCCGCGCTCGTCGAGGACCGACTCGATCAGCTCGCGGTTCTCCGCCCACTGCTCGTCGAACAGGTCCAGTCCCGCCACGTCGCGGCCGACCGGGTGGCCCGCGGCGCGCAGGAACAGCTCGCCGGCGACGCCGCCGAGGAGGAAGCGGTCGACGCGGTCGTCGAGGGCGTCCATCACGCCGATCACGTCGGTCGCCTTCGTCCCGCCGACGACCATCGTGACGGGGCCGTCGAACTCGCGGGTCGCGATGGCGGTGTTCGCCTCGTACTCCGTCTCCATCACGCGGCCCGCGTACGCGGGGAGGACCAGCGGGAAGCCGACCAGCGAGGCGTGCTTCCGGTGGGCCGCCGAGTAGGCGTCGTTGACGTACGCGTCGAAGCGCGGCGCCAAGGTCGCGACGAACGCCGTCTCGGCCTTCTCCTCGGGCGACGCCTCGGGGAGTTCGTCCTCACACATCCGGGTGTTCTCCAAGAGGAGGACCTCGCCCGCGCCGAGCGCGTCGATCGCTGCCAGCGCCTCGTCGCCGTACGTGTCGGCGACGAACGCCACGTCGCGGTCGACGTGGTCGGCGAGGATGTCCGCGTGGCCCGCGAGCGACGTGAAGTCGTCGCGGCCGGGTCGGCCCTGATGGGCCATGAGCACGACGCGGTGGCCCGCGTCGGCCAGTTCGCGGACGGTCTCCGCGTGGCGCCCGAAGCGGCGGTTGTCCTGCGGGTCTCCGTCCTCGATCGGCGAGTTGAGGTCCAGTCGAACGAGGACGCGCGAGTCGGCCGGGAGGTCGTCGATGGTGTCGAACGCGGGCATAGGTGAGTGGTCGTCGATGAGATATTTAAGAAGTGGTTCTCCGGGGGAACGTTGCCGCCGGGGTGTCGGGGCGATCGCTCGCCAGCCGTGATCGGGCCTTCAGTCCTCGTCGTGGACGTACGCGGCCATGTCGAGCATCCGGTTCGAGAAACCGTACTCGTTGTCGTACCAAGTGAGGATCTTCAGGAGTTTCCCGCCGGCGATGACGTTCGTCGACTGGAGGTCGACGTAGCTGGAGAAGGGGAGGCCAACGATGTCCGAGGAGACGACCTCGTCGTCGGTGTAGCCGAGGACGCCGGCGAGCGGGCCGGAGTCGGCCGCGTCGCGGAAGGCGGCGTTGACTTCCTCCTCGGTGACGTTCTCGTCGAGGCTGACGACGAACTCCGTGAGCGAGCCGGTCGGGACCGGGACGCGCATCGCCATGCCGTCGATCTTGCCCTCAAGCTCCGGGAGGACCTTCTGGGCGGCGCCCGCGGCGCCGGTCGAGGTGGGGACGATGTTCTCGGCGGCCGCGCGGCCGCGGCGGCGCTTGCTCATCGGGCCGTCGATGAGGCTCTGGGAACCGGTGTAGGCGTGGACGGTGGTGAGGGTGCCGGCGTCGATGCCGAACTCCGCGTCGAGCACCTTCGCGACCGGAGTGATGGAGTTCGTGGTACAGGAGGCGTTCGAGACCACGTCGTCGCCCTCGTACTCGTCGTGGTTGACGCCGTAGACGAGCTGCTTGACCGGCTTGTCGCCCTTCGGGGGCGCCGAGATGATCACGGTGTCGGCGCCGCCGTCGAGGTGCGCGCTGGCGTCGTCGCGGGTGCGGAAGATGCCCGTACACTCCAGGGCGACGTCGACGTCGAGCTCGTCCCACGGGAGGTCGGCGGGGTCCTGAACGTTGAACAGGGGGACCGAGGTGCCGCCGACCGTCAGCTCGTCGCCGTCGCGCTCGACGCCGTCGAGCCGGCCCATGACGGTGTCGTACTTCGCGAGGTAGCCCATGTCGTCGAAGTCCATCACGTCGTTGATCCCGGCGAGCTCGATCCGGGGGTTCTCCAGCACCGCGCGGAACACGTTGCGCCCGATGCGACCGAAGCCGTTGAGTCCCACCCGCACGACCTCGTCGTCGCTCACGTCGTCGCCGGCTGACAGGTACGATTTACTCATGTTCGAAAAAGCCGAGCCGCAACTACTTAAATCCGGCTCAGTCCGCCGGAGATAGTCATAATCGTTCGAATTTATTACGGTCGGTGTCGACGGTCGCGGTCGGTCTCGACCGATCGGCGTCGCTCGATCCCGCTCGTCGCCCCCTCGGCGCGGGGCGGATAGCGGCCGAAACGGCGACCGACAGAAGGCTTATCGGGGTCAGCGACTTCACGGGAGATATGGACAGAGACGACCGCGACGATCCGTTCGGAGACTTCTTCGAGGAGATCGAGCGGATGATGAACGAGATGGCCAGCGGCGACGCCCCGTCGGCCGACGACGCAGGGTTCGGCGCCGACACCCACGTCGACGCGTACACCACCGAGGAGTCGGTGCGTCTCGTCGCCGACCTGCCCGCAGTCTCGAAGGACGACCTCTCGCTCCGCTGTGACGGCGACGCGCTCACCATCTCCGCGGTCTCCGACCGGCGCGAGTACGACGAGACGGTCGAACTCCCCGCGCCCGTCGACGAACACTCCGCGGACGCGACGTTCAACAACGGCGTCCTCGAGGTCTCGTTCGACCGCGACGACGACAGCGCGTCGATCGACCTCGTCTGAGTTCTCGCCGCGTCTCCGACGCTCCCTATTCTGCTCCCGCCGTCCGCCGGATCAGCGCCGCGAACCGGTCGTAGAAGTCGTCCGCGTACTTCGTCGCGGCGTCGACGGTCGGCCGCGCGTTCGTCTCGTTGACCACGAGCCGACCGTCTGTCTCCAACAGGTCGACGCCGAGGTAGTCGATCCCGAGCGCCGCGGCCGCTCGTTCCGCGAGGTCCCGCGCCTCGGGGTCGAGGTCGACGCCGCGCGCCGTCGCACCGCGGTGGACGTTGTGCTTCCACCGGCCGGCCGCGAGCGCGTCGGCGTCGAGTTCGCGTTCCACCGCCCCCGCGTGCGCGCCGTCGACGACCATCGCGCGGTAGTCGCGCGCGTCCGGGAGGAACTCCTGGATCAGGAACGACTTGTCGCCGGTGGCCCGGTAGTCGTGGATCAGGTTCAGGTAGTCGACCACGCCGAGGAGGGAGTCGAGGTCGGTCGCGGTCGCGACGCCCACGCCGCGGGTCGCGGAGTTCGGCTTCACCACGACGGGGTACGAGAACGCCTCGGCGGCGTCGACGACGACGGACTCGTCGACGGGGTTCGACACGAGCGTCGTCTTCGGCGTCGGGAGCCCGGCCGCCGACAGCCTCGCCAACACGCCCGCCTTGTTGCGCGAGGCGACGACCGCGTCGCGGCCGTTCACCCACGGAACGCCGAGGCGCTCGTCGACGACCGCCCCCTCCATCAGGCGGGTCGGGTAGACGAGACCGACGTCGAACCCGTCGAACTCGTCGGCGTCGGCCGGCGCCGCCTCGCCGCCCTCACCGCCGACTTCCCCGCCAGCCACCCGGAGCGACCGCTCTTTCGCTCGGACGTGACCCACCTCGATGCCGCGGTCCGCGAGCGGCCCGCGCACGCGCTCGAACGTCTCCGCGTCGGTGGTCATCGCGAGCCGGAGCATAGCATCGCTGGGGACCGTTCGAACTTAAAAACGGGGAGAGCGACGCGACGGCAGCGATACGTTCTGATAGCCTGTGGCGCGCGCCTCCGAGCGCCCGACAGGGCGCGAGGAGCGCGTACGAGGGAGTCGCTGGCGGCGATAGTGCCTAGTAGAAGTTATGAAGGTAGAGTTTGATGTGTAGCTATGTCTGGGGATCGCCGTAAAGAGATCGTCCGTCACCTCAGCGANTTTGAGAAGCTTACAGCTCAGATTAGTTTCGCAGCCTCTTGGATCGATGATCACCTCGGTGACTATCTTCAAAAGTTACGCTAGGTACTATAGCCGCCAGCGACGAGGCTGGGGAGGGTGAGGTGCGGTGCTGTGGGGGTGGACTCAAAGGGGCGGCCGCGAGGCGGGCGCAGGTGAGGCAAGGACCGCAGGGAGGGAGCGGTAGCGACCGACTGAGGACCGCAGCGAGCGTGCGCCCGCCTCGCGGCTGGGGCTTTGGAGGGAGTCACCGCTGAGTCATTGACCGCGTATCGCCGAGCGGCTGGGGCTTTGGAGGCGTTCGCCGTCGATCCGCGCAAAATGACTTATTGCAGGTGGCCTTCCTCGCGGAGCTGTTCCGCCTCGCTCTTCTCGTAGCGCCACGAGATGTCGGCCTTCTCGTCCTGCCAGTCCCACGGCTCGACGAGGACGATGTCGTCTTCGCGGATCCACACGCGCTTTTGCATCCGGCCGGGGATCCGCGCGGTTCGCTGTTTCCCGTCCGCACAGCGCACTTTGACGCGGTTCGCGCCGAGCATCTCGACGACCTCCGCGAACACCTCGTCGTCGTCGGGCATTCGGAGGTCGTTCCGACCGCCGCCGTCTCCGTTGCTCATGCGTACGCGGTGGTACGCGCTCGTGAAGATAAAAGGGCCGCTCTCCGCCGGGGTGACGCCGACGGGTTCTCGGTCGCCGACGGGTTCTCGGTCGCCGTCGCGTTCGCGCGGATCAGTCCGATTTAACAGCGTTCGACGGAGACCCGACGACATGCGAAGCAAACTCGGCCTCGAAGGTATCGTCGGACTCCTCCTTGTCGTCGCCGCGGTCGGTATCATCACCTACCGCGACCCCGTCATCGCCGGCGCGATGATGGTGCTCCTCGCGGGGCTGGCGCTGATCGCGAAGGGGCTCGCGGACACCGTCATGCGGTCGTTCGGCCTGAAGTGAGGGACGCGGCGTTCACCGTTCTCCCGAAAGAGTCATAATCTCCGACCGTCCCACCTCGGATATGGTCGAAGTACCCGCCGTCGCTGTCGAACTCGTCGAACTCCTCGCCGTCACCGTCGGCGCCGGCGCCGCCGCCGCGGTCGGCGTCCTGCTCGAACAGTTCGGTCTCTCCGCCGTCTCGGGCGGCGACCTCGTCCTCGGCGCCTGGGCCGTCGGTATGGGACTGCTCGCGCTGTACGTCGGGCTCGTCGGCCTCGGCTACGAGCAGGCGCTCCCGCGGCTGCGGCGGCTCGCGAGCGGCGAATAGGACCGCAGCTCCCGACGCCTACAGCTCCCCGCTGCGAGCCAGCTCGCGCACCCTGTCCGCGCGCTCCCGGATCGACTCCCACTCCGCGTCGTCTTTGCCGTCGACGTGCGAGTACATCAGTCCCATTCGCCCCGTGCCGCGGAGCGTCTCCTCGTTCTCCTTCAGGAAGTCCCAGTAGAGCGCGTTGAACGGGCAGGCGCCCTCGCCCGTCGTCCGCGAGACGGCGTACCGGCAGTCGGCGCAGTGGTCGCTCATCTTGTTGACGTAGTTCCCCGAGGAGGCGTACGGCTTCGAGGAGAGCACGTCGGTCCCGAACGAGCCCATCGCGACGACGTTCGGCGTCGTCACCCAGTGGTAGGCGTCGACGAAGCCGAGGTGGAACCACTCGTTCAGCTCCGCCGGGTCGGCGCCGTACACGAGCGCGAAGTTCGACAGCACCATCAGCCGCTCGATGTGGTGCGCGTAGCCGAACTCCCGGACGTGCCCCACGGCCTCGGAGAGACACCGCATGTCGGTCTCGCCGTCCCAGTAGGCAGGGGGAAGCTCTCGGTCCTGATCCAGTTGGTTCGCCTCGGCCAACTCCGGCATCGCCTCCCGATACACGTGGCGCATGAACTCCCGCCAGCCGATCACCTGCCTGATGAACCCCTCGACGGCGTTGAGCGGGACTGGGGCGGGTTCGTCGCCCTCGGCCGCGTCGCCATCGTCGCCCTCGGCCGCGTCGCCATCATCTCCCTCGGCCGCGTCGCCGTCGCCCTCCGCCTCGTCGCTCCCGAAGTCGTCGAGCGACGTCGCTCCAGCGTCGCTCCCGCCGCGCTCGGTGGGGTCGTACGCGCCCGGCTCGATCCCGCGCTTCTCGTAGGCGCGTTCGACCGCCCGGACCGGCTCGCGGGGGTCGAGCAGCCCGAGGTTTATCGCCGGCGAGAGCAGCGAGTGCGAGAGGAACGGCTCGCCGCCGGCCATCGCGTCCTGATACCGGCCGAACGCGGGGAGCCCGTCGCGGACGAACCGGTCGAGCGCCTCGCGGGCCTCGCCCCGAGTGACCGGCCACGCGAACCCGTCCAGCGAGTCGTTCCCCCACGTATCGAACCGCTCGCGGACCCACGCGTGGGTCTCGCGGGTCAGTTCGTCCGGCTCGAACGTCGGCCGCGCGGGCGGCTCCCAGTCGTCCGGCGGCGTCTCCTGATTCAGGTCGTCGTAGTTCCACTCGCCGCCGACGGGCTCGCCGTCGTCCATCAGCACGCCCGTCTCGCGGCGGACGTGCCGGTACCAGTGCTCCTGTCGGTAGGTCCGCTCGGCCGCCCCGTCGTCGCCGAGGAGCGGCTCGTCGTCGCCGACCGTTTCGCCCTCGCCGCTCCACTCGCTCCAGTCCGCCGGCGTCGTCCAGAACAGCTCGTTGTCGACGAGTTCGAGCGTGCCGCCGCGATCGGCGACCAGCTCCCGGAGCCGCTCGCCGGCGCCGTGGCTCGCGGGGCGCATGAGCCGGAGGCGCGGCTCGGCGTCGTCGCCGTCGTCGGCCCCGGTCGCGCGCTCCGCGAAGAACTCGTCGAGCCCCTCGCCGAACGAGGCCGCCCGCACGTACGTCACGTCGTGGCCGCGCTCGCGGAGGTCGTCGCGGAAGTGCCGCATCGCCGAGAACACGAGCGTCAGCTTGTGGGCGTGGTACGGCTTCCGGTCCGCGAACCCGTGGGCTTCGATCAGCAGCACGTCGTCGGCCGCGTCGAGGACGTCGAGGTCGGTGTTGAGCTGGTCGCCGAGCAGCCAGCAGGTCGTCCGGTCGCTCACGACGATCAGCAGGGGAGCCAGCGGCATAGCTCCGGCGCCGCGCGTCCGGGCCGGATCCGCGACCCGCCGTCGCGCCATCCGCGGCTTTTTGTCGGCCCGCCGTGTCGGGCGGGGCATGGACGACATCCTTACGAACTGGCTGCTCGGGCTGATCGCCGCCCTCATCGCCGTCTTGGTACTCGACTCGACCGGAGAGTCGTTCCTCGCGCCGCTCTCCCCGGTCGCGAACGTGCTCGCGCTCGTGACGTTCCTCGCGTTCGTCCTCCTCACCGGCGCGTTCCTCGTGTACACCGCGTCGTTCCGGGACCTCTAGTCCGACCGCCACCGTCGATTCGAGACCGACAGCCGACGAGCATCGCCGCCGCGCGTAGCTTTTTGTCTCGCCTCGAACTGGGACTGTCTCTTATACACATC
>NZ_AOJK01000018.1 GCF_000336875.1 Halorubrum californiense DSM 19288 | reverse complement strand
CTTGCCAGCCCGCTCAGAGATGTGTATAAGAGACAGACTTGGGGGTGAACTTCTTCGACACCGCCAACATGTACTCGAACGGCGAGAGCGAGCGCGTCCTCGGCGAGGCGCTCGACGGGTACGACCGCGACGAGTTCGTCGTCGCCACGAAGGGGTACTTCCAGATGGACGAGTCGAACCCCAACTCCGGCGGGCTCTCGCGGAAGGCGATCGAACAGGAACTTCAGAACTCCCTCGCCCGGCTCGGCACGGACACGATCGACCTCTATCAGATCCACCGTTGGGATTACGACACGCCGATCGAGGAGACGCTGGCCGCCCTCGACGACGCGGTGCGACGGGGCGACGTCCGACACGTCGGCGCCTCCTCGATGTGGGCCCACCAGTTCGCCGAGGCGCTCCATACGAGCGAGCGGGAGGGGTACGAGCGGTTCGCGACGATGCAGAACCACTACAACCTCGCGTACCGCGAGGAGGAGCGCGAGATGCTCCCGCTGTGCGAGGAGGAGGGAGTCGGCGTGATGCCGTGGAGCCCGCTCGCACGCGGCTACCTGACGCGCCCGCACGAGGAGGTCGACGCCACGCTCCGCGGCGAGACCGAGGAACACCTCTACGCGCACCCGTACCGCGAGGGCGGCGGGCGCGAGGTCAACGAGCGGGTCGAGGAACTGGCAACCGAGAAGGGCGTGAAGATGGCGCAGATCGCGCTCTCGTGGCTGTTCCACAAGGATTCGGTCGACGCGCCCATCGTCGGCACGACGAGCGTCGAACACCTCGAAGACGCGGTCGAGGCACTCGACATCGACCTCTCGGACTCCGACATGGAGTGGCTGGAGGAGCCGTACGAGCCGGTCCGCGTCTCTGGCCACGAATAAGTGCGGAGCACGCCCGGCGCGGCGCTCAACGGCCTAAATCGTGTTTTAGGTATATGTCGATAAGCCATATGTATGGTAGTAAATACCAACCATACATGGGTGACGACACCGACAGAACCCCGACCCGTTCGAGGACGGAGTACGCCCGCACCCGGATTCGGTGTCCGAACTGCGGCGACCGCGTGCCCGCGGTCGGCCGAGATACGGAGACTGCGGAGTGTCCGAACTGCCACCGCCTGATTCGGACCTGACGCCGACTTGGGAGGCACTGGCGGGGCGGCGGTCACACTCCCCCTCCGCGGCGGTCCGCCGCGGGCTTATAAATACACCGTCGCGGGCGCCACGGCAACCCTTTTCGGCCGCGCCGCCGAACCGTGGCGCATGGCAGACGACGACGCCACCGACCCCGAGAACGGCGAGGCCGGCGAACAGGGCGACGGCGACGGCGAAGAGAAGTCCTTCCGCGAGCGCGTCGAGGAGATCCGCGAGCGACGCGAGCAGGAGCGCGAGGAGGGCGACCGGCCCGAGCCCGAGGAGATGATGGGCGGCGGCGGCCCGCCCGGGATGGGCGGCGGGGGCGGTGGCAACCCCTTCGCGCAGATGATGTCCGGCATGATGGGCGGCGGCGGCGGTCCCGGCGGCGCGGGCGGCCCGCCCGGGATGGGCGGCGGCCCCGGCGCGCCCGGCGAGCAGGGCGGCCGCGGCGACGACGGCGGCAACGAGGAACTCGTCCGCGAGGTGCGCCAGCTCCGCGACGAGGTCCGCGACGCGACCCGGCAGCTCCAGCGCATCGCGCAGGCGCTCGAAGACGACTGATTCGGCGGCGTTCTCTCTCCGTTTTCCGAAGCCCGGTAGCGCCGCGCTCGTCTGCGGTGCGCAGCCGTGGAAAAACTCGACGACCGCCGGGGGAACGACTCAGTTTCGGGCGCCGCTCGTCGCCCCGATCCGCGCCGGCAGCGCGGGCAGCGCGACGACGGCGACCACAGCGACGGTCGTCGCGAGCAGCGTCACCGGGAGCGTCCCCGCGAGCGCGTACGCGCCCACCCAGAGCCCGCCGGTGACCGCGAGGGCGGGGGCCGCGACCCGGACCGGAACCGCAGGCTCGTCGCCGTCGACGAACCGCCAGCCGACCGCGCCACCGGCGCCGGTGGCGATCCCGATCCCCGCCTCGACCACCTCGCCGGTGTGGCCGCCCGCGACCGCGACGGCCAGCGCGCCCGTCGAGACGACCGCAGCGAGCAGGAAGGCCGGGGCGGGGTTCAGTTCGGCGGTCGGGTCGGCCCCCGTCTCCGTGCCCGTGGAGCGCCGGACGCGCGGGTCGCCGGCGAGCCACAGCGCGACGCCGACCGTCCCCGCGCCGACGGCCAACCCCGCGAGCACGTCGACGAGGTAGTGGACCTCGATGACCACCCGCGAGGCCGCGACGGCGACGGCGACCCCGCCGGCCGCGAGGTAGCGGGCGCGGTCCGTCCAGAACCGGTCGTACAGCAGCGCCAGCGCGAGGTACGCCGCCGCGCCGCCGGTGGCGTGGCCGCTCGGGAAGCCAAAGCCGTCAGAGAGCACCTGCGCCTCGTACCACCCGGACAGGAGCGCGGGGAGCCACGTCGGGACATCGGCGGGGGGCATCGCGCCCGGCGGTCGGGAGACCGCGAACCACGCCTTGGCGACCGCCGTCGCGGCGTACGCGCAGGTGACGGCGGCGATCGCGGTCGCACCGGCGCGGCGCGGCGCCCCCGCGACGCCGTCGCCCGCGAACCAGTAGCCGAGGGCGAGCAGCGCGAAGAGGAACCACGGGTCCGCGAGGTGGGTGACGGCCGCGAAGGCGACGACGACGAACTCCGGCAGCGCGTCGACGACGACGGTCTCGCCGACCCCGCGCTCGGCGGCGACGAGTCCGGTCACGCGTCGATCACCTCGACGGCCACCACCCCGGCGGGGATCAGGGACGCAGGCGTCGCCGCGTCAGCCATCGCTGGCGCGGAGGTCCCCGCATCAGTCATCGCCGCGCTGGCGGGCGTAGTCGAGCGCCTTGCCGGGCGTCTCGATCAGGTTGAGGCCGATGCCGACGACGACGAATATCGTGTACAGGCCGAGCGTCGACAGCCCGAGGACGACGATGGCGCCGACCGCGTAGATCCCGTCGAGCGAGGTTAGCGCCGCGAGCGTCAGCACGGTCCCGTACAGCAACACGAGGTACGGGCCCCAGCCGCGGGCGTGGCCGCGGCGCATCCGCGAGCGGACGTACCGCTTCAGCTCCGACTCGACCTCTGGCTTGTCGACCGTGCGGCGTTCCACGTCGTCCTCGAACTCGTCGAGCTGCGACCGCAGCTCCCGGACCTCCGCTTTGAGGGCGGCGACGTCCGGCGCGCCGCGCGGCCGCTCGCCGTCGTCCCCGTCGGGATCCGACTCGCCGTTCATACCCGTGGGTCGGTCGCGGTCTTGTTGTAACTGCCGGTCCGCGGCGTCGTCAGTGCCACCGAGCGCGTCGGCCGCGACCCCGGTTCGGGGGTCGCCACCGTCGTCGCCTCGCCCCGCGAGCACCACGTTGACCACGCCGCCGAGCACGACGACGACGGCGGCGAGGTACAGCCAGGTGACCAAGAGGAGGATACCGCCGATGACGCCGTACACCTGATACTGGGCGGCGCCCGCGGCGTACACCTGAAACCCGGCCTGAAGCAGCGTCCAGCAGACCGCCGCGAACGCCGCGCCCGGCAGCGCCTCGCGGACGCCGATCGTCGGCTGCGGGAGGAGGTAGTACATCGGGAGGAACACGACCGCGAGCAGGGCGGGCAGGGCGAGGACGCTCGCCGCCTCGACCAGCGGGACCGCGTCCGCGGCCGCGACGAATGCGCCGACGGCGACCATCACCCCGAGGCCGACGCCGACGCCGACCACGACCGAGGCGGCGTCGGCGACCTGCCTGAGGAAACCCGGCGTCTCGTCGCCGCCGTACAGGGAGACGAACGCCGTGTCGAGCCCGCGGAACACCTTCAGCGTCGACCAGAGCAGCAGTCCGACCCCGAGCAGGCTCGCGCCGGTCCGGCCGCCGGCGGAGGAGACGGCCGCGACGACCGCCTCCTCGCCGGCCGGGGTGAGGAAGTCGCCCGTCGACGCGACCAGCTCCGCCGCGATGGTCTCGCCGAAGACGGCGGTGGCGACGACGACGAGCAGCAGGAGCGCGGGGACGAGCGAGACGAACGCGTAGTAGGCGATGGCGGCCGCGAGGAACGTCACCTGCCGGTCGATCGCGAGGTCGGCGACGCGCCGAGCCGTGCCGAACGCGGTGCGCGAGTGTCGAGACACGTCACGCGCTTCGGCCGACCGCGACTAAAACGGGAGGGTGTGGCCCCGTCAGTCAGCCCCGTCGCCGAGGACCGCCTCGCGCATCTCGGGGATAGAGGCCGTGCTCTTCACCGCCGTGCCGCGGTAGTGGGCGCGGCTCGCCTCGTGGCCGGCCCCGCGCAGGCGCTCGACGAACTCGTCCATGCCGATGGCGGGCTCGCCCCACTCCTTGTACAGCCGGTGCTGGTCGTAGTGCGTGGGGGTGTCGATCTCGCGCGCGACCGTGCCGAGCAGCTTGCGCGCACGCTTCGCCTCGCCCATTTCGTCGGTCACCTCCCGGCGGACGGCGCGCGCGAAGTCGGCGTCGGCGACCGGACCGAGCCAGATCGGGCCCGCCGTCAGGACGCGGTCGCTCCCGCACTCCGGGCAGGCCTCGACCGGGTCGGCGATGTGCCCCGGCGTCGCCTCGCGCCAGAGGCAGTCCTCACACTGGTCGACGTGTCCCACGGCTTCGAGGCAGTCGTCGGCCGTGCGGGCGCCGGACTCCAGTTCGAGGTAGGTCCGGGCGTAGTGCCGGGAGACGTGCGAGAGGATCGGCGTCGCCGCCTTGTCGTAGCGCGCGGCGGTCCGCACCAGCGCGGAGAGCAGCGTCCGGAGCCCCATCTCCGGGTGGTAGTCGGTGTTGCGCGGCACCGCGCCGTACTTGCGGATCCCGCTGTTGAGGTGGGCCCCGCACAGCGGCGCGGTGTCGGTGGCGGTGACACAGACCAGGTTGCGGCCGTTCGCGAACGCCGCGTCCGCGAAGGGGATCGGCGTGCCGTACGGGTCGAGGTCGACGACGTCGAACGGGCCCTCGTCGTACAGCAGGGCGTTGACGTCGCGGTGGACCGCCTCGCCGTCGAGGCCGTTGGCGTCGAGGTTCGCGGCGGCGAGTTCGACCGCGTCCGCGTCGACGTCGGCGCAGGTGACGTCGTACTCCTCGGCCGCGGCGCGGACGCCCCGAACCCCCGAGGCGGCCATCGCGTCGAGGTACGAGGCCGCGCGCGGCTCGCGGTCGCGGTAGGCGCGCAGCGTCGCGACGGTCACGTCGCGGTTCAGCTCCTGGGTCGGGTTGAAGAAGACGCCGCCGCCGGTGCCCTCGCTAGCGCCGTCGCGGGCCTCCGGGACGGAGACGGTGAGTCCGCCCTCTTCGATGTCCATACGTTCGGTTCGGCCATCCGGGCTAAAAGGACCGCGCTCCGGGGCCGGAGAGCTTCGGGGGCGTCGAAGGCGGCGACAATGGGAGGCTTTTACGCCGTCGGCTCGGAACATGGACGTATGAACGGAGAGGCCACGCGAGGACGGCCCGGCGAAGTCGACGGCGATACGGAGGGACAGGGATGGTGAGTCCGGCGCGGGTGGACGCGATAACCGACATCGCGTACGGTGCGCTGATCGTCCTGTCGATCGTACTCATCGCGACGCTACCGGTGTTCAACGTCGCCATCGCGTTCGGGATCGGGGTGTTCGCCTCGTACGTGATCCACGTCGTCTGGAAGATGGCCCGGTTCGACCCGGACTGGATGACCCGCGAGGTCGCGGACCAGGTCGGCAAGCAGGTCGAGGAGAGCGTCGGCGAGACCGTCGACAAGGAGGTCGAAAAGACGGTCGGCGAGACGGTGAGCAAGGAGGTCGAGAAGACCGTCGAGGAGACGGTCGGCGAGAAGGTCGAGGAGACGGTGAGCAAGGAGGTCGAAAAGAGCGTCGGCGAAACCGTCAACAAGGAGGTCAGCGAGGTCGCCGACAACGTCAGCAACACCGTCAGCGAGGAGGTCACGGGGAAAGTCGAGGAGACGGTCGGAGAGACAGTGGAGAAGACCGTCGAGGAGAAGGTCGGCGAAAGAGTCGAAGAGACGGTCGAGAAGACGGTCGAGGAGACAGTCGGCGAAAAGGTCGAAGAAACCGTCGAGAAAACCGTCGAAGAGACTGTCGAGGAGACCGTGGGCGAAAAAGTCGAAGAGACGGTCGAGAAGACGGTCGAGGAGACAGTCGGCGAAAAAGTCGAGGAAACAGTCGAAGAGGCGGGTGAGGACGACGACGACGAGGCGGCCGACCAACGCGACGACGCGTAACCCGCCCGGACGGACTTCGACGAAGCCGCTATTCTGAAGTACTATTGTCTGTCACGGTGGAAGAGGTGAACAGACCGCTTCGGTGACCGGGACGACGAACGCAGATATCATGCGACACGCGTCGAGCGCTCTGCTGAAATCCTCAGCCTGTGACACGTTCTAGCCGATTGTGCTGAATAGAGCGCGCGTGTTACTCAATACTCTGCCCGCTGAGAGACGGGCTTCAAAATCGCGCAGTACGGGGGACTTATCTACCGTAGGGTTTTCTTAAGACAAGCGCTGAACCCGAGTGAATGTCCCTCCAGAAAGCAGTCCTCATCGAGGTGTTTGCGGTACTCTTGACTGTACACCGAGGGATTGCGCTGCTCTCCCCTGAGATGTAGCCTCACCTGGTTCACTCCATCTCGGACTCCTCATCGGTCTTGTTGGTCTCATATACGGTCTTGCTGGAGAGGCAATCGGGAATGCGCTCCAAAGCGAGTGATTCGGAGGCGGGTTCTATCGGGTAGTTCAGAGTCAAACGAGACGAGAGTCGCGTCGGCAGCGTCGGCCGCCGAGAGGATCATCGCGTCCATCGGGTACAACAGCGTTTCCGATTGGCGGCGATTCGCTGCCATCATGTCGGAGGCGTCGGGAAACGTCACCGTCATCCGAGAGGTAATTCGATTCTCGATATCGTCGATTCGATCCCATTCGAACCGTTTCTTTTGCTCAGAACGCTTCGGAGTTCCAGAGACTGAGAACCGAAACGAGCGGGTCATCGACCTGATCGAGCAGTTCGATCGCTTCCGCAGACCGATCGGAATCCCGGGTAACTGCTGCGACGAGAACGTTCGTGTCGAGGAGTGCTCTCAGAACCGTTCGCGGACGTCACGGACGGCCTCCACGGAGTCGACCTCGACGTCAAGTCCCAACTCTGACAGAGCCTGTCCGAACGGGACCGTCTCGTCGTCGTCAGGGTCCGAGGAGACGAACTCCTCGAAGTCGTCAGAAGTGAGACTCATACATGACCTTGCCCACCAACTCGCAAAAGGGTACTGGTGGACCCGGTGTCCGTGATGTGAGTTCGTCCGCTTCTGTTTGCTTCACTGACGGCCGGATCGAGTCAGCGCGGTCGTCGGCGACTGGCCGGCCTCGTCGAGTCGTTCGAAGAAGTCGTCCGAGTCGGTCACTGCGACTGCCCCCGAGTGGCAGAGGGCTGAGTACGACGCAGTCGCTCAGGGTCGAAAAAGAACCGAAAGGAGTGTAGATGTCCGCTACTCGTTGCCGAACATCTGGCGCATCATCGGGTGCATTTCCATCAGCTGCTCTTCGGCTATCTCCTCGTACAGCTTGTACGTGATAGAGACGGCCAGCAGCAGCCCGGTCCCGGAGACCTGACCGATGGTGCCAAGCAGGTTCGCCATCACGGCGAGCAGCCCGACGAGGGCGCCGCCGATGACGGTCACCTGCGGGATGTACCGCTCCATGACCTTCTCGACGACCTGCGGGTTCCGGCGGAACCCGGGGATCTGCATCCCGGAGTTCTGGATCTGTTTCGCGGTCGCCTCCGGCCCCATGCCGGTGGTCTCGACCCAGAAGATCGCGAAGATGGCGCCGCCGACGATCATGAACGTGAGGTCGACGGCGAGCCGGACCGCGATCATCCACGGTTCGACGGACGCCGGAATCTCACCCAGGAACCACATCCACTGCCCGCGGCTCTGGATCGGGTTCAGGTAGTAGAACAGCCCGGAGATTGGCTGTCCCTGTTCGCTGTAGGTCCCGAGTATCGCCGGCATCCCCGCCCACTGCGAGGAGAGGATCTGGCCGAGGAACTGGATGTTCGCCTGCAGCGCGCGAACGAGGATCATCGGCAGGACGGACGCGTAGATGAGCTTCACCGGGAAGCGTCCGCGTGCGCCCTTCACGCGGGCGTGCGACAGCGGGATCTCGACGCGGACCGACTCCGCGTACACGACGATCCCGAAGATGAACACCGTGGTGAAAAGCGCCAGAATGTTCCCCGGGTCGAACAGCAGATTCTGGAGCCCCTCCGCCGTGAACGGCGACAGCGACGCCGGGATGTCGCCGACGATGACGCCGTACCAGCTCGCGAAGAAGCCGGACGCGCCGAGCGCGGAGAAGCTGAAGAAGCCGCCGACGATCTGTTGGCTCACCGACGCGATGATGAACAGCCCGACGCCGGAGCCGACCCCCCACTTGCTCACGATCTCGTCCATGAACAGGATGAGGATGCCGCCGACGAAGATCTGCGCGAAGATCAGCAGCTGAACGCCGAACGTGCCGATCCCGAGCGCGCTCGCGACCGCGTCGTCGGCCGGAAGGAAGCCCCCGGTGAACACCATCGGCGCCGCCGTGAGGGCGGAGACGATGATCACCAGCAGCTTCTGGAGGCCCTGATAGAGGACCTGGTCGCGCGGGTCGTTCTCCGTGTCGAGCCCGAGGAGGTTCGCACCGCCCAACAGCTGGAGGACGATGGACGCCGTGACGATCGGTCCGATACCGACCTGTAGCAACGACCCGGACGACCCGGCGAGCACCGACCGGAACTGCCCGAAGAAGTCCGACCCCTGCCCGACCGCCAACCCGAAGGGGTTGATGTTGGTCAGGAAGAAGTAGACGATCAGGATTCCGGCCGTCCACGTGAGCTTCCGTCTGAACGGGACGTGTCCCGCGGGCCGCTCCACGACGGGCATCCGCGAGAGCACCGGTTCGGCGGCCTCCTTCCAGCTCATGTTACGCCTCGTCGTTCTCGTCGTCGGAAGTGTTTTCCGGTTCGTCAGCGGGCTCTTCGGCGCGCTCGGAGAGCGTCGCCTCGCCGCCGGCTTCCTCGATGAGCTCGACCGCGCCGGCCGTGAACGCGTCCGCCGTGACGTGAAGCTCGCGCCGGACCTGTCCGCCGCCGAGCACCTTCACGACGTCCGCCTCGTGGCCGTCCTCGACGACGTCGCGCGCGTCGAAGACGTACGCGTCGCCGTCCGCCTCGGCGAGGCCGTCCGCGGCGTACAGCGCCGCGTCCTCGTCGAGCTTCTGGATCTTCACTTCGAGGACCTCCGTCTGGGCGTCCTCGGGACGCTTGAACCCGTGCTTGCCGAGCGGGCCGTAGTTGTGGTACTCGTGTTTCGCGCGACCGGCCGCGCCGCGGCCGCCGCGGTGACCGGCGCCGCGCCGGTTCTTGTGCGTGCCGCCGCCGTGCGTGCGAGAGCCGCGCTGTCGTCGTTTCTTGCTCGTCATCGCATCGCCTCCAGGAGACTGTCGATCTCCTCGGTGGTGTGTTTCCCGAGTTCGCCGCCCTCGATCACGGGGTGTTTGATCCCCTCGTGACCGCCGCGGGGCGCGTGGAGCCGGAGGGTCGGCGAGAGGCCCTGCTCGCGCAGGGTCGTCTCCTCGTCAACGAGCGCTTCGGCCAGCGCCTCCAGGTCGGCGTAGTCGGTGTTGTCGTCGATCCACTCGTCGTCGACATCGGCCGAGCCCTCGATGGGCTCACCGCGCAGCGCGATCGTTCGCGCGACGGCTTCGACGCTCGGTTCCCCGAACGCGACGACGTCGTTGACTTTGGTGATCATGCCGCGGTACGAGTCCGTCTCGGGAACGAGCGTCGCGTGGTTGACGCGCCCGATATTCAGCATGTCGAGCGTGTCTTCAACGCCGTGATTGAGGTTGACGTCGCCGCGAAGCTGGACGATCGCCTGCATCACTCGCTCACCTCGTCGTAGTGGACTTCACGGGCGTGCTGGGGCGTGCGGGACTGCGCCGCGTTCTCCAGTGCGTTGAACGTCGCCTTCGCGAGGTTCACCGTGGTGCGCGTGTTGCCGTCGGAGTTCGTCCAGGCGTCATCGACGCCGGCGAGCTCCAAGATGTTGCGGACCGTCTCCGCGGCCGCGAGGCCCAGCCCCTGCGGGGCGGGCTTGATCTCGACGGTGACGGAGCCGGCCTTCCCCTTCGCCGTGCGGGTCAGGGAGTTGGTGCCGCCGGGCTGGTCTTCCCAGGAGCCCGAGCCGCGGTCGACCGAGATGATGTTCAGCTTCGCGACGTCGATCGCCTTCTGGATTGCGCCGCCGACCTGGTCGTCCCGGGCCTGCGCGTAGCCGAGGTAGCCGTCGCGGTTGCCCACGGCGACCACGCAGCGGAACTTCACGCGGCGGCCGGAGTCGGTCATGCGCTGGACCATGTTGATGTCCAGCACTTCGTCTTCGAGCCCCGGGAGGAGCTGGTCGACGATCTCCGCCTCCTTCATCGGGAGGCCGGAGTTGAGCGCCTGTTCCATCGACGAGATATCGCCGTCCTGTACCTTGCGGCCGAGTCGCGTCCGCGGTTCCCAGCCGTCGTTGTGTCTACTCATGGTCCTCCTGGATTGTCGCGAGCACGTCGTCGAAGTGCTCGGGTAGCTCGCTGGCGTCGAACGAACCGCTGTACAGCGGCTCGTCGAGCTGCTCGGCGTAGTCGGCGATATGCTCGCCGCGCGTGCGCGACCAGTCGGCCAGCACGTCGTCGTTGTGCGGGATTTCGAGGCCCGCATCGATCGCTCCTTCCTGTACCGCGAACGTCTTGTTGCCGGGCGTCGCCGTGTTGAGCCCGATGTCGAGGACGGCCTCGTCGAGGCCGGCGTCGACTGCGCGGGCGCCCGCGAGGAAGCCGGTGAGGTACGCGCTGGGAAGGTTGCCCGTGGGGGCGTCCCAGCCGTAGTCAGCGAGCTCCTCGCTGGAGGCGGCCGCGTGGGTCTCGTCGCCGTCCGATCCGGGGGTCACCAGCTGCGCCCTGACGTGAGCGTTGCTCACCCGAGCGACCAGGCGAGGCTTGCCCGATTTCAGCAGGCGCAACCTCTGATGGTAATCCGTCCGGACCTCTCGGCGGCGCCGCATCGGCACCTTGTATCGTGGTCCTGTCGCCATTAGTCCGTCACCTCGTAACCGTACTGCGTCCGAATGTACGCCTCAAGACGGGCGACGTCCTCGAAGTCTCCCCCGCTCGCTTTGTTGTACAGCGTGCGGTACTCGGAGGCGTCGAGCACGTCTTCCTCGTCGCGAAGCTCCTTCAGGCGGGCCCGCTGTGCGCGGATGCGCGCCTTCCAGTCGTCTTTCGTGTCCTGCCGCGCGCCGGAGCGACCCTTGCGGGTACCGGCGCCCGACTGATGCCCGTACGAGCGCTTTTCGGCGCGCTCGCGGGCCCGACCGCGCGAGTTCGTCTTCTCGTCTTTCGCGCGGATCGTCCCCTGTTCGATGAGTTCGCGGACGTCCTCGCGGGTGATGGCGTCCTCGATCTCCTCCTGTGCGTCGGGGTCGAGCCAGACGCGGCGCTTGCCGACGTCGAGCTCGTCCGCTGCGAGCCGTTTCTGCGCCTTCAGATCACTCATCGTCGACCTCCACTTCGACGTAGGTGGGGTTCAGCACGCGGATCTCGCGCTCCTCCGCCTCGTCTTCGATCAGTTCGCGCTTGCGACCGCCGACCTTCGAGGCGATACGCACCGCCTGCGTGTCGCCGTCGACGCCTTCGAGGTCGTCCGTGTTGTGAACGCGGACCTCCTCGAAGCCGCTCGGGTGGAGGTCGCGCGACGCCGTCGGCGAGCGGAAGCCGGCCTCGACGACCGGTCCCTTCGACTTCATGCGGCGGCGCTGCTTGGAGAGCCCGCCGCGCGGCTTGCGCCACGACGTCGGGATCCGCTTTTTCTTGTGGTAGTCCTGCCGGTTGAACTGCGGTTTCCCCTCGCGGTGCTTCTGTGCGAGCGCGCGAGCGGTCTCGTCGTCCAGTTCCGGCGTCTTGTCAGCGTGGCCGCGGGGGCGAAGCTCCGTCTCGACGGTCTCGTCGGCGTCGGCCTCGTCGGCCGCCTCCTCCTCGTCCGTCTCGTCTTCGATCTCCGCGTCCGCCTCCTCGTCGACCTCCAGCCCGCCAACGTCGGCCTTGATACGTGCTGCGAGCGCGTTGCCGACGCCGTCGACCTCGGAGAGCTCCGACTGAGAGGCGGCCTTCACGTCCTCGACCGTCTCGTAGCCGGCCTCGCGAAGGGCGTCCGCCTTCGAGGGACCGACACCGCTGATGTCTTCCAGTTCGTCTGCCATTGGTTAGGCACCTCCGGTGGGCTTCTCGACGATGTACACGCCGTCCTGGAAGACGCGCGTGTCCTTGTCGGTCACCTTCGTCAGCTGTTCGATGTCGGCGGCGGTCTGCCCGACGGCCTCCTTGTCGGAGCCCGTCAGCGTGACCGTCTCGCCGTCGACCTGTACGTCCGTGTCTCCGCGGATCGGGGTGCGCCGCGCGGCGCTCTCTCCGAGGAAGTTCTCGATGACGACCTCGTCGCCCTCCACGTTCACCTGCATCGGGAAGTGGGCGTAGTACACTTCCATCGCGTACTCCCAGCCCTCGGTGACGCCGTGGATCATGTTGGCAACGTGGCTCTCGAAGGTACCGACCGTGGCGTTGGTCTTCGCGTCCTCGTTGTCCGAGGTGATGACCACCGCGCCGTCCTCGACGGAAACGTCGACGTCGGGGTACCAGAGGCGTCGCGTGACGCTCCCGTTGGGCCCCTCGACGGTGAGTTCGAGGTGATCGGTCTCGGCGGAGACGTCGTCCGGAATCTCGATTTCGACTCTGTTCATTGTTAGTAGACGTATGCGATCACTTGGCCGCCGATGCCCGCTTCGCGGGCCTCGTAGTGGCTCATGACGCCGTGGCTCGTCGTGACGATGAGCGTCCCGTAGTCACGGGCGGGGAGGTATCGCTTCTCCCACTTCTCGAACTCGTCCGCACCCGCCGAGTAGCGGGGCTTGACGGCGCCACACTCGTTGATCGCGCCTTTCAGTTCGACCTCGAACTTCCCGGCTTTCCCGTCGTCGACGTACTCGAAGCCGTCGACGTACCCGCGGTCGTAGAGGACCTCGAGGACGGAGCCGATGATGTTCGAAGCGGGCTCTACCGTGTACGACAGGTGGCCAACGCTCTCGGCGTTGTCCATGCCGGCGAGCGCGTTTGTGAATGGATCGTTTCCCGTCATAATCAGCTGTACTTCTCGAATCCCATGTCTCGGGCGACCTCGCGGAAGCACTGCCGGCAGAGGTTGATGTCGTACTTGCCGACGAGTCCCTGCTCGCGGTCGCACCGCCGGCACGTGTGCCGGGAGTCGGTGCGCTTCGCGGCGTGCTCGCCCGTGTCGTTGTTCGCTTCGCTCATTCGGTTACCTCGACGTCGAAGTTCGTTTCGAGGAACGCGGCCGCGTCCTCGGCTGTCATCCGGTGGCGGGCGGGGATGGTCCCCGTCGCCTTGTCGCGTTTCGAGACGCGGTAGCCGGGACGGACGATCGTCGTCGTCACGTCGAGGCCGTAGATCCCGGTGTTGGGATCGTACTCCTGGCTCGGGAAGTCGGTGTGGTCCTCGACCCCGAAGCTGAGGTTACCCGTGTCGTCGAACTGGCTCCGGCCGACGTCGACCAGATCCAGCGCGGTCTCGAGGAACGCGTGCGCGTCCTCGCCCCGCAGCGTCGCCTTCACGCCGATCGGGTCGCCCTTCCGGATCCCGAACTCGGCGATGGTGCGCTTCGAGGTGGTCCGGACCGACTGCTGGCCCGTGATCGCCTCGATGATCTCCTCGGCGTCGGCGAGGGGTTCACCGCCCTGCCCGACGCCCATGCTGTCTCTTATACACAT
>NZ_AOJK01000017.1 GCF_000336875.1 Halorubrum californiense DSM 19288 | reverse complement strand
GTAGCCGCCGTCCTCGCTGGCGACGGTCACGGTGTTGTCTCCGGAGCCGAGCGTCACGTCGATGTCGTCGATCTCGCCGATCTGGCCGGCGTGCTGACCGGCGACGGCGGTGACCAGGGCGCCCTCCTCGTACTCGAAGTGGGCGACGATCTCCTTCGTCTCGTTGTCGACGACGATCGAGTCGTTCGTCTCGTAGTCCGCGTCGTCGTCGACGCGGACGTTCGTCCCGTCGTGGAGCGTCAGCTGGACGACCCCGCCGGGGACGACGGTCTTGTTCGTGATCTTCCCGAGCCGGCTGCCCGCGGCGTCCTCGTCGACGGGGGTCAGCGCGAGCCGACCGCCCTCGTCGGGGAAGACGCGGAAGTACTCCCCGCGCTCGGGGAACGCCAGGATGTCGAACATCCCGATCGGACGCTGTTCGTCCGAGATGGCGTCTCCGTTGACGAGGATCGAGTCGTTGTTCAGCGCGTAGCGCGCCTCCTTCGTCGAGTCGACGTAGCCGAGCACGTCCCGCAGCAGGACGACGAGCGGAACGCCCGCCTCGCCGTGCGGGCCCGCGCCCGCCTTCACCGTGAACGTGTCCGTCTTGCGCTCGACCGGCCAGGAGTTCGGTACTGACAGTCGCTTCTGGTGTCGCGTCATTCGTTGTCCTCCCGGAGCCGCGCCTCCCGGCGCTCGTCCTCGAGATCCAGTTCGGTCACCCGGACGTTGCTCGCCGGGATGGGGCGGGGAACCTCCTCCCCGTCCGCCTTCTCGACGGTGACGTCCTCGACCGTGATCCGCTCGGCGGACAGGTCGACGGAGACGACTTCGGCCTCCGTGCCGGCCGCGTCGCCGCGAAGCACCTCGACGGTGTCGCCGGCGTTGACGCGGACGTTCCGCTGTCCGTACTCCTCGCGGAGGTCGTCGGTGAGGGTGGCCCGGACCTGATTCTGCCGCTCGTGGAGCGGCGCGGTCTCCGACCGTTTTCGCTGTTTGCGTGGCTGTTTCGTCATAGTTAGACGATCATCGTCGCGGTCGAGGCGATGCTCCCGAATCGTTCGGCGACCTCGCGGGCGACGGGGCCTTTGATCTCCGTGCCCCGCGGCTCCTCGAGGTCGTCGATGATGACGGCCGCGTTGTCCTCGAACTTCACGCGCGTGCCGTCCGGACGGCGGATCGGCTTGCGCTGGCGGACGACGACCGCCTCCAGCACCTGCCGCCGCATCTCCGGGGTCCCTTTCGTGACCGAGACGGTCACCTTGTCGCCGATCCCCGCCTTCGGGTGGCGGTTCTTCGTGCCGGAGTAGCCCGACACGGAGATGACCTTCAGCTCACGGGCGCCGGTGTTGTCGGCGCACGTGATCAGCGAGCCCTTCGAGAGCCCCTGCGTGACGTCGGCCTTGAGCGCCTCCATCACTGATCACCCGAGCGGATCTCGACGACGACGTGGGACTTCGTCTTCGAGAGCGGTCGCGTCTCCGCGATTGTCACTTCGTCACCGACTTCGAGCGAGTCGAGCACGCCCGGCACGTGAGCCGGGATGCGCGAGCGACGCTTCATGTACCGATCGTATTTCGGTACGAACACGTCGTACTCTCGCTCGACGATGACGGTCTTTGCCATATCCGTCGACACGACCGTTCCCTCGCGGGTCTGGCCGCGGACGGAGAGCTGCCCGTAGAACGGGCACTTCTCGTAGTCGTAATCCTCCGGGTTGTCTGGCTCCGGAGGCGTGGGTACGTCGATTCCTATCGCCATTGTGTGGCACCTCGTTCGGTGCGTTCGGCGGGCCGATATCGCAACCGATCGCCATCCACCGTCGCGTAGACCGCGTCTTTGCACTCGCCTCGTCGGCTCGCCGGACCCGCGCCGTCACCGGTGACGACGCTTGTGGACCCGGACGGGCCAGACTGACGGGGGCGGACCCCCGTAGTATCCGACCCGAGTTGGGACGCGGACCCCGGCGACTGTCCGTCGCCGGCGGCTTCATCTGTGCGAGCGGTCGGCGTCTCGACGACGCCGAACTCGAACGTCGCGCCCGACTTGGGCACGCGTTTGTCCCCGGACCCCGTCCGGACCACGAGGGTGCCGAACGTCTCGTCGAGCACGCGACCGGCGACGCCCACGTGGGCGTCGCTGTCGGCGTCGACCACCCGAACCGGGAGGCCGACGAGCTCGTGTCGAACGATGGTGTCGGGGGAGATCATCTTACTGTTCGTCGTCGAAGTCGCCTTCTTCCGCCTGGATCGTCTTGATCCGCGCGATCGTCTTCTTCAGCTCGTTGACGCGGCCCGGGCTCTCCGGCATGCCGCCGGCCGCCCGCTGCGCCTTCGAGTTGAGCAGCTCGGTCTCGAGCTCCTCGAGTTCGACCTGCCGCTCCGCCGCGGTCATGTCGCGGATCTCGTCGGTGTAGAGGATCGCCATTATTCGTCCTCCTCCTCGTCCTCGTCGGCCGCCTCCATCTCCGCGACGAGGTCGGCCGCCTCGGACTCGATCTCTTCGTCGAGCTCGTCGAGTTCGTCGGCCTCGACGTCCTCGTCGACCGGCTCCTCGGCGGCGACGTCCGTCGCCTCGGTGGCGGTCTCTTGGGTCTCCTCGACGACTTCCTCGACGACCTCCTCGTCGATGACGTCGGCCGGGTCCTCGTCGGGGACGTCGACGTCGTCGTCTTCGCCCACGTCCGGGACCTCGTCCGGATCCTCTTCGAGGAGGGCCTCGACGCCCTCGTCGTCGCCCGCGGCTGCTGCCTGCTCGACCTCCGGGACCTCGGCGTCCTCGCGGACCTCGAAGTCGTCCGGCAGGGTCGCGCCCGGCGGGATGATCTTCACGTTGACGCCGATCGTCCCGAGCTTCATGACGGCGACGCCCTGGCCGTGGTCGACGACCTCCTCGGCGGGCTCGCCGTTGTGCTTGATGTAGCCGCGGTTGAACTTCTCGACGCGCGAGCGCGCGCCGGTGACCTTGCCGGACAGGACGATCTCGGCGCCCAGCGCGCCCGCGTCCATGATGCGGTCGATCGTCGTGTGACCGGCCTTCCGGAAGTACCAGCCGCGTTCGAGGGCGTTCGCGAGACGGTCCGCGACGATCTGGGCGTTCAGGTCGGGCTCGTCGACCTCCTGAACGTCGATCTGCGGGTCGTCCATGTCGAAGCGCTCCTCGAGCTCGGTGGTGATCTTGCGGATGTTTTTCCCGCCCTTCCCGATCACCATGCCGGGCTTTTCGGCCTTCAGGACGATCTGCGTGCCCATCGGCGTCTGGGCGACGTCCATCCCGCCGTAGCCGGCGCGGCCGAGCTCGTCCGCGAAGAACTCGTTGATCTGGGAACGGCGAAGGCCGTCCTCGATGAATTGGTGTTCGTCTGCCATTAGTTCTCAGCCTCCGGCTCCTCGATGATCAGTTCGACGTCCGCGAGCGTGGTGTTCCACTCCGTCGCGCCCGCGGCGCGGGGGTTCCGGCCGGGTCGCTCGCCGACCTTGTGGGGGGCGACGTGTTTGATGACCATCGCCTCGCCGTCGAACCCCTGCTCGTCGGCGTTGTTCTTGACGTTCTCCAAGAGCTTGAGGAAGTCCTTGGCGGCCTTCTCGGGGTACCGTCCCGCGTCCCAGCCGTCGATGTCGGAGCGGTGACCCGCGCCGGCGTTGTGCTGGCGCATCGGCACCGAGGTCTCCTCGTCGATCACTTCGTGGAGGAACTCCTCCGCGTCGGCGACCGTCTCGCCTTTGATCTCGCGGGAGATCTCCTTGCTGTCCTTCACGCTGATGGGCCGGTCGCGGAGCATCCCCTTGGCGGTGGTCTCCGGGTCGGCCTCGACGCTGTAGTTGATTCCCATGGGTTACTTGAGGGGCACGAACTTCGAGGACCGGGTCGCGCCGATGCCGGCCTGACCGTGTTCGACGGTGCTTCGCGTGAGGTGGAACTCGCCGAGGTAGTGCCCGATCATCTCGGGCTCGACCTGAACGCGCTCGAAGCTGTGTCCGTTGTACACGGAGAAGGTGACGCCGACGAACTCCGGCAGGACCGGCATGTCGCGCAGGTGCGTCCGGATCGGGTCGTCCGCCGTCGTCTCCTTGTCGCGGCTCCGCACCGTCTCCAGCAGCTTCTGCTGTTCGGTGCCGAGTCCGCGAACGATGCTTCGCCGCTGGCGTGCGGGGAGCAGTTCCGCGACCTCGTCTACGTCCATCTCCTGCAGCTCGTCGAGCGAGTGACCGCGGTAGGCGAACTCCTTGCCCTCGCGGCCGGTTCGGTAGTCTGAACTCATTTGTTGCCACCTCGTCCGGTGCGCTTGGATGCGATGTCACCGACCTTGCGTCCCGGCGGGGCGTCCCGCGAGACGGACTTCGGCTGGCCGGGGTGTTGGCGACCACCGCCACCGAAGGGGTGGTCGACGGCGTTCATCGCGACGCCGCGGACGCGCGGGTATTTGGTGCCGCGCGCCTTCATCTTGTGGTGCTTGTTGCCGGCCTTGACGAAGGGTTTCTCCGTCCGGCCGCCGCCCGCGACCACGCCGATCGTGGCGCGGCACTGCGGGTCGAGCCGCTTCACTTCGCCGCTGGGGAGCTGGACGACCGCGACGTCGCGGTCGTGGGTAAGCAGCGTCGCCGACACGCCGGAGGCGCGCGCGAACTTCCCGCCGTCCCCGCGGTTGCTCTCGACGTTACACACCGGGACGCCCTCGGGGATCTCCGCCAGCGGGAGCGTGTTGCCCGGCTTGATCTCCGCCGAGACGCCGACCTGGATCGTCTCGCCCACGCGCACGCCTTCCGGCGCGAGCACGAGCCGACGGTCGTCGTCCTCGAACTCGACTTCCGCGAGGGGAGCCGAGCGGGCAGGGTCGTGTTCGATCCCGACGATCTCGCCGGTGATCGTGTCCACGTCTTCGAGCTTCTTGTGCGACAGTTCCGCCTTGTAACGGTGGGAGGGGGCCCGGAACGTCGGGCCGCCGCGTCCGCGCCGTTGTCCTTGGATTCGTCGTCCCATCTCAGAACACCCCGATGCGCGAGGCGATTTCGGTCGCGTCGTCGTCCGCGGACAGGGTGACGATCGCCTTCTTCTCGCCCTGCGGCGTCACCTGCGTGTTGACGTTGTCGACGCCCACGTCGTAGCGCTCGGCGACCTCGGATTCGATCTCCGGTTTGGTCGCGTCCACGTCGACGAGGAACAGCAGCTTGTTGTTGAAGTCCATCTCGTTCATCGCCTGCTCGGTGACGATCGGATGCTCGATGATCGAGTTCATCGGTCCGCCACCTCCTCGACGGCGCTTTCGGTCCACAGCGTGAGTCGGCCCGGATGCGCGCCCGGCGCGAGGTCCTCCGCGTTGACCTCGTCGGCGGTCGCGACGTCGACGCCCGCGAGGTTGCGGGCGGCGCGGGACGGCTCCTCGCTGGTGACGACGAGGACGGACTTGGGCTGGCGGTACTTTCGGCCGCGGGCCTTCCCCTGTCCGGCGCGGACGGAGCGGCCCTCCTCGGCGCGCGCGATGTCGGCGTCGACGCCGACGGCTTCGAGCACACCGAGTGCCTCCTGCGTCTTCTGGAGGTCCTCGAACTCGTCGCTCACGACGAGCGGGAGGTCGAGGTCATCGTCGAACGCGTGGCCGCGCTCGGCGACGAGTTCGGCGTCGGTCGTGGCCGCGATGGCCGACCGGATCGCGAACTGTCGCTCCTTGTTGTTCAGTTTCTTCGTCTGGTCCTTCTCGGCCTTCGGCGGGTGCGCGGCGCGGCCCGACACGGCGTGCGGGACGCGACGGGCGACGTTCTCGGAACGCGGCACGTGCGCGAGCCCGCGGCCGGAGCCGAACGACTCGGCGGGCGTCCGCAGCCCGGCGAACTCGTCTGCCCCGTAGGCCTGCTTTCGGTTGGCCTGAGCGGCGCCGACCGCGCGACCGATGAGGTCCGGTCGGAACGCGGTGTCGAAGACGGCCGGCAGCTCGACGCTGCCCGCCTCGTCGCCGTCCAGGTTGTGTACTGTTGCGTTCATTGGTTATCCCTGGTTGGATTCGGTGGAAACGTACCGGACCTCGGGGTCGAGGCGCGGCTGGTCGTTCGGCCGGATGGCCGGGCGGAGTCGCAGCAGGCGCTGGTCCGGTCCCGGCAGCGAGCCCTTGATGAGCGCGTACTCGCCGTCGACCTCGCCGTAGTTGACGAAGCCGCCGTCGACGGAGGCGTCGTCGCCCTCGCCGAAGTCGATGAGGCGCTTGTTGAGCTCGGTGCGCTGGTGGTAGCCGGTCTGCCCCTGCTGGGGCACGGTGGAGCGGACGCGGGAGGGGTTCCACGGACCGAGGTTGCCGATCCGACGCCGCCATCCCTGGCGGGCGTGTTTGCCCTTCCGCTTCTGAACGCCCCAGCGCTTGACGGGACCCTGCGTCCCCTTCCCCTTCGTGATGCCGGAGACGTCGGTGTACTGCCCCGCGCGGAAGACGTCGCCGAACTCGTGGGCGCCGCCTTCAGCGACGAGGTCGAGCGCGAAGTCGGCGCGCTCCTCGAGGGATCCGCCGCCGACGCGCGTCTCCATGACGTCGGGCTTCTTCTTGGGGACGTTCGAGAGGTCCGAGGGGGCCGTGTGCGTGATGACGCGCACGTCGTCGACGACGTCGTCGTCGAGCAGCGCGCGAAGTTCGTCGGCGTCCTCCTCGAATGTTTCCTCGGCCGGGAGGTCGAGCGCGCGGTCGAGCTCCTCGTGGAACTCGGTCGCCCAGACCTCTTCGACCGGCTTCTGTCCGTACGGCGTGTTCTCGTAGGCGCGCACGGCGACGGCGTACATCTGCGGCGTCTCGACGACGGTGACGGGGACGGCTTCTTCCATCCCTTCACGCGGCGAGTTCGCCTCGTCGTTGACCATCATGACGTGGGTCATCCCGGCCTTGTAGCCGGCGAATCCCTGTAGCGCAGGGGCCCCATCGTCTTCTGGCCACGAACGGATGCGCGGCACCTCGCTGTCTGCGCGGGTGCGCGGGCCGTAGCCCAGCGAGCCTTTTCGTGGTCGGCTTGGTTGTGGCATGTGTTTACTCCGTGAGTGTGAGCGAGCCGAGGGTCGCGAACAGAGCCTCCTCCGTCCGGACGACCTCGCTCGCCTGTGCCGGGATCGTGTTCAGCCAGAGGTCGAACCCCGGATCGGGTTCGACCGAGCGGCCGTCGGCGACGGCCGCCCGAATGCGGTCGGGCGAAAGCCCGAGCATCTCCGGAAGCCCCCGCTCGGGCGCCCCGAAGGCGACGGTGTAACCGCCGGCCTCGCGGGCGTCCGAGACGAGGTCGCCGAGCCGCGAGACGGAGAGCGATTCTCCGTGTCGCGACGTCGCGACGGCCAGTCCGTCGCCGGCGAGCGCTTCCGACAGGTCCGCGGCCACGACCTGGAACCCCTCCTCGGGCTTCCCGGCGATGCGGGCGCGGACCGGTTCTCTCGAAGAGACCCTGATGGTGACGCGCTCCCCCTGCTCGACCTCCATTCCGGAGGGAACGAGCAGGGAGATCGGGTGTTCCCGCAGCGGGGAATTGACCCGGACGCGGCCTTCAGGTCCGACCTCGGTCACGAGTCCCTGTGTTTTCGACTCTTCCCCGTTAGGGGTCGAGCCGGTCCGCCACGGCACGCGGAGCGGGGGGAGTACACCGACGTACCGGAGTTCGTCGCGCTGCCCCCAGAGGTCCTTTCGGAGCTCCGGCGGCGTCGCGGCGTACCCCAGCACGGTGCGGACGTACTCCCCGCCCCGTCGCCCGTCGCCTTCCCGGTCGGGGAAGACCACGAGCCGATCCGCCCGGAACACCGCCGCCGCACGGGCGACGTAGCCGAGTTTGCGAGTCGCCTCGCGGTCGTCCTCGGCTTCCCGGACGAGCGAAGACGGAACGCATATCGTGAGTCCGTCTTCGGTACGCATCGTGGCGAGACTGTAACCCTCGATTCCGGACGGCACCCTAAAAGGATAGCGGTCCGGATCTCCGGCTGTGCCGCGTTCACACGGGGTCTGCGGGGGAATTCCGCCCACCAGATCGTGAGAACTATCACCGCGGTGAACGGGGGCGCGGCGGGAGCGCTCGGGCGACCGCCGTCATCCCGAAACGACCCGAACGGCGACGGTCACTCGGGAACGATCCGCGCGACCGGCGCGTCGCCGTCGTCGACCGCGACGTAGAGGTGGCCGGTGTCCGGTTCGACCACGACCGCCCGCATGCGCCACGATCGGTCGTCGAGCAGCGGGTCGCGCTCGGTCACGGTCGCGTCGAGCCCGTCGCCCTCGACCGTGAACCGCCCGAGGTACTGCGCGGCGAGAGTGCCCGCAAAGAGGTCCCCTTTCCACTCGGGGAACGCGTCGCCGTCGTAGAAGACCGCGCCGCTCGGCGGGAACCCGCCGGAGCCGCACGGCCAGTAGTGGACGGGCGCGATCACGCCGTCGCGCTCGTCGTGGGCCGGCGCGAGGGGGTCGTCGGTCCCGTAGCGGCACGCCTCGCTGGCGACCGGCCAGCCGTAGTTCCCGCGGCGCTCGACGACGTTGATCTCGTCGCCGTCCTCCTCGCCGTGTTCGCACTGCCAGATCCGGCCCGTCTCGGGGCGCACCGCCATCGCCTGCGGGTTCCGGTGCCCGTAGCTGTACAGCGCGTCCGCGGCGTCCGGGTCGTCGACGAAGGGGTTGTCCGGGTGGGCGTCGCCGTCGGGCGTCAGCCGCAGCGTCGCGCCCAGCTCGTTCGAGCGGTCCTGCGAGACGTGGTCGGGCCCGAAGTTCTTGTCACGCCGGTCGCCGACCGTGACGTACAGCGACCCCTCGGGGCCGAACGTCGCGCGGGATCCGAAGTGATTCGAGCCGCCGCGGAACGGCTTGGCGACGCGGATCGGCTCGAACCCCGCCAGCGCCGGCCCGTCGCCGCCGTCGAGCGAGAGCCGCCCGGCCCCGACGTGCGTCGTCGCCTCACCCGCATCGTTGGCCGCCGCGTACGTGAGGTAGACGCGCGGGTCGTCGGGATAGTCGGGGGGGACCGCGACGTCGAGCAGGCCGCCCTGCCCTTCGGCGAACACTTCCGGCGCGCCCGAGACCCCCTCAACCGCCCCGTCCGTGGGGTCGACGAGCGAGAGCCGTCCCGAGCGCTCGGTGACGAGCAGGCGACCGTCGCCGGGCAAGAAGGCGAGCCCCCACGGGTTCTCGAACCCCTCGGCAACGGTCTCGACGGCGTAGTCCACGTCGTCGCCGTCGTCCGGCGGGGCGTCGTCGCCGTCGGATCTGTCGCCCGCTGGATTCCCGTCGCCGCCGGAGTCGCCGAGGCAGCCAGAAAGCGCGGGCAGGGCGGTCGCGCCGGCGAGGCCGCCGGCCGCGCGGAGGGCGGTGCGTCTGTCGATCCGGTCGGGGCCGTCCGTCATGGTTCACAGGTGAGGCCGCGGCACCGATGACCCTTCCGCCGACCGTCCTTCGGAACCCTTATATCTCCGACCCGGGCTACGATCGGATGCGAAGCACGCACCGGTAGTGTAGTGGTATCACGCAACCTTGCCATGGTTGCAACCCGAGTTCAAATCTCGGCCGGTGCATTTTCTGACTGACTGCGTCAGTCAGCGTCCGCTTCGCTCCGCTCAGCGGACTTGCGAACGAAGTGAGTAAAATCACGAGAGAGATTTGAACGCTATCAGTCGCGCGCAGCAAACGGCGAGCGGAGCGAGCCGTGAGCGAGCACGTCTGATTCTGAGTTCAAATCTCGGCCGGTACATCTTCTCGCTGCGCTCGAAGATCCACCGGCCTGACTCCCGCTCGCTGCGTTGCCGGCGCGAAGCGCCGGCTGCCAGAGGGACCGAAGGTCCCTTGCTGCTCGCGGGAGTCTCGGCCGGTGCGGTTCCTAACGTCGTGAGTCGACCCAGAGAGTGGTTCGTGTCGGTCGCAGTCACCGCGGAACACGGGTTTGCTCGCGGCATAGCACCTCACGCCTCCCCAGCCTCGTCGCTGGCACCCTCCGCTTCGCTCCGGGGCCAGCGACTCCCTCGCACGCGCTGTCTCGCGGCCGCCGAGGGCGGCCGCTCGCAGGCGCGCGCCACCGCACACGGTTCCCCGACCGGTAGTTTCAATCGGCGATCCGGCGAACCCCCTCGCGTGACCGTACCAACGGAGACGCTCCCGAGCGGCGCCGAGCTGCCGGCGCTCGGACTGGGCACGTACGACCTCGACGACGACGAGACCGCCGACAGCGTGCGCGCGGCGCTCGACGCCGGCTACGGCCATATCGACACGGCCGAGGGGTACCACAACGAGGCGGCCGTCGGGGAGGCGCTCGCGGCGAGCGACGTCGACCGCGACGACGTCTTCCTCACCTCGAAGGTGCTCGCGAAGAACCTCAACTACGAGTCGGTGATCGAATCGTGCGAGGCCTCGCTCGACCGACTCGGCACCGACTACCTCGACCTCTACCTGATCCACTGGCCGAACCCCGCCATCTCCCTGCGCGAGACGCTCCGGGCGATGGCGGAGCTACGCGAGCGGGGGCTCGTCCGCGACGTCGGCGTCTCGAACTTCAGCGCGTACCAGCTGAGCTGCGCGCATCACATTTCGGACGTGCCGATCGCGGTCAACCAGATCGAGTTCCACCCGTGGTTCCAGCGGCCGGACCTCGTCGACTACTGCCGCGAGACCGACACCGTGGTCGAGGCCGCGGCGCCGCTCGCGCGGACGGACGTGTTCGGCGACGAGGTCGTCGCCGAGCTGGCCGAGAAGTACGACAAGCACCCGGCGCAGGTCGTCGTCCGGTGGGGGATCGACAACGGCGTCGTCCCGCTCCCGCGCTCGTCGACCCCGGACCACGTCCGGGCCAACGCCGATCTCGGCTGGGAACTCGACGACGCCGACCGGCGGCGCCTCAACGAGCGCGACCGCGACGCCCCGGTGTACGACACCCCGGCCCGCGACTGGACGAGCGACGTGTACGGGATCGAGCAGTAGGTCGGCGGCCGCGGGCCCTGCCTCGCAGGCCGCGACTCAGTCGTCGCCGAGTTCGACCGGTCGCCCGGTCTCGGCCGACTCGTAGACGCCGGCGAGCGCGCGCATGTCCGTGAGCGCGTGCTCGCCGTCCGGGTGGAACGGCTCGCCCGCCAGCAGGTGGTGGCCGAAGTACGCGAACTCCTCTTCGATCTGGTGGACCTGGTCGAAATCGACGTCGACCCGCGTGCCGTCGCGGACGACCGCAAACCCGCGGTCCTCCCGCTCGTAGAACGCCGGGTCAAGCATGAGTCTCGCGTCCGTCCCGGTGACCTCCAGCCGGCTCGCGTGCTGGGCGTTCTGACTCACCGTACACAGCGCGTCGACGTCGCCCGGGAACGCCAGCCGGAACGTGGCGTGCTCGTCGACATCGGCGAACGCCTCGTGTTCAGACCGAGTCCGACCGGAGACGCGGACCGGGTCTTCGCGGAGGGCGAACCGCGTCGTGTTGAGCGGGTAGACGCCCAAGTCCATGACCGCGCAGCCGCCGGACAGCGCCGGGTCGAGCCGCCACTGGTCCGTGTCGCTGCCGAGTTCGCCGAGCATCGTCTGCGACATCGTCGCGTGGACGTGAGTCACCTCGCCGGCGACGCCCGCGTCGAGCAGGTCGCGGAGCCGCCGGACCGCGGGGTCGGTCTGCATCCGGTAGCCGACCATCAGCGGCACGTCGGCGTCGTCACAGGCTGCCACCAGCTTCCGCGCGCGCTCCGGCGTCACCTCCAGCGGCTTCTCGCAGAGGACCGCCTTCCCCTGCGTCGCGGCGGCCTCGACGTACTCCAGGTGGGTCGCGTTCGGCGTCGCGACGTAGACGGCGTCGTACTCGTCCGCGGCGGCCCCCGAGCGGAGTTCCTCGGGCGTGACGCTCGTCAGGTCGCGCTCGGCGGCGACCGATTCGACCGCGGCGGCGTCGACGTCGCTGACGACGGTCGCCTCGGTGTACGCCGACCGCGCGATACCGGGCAGCGCCCACTCGCGGGCGAACCAGCCGAGGCCGACGACCGCGACTCGGACGGGGTCGGCGACGGCGTCGGGGTCGAGCGTCTCCCAGTCCCGGCGCGTGAACTCGTCGAGGTACTCCGCGAGGGCGGCTTCCATGCCGATCCCTCGGCGCGCGCGGGTCAAATAACCACGGCGACGCGGTTGGGTGGAACCACGGCGACGCAGTCGGGCGAGCTGCCGGCTGGGGAAACCGATCGGGTCGACGGCCTCGACGGCGTCACCGCTCCCACGGCCCGTCGTACGCCACCCGCGGGCGGTCGACGTCGACGCCGATCTCTCGGAGGGTCTCGGTCGCGCGTTGAACCGGAGCCGGATCGGCGCGGTCGAGCGGGTCGTCGGTCGCCTCGGCGAATCGGACCGTCCAGTCGCCGTCGATCACGACCGTCGCGCGCCGCGGGATATCGGAGTGGCCCTCCCACGAGTCGGCCAGCAGGTCGTACGACTCGGCGACGCCGCCGTGGAAGTCGGCGACGACCGGGAACGGGAGGGCGAACCGGTCGGCGTACGCGAACCCGGCGTACAGCGAGTCGCCGGTGAGCGCGACGACGGCGAGGTCGTCGCGGTCGTGCCACCCGGCGTCGCGGACCGCGGCGAACTCGGCCGTACACGCGGGCACGAACGCCGCGGGCGCGAGACAGCAGACGACGGCGTCGTGCGCCTCCACGAGCCGGAACAGTTCCAGTTCGGTCGCCTCCCCGTCTCTAACTGCGGGCGCGATGAAGTCGGGTGCCGTGTCGCCGGCGCCGATCATGGGATCGACGAGGGGTTTGAGCGATAAATAGCCACGCGACGAGCGCCGCGTCGCCCGATCGGTGGGGGTAAAACCGCACCCTGACGGGTGTGAACAGGCGTCTCAGGGGAGTTATACGCACTGGGCGCGGAGATGACCCGTGATCGGCGCCCACGCGGAGACGGCGCTCGTCCTCGTCGGCACCTACGGCGCCGCGGCGGTCTTCGTCGTCTTCGCCCTCGAAGGCGCCCTCGTCGGGAAGGTGCTGCCGGCGCGGACGCTGTTCGTCGCGGCGGTCGTCGCCGCGGGCGTCGAGGCGGCGGCGGTGGCCCCGGTGTTCGTCGCGGCGGTGGCCGGCGCGACGGTCGGGCAGTCCGCCGTCTTCGCGGCCGTTCGCCGGTTCGACGCGGACCCGACGTCGCTCCCGCTCGTCCCGGTCGGCGAGGCCCGGATCGACGGCGCGGCCCGCTGGCTCGACCGGTGGGGACTCCCGGCGGTCGCCGCCTCGAACGCCGTCCCCGGGACGCGCGGGTGGCTCGCGCTCCCCAGCGCGAGCGCCTCGTCGGTGTCCGCCCCGCGGTTCGCCGCCGCGTCGCTGCTCGGGTCGGCCGCCTACGCGGGCGCGCTGCTCGCGATCGGGCTGGCCGTCGCGCTCGGGGTCGAGAGCGCCGTCGGACTCGTCGGCGCCGACCTCGTCGCGGCGCTGTAGGTCGGGCCGGGTCGGACCGGGTTTGCCCGGCTACAGGACCGTCCCGTGCTTCTTGTCCGGCAGGTCCTTCTGGACATCCTCGTAGAAGTCGAACCGGGCGGCGAGCTCGGCGCGGAGGTCCGAGGGCGGGATTATCTCGTCGATGACCACCTCGCTGGCCATCCGGTGGACATCGATCCCCTCGCGGTACTCCTCGCGCAGGCGCTCCTCCTCGGCCGCGCGCTCCTCGGGGTCGTCGATCTCGGCGAGCTTCCGGGCGTACACCGCGTTGATCGCGGCCTCGGGTCCCATGATACCGATCTCGCCCGAGGGGAGACCGATGACGCTCTCGGGGTCGTACGCCGGGCCGCCCATCGCGTAGATGCCCGCGCCGTACGCCTTCCGGACGACGACGGTCTGTTTCGGCACCGTCGCCGAGGAGGTGGCGTAGATCATCTTCTTCCCCTTCTCCAAGATGGCGTCCTTCTCCACCTGCGAGCCGGCCATGAAGCCGGGGGTGTCACAGAGGTACAGCAGGGGGATCTCGTAGGCGTCGCAGGTCCAGATGAACTCCGCGGCCTTCTCGGCGGCGTCCGGGAAGATGGCGCCCGACCGCTCCGTCGGCTGGTTCGCGACGACGCCGACCGGGCGCCCGTCGATCCGGCAGAACGCCGTGACGATCTCCGGGCCGTACCCCTCTTTCAGCTCGAACACCGACTCGGCGTCGGCGATCCGGTCGATCAGGTCGTGGGCGTCGTACGGGCGGTTCGGCGACTCGGGGATCAGTTCGTCGATCCCGTCGGGCGAGAACTTCGGCGGCTTCGTCTCGCGCCGCGGGGGCTTCTCGCCGGCCCGGTCGGGGAGGTAGCCGATCAGGTCCGCCACCAGCTCCCGGGCGTGTTCCTCGTCGCGGGCGATCAGGTCCGCGGAGCCGGACTCCTCGGCGTGGACGCGCGGGCCGCCGAGCTCCTCCAGATCGATCTGCTCGCCGGTGACCATCTCGACCATCCGGGGGGAGGCGATCGCCATCGCGGACATGTCCTCGACCATCACGGTGAAGTCGGCGAAGACGGGCGTGTAGGCGGCGCCGGCGATACAGGGGCCGTAGAGGACGCAGATCTGCGGCACCGCCCCGGAGAGCATCGAGTGGTTGTAGTAGTACTTCCCGATCCCCTCGCGGTTGGCGAAGAAGCCGGTCTGCTGGTCGATCCGGCCGCCGGAGGAGTCCATCAGGTAGAGGACGGGGTTCCCCGTCTTCAGCGCGCGCTGTTGCATCCGGAGGAACTTCTCGACGCCCTTCGACGCCATCGACCCCGCCTTCACGGTGAAGTCGTTGGCCATGAAGTGGACGTCGCGACCCTCGAACTCGGCCGCGCCCGTCAGCAGGCCGTCGCCGGGGAGGCGGTCGCCGCCGCGCTCGTTCTCTTCCCCGTCCTCGTCGGCGGGCGCATCGGGGTGCCAGTCGTCGAACGCGGCGAACTTCCCGTCCTCGAACGTCACGCCCGCGGGGTCGCCGCCGGCCGCGTCCGCGTCGCCCGTTCCCCTCGTCCCGCCCTCGCCGCCGAACCAGAGGTCGAGGCGGTCGCGGACGAACAGCTTCCCCTGTCCTTCGAGCCGATCGCGGTACTTCTCCGGCCCGCCCTCGCGGATGTCGGCTATCTCGGCGCGCAGGTCGCGCTCGCGGTCGGTGGGGCCGAGGTCGTCGTCGAGCGGGTAGCTCGGTTCGGACGGTTCGGCGCTGGCGGCCGGCGTCTCCGCGTCGCCGACGTGGACATCGACGTCGACACCGAGGTGCTCGGCGAGCGACTTCGCGATCGCTTCGGCCTCCTCGGGCGTCGCTGCCGCGCCGACGTGGACTTTCATGGACGCAAGATTTGCGGAGAGTCCTAAACAGTTTTCTATGCGGGATCGGCGTTCGCGGGAGGAATCGGCGAGCGATTCCCGTCCCGAGCCGCGACCGGGTTCGGTTGGCAATCCCCACCCTAGACCCCGGCCGCGTTCGACCCCTCAGTCCGCGTCGACCGCCGCTTCCAGCCGCTCGATGAGCCCCTCGTTGCCGACGTACACCGGCGTGCGCTGGTGGACCGCCTCGGGCTCGACGTCGAGGATCGAGCCGGCGCCGTCCGAGGAGGCGCCGCCCGCGCGCTCGACGATGTAGGCGATCGGGTTCGCCTCGAACTGGAGCCGGAGTTTCCCCTCCGGCGCGCTCCGGAGCGCGGGATAGGCGAACACGCCGCCGTAGGTGAGCACTTGGTTCACGTCGCCGACCATCGCGCCGCCGTAGCGGAGCTTCAGTTCGTCTTCGATCGATCGGGCGTACGCCCGGAAGTCGGCGGGCCAGTCGGGGACGCGCCCCCCGAATCCGTAGACGGTCGGGGTCTCGGGCAGCGTCAAGTCCGCTTCGACGACGGACCTGTCGACGCCGTCGCCGTCGGCGGTGACCACCTCCTCACGGACGCCCGTCTCGTCGGCGACGACCATCGTCGTGATCGGGCCGTAGAGGACGTAGCCGGCGGCGACAAGGTCGCGGCCGCTCGCGGGCAGCGGCGCGTCGTAGACGCCGACGACGGTCCCCATCGCGTTGTTCGACCGGAGGTTCGAGGAGCCGTCGAGGGGGTCGATCGCGACGGCGTACGCCTCGTCCGCGCCGCTCCCGACCGCGCCGCCCGCGTCGACCGCCGTCTCGCGCTCCTCGCTGACGAACGAGCCGACGCCGTCGACCGCAGTGATCGCGTCGCCGAGCAGTTCGTCGGCGTAGAGGTCGCCGGCCATGACGCTCTCGCCGGACTCGTTCTCCGTCCCGCTCTCGACGCGGCGGCCGGGGAGCGCGGCGCGGATCTCGGGGGCCGTCGCCGCGACTGCGTCGAACACGGCGTCGACGGTCGGGTCGGCGGGACGGCCGCCGTCGGTCGCGCGGTCCGGGTCGGTCATCAGTCCTCGCTCTCGGCGATGGCCAGCGCCTCGGCCGGGTCGACCTCTTGGAAGATCACGGCCTCCAAGGCGTCGAGGATGCGCTCCGGCTCGTCGCGCTGGAAGACGTTTCGGCCGACGGCGATGCCGGTGGCCCCCGCGTCGATGGCGTTCGAGACGTTCCGGAGGAACGCTTCGTCGTCGCGCATCGTCCCGCCGGACATGACGACGTCCGCGGGGCCGGCCATCTCGACGGCGTGGCCCATCGCCTCGGCGGAGCCGGGGTACTTCACCTTCACCACGTCGGCGCCGAGCTCCAAGCCGAGCCGCGCGCCGTACGAGATGACGTCCGGGCTCCCGTCGTTGCGGAGCCCCTGTCCGCGCGGGTACGACCACATGACGACGCCCATGTCGTGTTCGCGGGCGCCCTCCTGCGCCTCGCGGAACTCCTCGGCCATCTCGACCTCGTGATTCGAGCCCCCGTAGACGGTGAACCCGATCGCGTCGGCACCCAGTTCCGCCGCGTACTCGGCGGTACAGTTGACCGCGCTGTCGGGCTCGCCGCGCCAGAGGTTCGAAGTCCCGTTGAGCTTCAACAGGAGGTTTACCTCGTCCTCGTACGCCGGGTAGTACGCCTCGGCGAGCCCCTTCTGGACGGCCACCGAGGTGACCGCCTCGTGGGTGGCGAGCTCGAAGATCCGTTCCGGGTCCGCCGTGTCCGGGTTCGGCTCGAAGTCGACCGGCCCGTGTTCGATCCCGTGGTCGTACGCGAGGATGAGCGACTTGCCGTCTCGCGAGATGTCGTCGGCGGCGTGAGGAAGCATCAGTTCGTCCTTCCGTTACATAGAATAAAAGTACTGCGGTGAACCCACCGAGAATAAAGAAATGAAACGCGGAGTTGGACGCCGTTTCAGCTGGAAAATCGAGCGATAGTGGCTCAAAACTCGTTACTACTCTAATTGTTAATTTCTTCGCGAAGAATCCAGTCGGGCCGGGGTTCCGCAATACTTACCACCCGCGGCGCGGCAGCGGTGCGCATGCGAGAACTCACCGAGGTCGACGTCGTCGGCGTCGTCGGCGCCGGGACGATGGGCAACGGCATCGCGCAGGTCGCGGCGACCGCGGGCTACGACGTGGTGATGCGCGACGTCGAGCGCGAGTACGTCGAGCGCGGCCTCGACAGCGTCGAGGACAGCCTCGACCGGCTGGCCGGGAAGGACGCGCTCGACGAGGAACCGGACGCGATCCGCGACCGGATCACGGGCACGACCGACCTCGACGACCTCGCGGACGCCGACGTCGCGATCGAGGCCGTGATCGAGGATCTCGACGTGAAACGCGACGTGTTCGACGACCTCGACCGCGTCACCGACGACGACGTCGTCCTCGCGACGAACACCTCCACGCTGTCTATCACGACCATCGCGAGCGCGACCGACCGCGCGAGCGACGTGGTCGGCCTCCACTTCATGAACCCCGTCCCGATCATGGACGGCGTCGAGGTCGTGGTGGGCGAGCGCACCGATCCCGCCGTCGTCGACTTCGCGCACGCCTTCGCCGAGGACCTCGGCAAGGAGACGTGGGAGGCCGACGACAAGCCCGGCTTCGTCACCAATCGCATCCTGATGCCGTGGATAAACGAGGGGATCCGCGCGTACGACGAGGGCGTCGCGGAGAAGGCCGACATCGACCGCGGAATGACGCTCGGCACGAACGTCCCGATGGGGCCGCTCGAACTCGCCGACCACATCGGCCTCGACGTGGCGCTCGACGCGAGCGAAACGCTCCACGACGAACTCGGCGACCGCTACAAGCCCGCCTATCTCCTCAAGCGCAAGGTCGAGGCGGGCGACCTCGGGAAGAAGACCGGGCGCGGCTTCTACGAGTACGATTAGGCCGCGAGACGGCGCGGCGACGGCGCGACGCGCCGTTGTCAGGCCGCGTCCGCGTCGCCGTCGCGGTCGTCGTCCGCCGTCCACCGGCGCGCGCCCGGCAGCAGCCCGACCAGCTTCGTCACGTAGCCGAACCGGAACAGCCCCAACTGCGAGAGCGCGCCGAGGACGAACACCGCGAGGAACGCGGGCGCGGAGAGGTCGAAGAGGAGCGGTTCGACCGTCGTCTCGGCGGCGGCCGTCTCGAAGCTCGCCGGCGTGAGCGACCGCGAGGCGAACGCCGCGCCGATGAGCGCGGTCGAGACCACGAGCGTCGTCCGCGTAAGGACGAAGCCGAACAGCGCGCCGACCGCGACGCCCGCGAGCGTCGCACCGATGAGCAGCGCCGTCCCCTCGATCCCCGCGGCGTCCGCCGCGTAGAAGGGGCCGACCGCGAACCGCCCGGCGAAGCCGCCGACGACGGCGCCGATCCCCAGCACCGCGAAGGAGAGCCCGGCGTACGCGAGGAAACCGCCGAGGAGCCCGCCGACCGCGACCGCGCCGGCGGTGAGGACCGCCCCGTCGACGGCGACGAGGCCGACGACGTTCGGCGCGAACAGGTAGCCGGCGCCGGCGCCGACGAGCAGGCCCGTCAGCGTCACCGCGTAGACGGAGACCGCCGCGCCGACGAACGCGAGCGCGAGCCCCGCGAGGACCAAGCCGCCGTTGAGTGGGGTGAGCATATCCGTACCGTGGCGCGCGCTGGCACTTAAATTGTCGCGGACGAGGCGACGGGAAGCGCTCGACGCGAGAGAGCGGCCGCGTTCACCGCGCTCGGCTCGCCGCCTGTCGGTCGATATACCGCGTGTACCCGCCGACGGCGAGCCCGAAGCCGACGACGAGCAGGAGAAACCCGAGGAGGCGGCTCGTCCCGACGGTCATCACCGCGAGGACGACGCCGAACAGCAGCGCGAACACGCCGGCGACGACGACCCCGACGTCGAGCAGCGGCGAGGGTTGGATCGCACGACAGTGGGGACAGATCCGCGCGTCGGCCGGGATCGGCTCGCGGCACTCGACGCAGCGGAGGCGGTCGCTCGGCACGCGACGCGGTTCGGCCGCGACCGGTATGGCTCTGTTGCTGCGCGGGGTCGAGAGGGAGGCGATCGCCATCGGGATTTTTTCGATTGGACCGCCGGAAAGATGGTATGGGAGACGATCCAACGATCCCCCTTCGGAGACGTTCGACAGAGCGGTCCGGGAAGCGACCGGTAAGAAGCATTCAAACGAGGCTGGACTGCGGCGGTCAAAGACCTCAGCGACGACGCAACATCGGCAAAATATGCCGAAGGGCCGCCGCCGGAATCTCTCACGTGGGATAACCTCGGGTACCGCCTCGGAAGCGTATTCGGCGAAACAGACGACGACCTGCGACAGGAACTGTTCGAGTGGTGTAAACGGAAACAACAGCGAGAGTCCTGAGCAGAAGCGGTCCGTGCCGATCCAGTGTCAGGATTTGGCACGGCCGCTGAGACCCGCCGTCCGCAGAGAGTCGCCGAAGCGAGTGAACTCACCCACGCGCCGGTGTCCGGTTTTCGGTCCGCTACCCCCTCAGTCCGCGCCCGCCGCCGCGGCCGGCTCGTCGCCGGTATCGAGCGTCTCCTCCACCTGCGTGAACACCGCGACCAGCGCGACCGCCGCGGCCGCGGCCCCGACCGCGAAGGGGACGACGAAGCCGAAGCCGTAGAGCCAACCGGACGCCAGCGGTCCGAGCGCGACGCCGAAGCCGAAGCCCATCGTGAGCACCGACAGGGTGGTTCCGGACTCGCCCTCGCGGGCGAGGTCGCCGGCGAGCGCGAGCGACGGGGCGAACACGCACGCGACCGCGATCCCCTGGCCGAGCCGGACGAGCATCATCAGCGCCGGCACCGTCACGATCCCCTGGAGCAGCGTCGTCGGGACGAGCAGGACGAAGCCGGCGAGCAGGAACGGTCGACGGCCGATCCGGTCGCTGGCGCGCCCCACCGGGACCTGGAAGATCACGTTGGCGATCGTGACGGCCGCGAACTGCGCGCCGAACCACACCGGCGGCTGGTCGAGCCGGACGTTCACCTGATTCTGGAGCGTCGCGAACAGCGCGATACACGCGCCCATGGCGACGGTAGCGAGCCCGAGCGTGAACACGGGGTCGAGCAGGCGGTCCTCGCCGCGGACCCGGATCGAGACGTCGTCGCCCGCCTCGGCCTCGACGTCGGCGTCGCGGACGAGCAGGAACACGAGCGTGAAGCTGAGGTACGCCCCCGCGCAGGCGGCGACGAAGGCCGCGTCGAAGCCGTCGAGGACCGGGAGTCCGACGAACGAGAGGTCGTACGGCCCGCGCGCGACGACCGCGCCCGCGAGGACCGGGCCGAAGCCGAAGCCGATGAGCCGGAACGTGTTGTACACGCCGAAGTTCCCGCCGCGGTCGGCGTCGCTCGCGGCGTACTCGTTCACGAGGGCGACCGTCGCGGGGATGATGAGCGCCGCGCCGAGCCCCTGGATCGCGCGGAGCGCGACCAGCGCCGGGTAGCTCGTCGCGACCGTGTACAGCCCGCTAGCGGTGCCGAGCAGGAGGATGCCGGCGAGGACGAAGGGGCGTCTCGCGCCCGTTCGGTCGGAGAGCCGCCCAGTGAACGGCTGCGAGAGGCTGTTGAGGAAGCCGAAAAGCGAGAGGACGACGCCGATGAGCAGCGGCTCGGTCAGCGTGACCGCGGCCGCGCCGACCCCGACCTCGGTCCCGAGCAGCCCCTCGATGTCGACCACGTCGCTCGTGATGTACAGCGGGAGGACGACGATGAGGAAGGAGTTCCCGGCCGCGCCGACCATCCGCGCGAGCGCCAAGACGATCACGCGACGGTCGGTCTCGGCGATACCGGAGAGCGATCCCATTCAGTCAGCCTTCGGAACGGAGGATAAAGGCGCTTGTGAACGGGGGGAGTCGATCCGCTTTCGGACGAGCCGGAGCGGTCGGAGAGTCGGCCCGTCAGGGGGACGCTGGCGTCCGCTTGTCGATCCCGCGGACCTCGAACCGCGCGCCGCCGTCCTCGCCGGTCGTCGCCTCGACCGTCCAGCCGTGCGCGGTGGCGATCTCCTGGACGATCGCGAGCCCGAACCCGGTGTTGCCCGCGCTGCCGCTCTCACCGGGCTCGAAGAGGGAGTCGGCGACTTCGGGGTCGATCCCCGGCCCGTCGTCCTCGACGAAGAAGCCGTCCGGGAGGTCGCCGACGCGGATCGAGACGTCCGGGCCGACGTGGTCGACCGCGTTGCGCATCAGGTTCTCGAAGAGGTTCCGGAGCCGGTCCGGGTCGGCGAGCGCCTCGCGCTCGGTCTCGACCGAGAGCGAGGCGTCGGCGGTGTCGACGGTCGACCAGCTGTCGGCGACGACGGCCGCGAGGTCGACGGGCTCGGGGTCGCCCACCGTCTCCCCCTCCCGCGCCAGCGTGAGGGTGCGCTCGACGATCGACTCCATCCGGTCGAGCGCGTCGAGCGTGGCGTCGAGATCCGCCGCGTCGTCCGACGTCTCGCGCGCCAGCTGGACGCGCCCCTGCGCGACGTTGAGCGGGTTCCGCAGGTCGTGCGAGACGATGCTCGCGAAGGAGTCGAGCCGGTCGTTCTGCCGTTCGAGGGCCGCCTCCCGCTCTTTGAACGCCGTGATGTCCTCTTGGAACCCGACCCAGTGGGTGACCGTCCCGTTCGCGTCGCTTATCGGGGCGATACTCACCCGGTTCCAGAACTCCGTCCCGTCCTTCCGGTAGTTCAACAGCTCGACGCTCGTCGACTCCTCGGCGTCGATGGCGTCGCGGAGCGCCTGGACCGACGCCTCCTCGGTGTCCGGTCCCTGAAGGAACCGGCAGTTGACGCCGATCGACTCCTCGCGGTCGTAGCCGGTCATCTCGACGAACCGATCGTTGACGTACACCATCGGGTTGTCCTCCCGCGCGGGGTTCGTGATGGTGATCCCGACGGGCGCCTCGTCGAGCGCGCGGGTCTTCGTCTCCAGCTCCTCGCGGCGCTCGCGCTCGTCGGAGACATCGCGGAGGATGCCGACGCTGCCGTCGAAGGAGTCGCCCTCGTACGGCAGCGCGGCCATGTGGTCGCGACAGGGGATCGACTCGCCCTCCTTGGAGACGATGTCGACGCCGAAGTGCTGGACGTCGGGCCCGTCGTCCGAGAGGATGGTGCCGAGCCGGTCCTCGGCCTCCGCGACGGCCGCGTCGTCCTTGATGAACCCGGGGGTCTGCCCGATGATCTCCTCGCGGTCGTAGCCGGTGAGCTCGGCGAACGGCTCGTTGACGAACCGGAAGACGCCGGTCTCGTCGACGACGTACACCGGGTAGCCGAGCGCCTCGATGACCGTCGAGTAGCGCTCCGCGATCTCCTTGGTCCGGTACTCCTCGACGGCCTGGTCGACGCGGTTCGCGAGCCGGCGGAGCTGCTCGGGCCCCCCCTTCTGGAAGTAGCCGGTGACGCCGGCGTTGAGCGCCTGACTCGCGATCTCCTCGGATCCCTTGCCGGTGTACAGCACGAAGGGGACCTTCCGGTGGCGCTCGCGGAGGGCGTCGAAGAACTCCAAGCCGTCCATCGGGGGCATGTCGTAGTCGCTGACGACGCAGTCGAACGCGGTCTCGTCGATCCGGTCGAGGGCGGCCTCCGGGTCGGTGACGCTCGTCACCGCCACCGAGTCGAGCTCCCGCTCGAAGTACGCCTCCGTGAGGTCGAGGACGGACGGATCGTCGTCGACGTGTAGCACGTCGATCGCTCCGGGCATGCGGGATAGCAGGGGCGCACGGAATAAACGATTACCGCCCCGGCTATCGGGTTTGGATCCGCGTTCGGCGCCGACCGGGGCGGCGCCGACAGCGGTCCGCGTTCCACTTCCGGCGCGCGTGGCTGGTTCTTAAGGCCGCGGAGCGCGGACCCGAACGCGATGACCGGCGGGACGCCCGCCGCCGGGGAGACGCTCCCGGGCGCCGGCGACGGGGACGACGACGCGCCCGAGAGCGTCGTCTGCCACGTCGACATGGACTGCTTTTACGCCTCCTGCGAGCGGCTGCGCCACGGCGACCTCGCGGGCGAGCCCGTCGTGGTGGGGATGGGATACGAGCCGGGCGAGTCGATCGGCGCGGTCGCGACCGCGAGCTACGAGGCCCGCGAGTTCGGCGTCGAGAGCGCGATGCCGATATCGAAGGCGCTGGAGCTGCTCCCCCGCCGCGCCGACGCCGACCCCGACGACCCGGACGCGCCGGACTCGGAGGCGACGGGCCGGTACCTCCCCGTCGACCTCGACTTCTACGAGGACGTGGCGAACGAGGTGAAGGACGTGCTGCGCGACTGCGCCGACACCCGCCGCGAGGTGAGCATCGACGAGGCGTACCTCGACGTCACCGACCGGACCGCGTGGACGGTCGCGGGAGGCGGCGGCGGGACCGGCGGCGACACCGGCCCCGGAGACCCGCCGCCGAGCGGCGCCGCGGGGCCCGCCGAGGCGCGGACGCTCGCCGAGGGGTACGCCCGCCACGTGAAAGACCGGATCGAGCGCGAGGCGGGCGTGCCGGCGAGCGTCGGCGTCGCGCCCAACATGTCGGCCGCGAAGGTCGCGAGCGACGCGGACAAGCCCGACGGGCTCGTCGTCGTGCCGCCGGGGTCGGTCGCCGATTTCCTCGCGCCGCTCCCGACCGCCGACGTCCACGGCGTCGGACCAGTGACCGAGGAGACCCTCGCGGAACTCGGTATCGAGACGGCTGGCGACCTGGCCGCCGCCGACCGCGACCGACTCGCCGAGGCGCTGGGCGAGCGCGGCCCGGAGCTCTCCCGGCGAGCCGCCGGCGACGACGACCGCGAGGTGACGCCGACCGGCCTCCCGAAGAGCCTCTCGCGCGAGTCGGCGCTGCCGACGACCGCGGACGAGTCGACGAAGCGGGAGACCGTCTCCGCGCTCGCCGCCGACGTGGCCCGCCGCGCCCGCGAGCGCGGCTGCCTCTACCGGACCATCGGGATCAAGGCGGTCGAGCCCCCGTTCGACGTGAACACCCGCGCCCGGAGCCTCCCCGGGCCGGTCGACGACCCGGACCTCGTCGAGGAGGTGGCGCTGGACCTGCTCGGCGAGTTCGACGACGCCCGGGTCCGCAAACTCGGCGTGCGCGTCTCCAAGCTCGACTTCGCCGAGAGCGATCAGGCGACGCTCGGCGGGTTCGAGGCGGGCGACGGGGCCGAACGCGACGGGGACGGACACGACGGCGCGGCCGACCGTCCCCGCGGGTCCGACGCGCGGGCGACCGCGACTGACGGCGACGGCGGCAAGCTCACCGACTGGATGGACGGGGAACCGACCGCGGAGGCGGCCGAGGGCGACGCGGCCGGGGGCGACGCCGAGCGTCGGACCGGCGACGGACAGGCGTCGCTCGGCGACTGGTCGTGACCCCGCCGAGAGGAGATTTATCCGGACGACGCGAGAAGTGGGTCGCATGCCCTCCGCACTCCGCGCGGCCCTCCTCGGATCGGACCGATGTCGGCCGCGTCCGTCGCTCCGACTCGTCGCACCGCCGCTGTGCTTCGTCGTCGCCTTCGCCGCCTACGCGACCGACGTCTTCTCGATCGCGGGCGGCGTGGTGTTCGTCCCGTTCGACGCCGCGGCGCTCGGCGTCGTCGCCGCCGTCGCGCTGTCGTACCGACGGGACGGGCTGCTCCCCGCGTGGGTCACCGTCTACGCGGCGCTGCTCGGGTACAGCGCGGTCCACTACTTCCTCGGGCTCTCCGGTCGGTCCCTCGCGGAGCGCGCGGCCGCGTTCCTCTCGCCCGACGGCCTCGTCTTCCTCGGCGTCGAGGCGCTGGTCTTCGGGACGGTCGCGTGGCTCGTCGGGACCGTCGCCGCGCTCGCGGTCGATCGGGTCCGGGAGCGACGGGACGCGTCGGCGACGGCGTCCGGCGAGTGAGGGGAGTTTAGGTCCCCGAGCGCCGACGGCGATCCATGGACGATTCCCCCGACCTCTCGTGGGAGACGCTCGACTCGGCGGTCGACTACGCCTGTCCCGGCTTCGACGTGCGCCGCGACGAGGTGCGGTTCCCGAACGGCGAGAGCGACGGGTTCCACTACGTCGACGAGCCGCCCGCGGTCGTGGTGCTCCCGCTGACGCCCGACGGCGACGTCGTCGTCATCGACGAGTGGCGACAGGCGGTCGGGCGGGTGAACCGCGGGATTCCGGCGGGAACGATGGAGTCGGCGGACGAAGAGGAAGCGGGCGCGGAGGGTGCGGCGAGCGACGGCGGGCCGAGCGACGACGCGGTCGAGCGCGCCGCGGCCCGCGAACTCGCCGAGGAGACGGGATACGAGGCCGACGCCTTCGAGCGGCTGACGACCGTCGAGCCGACGAACGGGATGGCGAACGCGGTCCACCACCACGTGCTGGCGACCGGCTGCGAGCCGACGGCGGACCGCGATCTGGACCACAACGAGTCGATCGCGGTCGAGACGTTGCCGTACGACGACCTGCTCGCCGCGGTCGTCGACGACGGGCTGCGCGACGGACGGGCCGTCACCGCGGTGCTGTGGTACGAGCTGCTCCACCGGTAGGCGGTCGGAAGGCTCCGCCGGCGCCGCCGCCGCCGAGCGGTGTGGCGCCGCCGCCGCCGAGCGGTGTGGCGCCGCCGTCGATTCCGACACGGACAACCATTTTGCCGGGCGGCCCGTATGCGCGGCAATGACAGATCCCTCCAGCGGCGATCCGGTCCTGGACGGCGGGGTCCGCGACGAGGTCGACGACGTCGACCCCGTGTCCGACGATGCGGACGGGCCGGGACAGACCAGCGACTCGCCGGGTATCGCGGTCGCGACCGCGTTGCTCCTCGGCGTTCTCGGGCCGGTCATCGCGCTCGCGAGCGGCGTGGCGGTGTTCGCGATCGACGCCGCGACCGGCGGGCTCTCGCTGGCCGCGAGCGTCGTGCTCTCGCTGATACTCGGTCAGTACGTCGCGTTCGGCGGTCTCGCGGTCGGCTACCTCGCGTGGCGGGGCTTCGATCGCGAGGGGATCGTCTCGTACCTCGGCGTCCGGGTGCCCAGCCTCAAGGAGATCGGGCTCGTCCTCGGGAGCTGGGTCGTGATCTTCATCCTGATCCTCGTGATCTCGACGATCGTCCAGCTGCTCGGGACGGAGACCGCGGCGAACCAGAGCGCGGAGCTGGCGATGGCGAACCCGGCGATCATCCCGCTTTTCGTCGCGGCCTCGTTCCTCGTCATCGGCCCCTGCGAGGAGATCCTCTACCGCGGCGTCGTCCAAGGCCGGCTCCGCGAGTCGCTGCCGGCGGCCCCGTCGATCCTGCTCACCGCCGCCATCTTCGCGACCATCCACGTGATGGCGCTGACCGGCGGCCTCTCCGCGCGGCTGACGACCGTCGCCATCCTCTTCGTGCCGAGTCTGGTGTTCGGGGCGGTGTACGAGTACACCGAGAACCTCGTGGTTCCGGCGCTGCTCCACGGGCTCCACAACGCCGTGATCTTCACCGCCCTCTACGTCACCGTCACCCAGGTGGATCCGAGCGAGCTGCCGGCCGTCCTCGGAGTCGTCTGAAGACGCACGGAACGGCCCCACCCGCGGGACACGTTTCGCGAATGTGAAGATAGATTTATGAATAATGGCTAACATTGTGTGGTTGAACCATGGGACTGTTTAGCAGCCCGAAATGTGACGTGTGCGGGAACAAGCTCTCGGACGCACAGCACTTCCACTGTTCGAACTGTGGCATCGAGCTCCACCTCCAGTGCGCGAAGAGCAAAGGCTGGATGCGGGAGGGGGCGACCGACAGCGGCGGCCTGCTCAGTTCGGGCGGAACGCAGTTCCACTGGGACTGTCCGAACTGTCCGCACACCGCTACCAAGAAGGTGTGAACCCCGCAGCGAGGGCCACACCGCTTCGAGAGTCGACCGAACGGCGCTTTTTTCAGACCGTCGGACGCGCTGCGGGATGCGTCCCCGCTCAGTACAGGTCGTCGAGGGTCTCCTCGACGTGCGAGTGCTCCTCGGCCGGGAACTCACCGCTCGTCACGGCGTCCCTGTACGCCTCGACGGCGCCGACCATCTCCCCGCGCACGTCGCCGAACTGCTTGGCGAACGGCGGCGACCACTCGCCGAGCCCGACCGCGTCGTTGATCACCAGCACCTGTCCGTCGCAGTCCGGGCCCGCGCCGATGCCGATCGTCGGGATATCCAGCGCCTCGGTCACCGCGCCCGCGAGGTTCGCGGGCACGTGTTCCAACACGAGCGCGAACGCCCCGGCGTCGACGTGGGCGCCGGCCAGATCGATGATCTCCTCGGCGGCCTCCTGTTCCGTCCCCTGTCGGGTGTAGCCGCCCAGCCGGTTCACGTGTTGGGGAGTCAAGCCGAGGTGCGCCATCACCGGGATCCCGACCTCCGTCATGCGGCGCGTGGTCGAGACGGTGTGCGGGCCGCTCTCGATCTTCACCGCGTCCGCGTTCGCCTCCTTCAGCAGTCGGCCGGCGTTCCGCACCGACTCCGCCTCGTCGACGCCGAACGAGAGGAACGGCATGTCGGCGACGACCAGCGCGTCCTCTGTCGCGCGCGCGACCGCCGCGGTCCGGCTCGCGACCTCGTCGAACGTCACGGGGAGCGTGGAGTCGTAGCCGAGCGCGGCGTTGCCCATGCTGTCGCCGACGAGGACGACGTCGATCCCGGCCTCGTCGACGACCGCCGCCGTCGGGGCGTCGTAGGCGGTGAGCATCGTGATCGCATCCTCGGCCTCCCGGAGTCCCCGCGTCGTGGTCATGTCTCGGAGTCACCCCCGCGCCGCTGTAAAATCGTCGGGAACCGGAAAGCGAGCGCGGCGGCGACCGAAGCGTTCCTGCCGGTGCGGCGGCGACCGCCACCGATTTGCCGCTCCGCCGCGGAGCCCGTGGCGTGCAACCAGTCGAGCGGGCCGAGTACGAAGGGGTCGACTACGCGTGGGTGATGCAGACGACGTTCGTCGTCACAATCCTCGTCGGCGCCCCCGTCGTCGCCGTCCTGTCGACGCTCGTGACGCTGGAGTCGTGGGGCGCGCGCGCCGCGTTCGCGGTCCGGGTCGGCGCGCCCATCTGGTTCGTCACCGCGGTCGCCGTCGCGCTGTACGCGAAACGGGCCGAGGCCGGCGACGGCGGCGCGGAGACGGACGACGAAGTCGGTGTGGACGAAGTCGGTGTGGAGACGGACGACGAAGTCGGCGCGGACGAAGCCGACTCGGAGACGGACGACGATCCGAAAACGAACGAAGCTGAAAAGAAGGACTGAAGCCGCGCGGCGGCCTCTTGCTGCGCTCTACTCCGCGAGCAGGTCCGACACCCACGCGAAGTCGACGCCGCCGCGCTCGGCGGTGACCGCGTCGCTCCGCGAGTCGCCGACGAACAGCGCGTCTTCGGGGGCGGCGCCGAGTCGATCGATCGCCGCGAACAGCGACGCCGGGTCCGGCTTGTGGGTCGCGACAGTGTCGCGGCCGACGATTGCGTCCGAGACGAGCGCGTCGCCGAGCCCGTGGGTGTCGACCGCGATCCGGCACGCGTCCTCGCAGTTGAGCGAGCAGACGCCCGCGGGCGGGTGCGAACCGCCGCCGTCCGCGGTTCCCGTCAGTCGGTCCCCGAGCGGGAGCCGCGCGGACTCGCGGGCGCCGGGCCGCTCGTGGCCCGCGATCGCCTCCTCGACCTCGTCGCGGACTCCGTAGCCGTCGGCCGCCCCGAGCAGGTCCCACAGCTCTTCTGTCGGCGGGATGAGCGCACGCTCGGCGTAGACGTCGAGGACCGCGTCCGCGACGGCGTCCCAGTCGACCGCGAGTTCGACGAGCGTGCCGTCGAGGTCGTAGACGACCGCGTCGTAGCCGGCGAGCCGCGAGCCGACGCCGCTCACTCGCCGAACACCCCTCGGGCGATGATCGTCTTCTGGATCTCCGTCGTCCCCTCGTAGATCTCCGTGATCTTCGCGTCGCGGTAGAGGCGCTCGACGTCGAACTCGGTCGTGTAGCCGTAGCCGCCGTGGATCTGGACCGCCTCGTTCGTCACCGACATCGCGGCCTCGCTGGCGCGGTACTTCGCCTTCGAGGCGGCGACGCGGTAGTCCTCGCCCGCCTCGGCCTGCCGGCACGCCTCGCGGACGAGCAGCCGCGCGGCCGACACGTCGGTCGACATCTCCGCGAGCTTGTGCCGGATCGTCTGGATGTCGGCGATCGCCCGGTCGAACTGCTCACGCTCCTCGGCGTACGATTTCGCCTCGTCGAGCGCGGCCTGCGCGACGCCGACCGCCTGCGCCGCGATGCCGATCCGACCCTCGGTGAGCGTGCGGAACGCGGCCGAGAGTCCCTTCCCCGGCTCGGTGAGCCGGTTCTCAGCGGGGACCCGACAGTCGTCGAACGTGATCCCGGTCGTGTCCGAGGCGCGGAGGCCGAGCTTCTCCTCCTTCTTCCCGACCTCGAACCCCTCGGTGTCGGCCGGCACGAGGAACTGGGTGATCGCGTCGTCGTCCGGGTCCCGCTCCGGGTCGTCGACCTTCGCGAAGACGATCGCGACCCCGCCGCGTTCCCCGTTCGTGATCCACTGCTTCTCGCCGTTGAGGACGTACTCGTCCGTCTCGGGGTCGTACGTCGCGGTCGCCGCCATCTCGGCCGGGTTCGACCCCGCCTGCGGCTCGGAGAGGCAGAACATCCCGACCGGGCGACCCGTCTCCGCCATCTCCGGCAGCCACGCCTCGCGCTGGGCCTCGGTGCCGAACTCGGCGATACAGGAGGTGGCGAGACAGTGGACGGAGAGGGCGGTCGCGACCGCGAGCGACCCGTGCGCCAGCGCCTCGTTGACGACCGCGTAGGTCGTCTCGTCGGCGCCGAACCCGCCGTACGCCTCGGGGACCGTCAGCCCCGTCAGCCCGAGCTCCGCGAGCCCGTCCCAGACCTCTTCGGGAAACGTCTCCGTCTCGTCGGCCGCGGCCGCCGCCGGCCGGACCTCCTCGGCCGCGAACTCCTCGACGAGGTCGCGGACCGCCTGCTGTTCGTCGGTGAGCGCCGAGCCGACGCGTACTCCGGTCATGTCACCGCCTTCGGACCCTCACCGAAAAAGGTGCGCGATCGGCGGGGTCGCAGCGGTCGACGGGGCGGCCCGTCCTGACCCGGTGCCCCTACTCTCCCGAATCGCGCGCTTCCCACAAGGGGTACAGTTCGTCTCGGGGCGACTCGGAAAGCGCCTCGCCGTCGATTCGGACGGTTCCCAGAGCATCGTCGGCAGCCTCCTCGTTGCCCCCTGTGGCCTCGACGACACCGATCGCCGCCCCCTCGATCCCGGCCGCGTCGAGCGCGTCGAGCGCGTCGTCGACCCGCTCGGGCGGGACGGCCGCCAGCAGCGCGCCGGAGCCGAACGTCGCGAGCGGGTCGACGCCGAGCGCGTCACAGCAGGCCCGCGTCTCGGGGCGGACCGGGACCGCGTCGCGGTCGACGGCGAAGACCGACTCGCTCGCCGTCGCCATCTCGACGAGGGCGGTCGCCACGCCCCCCTCGGTCGGGTCGTGAAGCGCGCTGGCGGCGTCCCGGACCGCGGCCGCGTCGGGGACGACGCTCACCTCGTCGAGGAAGCCGGCGGCGGCGTCGAGCGTCGCGGCCGGGACGCCCGCCTCGCGGCACTCCTCGCGGAAGTCGGTCGCGAGGATCGCCGTCGCCTCGATCGCCGCGCCCTTCGTGAGGAGGAGGCGGTCGCCCGGCTCGGCCCCGCCGCTCGACACGAAGCGGTCCGTCGTCCCCATCGCCGTCATCGAGCAGAGCGGGCGGTCGAGCGCGCCGAGCACCTCGGTGTGGCCCCCGACGACCGCGCACCCGAGCTCGCGCGCCGTCGCGTCGACCTGGTCGACGACAGTTCGGAGCCGGTCGGGGTCGTCGTCGGGCAGGAAGAGCGTGTGCGTGAGCCAGCGCGGGTCGGCCCCGCTCGCGGCGACATCGTTACAGGCGACGTGGACCGCGAGCGTCCCGACCGACTCGGCGGCCAGCGACAGCGGGTCGGCCGCGACGACGAGCGTCTCGGCGGCGTCGCCGAGGTCGATCGCGGCCGCGTCCTCCCCGTAGGCCGGTCCCTGCGTCACCGCCGCGTCCGGCGCGCCGGTCGCCGCGAGCGCCGTCGCGAGCGCGTCGGGCCCCAGCTTCCCGGTCATCGCTCGCGGAGCCACGCCGCGACGGCCTCGGGGTCGGCGTCGAGGCCGCCGCCCTGCGCGAACGTCGGGCCGCCGCCCCCGCCGCCGCCGAACTCGTCGGTGACCGCGGCGACGACGTCGCCCGCGTCGATGTCGGCGTCGCCCGCGGCCGCGACCACGACGAACGGGGCGTCCCCCGCCCCGACCGCCGCGAGGGCGTCGCGGTCGGTGTCGCTCCCGACCGCCTCGGTCGCCGGCTCCCGGAGCTCGTTCGGATCGGCGTCCTCGACGGTCCCGACCGCCCACCGCGCGCCGTCGACCTCGGCCGTCGGGAGGTCGCGCAGGCGGGCCGCGAGCAGCTCCTCGCGTGCGTCGCGGAGGTCGGCCTCCAGCCGGTCGGCTTCATCGCGGAGGCGTGAGACGGCGTCCGGGAGGTCGCCGACGCGCGCGTCGAGCGTCGTGGCGGCGTCGAGCGCGGCGGCGTGGACCGCCCCGATCTCGTCGATGGCGGTCGGGCCGACCGCGAACTCGACGCGGGTGACCCCCTCGCCCGGGTTCGACCGGTCCAGCACCGCCATCGGCCCGATCTCCGCGGTGTTCGCGACGTGGGTCCCGCCGCAGGCGGCGACGTCCCACGGGTCGTCCGCCTCGCCGACGGTCACGACCCGGACCGCGCCGCCGCTCATCGCGCCCTCCTCGGTCTTGGTGTTGAACGCGATCCCGTCGACATCGCGGGCCTCGTCGGCCGAGTGGGTCTCCCACGAGACGGGCAGCGAGTCCCAGACGGCGCGGTTGGCGAGCCGCTCCAGCTCGATCAGGTCGCCGTCGTCCAGCGGCTCGGCGGTCGTCAGGTCGACGCGGACCTTCGTCTCCGAGATGTCGAAGCCGGCGTAGCCGAGGTCGTCGGCGATCCGGCGCGCGGCGCCGAACAGCACGTGGGAGGCGGTGTGCGCGCGAGCGCAGTAGGTCCGGAACGCGTCGTCGATCAGCCCCGTGACCTCGTCGCCGGGCGCGAGGTCGAGGTCCGCGTCGGGGTCGAGGGCGTGGACGACCTCCCCCTCACGCTCGACCACGTCGTCGACGAGGTGGCCGTCGAGCGTCCCTCTGTCGGCCGGCTGGCCGCCGGACTCGGGGTAGAAGTACGTCTCGTCGAGGACGACCTCGCGGCCGTCGACGTGGTCGACCGTCGCTTCGAACTCTCGGACCGTCGGCTCGGCCGGCGCGCGTGAAGCGGTCATTGCCGGGTCGTGGGCGCGGTCGGGTAAATAGGTGACCGCCGCCGTATAGGTTATAAATGAACTGCGGTGGCGCGTGCCGACGAGCAGCCGTCAGGCTGCGTGTCGCACGCGCGAGGGAGTCGGCCACCCGAAGCGAAGCGGAGGGTGGCCGACGAGGCTGGGGAGGGAGAGGTGCGGTGCGGGGTGGGAATCGAAGGGGCAGTCGCGAGGGCGAAGGCGCGCGACGCAAGCACCGCAGTGAGTGAGCAGCGCGAACGAACGAGCGCGCAGCGAGCGCACCGAGCCCTCGCGACTGGGGCTTCGGCGGTGTTCGTCGGCGATCCGTGAACCACCGTTTATACTCAGACCTCAGCGCCGCTCAAAACCACTAATAGACGATAAAAACCGCCTCTCGCTTACCCTTCCAGTTCGAACGCGACCTCGACCTCCGCCTGATACTCGCGGTCGGCCGCGCCGTCCAACTCGACGCCGAACTCCTCGACCTCGGCCCAGTAGACGTTTTCGAGGGTGTCCTCGGCGCGGTCGATGGCGTCGTCGGCCGCGGCGTCGAAACTCTCCTCGCTCGTCCCGATCAGCGTGATTTTCTTGAACACCATGTCGCGTGCTGGTAGGACGCACGGGGGGATAAAAATGGGCGTCTACGAGGGCGGAGTCGCACGACCGATGAGGGTCTCCGGCCGAAGCTCGTAAAGAGTGAACTCGACGGCTTCGACCGCTTCGGCGAAGAGGCGAAACGGCTGAAACCACTCGTTGAGCGTCGCCTCGTCGACGGCCCGCTCGGACCGTCGGAGCGGCCCGCGAGCGTGGACGCTCCACGACGCGTCCGTCGACGACGCGTAGCACACGAACGTGGCGGTGTCGGTCGTCTCGAGGGACCGCCCCTTCTCGTCGTCACCGTCGTGGGCGCTCGCGCGGAAGCGGGGGCGGTCGCCGTCGTAGTGGTAGCTCAACGGGACGGCGTACGCGTCGTCGCCGTCCGCCAGCCCCAAGACGCCGTGTTCGCCGGCCCGGAGACGGGCGTCGATATCCGACCCGGTCATGCCGCTGGTGTAGACGTACTCGACGTGTTCCATGGGGACCGTACGCGGCGGGGTCGCAAATACCCGTAGCCGCGGAGACAGTCAGGGACTTCCGGGCGCGCCTTCCATCACGGCGAAGTCCTCGCCGTCGCGGTCGATACCGATGACGGCCCAGTCGTAGGGGGGTTTCGAGTCGAGGAGCCGTTCTTGGAGGTCGGCCGCGCGGTCGCGCCACGTGACGAAACACCGGAGGCGCGCGTCGTCACCGCCGTCTGCGAGATACGGGTCGAGGTCGTCGTCGTCCATACACAGCACCGTCACGAACACGCGCCGCCATTTGCGTTCCGCGACGAACTCTCGTCCGCCGTCGGAGACGGTGTATCCCAGTTCGCGGAAGACGTCTCTGGCCTCGGTCGTCGGGGGGATGCTCGCAGTGGCCATCTGGCTCGAAGTTCGGCTCCATCCGTGATAAAGTTTCTCACGATTCCGGACGCGGAGAATCGGCGGTGCGGTCGGGAACGCCGCGGAGAGCCGCGAGCGCGCCCCGTCGCCGGAGGATCACTCGTGGGCCGCGTCCCACTCGTCCGGCTTCCGGAGGTTGCCGCACTCGGTACACTGGATCCGGCCCATCGTGTCCATCGCGGTGTCGAACGACTCGCAGTTGCCGCAGCGGAACCCCCAGCGCGATTCGCCCGCCTCGTCCGCGAACACGAGGTAGAAGGGGCCGTCAGCGCCGCGCTCCGTGCTCGACCGGTCGGTGTACACCCGCTCCCCGCTCGCCGTCGTCGACGCTTCCAGGCTCATGGGAGCCCGTACCCGCCCGAGCGACTTAAGCGGCGGACTCGGGGGTCGGGGGAAACGGGAGGTCGAGGGTGAGGAAAGCTCTGTTCTCGGACCGCGAACCGGCCCGTTACGTCCGGAACGACTCGCCGCAGCCGCACTCCGAGACGACGTTCGGGTTCTCGACCTCGAAGCCGGCCGCCTGAAGCCCGTGTTCGTAGTCGAGCGTGCTCCCGCCGATGTAGTTCTTACTCGCGGGGTCGACGAACACCCGGAGCCCGTGGTGTTCCACGACGAGGTCGTCTTCCTCCGGTTCGGTGTCGAAGCGCATGCCGTACGACAGCCCCGCGCAGCCGCCCTGCTGGACGAACAGCCGCAGTCCGGCGATGTCGGTGTCGAGCCCCTCGCCCTCGAGGAGCGAGAGCGCCTCCTCGGCAGCGTCCGGCGTCACCTCGATCGCCGGGTCGTTCCCCTCGGTCCCGGTGTCGGCCGGTTCGGTACTCATGCGAACGCGTTCGGCGTCGACACTCAAAACCCTGCCGGCGGGAGCCGTCAGGTCGCGGCGTCGGCGCTCGGGTCCGCGTCGGACTCGGGCGCGCCGTCGCGAGCGGCCACCGCGGGCCCGACGGCCCCGCTGACCGTCACGTCCCGTTTCGGATACGGGATCTCGATGTCGGCGTCGCCGAGCGCGATGTACAGCGCCCGGTTGAGTTCGTGCTGGGCGCGGCGGCGACGGGTGGGCCCGTTCACCCAACAGAGGATCTCGTACTGGAGCGACGAGTCGCCGAACGACCGGAACCGCGCCCGCGGCTTCGGGGAGTCGAGGACCAGCGACTCCGCCCCCACGACCGCCAGCGCGAGCGCCTCGAACTCGTCCACGTCCGTCCCGTAGGCGACGCCGATCGGGACGCGGACGCGGCGGCGGCGCTGGGGCGCGGACTCGTTGGTCACCTTCGAGGCGTTGAGCGCCGCGTTCGGGACCGTCACCAGCACCTCGTCGCGGGTGAGCAGCGTCGTCGAGCGCACGCCGACCTTGATCACGGTCCCCGCGGTGCCGTCGTCGAGGACGATGTAGTCGCCGATCTTGTAGGTGTCGTCGAAGTACAGCGCGATCCCGCCGAAGAAGTTCGCGACGGTGTCCTTCGCCGCGAAGCCGACCGCGATACCCGCCACCCCGGCCGCGCCGAGCAGGGGCGTGATCTCGACGCCCCACAGCCACAGCAGCGTGCCGACGCTCCCGACGAACACCGCGATCGTCCAGACGTTCGAGAAGACGGGCGCGAAGTCGAACCGGCCGCCCTCGACGTTGACCGCGGCGACGAGTCGGTTGACGACGGTGTTCGCCGCGTACGCCCAGACGAGGACGATGACCGACAGCGACGGCCGCCCGAACGCCGCGTCGAGCAGCTGCGGGCTCACCAGCACCGACGACCGGACCGCCGGCACCTGCGTGAGCACGAACACGCCGGCGAGCGCGGCGGTGACGACGAGCGGCGCGCGGAGCGAGGAGACGAGGATGTCGTCGTACGCGGAGTCGGTGGTCGAGACGAACCGACGGGCGACCCGGATGACGACGAACTCCATCGCCGCGGCGGCGACGACCGAGACGACGAGGACCGCGACCGTCGCCTCCAGCGCGGTGAACCCCCCGAACAGCGTCAGCGGCGACGGAATCATGTCGTCCGGGACGCGACAGCGAGGGATAACCGTTGCTGCGGAGGTCGGCCGCGGACGCCGTCGATTGGCGGCCGTTTCCGCCGCCGACGGCCGGCCGCGTCCGCCGCCGAAGGGCGGAGTCGCGGGCCCCTCTCCGCTACTCGGTCCGGACCCGGTCGCTCGGGGCGTCGTCCGTCGAGCGCGTCGGTCTCCCGGTCGACTCCTCCGTACCGACGAGGTCGGCCACCGCTCCGAGGCCCTCGATCTCGACGGTCGGATCGGCGTCCGGATCGAGCGCGGCGTTGTGGTCGCGCCGCAGGAACGCGCCGTCAAGGCCGGCACGCTCGGCGGCGATCATGTCCGTCGCGCGGTCGCCCACGTAGAGCCCGGTCGAGGCGCCGAGCGCGTCGAGCGCCTCGTTCAGGTAGTGCGGGTCGGGCTTGCGGCGCCGGAACCCGGTCGGCCCGAGGTCTCGCCCCCGGACGAACGAGAACGCGTCGAGGCGGAAGTGGTCGACGACGAACTCGACCGTCGGGTGGTAGTTGTTGCTCACGAGCCCGAGCGCGGCGTGTTCGGCCACCTCGTCGAGGGCGTCGACGTCCCGGTGAAGCCGTCGCACCCCGGCCGAGAGCCGAGCGACCGCGCGCTTCGCGCTACGCTCTTCCCGCTCCCGGAAGAGCTCCGACGGGTCGACGCCGAGCTCCTCGCAGGCGGCACGGAACCCGTCGTCGTACTCGTACGTTTCGAGGGACCGCCGGAGGTCCCCCGTCGCTCGCACGTCCCGCGCTTCGAGCACGTCGTCGAGCGCGCGGGCGTGAACGGCGTCGTCGGTCCCCCAGCCTTCGAGGATCACGCCGTCCATGTCGAACAACACCGTCTCGTACCCGGCCGACCGGTTCGGGCTCATCGGACGAGCCTCCGCGCGTACGCCGAGATCCCCTCGCTCGCGAGGACGACCCCGAGGATGACGATCAGTATCATCGCCACCGACTGCCAGGCGAAGGCGTTCACCGCCCGGAACAGCTGGACGCCGATGCCGCCGGCGCCGACGAAGCCGAGGATCGTCGAGTCGCGGACGTTGATGTCCCAGCGGTAGACGCTGAGCCCAACGAGCGCCGGCTTCACCTGCGGGAGGATGCCGTACAGCAGGACCTGTACCGAGGAGGCGCCCGCGGCGCGGACGGCCTCCACCTGTCCGAAGTCGATCTCCTCTATCTCCTCGCCGAGCAGCTTCCCGAGGAAGCCGACCGACCGGAACGCGATGGCGACCGCGCCGGCGAGGGGGCCGCTGCCGAACACCACCACGAAGATCAGCGCCCAGATGATCGTGTTCACCGACCGGCTCACCGTCACGATCAGCTTTCCGAGCCAGTATGTCGCGGCGTTCGGCGTGGTGTTCTCGGCCGCGAGCAGCGCGACGGGAACCGCGAGCACGACCGCGCCGGCGGTGCCGAGCGCGGCGATGTGGAGCGTCTCGATCAGCGGCTCCACGATCTCGACGGTGTACGCCACGTCCGGCGGGTACATCCGTGTGAGCAGGTCGTTGATCTCGCGCGGGACCGTCTCAACGTTGGTGATCCCCATGTCGAGGTAGCGCCACGAGGCGAGGAACACGACCAGCGCTCCCAGCACCCCGACGAACCGGCCGATCCTTCGGCGGCGGTCGAACCGCCGCCAGGTGGTGGAGACGTCGACCTCGGACATCACTGGTACCTCCGTCTGACGACCGCGCTGACTCCCTCGGCCACGAGCACGACCGCGATGATCGCGACGAGGATGGCGCTGACGTACTGGTAGGAGTAGCGGTTGAAGGCGGTGAGCAGCACGGAGCCGATCCCGCCGGCGCCGACGATCCCGACGACGGTCGAGGTCCGGATGTTGATGTCCCAGCGGTAGACGCTGAGCCCCGCGAACCGGGGGATTATCTGCGGGACGACCCCGTACAGCAGGGTCTGTACCGGCGACGCGCCGGCCGCCCGCACCGCGTCGACGCTCCCCATGTCGATGTCTTCGAGGTCCTCCGCGAGCAACTTCGCGAAGAAGCCGACCGTCTTGAACGTGATCGTGATGATGCCGGCGAGCGGACCGAGCCCGACCGCCTTCACCACGAGGATGGCGACGATGATCGCGTTGAGCGCCCGCGACAGCGAGATGAACCCGCGGTTGAGGTAGTACAGCGGCTTCGGCGAGAGGTTCTCCGCGGCCATGAACGCGACGGGGACGCTGATCAGGATGCCCGTCACGGTCGATATCATCGCCATGGCGACGCTCTCGACCATCTTGTCGACGATCCGCTGGGCCTGTCGCGGCGTCGCCTCCGGTGGGAAGAAGTCACCGAGCAGCGTCAGCCCGCGGCCGATCCCCTGCGCGATCCGGGCGGGATCGACGCCCACTCCCAGCGCCGACCAGAGGAAGAAGGCCACGAGACCGACGTACGCGGCCCACTTGAACTCCCGGCGGCCGAACGCCGTCGGTCGCCGCCAGGTGCGCTGTTCCGCCGCCATCTCAGGACCCACCGGACGTCGGTCGCTCGGAGGCGCGGCCGTCCGCCGAGACGACCCCGTTCCGGACGACCGACTCGTCCGCCGCGTCGTCGTCTGCCGGCCCCTCGCTGGCGTTCGGTGCGCGCGATTCGGGCGGGTCGCCGCCGCGGTACACGCGGTCGAGCGTGTCGTCGCCGAGCTCGTCCGCCGACCCCTCGAAGACCACCTCGCCGTCGTGGAGTCCGACGATGCGGTCGGCGTGTTCGACCGCGAGGTCGACCTCGTGGATGTTGATCAGCACGGGGACCTCGCGCTCGGCCGCGATCTCGGTGAGCAGCCGCATCACCGTGTTCGACGTTTCGGGGTCGAGACTGGAGGTCGGCTCGTCGACGAGCAGGATCTTCGGCTGTTGGACGACGGCGCGGGCGATGCCGACGCGCTGGCGCTGCCCGCCGGACAGCTCGTCGACGCGTTTGTTCTCCATGTCGTCGAGCCCCACGGTCTCCAGTATCTCGTAGGCGCGCTCGATGTCCTCCGGCGGGAACGAGCGGCGGAACGCCCGCCACGCCGAGACGTACCCGAGCCGACCGGTGAGCACGTTCTCCATCACGGTCAGCCGCTCGACCAGGTTGTACTCCTGGAATATCATGCCGATGTCCCGGCGAGCCTCGCGGAGCCCGTCGTCGTCGAGCGCGGTGAGGTCCGTGCCGTCGATCTCCACCGTTCCCCCGGTGGGCTCCGTGAGACGGTTGACGCACCTGATGAAGGTGCTTTTCCCGGCGCCGCTCGGGCCGATCATCGCGGTCGTCTCGCTGCCGCCGACCGAGAGGTCGACGCCATTCAACGCCTCGTCCCCGGTCGGGTACGTCTTCCGCAGATCGGTTACGTCGAGCGTCATCGAGTCACTCGCTCAGCGAGCCCTGCGTGTACTCGACGCCGTTGTACCGCTGGATGACCATGATGTTGTACCAGTGGCGCTTGTACTCGATGGGGACGTACTCCTCGTAGCCGGTGCGCTCGGCGTACGCCGTGCCGGCGAAGTCGGAGTCGAGCCAGGCCGCGCGGATCCCCTCTTGGATGTCGGGATGGAGGTTGTAGCGGTAGGCGACCGGGCCGTTCGGGAACGGGTCGGACGCCCAGACGACTTTGAAGTCGTCGAAGCTCAGGTTGCTGTCGCCCTCGACGGTGTCGAGGAAGCAGGTCGAACAGATCGGCCCCGCGTCGTAGTCGCCCGCCGCGATGCCGCGCGTGGTCTGCGAGTGGCCGCCGGAGAAGTTGACCTCGTAGTCCTCCTCGGCGGTCACGTCGAAGTACTGGTCGAACAGCGCCGACGGGGCCTGATGGCCGGAGTTCGAGGCCGGCTCGGCGTGGGCCATCCGCACGTCGTCGTTCGCGAAGTCCGCGACGCTCTGGATGTCGTCGGCGTCGGCCCGGGTGGTCGCGAACAGGCGATAGCCGAACGCGCCGTTGGGCGCGATGCCGGCGGTGAACGGCACCGCGCCGGCGAGGTTGACCGCGAACGCGGTGGTCCCGGTCGAGAAGTTCGCGATGTGGGCCCGCTCGGAGCGCATCGCCTCCACGGAGGCGGCGTAGTTGTTGACGCGGTTGTACTCGACCGGGATGCCGGTCTCCTCCTCGATGCGCTCGAAGACGGCCGCGAAGTCCTCCTCGTAGCGGCCCTGGACGTCCTCGCTCGGGCTCTCGGTGAACACGAGCGTGTCGGGTTCGAGCCACTCGCTCTCGTCGTCGGGCGTCTCCTGCACGGGCTCGCCGTGCGGGACCTCCTCGACCTCGCGGTTCCCCATCCGTTTGAGGTCGGCCTGCGTCCCGCGCTCGTACCCCGCGTCGATCAGCGGGCTCGACAGGTAGTTGTTCTCCTCCCAGTTCGGACTCTCGGGGTCGAAGGCGCTCGATTCGGCCAGCATCGAGTCGCCGGAGCCGCTGGCGCTGCTGGACGCGCCGTCGCCGCCGTCGGAGCCGTCCGACCCCGACGCGGACGAACCGGACCCGCCTGAACAGCCGGCGAGACCGGTGATTCCGGCCGCGCCGCCGGCGATGAGGAACTTCCGTCGCGAACTCGATTCCCGCCGTCCGTCGGTGTCGTCCACCATTACGAATTAACAGGCTGCTTTTCCGAGTAAGAAGGCTGCTATGAGCCGAATATGGTGGTTTAGAGCGGTTCGTACCGCCCGGTGCTCGTCATTTTTGGTACTGAGGCGATCCTTCGGCTCGGCAGAGTATATAACGCTACCAAAATCAGTTTAAAAATGCCGACGCCTACTCGAACCGCTTCCGGACGCTCTCGGCGTGCGCCTCCAGCCCCTCGGCCTTGGCGAGGCTCGTGATCGTCTCCGAGAGGTCGTCGAGCGCGTCGCGGTCGAGCCGCTGGACCGTCGAGGAGCGGAGGAACGTGTCCACGGAGAGCCCGCCGTAGCGCTTCGCGCCGCCGTTCGTCGGCAGCACGTGGTTCGTCCCGGCCGCGTAATCGCCCGCGGCGACCGGCGAGTACGGCCCGAGGAACACCGAGCCGGCGTTGGTGATCCGGTCGAGGAGCGCCTCGTCGTCGTCGGCCACGATCGAGAGGTGTTCGGCGGCGTACTCCTCGGCGAACAACACTGCCTCCGGCATCGACCGCGCGTGGAGGACGCCGGACGCCTCGTTGTCGAGGGCGGCCCGGATCGTCTCCTCGCGCTCTCGCTCGGCCGCCTGCGCGTCGACGGCGTCGGCGACGGCGTCGGCGAGGGCGGCGTCGTCCGTGACCGCGACCACGGAGGCGTTCGGGTCGTGTTCGGCCTGCGCGACGAGGTCCGCCGCGACGAGGTCGGGGTCGGCGGTGTCGTCGGCGAGGACCAGCACCTCGCTCGGGCCCGCGAGGAAGTCGATCTCCACGTCGCCCTGAACGATCGACTTCGCCGCGGTGACCCACTTGTTTCCGGGCCCCACGATCTTTTGGACCCGCGTCACCGTCTCCGTCCCGTACGCGAGCGCGGAGATGGCCTGTGCGCCGCCGACCTGGTACACCGCGTCCGCGCCCGCCTCGTGGATCGCCGCGAGGGTGACCGGGTTCAGTTCCGCCGCCGGCGGCGTGGCGACGGCGACGTGGTCGACGCCGGCGACGACCGCGGGGATGATCCCCATCAGCGCGCTGGAGGGGTACGCGGCCGCGCCGCCGGGCACGTACACCCCGACGCGGTCGATCGGTCGGAAGCGCCGCCCCAGCTCCCGGCCGCCGAAGTCGTCGCGCCAGTCCTCTGGGCGCTGCCGGTCGTGGAACTCGCGGACGTTCGCGGCCGCCTCTCGGACCGCGTCGAGGACGGGGTCGTCCGCGTCAGCCAACTCCTCGTGCGCCCGCGTCGCGTCGTCGGTGATGTCCACGTTGCCGACGGCGACGCCGTCGAACTCCTCGGCGAACTCGCGGACCGCGACGTCGCCCTCCTCGCGGACCCGCTCGACGATCTCCCGCACGTCTTCGCGGACCCCGTCGACGCCGGCGTCGCGCTCGAAGAGGGCGCGGCGCTCGGCCGGCGAGAGGTCCGCGACGGTTCGTACGTCCATACGCGCCGTCGGGGGCGGCGGGGCAAGGGCGTTCCGACTCGGTCGAACGGCGCAGGCCGACCGCGCCGGCGTTCAGGTCAGCCGACGGATCCCGGTCACGTCGAGGAGTGCGAGGCCGACGAGGACGGCCAGCAGCGCGGCCGCCGCGAAGAGGACGGGCGCCGACACGGCGACGGCGACCTCGTAGGGGGCCACTAAGCGGGTCAGTCCGCGCAGGAGGAAGGAGACGAAGACGAGCCCGAACGCGCCGACCGCGAGGGCGACGAACCGGGAGCGGTCCACGGCCGCTCAGTCCGTCTGCGGGACGCCCGTCCCGTGCGGACCGTGGCCGTGGCGCTCGCGGCTGGGGTCGAAGTCGGTACACATGTCGTAGAACACCGCTTCGGGGTCGCGGTTCCACTGCCACTTCCAGCGGGTGCGGACGAGCAGCGACAGCTTCCGGGTGAGCGACAGCTCCGGGGTGGTCGAGACGGTGTCGTAGCCGCGATTGCGGATGAGTCGGTGGTGGTCGACGTACAGCACCGCCGCGAGCAGCACCGCGAGCTGGCAGTCGTCGGGGAGGTACTTGATCCCGGCGACGCCCTCCTCGTAGAGCCGCTCGGTGCGGGCCATCTCCTCGCGGATCGCGGCCGCGACGCTGTCGTCGAACTCCAGGTCGAGGATCTGCCCTTCGCTCACGCCGTGGCGGCGGAGCGTCTCCAGCGGGAGGTAGATCCGGTCGCGCTCGACGACGTCCTCGCGAACGTCCCGGAGGAAGTTCGTCATCTGGAACGCCTCGCCGAGCTTCGTGGCGTGGGGGAGCGCCCGCGCCTCGGTCTCCTCGTCGAGGTCCATGATCGCCGTCATCATCCGCCCGACGGCGGCCGCGGAGCCGTCCATGTACGCCTCCAAGTCGGTATACGTCTCGTACCGGTCGGTGTCGATGTCGCTCGCCATCGCGTCCACGAACGAGTGGACGTCCTCGTCCGGGATACCGTTGCGCTCGACCACCTCGGCGAACGCTTCCAACACCGGGTCGTCGGTCGGCTCTTCGCCGAGCGCGGCGGCCCGGAGCCGGTCGAGCTCCGCCCGCTGTTCGGCGGGCGGCGCGGTGTCCTCGGCGTCGACGACCTCGTCGGCGATACGGAAGAATCCGTACAGCACGTACGTCGGATGGCGGATCCGCTGCGGCAGCAGCCGGGTGGCGACGTGGAACGTCTTCCCGGTGCGGCGCTGGATCCGCTTGCTCCGGGCAACCTGGTTTTGCTCTACCATGCTGACCTCGGTGGGTCGGCGTGGAGGGTCACGTACGGGTCGCCCATCATGGAAGAAAGGTCGGCCTCCAAGAACATAACAGTTCGCACGACCCAGTTTGGTTCGCCGTCACCCCTGTTAATTCCGGCGACGGGCGCGGCACGAGAGACGACCGGCGGCTCAGTAGAACGTGTCGCTACAGTCGTAGACGACGCCGTGCGCCGGACAGACGTACTTACAGTGACGGTGGTACATCGGCGTCTCGCAGACCGGACACGGGCGGCCGCCGTCGTTCCCCGATTCGTCGCTCACGTCGGAGCCACGCGGTCGAGGGGCAAAACACTGTCCTCCGGCTCGGCCGCCGCGACACCTGACCAGTCAGTCGTCCGCGGTCGGTCCCCGAGACGGGTTAGCTGTCGGCCAGCCGGTCGTACACGGACCGGGCCACCCCCTCCTCGCCGAACGGGAGCGTCAACACGCCCTCCCAGTCGGACCCGGTGAGGGCGTCGACGGTCTCCCGGTCGAGTTCGACGCGCCGCACCTCGGTCCCGTCGAGCGTCATCGACACGACGAACGCCGCCGGGTCGTCGGTCGCGCCGGCCTCGTCGAGGCGGGTCCGGAACGACTCGACGCCCGCGTCGGGGAGCACGACCTGCACGAGGTACTCGCCCTCCTCGGCGAAGACGCCCTTGACGCGGTCGAGGTCGCTCGCGTCGAACAGGAGCGCGTCGGTCCCGTCGTCGCCGACCAGCCGCGCCTCGAACGGCGCGTCCGGGTCGACCGCGGCCGACTCGGGGCCGTCGTCGCCCGCGGTCGACTCGCCCGTCGGTCGGGGACCGTCGCCGCCGATTCCCCCCGCCGCCTCCCCGTCCGTCACCGTCGCCGCGCCCGCGAAGCCGACGGCGCCGACCGCACAGGCCGCGCCGAGGCCGCCGAGAACGCCCCGTCGAGAGATGTCCATACCCTCCGGTCCCGGCGAGCGGTAAAAAGGGTTACACGCCGATTTGCGCGGGCGATAATTTCGGCGGTCGGAAACGCCTGTGACCGGAAACGTCTGCGACTGGAAACGCCTACGACCGGCGGTGTCGTCGGTCCCGACTACGCCGACGCGAAGGCGACCTCGTCGCGGGTCGCCGTCTCGCCGAACAGCCAGTCGGCGTGGTCGACGGCGTACTCGCGATGCTCCTCGGTGATGTAGCCGAGCGCGTCCTCGACGACGACCGGGCGGTAGTCCCGGAGCCCCGCGCTGCCGGCGGTGTGGAGGACGCAGACGTTCGCGAGCGTGCCGCAGATCAGCAGGTCGTCGATCCCGTGTGCGTCGAGGTGTCCCTCGAGGTCGGTGTTGTAGAAGGCGTCGTAGGTGTGCTTCTCGACGACGTGGTCCTCCTCCCGCACGTCGAGGTCGTCGAGGAGTTCGGCGTCCCACGAGCCCTCGACGACGTGTTCCCCCCACCGGTCGAACTCGTCGTAGTAGTGGGTCTCGTCGAACTGTTCGGGCGGGTGGACGTCGCGGGTGTAGACGACGGACGCGCCGGCCTCGCGGGCGCGGTCGACGAGCGCCGTCACCGGCTCGACGGCGGCCTCGCTCGGCTCGGCGTAGAGGCTCCCGTCGGGGTGACAGAACCCGTTTTGCATGTCGACGACGACGGCCGCGGTTGCTGTCGGATCGAACGCCATACCGACGGTTAGCGCGCGGGGGCAAAAAGCGTCGGCGCCGCCGCGGGGGCCACGCGGCGACCCGTCGGAATCCGACCGAAAAATTCGCCGGCCGCGGCGGCGAAGGAACCGACAAACTACTTACCGGGGCGTCCGATACGATTCCTATGCGACGGGCTCCCACCCTCCCGATCGCGGCCGCGGTCGTCGCCGCTGTCGTCATCCTGTGTGTCGCGTTCACCGCCGGCGTCGCCGCCGCTCCGGACGCCGGCGCGGTCCCCGCCGCGTCGGCCGGAAACGGCCCCGTGACGTCCGACGCCGTGCCCTCCGCGTCGGCCGCCGAGTGCGACCCGGGAGACGGCACCGAACTGGTGGGCTGCTGGAACGGAACCCACTACGAGGAGTCGGTCGACTTCGGGGAGACCGACGGCCTCAACGAGACGCAGCTGGCGGCCCTGACGGACCTGACGATGGCCCGCGTCGAACACGTCCGCCAGCGCCCCTTCAAGCAGGACGTGCCGGTCGAGACGGTCACGCGGAGCGAGTACGCCAACGACACCGCGAGCGGGAACGGCTCCGAGGCGTTCCGGCGCTGGAACGATCAGGTGTGGGAGGCGCTGTTCGTCGTCGGCGACGACACGGACGCCAACGACGAGATCGACTCGGTGTTCGGCGGCGCGGTCTCCGGCTTCTACTCGCCCTCGCAGGACCGGATCGTCATCGTCGTCCCCGACGGCGAGTCCCCCGATATCGACCCCTCGACGCTCGCGCACGAACTGCTCCACGCGATGCAAGACCAGTACCACGACCTCACCGACCCGCGCTACGTCGGCGCGACGCAGGACGGCGACCTCGCGGTCGACGGGATAATCGAGGGCGAGGCGGTCCACGTCGAGGAGCGCTACGCGGCCCGCTGCGCCGACAACTGGACCTGCGCCGACGCGCCCGAGGGCGACGGCGGGGGCGGGGGCGCCGAGTTCAACTTCGGCATCCTCCAGACCGTCCTCCAACCGTACGGCGACGGCGCGCTGTACGTCCGCGAACTCCGCGACGAGGGCGGGTGGGCGGCCGTCAACGAGACGATGAACGACCCGCCGGACTCGACCGCGGAGGTCATCCACCGGAACCCCGACTACGAGGAGGGCAACGTCACCCTCGAAGACACCGCGACCGAGGGGTGGGAGACGTACTCGGACCAGGGCGTCGACGGCGCGGAGACCACCGGCGAGGCGTCGATGTTCGTGATGTTCTGGTACCAGAGCTTGGAGTACGAATACCCGATCCTCGACCCGTCGGCAAGCGTTCGTGAGAACGTCCAGATCCACCTCGACGCGGAGGCCGAACTCGAGACTCGGGGGACCTACAACTACGCGCACCCCGTGACGGACGGCTGGGCCGACGACGAGCTGTACCCCTACCGGAACGGCGACCGCGACGGCTACGTCTGGGCGACCGAGTGGCAGACCGAGGCGGACGCCGCGGCGTTCCGCGACGCCTACGTGCGGATGCTGACCGCGCACGGAGATGACGAGTACGCGGACGGGACGGTGTACGAGATCGACGACGAGAGCGACTTCCCCGGCGCGTACGGCGTCGAGCGCGACGGGACGAGCGTGACGATAACCCACGCGCCCTCGCCGGCGGGCGTCCTCGAACTCCGCCCGGACGCCGACCTCGCGCTCCCGGACGCCGACGGCGATGACGGGAGCGACGGCGACGGCACCGGAGACGGCACCGACGACAACAGTAGCGACGGGGACAGCGGTACGGACGACGGCGACGGAAGCGACGGCGACGACGGTACCGACGGCGGAAGCGGGAGCGACGGCGACACCGAAGGCAGCACCCCCGGGTTCGGCGTCGCGGCGGCGCTCGTCGCCCTCGCGGCGGCGCTCGGCCTGTTCGCGCGACGGGCGGCGTAGGAGTCCGCGCGCTGGGCGGGCAGTTTCGGACGCTCCCGCGCCCCCGCTGCGACACGGGTGCCTTTTCGTCCCCGCGGCCGAACCGCCGGGCATGAGCGAGTTCGACATCGTCGACGCGGCCGCGATCCGGGACGGTCGCGCGACCGACGCGTACTTCGAGCGGACCGAGGCGGCGCTGGAGGCGGCCGGGCGGAACCCGCGCGTGGTCGCCGAGGTGACCGCGGACCAGTTCCCGGACGGGGAGTTCGAGCTGTTCGCCGGGCTCGGCGACGCGGTCGAACTGCTCGCCGGCCGCGACGTCGACGCCGACGCGATCCCGGAGGGCCGGCTGTTCGACGGCGGGCCGGTGATGCGGATCGAGGGGCCGTACCTGGCGTTCGCGCGGTTGGAGACGTCGCTTCTGGGCTTCCTCTCGCACGCGTCGGGGATGGCGACGGCGGCGCTCGACTGCCGGGTCGCCGCCCCCGAGTCGCAGATCCTCTCGTTCGGCGCGCGCCACGTCCACCCCGCGATGACCGCGGCGGTCGAGCGCTCCGCGCTGGTGGGCGGGTTCGACGGCTTCTCGCACGTCGCCGCCGGCGAACTGATCGGCCGGGCGGCGTCGGGGACGATGCCGCACGCGCTCGCCATCTGCTTCGGGCGCGGCGAACAGGAGGCCGCGTGGCGCGCCTACGACGAGGGCGCCCCCGCGGACGCGCCCCGGATCGCGCTGTGTGACACCTACTCCGACGAGGTCGACGAGGTGCTGCGGGCCGTCGAGACGCTCGGCGACGACCTCGACGGCGTCCGCCTCGACACGACCGGCTCCCGGCGCGGCGACTTCCGGCACATCGTCCGCGAGGTCGGGTGGGAACTCGACGCGCGGGGCCACGAGGACGTCGACGTGTACGTCTCGGGCGGGCTGGGCCCCGCGGACCTCCGCGACCTGCGCGACGTGGTCGACGGGTTCGGCGTCGGCGGGTACGTCTCCAACGCGGACCCGGTCGACTTCGCGCTCGACATCGTCGAAGTCGACGGCGAGCCGGCGGCCAAGCGGGGGAAGCTGTCGGGCGCGAAGGACGTCTACCGCACCGCCGACGGAGCGCACGCGGTCGGAATCGCGGGCCGCTCGGGCCCGGAGGACGCCGAGTCGCTCTTCGAGCCCGTGATCCGCGACGGGGAGGTCGTCGCCGACGAGGCGTTCGACCTGTCGGCCGCGACGGAGCGGGCGCTCGCGGACGCGGCGGCGGTGGGGCACGGGAACGACGGCTGAAAAGGAACGGAAACGGGGGTCTACAGCTCTTCGACGGCGCCGCCGTCGGCGCGCTCTCGGAAGACCTGGCCCTCGATGAGCGTCACCATCGTGTCCTCCTCCTGCCAGGCGGTCGGCGAGAGCTTCGCCTTCCGGCAGGTGCGCGAGAGGAACTCCGCGGCCGACCAGCCGTTCTCGACGGGGACCGTCGGGTAGAGCCAGCCGTGAGCGTTGCCGCTGTCGACGGAGACGCCGTGGGTGCCGATCTTGAGGTCCTCGGCGGGATCGTTCGTGAGGACGGTGTTCGAGACGACGAACACGGAGACGGTGATGTTGTCGAGCTCCTTCGGCTCCACCTCGGACCCGCAGGAGTCGTCGGAGGCGGCCTTGATGGCGGCCTCGACGATGGCGTGGCCGAGCTGGTCGGAGGTGTCCCACGCGCCGGCGCAGCCGCGGAGACGGCCCCGTCCCCGAGTGGATTCGAGCCGGACGAAAGCGCCCGTGCGGGCGTAGAACGCCTCTCGCATGCTTCCGGGCTGTTCGCGTTGCCCGTGTCGAACGAACGACTCGACCGCCTCCCGCGCGAGTTCGACCGCTCGTGCACCGTCGTCGTACGACAGCTGAACGGTCTGAGCCTCGGACATGAGAGTCCATTACGTTGCTGACGACTTGAACGCTTCCCTTGTGGGACCGTGCTCGCGGCGTTCGCGGTGTCTCGCACGAGAGCCGGCCGACCGAACCGCTTATTCGCCGGCGGGCGAAAGGGCAGACCGGACAGAGGGAGCCCGACTCCCGTGCCCTTGGCATGAGGAAAGTCCCCCCACCGGCCGGACAGGCGACCGGGCACACGCCCGGAGTCGGAGACGGCTGGCTCTGGAACAGCAACGACACCCCCCGCCCCGACCCGTGATTCGTGCGAACCGACCCGCAAGGGAAGGGAGTTAACCCGAGGAGGACCGACGGGCGGGAACGGATGGAACGGCGAATCCTCGCCGGTGCAAGTCCGCGCCACAAGGTAGTCTGGCCACGGCGCGGACGCTCAGCCGAATGTCGGGACGAACCGAAGGGGGCTTACTCCCCTCAGTCCGCTCACACCGACCAGCGGCGCGGCCGTTCCGCTATCGATAATAGACTGCGGTGGCGCGTGCCTGCGAGCGGCCGCCACCGGCGGCCGCGACGCCAGCACGCGCGAGGGACGCGGTGAGCGCTCGAAGAGCGCGAACCGCGAGGCTGGGGAGGTGTGAGGTGCGGTTGAGGGGCGGGACTCGAAGGGGCGGCCGGGAGGGCGTCGCAAGCGACGCAAGCACCGCAGGGAGCGAACGGAGTGAGCGACCGAGGAGCGCAGCGAGCGTGCGCCGCCCTCCCGGCCGGGGCTTCGGAGGAGTACGTCGTCGAGCCACCCTCAGAAACGTGTGAACCGCAAACAGAACAATCGGACCTAGCGCAGTATCAGGCCGTCTCCATCTCCTTTTCCAGCTCGCGGAGCCGCTCGATGCGGTTCTCCGTCGAGGGGTGCGTGGAGGCGATCTTCCCGACGAAGCCGGCCTTGATCGGGATGATGAAGAACGCGTTCATCTCCGCCTCCTCGCGGAGGTCCTCCTCCGGCACCCTGTCCATCCGCCCGTCGATGGTCATCAACGCCGAGGCGAGCGCGCCGGGCTTCCCGGTGATGAGCGCCGCGCCGCGGTCGGCCGAGTACTCGCGGTACCGCGAGAGCGCGCGGATGAGCAGGAACGAGATCACCCACACCAGTAGCGAGGCGACGATCGCCACGATGACGGGCGCGCCCTGCCGGTTGTCGCCGCCGAGCAGCCACCCCCACCGCACGATGAAGAACGCGATGGTCGAGAGGAACGACGCGATGGTCATCACCATCACGTCGCGGTTCTTCACGTGGGCGAGCTCGTGGGCGAGCACGCCGTCGAGCTCGTCCTCGTCGAGGCTGTCGAGCAGCCCGGTCGTCACCGCGACGGTGGCGTTCTTCTTGTTCCGGCCGGTGGCGAACGCGTTCGGCACGCGGGTGTCCGCGACGGCGACCTTTGGCTTCGGCAGGTCGGCCTGCTGGCTCAGCCGCTCGATCCGACGGTGCAGGTCGGGGTACTCGTCGGGGTCGACCTCGCGGGCGCCCATGCTCCGCAGCGCGAGTTTGTCGCTGAAGAAGTACTGCGCGACCGAGAACCCGCCGAGCATGATCAGCGGGAACAGGAAGTCGCCGAAGTACAGCGTCAGGGCTCCGACGAACACGACGTAGAGGGCGAACAGGAGGAACATCGTGAACGCCATCCGTCCACGCAACCCCCAATCTGTCTTCCAGTCCATGTCTCCGAGTTACCGCTCGGCGCGTTAAAGCCTGCCGGAGCCGGGAACGATCCGGACGGAACCCGCTGCCCGCGGGCGGACGCGCGTCGCCGCAACGGTGCGCTTTTGCGCCGCGACGCCGACGCCGACGCATGGAGACAGTCCTCGTCACCGGCGGCCGCGGCGCCTCCGGGCGCTGGGTCGTCGACCGCCTCGCCGGCGACTACGAGGTCGTCGTCGTCGACTACGACCACCCCGGGCTCGGCGTCGACCCGGCCCCGAACGTCTCGTTCCGCGCGGCCGACCTCGCCGAACGCGATCAGGCCCTCGACGTCGTCACGAGCGTCGACCCCGACGCGGTCGTCCACTGGGCCGCGATCCCCGTCGCCGGCACGCACCCCGAAGGCCGGGTGTTCGAGACGAACGCGCTCGCGGCGAAGGGCGTCCTCGACGCGGCCGGCCGGGCGGACGCGCCGGTCGTCCAGGCCTCCAGCGACGGCGCCTACGGCTTCTTCTTCGCCGATCCGACGCCGTTCCCCGACGAGCTACCGATCACCGAGGACCACCCGCTCCGCCCCGAGGACCCGTACGGGCTCTCGAAGGTGACCGCGGAGGCGGCGGCGGGCGCGGTCGCGCGCCGTCACGAGGTCCCCGCGGTCTCGCTCCGCCCGTCGTGGATCCAGTACCCCGGCGACTACGCCTGCCGCGCGGACGAGTACGTGACCGACCTCGACGCGGGTGCGGGCAACTTCTGGTCGTACGTCGACGCCCGCGACGTCGCCGACCTCGTCGCGGCCGCGGTCGCGGACCTCCTCGGAGCGAGTCCGGCCGTCGGGCCAGGCACTCACGAGGCGGTCAACTGCGTCGCGGCCGACAACGCGCTCGGTCGTCCGCTGCTCGACCTCCTCCACGAGTCGTACGGCGAGGTGCCAGACGGCTGCGCGGTCGACGAGAGCGCGTTCGACGAGGGCGACGACCGCGGCGCCTACGCGATCGAGAAGGCGGCGCGGCTGTTCGGGTGGACGCCGTCGCGCTCGTGGCGCGACGCGGCCGACGAAGCGGTCGCCGAGCCGACGCTGTTCGAGGGGTAGCGGAAGGGGCCGAGAGCGGCGAGTCGCGCTCAGATCGACAGGATCGCGTTGACGAGCGTCCGCGTCGCGATGGCGGTGCCCGCTCCGAGCCACGTCAGGAGGACGAAGTGGATGTACCCGTTCGCGGGGTTGCCACCGTCGATCCGGCGGATCATCTGCGAGGAGAGCGCCGCGTTGAACAGCACGACCGTAAGGAGGAGGTACTCGATGAGGGGGATGTCGTAGGCGCCGGGGTAGACGATCTGGGCCATGTCCATTTCTTCGAGGCCGAAGTCGGCGGTCAGGTCCGCGAGGATGGCGACGACCTCCAGCCCGATGAAGAAGGCGAACGTCGCCGCCGCGGTGATCCCGTACAGGAGCCCGATGAACGTCATCGCCGCCTGCCGGCGCTGCTCGCGCAGTTGGTTGACGGCGTTCATGTTCCGTGAGATCAGCTCGCCGAGCATCTTCGGGTCGCCCCCCATCCGCCGGCCGACGAGGTACATCTCGGAGAACTTCTGAATGAGGTACGAGCGCGTGTCACGCGAGAACGCTCGCCACGCACCTTCGGTGCTGATCCGCATGTTGAGCCGGCGATAGAGCCGCTCGATGGACTCGGAGAGCTTGCCGAAGTTCTTGTCGCGGAGCGTCGTCAGTACGTCCGTGGTCGTCGACTGCTTCGCGCTCTCGGTCGCGCCCAGCGCGCGCACGAACGAGGGGAACTCGCCGTCGCGGGCGGTGATCGCCTGCTCCTCGCTCCGGAGGACGACCCCGGTGATGATGAGCGGCGAGATGGGGACCGCGAGGTACAGCGGCAGCCTGACGTCGTCGAGGAAGAAGAGGATACCGGGGAGCCCGGGACCGTACCCGAACATCCCGGCGGCCGTGATCCCGATGATGATAAGCGAGAGCCCGCCGCCGCCGATCAGCGAGCCCCACAGCTTCAGGTCGCCGGGCGCCCGCTCGTCGGGGTGGTACCAGATCGGGTCGTACGGCGACGTCGCGCGGATCATCGCGTAGAAGCCGAGCTGGACGAAGACGAAGAGGACGATGACGGCCGCCACCGTCGCGGTCGGGTCGTTACCGGTGAGGATCGGGAGGACGACGGCGAACACCAACGCGAACGTCATCGAGAGGATCATCGACATGTACAGGTCTTTCATCACCTCCAAGTTCGAGAGCGCGGACTCGTAGCGGGTCTCGTACTTCGCCAGCATCACGTCCTGCTCGGAGACGAGGAACTCTTCGAGGGACTGCCCCGCGCCCATCGTGTAGCCGAGGCGGTCGAAGAAGTCGGCCATCGCGTCGGAGGGGACCTCTTGGGCCCGGCGGCGACACGCGTCGTCGAGGCTCTGGTTCCACGTGTCGACGAGGTGGACGACGCGGCCGATCTCCTCGGCGGCGACGCCGTACTCCTCCTCTTTCGCCAGCGTCCGGAACACTTCCATCCGGTCGATGTTCGTCGTCGACAGCACCGTCATGTGGGTCATCACGAGGTGCAGCTGGTTGTCGATCTTCGTCTCCAGACTGGAGAGGTAGATTTTCGGGTAGATGACGGCCGAAAACAGGATGAGCCCGCCGAACATCGGGATCGGGACCCGGGCGGCGAAGGGGAGCGGGAGCGCGACCAGCCCGACGACGCTCCCGAGGAAGATGAACACGGCCGGCAGCAACACGAGGCCGACGTACTTCGCTTTAGAGATGTCCAGCTGCTCGTACGACTCCATCACCTCCGAAGTCAACTTAGCGACCGTTGCGAGCCCGTCGCCCATCTGTTTCACGGCCATCGTCAGCGTCCCTCCCTCGCCGTCATCGGTGGCTCCCCTCCATGGTCGCTACCTCGTGTTCCGGTGCATGTCGAAGGGGAGCCCTTCGACCCCGTCGCGCTGGAACGAGTTGATCGCGTCGTTCACCTCGTGGTAGCCGAGGATTCCCTCCTGGATCATGCGCTCGATGAGCTCCGCGCGGAAGTCGAGGTCGTCGTAGATGTCGCGAGTGTCCGCGTACCCCAGCAGCGTCGCGATCTGCTCTTCGAGCACGTAGGAGTTGTTCATCCCCTGGAAGACGATCTCGTCTTCGACGGGGTCCCAGCTGAACACCTCGCGGGTGACGACCCCCTCCATCTCCTTGGAGTACCCCTCGATCTCCTGTACGCTCGTCACGCGTCGCAGGACATCATCGCCCTGTTTCACGCGGTTCTGGAACAGCGCCACGTCGGCGTTGTCCATGAACGTCTCCGGGACGTTGATCGGCTCGGAGGTGAACCGCTGGATCATCGAGACGATGTCGGACGCGTGGAAGGTCAGCATGACGGGGTGGCCGGTCTGGGCCGCCTGGAACGCCATGCGCCCCTCTGCGCCGCGGACCTCGCCCACGATGATGTAGTCGGGGCGCGACCGCAGCGCGGCGGCGACGAGGTCGAACATGTCGACGTCGGTCGACCCCTCGTCGCCCCCCTCCCGGGTCAGCAACTGCTGCCAGGTGTTGTGCGGCGGGATGACCTCGGCGGTGTCCTCCGCCGTGTATATCTTCGAGTCGTCGGGGATGTACGAGAGGATGGCGTTCAGCGTCGTCGTCTTCCCGGACGCCGTCTCCCCGACGACGAACACCGTCTGCTCGTTCTCCAGGCAGAGCCAGAGGTACGCCGCCAGCTGCGGCGAGAGCGTCCCCCAGTTCGTGATCTGGTTGATCGACAGCGGCACCTCGTCGCCCTGGCGGATCGTGAGCGAGGAGCCCTTCAGCGAGACGTCGTCGGAGTAGATGATGTTGATACGCGACCCGTCGGGCAGCGTCGAGTCGACGATGGGGTCCGAGTCGGAGAGGGGGTCACCCATCCGCTCGCCCATGTTTCGCAGCCAGTTATCGAACTCTTGGGGCGTGCCGAAGTCGACGGTCGTCTCCAGCATGCCGTACGTGCCGTGGTCGACGTGACACTCCTTGGGACCGATGACGTGAATATCCTCGTTGGCCGGGTCACGCATGATCGGTTCGAGGGGGCCGAGCCCGACGATGTCGCGGTTGAGTCGGTACCGGATGTTCTCGTAGGTCTCCTCGGTCACTGAGAGCTTCCCCATGTTGAGGACCTTCGAGAGGTTGCCCCGCAGCCCGCCGTTCTGCTCGTCGATGTGCGTGACCTCCTCTAACAGCTCTTCGATGAGGTCGTCGTACTCGGCCTCGTTGTCCGGAGCGGTGTGTTGGCCGCTGACCGTGAGCAGCCGGTTTTTCACCTCGTTGAGAATCTCCGCCTGTGAACCGGAGAGCTCCGGCTCGATGGCGTAGTACTTCGTGTCCTGCCCGAGGTCGCCGTAGATGTGACTGTAGATGGGGCCGCCGACCGGGTAGATGACGTTCGGCCGGGCCGACTCGTACTCGTCTTTCGGCTCCTCGATGAACTGCGGGAACTCCCCGGTGATCTGTTTGAACTCGCGGAGGTGCTCCCGGAGGTGCGGCCGCCGCATGGCCGCCTTTCGGAGCTCTTCGGACGGTTGAGCGGTGCCGTGTTCGGTCATGTGCTACGGGTCGTCGCGGTGGTCGCGGTCCGTGCGCGCGGACCGGCTGTGCGTCGGCGGGTCATGTGTTAGGCAACGCTGCGGCTCTCGATGACGATTCCGGTTCCGGAACGGACCGAGAACCCGATCGTGTCGCCGACCTGTTCACCCATGCCCGCGAACCGCTTCACGTTGATCTGCCGGCGGATGTCGTTGCCGACCTCGATCATCTCCAGCTGGAGGAACACGTCGGCGATCGACCGGAACGGGCCGATCGCGTCGTCGTCGACCGCCGAGGGGTCCACGGTGAGCACGACCACCTTCCCCTGCGAGATGATCTCACGGAAGAAGGAGATGATCTCGAGGGCGGCCTGTCGCTCCTCGTTTTTCCGCACCAAGGCCTCGAAGGTGGGGTCGTTCCGGAAGATGGCGTCGAACGTGTCGAGGAAGACGACGTCGGAGTTCCACATCGCCTCGGCGTCCATCAGCCGCTTGAGCAGCTCCTTGCGCTCGCCGTCGCCGTCGGAGAACGCGCCGCCGGAGTCGAAGTCGGCGTGGAGGAAGAGCAGCTCCTCCTGGAGGAGCGGCTTCACCATGTCGTACTCCAGCGAGTGCATCTGGTCGATGAACCCGCGGACGGTGAGCTCCGTCGACATCATCGTCACCGACGCGCCCTCCTGAACGAGGCCGTAGGCGAACCGCTGGGAGATGGCACTTTTGCCCGCCCCGTAATCCCCCTCCATGAGGACGATGCTGCCGCGGGGGATGCCGCCGCCCAGCTCCTTGTTGAGCCGGTCTCGTTCGCCGAGGCCGAGGGAGAGGAGGTTGTCGTGGGGCATCTCAGTTACCTCCCTCCACGCGGAACTGGAACAGCTCCTCGTCGCCGTTCACGGAGAGGTAGACGCGGTGGTCGCCGTCGACGAGTCCCCCGTCCTGCCCCTCGATATCGCTCACGTCTATCGTGAGCCGCAACACGTCGCCGCGGCTCCACGCGGTCGCGCCGTCCACGGAGACCACCTCACCGGAGAGCGCGCCCGGCCGGACGTACGCGCCGTCGAAGACGACGTCGAGGTCGGAGCCGTCGGGAGCCAACCGATACGTGCCGGTGTTCTTTATCAACAGCGTCACGTTCTGGTCGCCGCTCGCGTTGTACACCCCCGCGCTGGGGTCCGAGATGATGGTCACGTCGGTCCGGAGCTGTTCCGTCGCGTCGAGGCCCGCGTCGTCGACGGCCGCGCTCACCCGGTCGACGCCGGTGGTGATCGTGCCGACGACGCCGGCGGCGATCACCAGGCTCGCGATGAACAGGATCAGGTGCGAGACGGGGACGCTGGCCATCTACGCGCTCACCTCCGTCACGGTGGCGGCGTCGCGGACGCCGGACTCGACGACGAGGACGACGCGCGTTCCGTTGTCGATGGTCGTCGCCGCGTCGTCCTGTGCGACCCGCACGGTGAGCGTCTCGTCGCCGAGCCAGAGCGCGGTGTCGCCGTCGCCGTCGACGGTCGTGGACGCGTTCGTTCCGCCCACGTCGACGTACTCGTTGCCGACGACGAGCGTCGCGTCGTCGGCGACGAGGCCGACGGAGCCCTCGTTGGTCGCGTTGATCGTGAGGGTGTCGCCGTCGAAGGTCGCGTTCGTCACCGCGAAGTCGGTGTTCTGCCGTTCGAGCGCGCGCTCGTTGATGCCGTGTTGGGCGTCGGAGACGCGGTCGAGCCCGTTGGCCGCCACGGGGTAGAGCGTCGTGAACGCGAAGAACAGCCCCGCAACGATGATGGCCGTGGACGCGGAGACGCTAACGCCCATCTCCCCACCCTCCGTCGGCCGGATCGGCGCGGTCGGAACGGGGATTCGGGTCGTTCATCGGTCGCGTCGAGCCGTTCCGGTTGCGCCGGTCGTCGCGTCGGTCCGCGTCCGCCTCGCGTCCCGCGCCGCCGCGCTCCGTCGCCTCGTGGTCCGCGCCGTTCGTCCGTCGCCCGCGTTCGTCGGGGGCGTCCCGCCGGCCGGAGTCGGCGTGGCCGTTCCGCTCGGCCGCCGGGCGGTCGTCTCTCGCGTCGCGCCCGTTCCGCCCGTTCCGCCCGTTGCGGCCGGGATCCGCGCGACCGCTGCGACGGCCGTCGCGGCGACCGCGGACCGGCCCGCCGCCGCCGCCGATCGAGCCGCCGGCGAGGTCGTCCCAGCGGTCGAGGAGGACCGTGTGGGTGCTGGTCCCGTTGAGCTGGGTCACGTACCGCAGGCTGCGGGTGTGGTGCTCGCGGACGAGCCGGTCGGTGCCCGGCCGGTCGACGAGGTTGCGGTCGATAGTCCCGAACCCGGAGAGGAAGTCCCGGAGCCGCGCGGCGGCGTCGGGACCGACCCATTCGATCCGCTCGTAGTAGTTGATGGCGCGCACCGCGTCGGTGACGTCGCTCTCGGAGACGAGGAACTCCAGCCACTCCATCACGAGGAGGTCGCCGACGTAGTCGCCCGGCAGCTCGGTGAGGTACGGCTTGCCGCGGCCGTTCCCCTCCGAGAGGTCGTCTTTCCCGACGTACTCGAAGCCGCCGGAGGCCTCGGCGGGGTCGCCGCCGGGTCGGCGGTCGGCGGCGGGATCCGGTTCGGCCCCGCCGGCCGGTTCGGGCTCCGCCGGTTCGCCGAAGCCGTCGCCTCCGGTCTCGGTCCCGAGGTCGTCTCCGCCGAGGTCGTCACCGAACCCGTCGTCCGCGGCCCCGTCGTCGAACGAGTCCGTTTCGTCGCCGGGGTCGGCGAACGAGTCGTCCCCGTCCTCGAACGGGTCGTCGTCCGCGGCGTCGTCGCCCTCCTCGGCCCAGTCGGCCTCCCCGGAGTCGTACTCTTCTTTCAGTTCGCTGAAACTCTTTCCATCGTCGTTCATGTCGTCTCCGTCGTCCGCCGTTTCGGTCTCGGACGCGGCGTCGTCCGTGCTGTCGTCGTCCAGTTCGTCGAACTCGTCGTCGAGGTCGTCGAAGCCGCCGTCGTCCAGTTCGTCGAACTCGTCGTCGCCGTCCGCGTCGTCGAGGTCTTCGAACCCGTCGTCGCCGTCCGCGTCGTCGTCCAGTTCGTCGAACTCGTCCGCCTCTCCTTCCTCGTCGAGGAGGTCGTCGTCGAAGAACCCGTCCGCGTCGGCGTTCGCGACGTCTTCGTCGAGGTCCTCCTCCTCGCCGCCGTCCTCGTCGTCGAAGATGCCGAACGAGCCTTCGCCGCCGCCGGCGACGCTGTCGAAGCCGCCGCCGTCGTCGACGAACGGGTTGATCCCGCGGGTGACCATCTCGTAGATGTCGAGGAGGTTGCGGACGTCCTCCTCGATGTCGTCGACGGCGTTCGATATCTCCTCGTTCTCCGAGCGGACCGTCGAGACGGTCGAGGAGAGCGACGCGACCTCGTTTTCGAGCTCGTCGAGCCGGTTCTCCAGCTCGTCGGTGGCCGCGCCGCCGCCGCCACCGCCGTCGTCGAACTCGTCGTCCCACTCGTCCATGCCGTCGAAGTCGTCGAAGCCATCGCCGCCGCCACCGCCACCGCCGCCACCGCCGCCGCCCATACCGCCACCGCCGCCGCCCATGTCGCCGCCGAAGGGATCGTCGTCGCCGTCCATACCTCCGGAACCGTCGTCGTCGGATCCGTCGTCGTCGAGGAACCTGTCGAGGACGCTCGCACCGACGAGCCCCAGCGTGGCGACTGCCCAGGCGGCGGTTGGAGCTCCCCACACCGGTAGTTCGAGGCCCATTACCGTGTACGACCCGCAGAACACACTTCAATTCACCCCTCAAAATATCAACCGTGAGAAAACACGCCACGGGACGGAGATCGGCCGCGATCCGAATTGAGACGAGAAAGCCGGGCGACTGAGCGTCCCCCGAACGATCGACTGGGCGTCAGATAGCTCGTTCGAAGCCGTCCGCGGCCCGGACGACGAGCCGACCGTCCGGGCCGAACCGGACGGTTCGACCCACCGCGTCGCCGACGTCACTGGCGACGACGGGAACGCCCGCAGCGTCGAGCACCTCTCCGACCCGGTCGACGTTCCGCGGGCCGACCGCGTCGGTGAGGTCGAGCATCTCCGCGCCGCCGGCGACCCGCGCCTTCAGTCGACGCGGGTCGGCGCCAGCGTCGTCGAGCGCCCCGATCAGCGAGTCAATTCCGGTGTCGACGTACTTCGCGGGCCGCGAGACGGCCGTCGTCCGGCCCTCTCCCGCGGGCAACATGGCGTGGAGGAGGCCGCGGACGCCCGCCCGCTCGTCGACGAGCGCGACCGCGACGCAGGAGCCGAGCCCGCTGGTCGTCAGGACCGCGTCGTCGCTCGTGACCGCGAGCTCGCCCACGCCCACCTTGATCCGGCCGGGATCGTCGGAGGCCGCGCCGCCGGTGACGGCCGCGGGCTCCGCGTCGGCGACCGCGTCCCCGCCGCTCTCCGTTCGGTCCGGCGGATCGTCCGGCCGGTCGTCGGAGAGCGAGCGGGTCACGACCCCGAGAGCCGGTCGAGCGCCCGGGCCAGTTCGCGCTCGTCGGGGAGCGCGTACACGTCACACCGCGCCTGGATCCCCTCCGTCTGGATCGCGGTGTCGATCACGAAGCCGTAGTCCTGCCGCTCGCTCAGCTTCGCGACGAGCGGGCTGATCGTCGACGCGCCGATGTCGTGGACGAACTCCGGCGGCGAGTGGGTGATCGACGTACCGAGGACGTTCGCCCACCCGTCGATGAACCCGCTCGTCATCACGTTGCCCAGCTCGCAGAGCGCGTTCTCGGCCATGTCGCCGAGGGGCTCGTCGGGCTCCATCGGCAGCATCGCGTCGGCGACCGCGGCGGCCGACGACTCCTCGAAGAGGATGGCGAGGTAGCCGCTCGGCTCTCCCCGAAGTTCGAACACCGTGCCCGCGTGCGGTTCGGTCCCGACCTCCGCGGGCACGTCCGCCAGCGGGACGAATCGGAGCCGGCTCACGTCGACGCTGGTCTCCAACCCGGTCATCATCGCGATGTTGTCGGCGGCGTTCGCTGACCCTCGCTTCGCCAGCGAGGAGAACGTCGACAGCGACTCGTACGGCACCGCCGTACTCTGCGTGCCGCCGTCCGCCTCGCCGCCGGCCGTCGCGGCGCGCGCCGTCTTCCCGACGATGAGGTCGCGGAACGGGCCGGAGTCGGGCAGCATGTAGATGGAGAAGTCGAGGTCGGTCGTCGTCGCGTCCAAGCGGCTCTCGAAGAGGAACACGCCGTCGCCGGCGAGCGCCCCGTCCGGCAGCACCGCCGCGCCGTCCGCCTCGAAGTACCGCGGCGGGGACATGTCGATCGCCTTCCCGAGGTAGTTCGCCCAGCCGTCGAGGAAGCCGCCCAGCGCGATGTTACCGACCTCCGTCACCGCGCTCCGCTCCATCGACGCGCCGCCGGGGAGCAGCGAGAGCAGCGCGTCGACGTTCGCGGCGTCGAACGCGAGGACCGCCTCGCCGTCCAAGCCGCCGCGAAGCCCGACGCTCACGCCGATCGACTCCCGGCCCGCGAACGACTCCGCGAGGTCCTCGCCGCTGGCGACGCTCGCGCCCGTCACCTCCACCGCGAGGTCGGTCCCGGTGAGGTCTGAGAGCGCGCCGGCGGCCTGTTTGGCACCTCGCTCCGCGAGGCGGTTACAGGCGCCGAGCGCGCGGACGTCGACGCGCATTATACCGCCGAGCCGATGGCGTCGAGCACGTTCGGTTTCTGGAACGGCTTGGTGATGTACCCCTCCGCGCCAGCCTTAATCGCGGCCTTCATCTTCTCCTCCTGCCCGACGCTGGTACACATGATCACCGTCGCGTCGGGGTTCTCTTCGAGGATCTCCGTCGTCGCCTCGATCCCGTCGCGGATCGGCATCACGATGTCCATCATCACGAGGTCCGGCCCGTGTTCCTCGTACATGTTGACCGCCTCCACGCCGTTCTCCGCCTCCCCGACGATCTCGAACTCGCCTTCGAGGATCTCCCGGAGGAGGTTCCGCATGAACTCCGAGTCGTCGGCGATGAGTACCCGCGTAGCCATTGTTGTCTGAAGCGGGGCACAGCGAACACTTAATCGCTCCCCCGCGGTTCTCAGCGCTGAGAACGGATCCGAGACCGTGAGGGGCGGAGCGCACGTCGACGCCTACCTCACACCCAGTGGCCGAGGAGGTGGACGGCGCCGACGAGGACGGTCCCGCCGAACGCCTCGCGGGTGCCGAACGGGAGCGGGAGCATCCCCACGCTCTCCGGCTCCTGTCTCTTATACACATCT
>NZ_AOJK01000016.1 GCF_000336875.1 Halorubrum californiense DSM 19288 | reverse complement strand
AGATGTGTATAAGAGACAGGCCTCGGACTCCGTGCCGGCGCCGGTGTCGGCCGTCTCGTTTCCGCTCGCTTCCCCCTCGTCGGTGCCGGACGGGTCGTCGTCGTCGAGCGTCGTCTTCGCCGGGTCTGCCTCGACGACGAGGGTGCCGCCGTGGGTGTCGTCGTCGAGTCGGAGCGTGAACGGGTACGTTCCGGGTTCGAGGCCGGGAGTCACCGAACCGAACCCGTACGTTCGGGACTCGCCCGGTTCGAGCTTGACGCCCCACGAGCCCATCTCGCTCCCGTTGTCGACGGTGAGGGTGAGCTCACCCTCGCCCGTGAGTCCGCCCGCGTTGCGCGCGGTGGCCCGGAGCGCGGAGAGGTTCTCGCCTTCGGTGACGGTGACGTTCTCGGGGGCGTCGTCGATCACCAGTTCGTCCGGGTTGTCGGCGTCCCCGACGACGATGACCGTCCGGCTGTCCCGGAGCGTGGATCCCTCGTACAGCTCGTAGTTCAGCCGCGTTCCGGGGGAAACGTCGTCGAGGTCGACGTCGACGGTGAAGTTCCCGTCAGCGATCTCCAGCGGCGACTCCGTCCGGAACGGGGCGTCGTCGGCGTCGTTCACGAACGTCGCGGACATCTCGCGCACCGGCAGCAGCGAGGTCGTCCCCGTGACCTGTCCGTCCTCGGACTCGACGAGGAGCTCACCGTCGTCGGTGACGTGGTCGTACCGGAGGAACCGCTCCCGCACCGTGAACGTCGCCTCGGCGCTGACCGTGCTATCCTCGGCTGTCCAGTACGGGAACTGCGCCGAGGTCCCGTCAGATGTCGAAGAAGCGTTGAATACGGCCGGCGGTTCCCGACCGCTCGCGAACGAGTACCGCTCGCCCTCGGTCCCCTCCAGCGCGAACTCGACGGCGAACTCGTCGCCGGGCTCGACGTCTTCGGTGAAGTGATCGCCGTCGCTCGTATCGATCACGAGGTAGAAGCGACCGGGCGCATCCGGAGTGTCCAACTCCGTCGCGTCCGCCACGAAGAGCTTGACGTCCTCCGAGTCGGCGCGCGACAGGTCGAGCTCCGACCGCGGTTGGTTCCGACCGGGGTTCGTCTGTCGAACCCGGAGCGACACCCCCTCCTCGGCGTCCAGCAGGTCGGTCAGCACGTCGAGGTCGATCGCTTGGCCCGGTTCGAGTTCTTCCTCCTCCCCAGCGAAGTGCGACAGCGCCCCCCAGATGCCCGTCGACTCGAACCCGAGGACGATCCGGTTGCCCTTCGTCACCGCGCTCCGGTCGAGGCCGTTCTCTCGGATCTGACCGATCGATTCGGTCTCCGCGTCCTCGTCGAGGTAGTCCGTGTCGATGCTGGTGAACACCTCGACGTCCTCGCGGAACTCCGGCTTCTCCAACACGAGGTCGGCCTGATCCGCGCTCTCGGTCGGCGTCACCACGCCGGAGTCGTCGACGATGAACGTCCCGTTGGTGATCGCGAGCCGATAGCGCTGCGGGACCAGCGGCCGGGCGAGCCCCCCTGCGCCGGTCGCGCTCGGAAGGGAACTGAGGTTCTTGGCGACCGTGTCACCGTTCTCGTCGACGAACTCCAAATCACACGACGTGCCGTCCAGCCCGCAGCTCTCGACGTTGCTCGCGTCGGTGCCGAGCGTCCGCGTGTTGATCGTCGTCTCGCTCGACCCGGAGATCTTGACCACGTCCACGAAGCCGACCGGCTGGCCCGTATCAGTGAGTCGGTTCCCGCCGACGAGCAGATACACCTCGTCGCCGTCCGAGCTGTCGGCGGTGTATCTGATCCTAATCGGGTCGCCCGCGACGCCGGTGTACGTCGCCCGGGAGAACCCCCCCTCGATCTCCGAGCGGTCCGCCGGGGCGACCGGCCCGGAGGACTGGATCGCGGCGGCCCCCGACGCGCCGGCGTCGGCCGACGGAACGGCCGGGGCGGGCGACACGCCCGCCGCGGCCGGGACGGTCGCGACGACGCCGCCGAGCGCGACGAGGAGCGTGAGCCCGATCGCGCTCGCCTGAAACGCCGACAGTCCGAACGGCGCCGGTCGGCCACCGTCGTCATCGTCGGGACCGACCGTGCGGTCGCTGTCGGTCGCCGTCGAGTCTGCCGAGCGCGTGTCGGTCGCGTGGTCGTGGTCCATCGTCATGAGGGCGTGGTCAACGAGTGCGGGCCGGACGACGGCCCGCGGTCGGTTAGCGACGACTCGGCGGGTCACCGACTAAAGCGTACGCACCCGATTATCAGGGCGTGTAACGGGAGCGCGGTGAGCGAGCGAAAAACCGGGGAATCGCCCGACGTGGGCGGAGTCCTCGGTCCGAAGAATTAAGCCCGGGCGGCGCCCGATCCACGCCAAGATGCCATCGTGTCCCCGCTGTGACGCTCCGGTCGACGACGAGGCGCGGTACTGCGCACAGTGCGGCGCCCCGCAGACGGAGGACGCGGCCGAAGAACTCGACGAGTACGTTCAGCGACAGGCGGAGCAGGTCTCGGGCGGCGGCGGGGGTGGCGGATCGGACGGCGGCGGGTCGGACGGGAGCGACGCGTTCCCGTCGAAAGAGGACCTGACCGACCGCGAGCAGCTCTGGCGGCGGGGCTCGTACGTTCTCGGCTACGGGACGGTCGTCGTCGCGCTCACGCGGGTCCCGGCGGCGGAGTCGTGGCCGCTGATCCTCGGAGGGATCGCGATCCTCCCGCCGATCCGCCGGCTCACCGCAGAGCCGCTCGGGAGTCCCCTGAAGCGCGAGGTGATGGCGGGGATCTACGCCGTGTTCGCGCTGATCGGAATTGCGCTGTTCGTTCTTCTACCGTGACGCGGTCCTCATGGGTTGGTCAACGAATGGGGAGTACCAACACGGACAAGTGTCACACCGAGACACGCGGGTTGGTAACCGTGAGGGGTACTCCGCAACACGCCGTCGTTTGATCTCCCACCATTCAGTGACATGGAGCGTGTTAGCCGATCTCTGCCCGCAGATCAACCGGCTCCAGGGAGTGACCCATCCGCAGTAACACGCTGTGAAACGGGTGTAGAACTGAGAGTGTGACTGTCCTACCGATCACGAACTCATCGAAAGGCGTGGCCAACGAGAATTAGACGGCTTTCCACGAGCAAATCATAAGCCCGCAGCGGGGTACGGAACAGCGCGGCGCCGGAGTAATTGAATAATGGATCACTGCGATTGGTTGGTGTTTCCAGATCTTGAGAGGTGAAATCCCTACGATCACCCCCGGGTTTCCGGGGGTGATCCGCAAAAGTGGCAATAACACATACGTTAGCGAACATAGTCTGTCTGGCGTGTAGCGGGAGTGAACAGAGAGACCGGCGTGTCGTGTCGCCGCAACGCACCGCCGTGAGGCCATACCTCCGCGGATCTGTACTGTCAAACAGCGGTGCGTCCGTGCCGGTTAGTTGTGAACACTACCGATGAGCGGCCGGCCACACTGAGTGGTCGTGGCTAATGCTGCGGACGGACAACGAGTGGAACGTCGATTCCTAGCTATGGAAAATTCGATCGTACGGCTGTGTGCGAGGATCACTTCAACAGAACAGACTGATCGGGAATACTACGGCGGTCTCTCCGGGGTGCCGCTGGAGCTCAAGAACACCAATCGGAGTGACTGTCCCGCTGACGCCGCTCACATCGGGAGCCCAGAAGCCAATCCTAAAGACGCGCCAGCGTAACACAAGGTGGAGCCTCCGACCCCAGGGAGCGAGAGAAGCGAGCGTGTAGCTCGGAGACGAAACCGACCCAGCACTACACCAGCCACGTTCAATGGTTGGCCGACTCCTCACTGAATCGCTAATAATATAAAAATAAAACTATACACCTGAAGTACGGATAGAGGTCCGCCGTACCGTCCCGGTCAAACTTGACGTGGCTGACAGCGACGCCGACCTCCTCCATCAAACCATCTCCGAGTTCCTGTGGGCCGCTAACTACGTCGTCGACCAGGCCTGGCAAGGCGAGTACAAGACTACGAGCAAAGCCGAACTCCAACGCGAGACCTACGACGACGTGCGGGCGGAGACGCGGCTTCAAGCGAATCTCGTCCAGAACGCCCGCAACAAGGCTGCCGACGCTGTCCAGAGCGTCGTCGCCCGCTGGAAACAGGGCGACTATGCGGGGAAGCCGCAATTCACCGCCTCAACACTCGTTTACGACAAGCGGTGTGCGACGTTCAACGACGACCACGCGACGCTCTCGACCGTTGAAGACCGCATCACCGCCGAGTACGTCTTACCTGACGCGAGCCGTGAGACACCCCACTCAGAGTATCTGTTCAACGACGACTATGAATTGACAGGCGCAGAACTTCACTACCGCGACGGCGAGTTCTACCTTCACGTCCGAACAAAGGCGGACGTGGAGTCTGAGACTGCCGACGATGGCAATACCGAGCACAGCACAGTCCTCGGCGTTGACCTCGGCATCGAAAACGTCGCTGTCACCTCAACGGGGAGATTCTGGACCGGGTCAGAGTTGAACCACTGGCACCGCGAGTTCGAGAAACGGCGGGGATCGCTCCAACAGCGTGGCACGCGGGCCGCTCACGAAACCATCCAGTCGGTCGGACGTACCGAGACGGGACGCTACGATCACTTCTTCCACACCGTCTCGAAGGAACTCGTCGCAGAAGCCGTCGAACACGACTGTGACGTGATCGCGTTCGAGAATCTGACTGGGATTCGTGAGCGGATGCCGAACGCCAAGAAGTTCCACGCGTGGGCGTTCCGACGCCTGTTCGAGTACGTGGAGTACAAAGCCGAAATCGTCGACATCTCGGTCGAGCAGGTATCTCCTGCGTACACGAGCCAGCGATGTTCGAAGTGCGGGACGACGCTCCGTGAGAACCGCCAGGCCCAAGAGCGGTTCTGTTGCCAGAAGTGCGGTTACGAGGTAAATGCCGATTATAATGCGGCGAAGAATATTGGGGTGAAGTATCTCCGCTCGACGCAAACGTCGTCGGGTGGAGGCGCACCCGTAAACGTGCGCTTGAATCGCGGGACGTTGAACGTGAACGGCGATTACGAGCCTGCCAGCGATGGCCAGAACGGGAGTCCACGCGAAAGCCCCGCCCGCAACGAAGCGAACGGCGAAGCCGTGAGCGAGTAGGGCGGGGTAGTTTACTCGATCCGGAAGCCGCCTGCGTCCTCGGCGGCGCGCACCAAGTCGCCGATGCTGTCGCTCGCGGAGAGGCCCTGACTCGCAGCGAACCGCTTGATCATCACCGGCGGGAGGTCGACGGTCGTCTCGGAGGCCGCGAGCAGCAACCCGATCGTCTCCGGCGTCGGCGAACTGGGGCCGGCGTTCGACGCGAACCACGTGATCAGCGTGTCGAACGTCGCCGTCACGTCGTTCGATACCATCCGCTGGCGGGTGGTGTCGCCGTTCGCGTGAAGCGTCGCGTCGATCCCGTAGTCGAATCCGTCGCCGTCGAAGGAGTTCGCCAGCCACCGGCTCACCGCCTGTCGGTCGACCGTGTCGCCGCTCGCTGCCGCAGACTGATTTCGGCGCCGTCCCTGCGCGGCGTTCGGCGGCGGTTGACCGCCGTCGGGCGGTTGGCCGGCGGATCGCTCTCCGCCGGGCTGCTGTCCGCCGCCGGGCTGGCCGCCGCCACCGGCCGGCCCACCGCCCTGCTGGCCGCGTTCGCCGACGCCGGGGCCGGCCGCGCTCGCCCGCGGGTCGTCGCCCGCGGGGCGGCGCTCGTCGGGGTTCGCCGGGTCGGCCGCGGTGAAGCCGGAGTCGTCGGCCGGCGGCTCGCGTCGCTGGCCACGGGACCGCCGGACGTTGGGGCGGCCGTTCGTCCCGACGACGTAGCGACCCTCCCCGATCTCGACGACGTTCTCGTCGTCGGTGAAGTCGAGTTCCTCCGGGTCGGCGGGCATCGCGTCCGCGTCGTTCGCCGGCGGATCGTGGTCACTCATGGGTTGTGGTAGCGCACGCCGAAAAATAGGTGTTGCGGGCGGCCGAGCCGCCGACGTCGTCGTTACCGCACTGTTCGAAGCTCGTTAGAGCCGGACCGCTTCGCCGTCCTCGCTGTAGAGGTCGGGCGACGTCAGTTCGAGTGAGGTCGTCGCCGACGCGGGCGAGACGATCTCAAGTGACGACGTGTCGCTCTCACCAAAGGCGAGAGCGTCAGTTTCCTGATGCGCATAGGTGTAACTGCTACCCGTACTGTTGTAGACATCATCAACCGTGAGGTTACCGAACGGCTCTGCGCCCGGGTTGATCACGATAGTGTAATCGGTGGTGTCATCCAGAACAGCGTCACCGCCCGACACGAACTCCCCGTCGGTGTTTTGAACGGCGAACGTACTCGCGTTGAGCTGACTCGCGTTTCCGATATCAGACGTACTGGAACTGCCGTTGGCAGGCTCATCGGTGAACACAAGGTTCGCCTGTCCGTTCGGCCCGACCGCCTGAATCGTTGATTGGGACAAGTCGATCTGATCGGAACCGGCGGCACCGGAGACGCTGATCTTGATCGCCTCCAGTTCCCCGGAAGTGCTGTTACCGACGATCCCAACCTCGCTCGTCACGTCGATTCGCTCCGAAACGAGATCCGTACTTTCCTGCCCGGTTGCTTCAGCCTGTGACTGGAGGAAACCGGCAGTGTTGATCAGGACGCCGGCGGCGATCGCCGCCACCAGCACCATCGCGATGAACACGATGAGTGTCCCGATACCCACCTGGCCGCGGTCCTCATCGTTGTTGATGAATTCGAACATTGTTATAGCCTCACCGAACTCTGCTCATCGGTCAGCGTCGTCGGAACACGTAGTTCCGCAGTGGTAGTCGCACCCGAAGGCGTGGTGAACGTCACCGCCAAGCTGTCACCGCCCTCAAGTGTTCCGTAGATACCACCGTTATTGCTGTCCAGATTAATTCCCACGTCGGCCCGGTCGCTGGCGTCTGTCAGGACGACGTCACTCGGATCGCCGGTGTAGATGTTGATGCTCGTCGCGCTGCTACCGAGTTCGAACGTCTCCTGACCCGCAGTGCCGATGAGCTCGACACTCGTTTGGTTCAAGTCAACGTTGCCCGCACCAGGCGACTGCGCCACGGTGATATTCAGCTGATCGATATAACGACCATCGTCAGGACCGGTAACGTTTCCCGACTGACTCACGATCTGGAGCCGGTCGCTGACTTGTGCTGTACTCTCTTCGCCCGTTGCTTCCGCCTGCGTCTGGAGGAACCCGGCCGTGTTGATCAGGACGCCGGCGGCGATCGCCGCCACCAGCACCATCGCGATGAACACGATGAGGGTCCCGATCCCCACTTGACCGCGCTCTTCCTCGTCCAGTATGGTTTCGAACATTGTGTGTTGCGTCGGCCCCCGGCCTGCCCGGCGGGCGTTATCGTTAGCGATGGGGAATTCCTACTTAAGATCACGTTCCCGGTTATCTAAGTTGATAAACAACTTACGTCGGGCGATTTTTGTATTTATTGTGAGGAAGTAATTACAGAACTAATTAACAAAACCGGCGTCAAGTTCTCAGCGTTGGATCTGGCGATACCACCTCCGTCGTCAACGCTCGCCGACGAAACCGCGTGAAAAACGGACGCCGCGATCGGCGTCATCAGAAAGCCGCGTCAGACGATCGGTGACTGCGACCGGGAAATGACATGACGCGTCCCGCCCGGTTCCGTCTCCGCACTTCCTCACTCCCCTTTTACCGCTCGCGCAGGCGAGACAGCTCCGACTCGGGGATCACGAACTCCTGCGTGCCCGGCTCGTAGACGGCGAGGCTCCCGGCGACGAGCGCCATCGACGCCGCGAGCAGTCCGGTGTTGACCAAGAGCAGCGCCTCCGCGTTGCCGAATCCGGTCCGAAAGGCGGCCGCGGGCGTTCCGACCGCCGCGACGACGACGAGGCCAAAGCCGACCGCCAAGTACGCCATCGCCGTGCGGCCGGACGACCGATACGCCGCGACGGCGAACGCGACGAGCGTCGCGCTCGCGCCGGCCAGCACGGTGGTCGTCATCAGGTACAACGCCTCGATGAGCTCCATACACACCCTGCTCGAACGCGGGTCATAAACCCACGGTAGCGGGTATCAGCGGCGATAACACGGTGTCCCGCCGCGGCGCGGCGACCTCGCCGCGATCCCGTCTCGCGAGGCAGATCGGGAGTGTTCGCCGAGCGAAACGATCACCGGTACCCTTATAAGACACAAAAATCAATCTCGATAACGTGAATGGTGGGGGACGATCTGATCACCGTACTCGGTAACAAATACAACACGGACATCCTGACGGCGACGGGCGACGCGAAGTCGGCCCAGGATCTCAGCGACCAGTTGGACGTCCCGATCGCGACGTGTTACCGACGGATAAACGAGCTGGAGGAGGCGGACCTCCTCGAGCTACACGACCGACCGCTCTCGGACGAACACCGGCGCGTGAAGGTGTACCGTCGGAAGGTCGACGGGGTCGAGGTCGACTTCCGCGACGGGCTCGCCGTCGAGGTCGAGGAGCGGTCCGCGGTGAAGAACCGGCTCGACGACGTCTGGCGCGACCTCTCGTCGCGAGAGTAGCGGTCGACGAGATCGGAACGCGTCGCGCCGCCCGGCGGCGGCGTCAGAAGGACGGCTGGTCGTCGGAGCCGCCCATCATCGAGAAGCCGCCCGCGCGCTCGTGAACCGTGATCCCGCCCTGCCCGATCTCCATCGGGAAGATGTCGGTGTCGATGTCCTGTTTCCGCATCTTCGCCACCCAGACGTAGCGGTTGACGCCGGAGTCGGTCGGCGTCTGGATGAAGTAGATGTTCCCGTCCGTGAGGAAGTTCTCCAAGCCGACCTCGGTGTCGGGGAAGACGGCGCCCTGCTCGTTGATTAGCAGCGAGGTGAGCCCGTTCGCCTTGAGGATGTCCGAGAACTTCAGGAGGTAGGTGCGCTTCTCCTGTTCGGCGTCGAAGAAGAGCTGGAACATCGACAGCGAGTCGAGGACGAGGCGGTCGAAGTCGCCGTCCTCGACGGTGTCGAGCAAGCGGTCGACCGCGGTCGAGAAGTCGGTCTCACGCAGCATCTCTCGTTTGTCGAGGATGACGATGTCGCCGTCGTCGACCATCTCATCGAACCCCTCGAAGCCGACGGACGCGGCCGCGCCGCGGATGTCGGTCTCGTCCTCCTCGAAGGAGACGTAGACGCCGCGCTCGTCGTGTTCGGAGACGCCGTGGTGGAGGTACTGAATTCCGAAGATGCTCTTGCCGGTACCCGGGTTGCCGGAGACGAGGACCGTCGACCGCTCGGTGATGCCGCCGGTGAGAATGGAGTCGAGCCCCTCGACCCCGGTGGAGACGAGTTCTGACATTCGTCTCCCCTTTGGCGGGCGGAGTATATAAAAGACGGTTCAGGACATCGGGCGAACGGACGGCGACAGTTTTATCTCTCGACACGCCGCCCGTTCGTGTATGCCCGGTGAAGCGTGTCCGGTCGCTCCCGGCGGTGATCGACGGTGAGCGATCCGTCGATACTCGTCGTGGAGGACGAGCCAGACATCGCGGCGCTGTACGCCGGCTTCCTTGAGGAGCGGTACGACGTCGACGTGGCCGAGACCGCCGCCGAAGCGATCGATCGGGTCGACGCCGCCATCGACGTGGTGCTCCTCGACCGTCGACTCCCCGACGGGAGCGGCGACGACGTCTTAGAACACATCCGCGAGGAGGGGTACGACTGCCGCGTGGCGATGGTCACTGCGGTCGAACCCGACTTCGACATCATCGACATGGGGTTCGACCTCTACCTCACCAAGCCGGTGAGCCGGACGAAGCTGTTCGCCGCCATCGACACCCTCCTGACCCGCAACGAGTACGACGACCTCGTCCAAGAGGCCGCGGCGCTCGCCGGCAAGCGCGCCGTGTTGAGCTCGCAGAAACCGGCCGCACAGCGCGAGGGGAACGACGCGTACGCCGAACTCGTCGACCGACTGGAGGAGTTGGACGCCGACATCGACGACCTCGGCGAGTCGCTGTCGACCGACGACTACCGCGCGATGTTCCGCGACCTCGGCGAGTCGCTGTCGACCGACGACTACCGCGCGATGTTCCGCGACCTCGGCGAGGCCTGACGCGGCGCCGACCGCGCTTTCCGTCGCTCGTTCGACGCCCTCGAGCCGACCGGCTACTGCTCTCACCGACGCCGAGCCCCGCTATCCGCCCGGGCAGCAGCCGGTCACAGAACCCGCCGACAGCGTCCGAATCCCGAACGAAGTTTGAACGGATGCTGCCCCGACTCCGCACGGAATTTGTCCGGTAGTTGAAAAATCTATATCCCGGTTATCGCCCTCGTCGGGAACATGACGCACCGAGACACGCGGCGGCGGTTCCTGGCGACGAGCGGCGGACTCGTGACGCTGGCGCTCGCCGGTTGCGCGGGCGACGGCGGAACGGGTGACGAGGGCGAGATGGACGACGGCGAGGGGATGAACGGCGACGACGGGATGAACGAGAGCGACGGAATGGGCGGTGACGACGAGATGAATGGTGACGACGGGATGATGGAGTCCGCAACCGTTCGCGTCCGGATCGAGAACGTCGCGCCCGCCGACTTCTACTCGGCCGACGGGCCGACGAGCGGCGCGATCTGGGTCACGCCCGGCGCGTACGCGGTCCACGAGGGCGAGAACCCCATCTACGGGCTCGGCGAGCCGGCCTCGATCGGCCTCGAAGCGCTCGCGGAGGCGGGCCCGCCGACCGGCTTCGAGGGGAAAGACGGGCTCGTCGACGGGCTCGACGCGGCGGCGCCCGTGGCCCACTCGGGGGCGTATACGCCGCCCGACACCGTCGCGGACCCGAACGATCCGACCGGCGAGGTCCCGGGCGCTCCGCCGATCGCACCCGGTGGCGCCTTCGAGTTCGAGGTCGACATCTCTCCCGGCCACCGGCTCTCGTTCGCCTCGATGTTCGTCCCCTCGAACGACGTGTTCGTCTCGGCGGACGAGGCGGGGATCGCGCTCTGGCCCGAGGACGGCGAGCCGGTCGACGGGGACGTCACCGACGCCGTGTCGCTGTTCGACGCGGGGACGGAGCCGAACGCGGAGCCGCCCGGAAGCGGTCCCGACCAAGCGCCCGCGCAGGACGCGCCCGACCAAGGCGCGGACGAGAACGGAGTCGTGCGCCGGCTGAGCGAGGTCGACGACGGCCACGAGTACCCGGCGGTCGAGGACGTAGTTCAAGTGACCGTAACCCCCACGTAGAGTATGATCATTGGTACCAACGAGCGAGACGGGCTCCTCGCGGCGGCGGCGGGCGCGGCCGCGGTCGCTGGGTCGTACCTCGCGACGGGGTGGAACCCCTCGTTCGTCGTGCGACCCGTCGACCAGGCCATCATCAACCTGACGCCCGGACCGATCGTGACCTTCTCGATCGCGACGTTCGGCGACGCGGGGCACCTGATCCACATCGCCATGGCGGTCGCGACCGTCGTCGGGCTGTTCGGCGCGGTCGCGTTCGCAGGGTTCCGGCTCGCCACGCGCACGGACCGGCGGGCGGTCGCCGCCGCGGTCGCCGGCGTCGGATCGTGGTTGCTCGCCGCCGCCCTGACCGGAATCTCGGCGGGCGCGCTCGGCGCGGCGATCCCCGCGGCGGCCGTCGCCGGGATCGGCTGGCTGCCTCCGTCCGCGGCACCGTCCGGGGGCGATACCACCGCAAGCGACACCACCGCAAGGGACGCGCCGGCGGTCGTCGACGCGGTGCGCCGCCGGACGCTCGGGATCGTCGCCGGGGCGCTCGCGTTCGTCGTCGCGGCGGGCGGCGGCCGACGGTTGCTCGCGGGGGGCGACGACCCGCTCGCTGACGCTCCGCGCTCCGAGGGCGCCGCCGCCCGGCTCCAGGAGCTCGACACGGCCGGGCTGGCGTTCGAGAGCGACGACCTCCACGACATGGTGAGCCCGATCGGGGAGTTCTACAACGTCGACATCGCGGAGTTCGACCCGGAGGTCACCGCGGACGAGTGGTCGCTGACGTTCACGGGCGAGACCGGGTCCGACCGGACGGTCACCTTCGACGAGCTGATCGACCGGCCGGTCGAACACCGCGCGATCACGCTGCGGTGCGTCGGCGAGGACCTGAACGGGCGCAAGCTGGACAACGCCGTCTGGACCGGGACGCCGATCCGCCCGCTGCTCGAGTCCGTCGACCCGCAGGGCGAGTGCGACTGCGCGATGCTGCGCGGCGAGGACGGCTACTACGTCCAGTTCCCGGTCGACGTGCTCGCCGAGGGGTTCCTCGCGTGGGGGATGAACGGGAAGGAACTCCCCTCCGGCCACGGCCACCCAGTCCGGGTGCTGATCCCGGGTCACTGGGGGGAGACGAACGTGAAGTGGCTCTCGGAGATCGAGCTCCTGAACACCGAAGACGACGGCTACTGGGAGGAGCGCGGCTGGGAGGGGACCGGCGAGGTGAAGACGGTCGCCAAGCTCTGGGACGAGGGGATCACGGAACTCGGCGACGGCCGCGTCGAACTGGCCGGGCACGCCTACGCCGGGACCCGCGGGATCGAGCGGGTCGAGGTGTCGACCGACGGCGGCGACTCCTGGACCGACGCCGCCCTCTCCGACCCGCTTCCGGACGCCGACGTCTGGCGGCAGTGGCGCCACGTCTTCGAGCCCGACGGCGAGCGCGAGGTCGTCGTCCGCGCGACCGACGGGACGGGGACGCTCCAGTCGAGCGAGGAGTCGGGCTCCGTCCCGAGCGGCGCGTCGGGATGGGTGCGCCGGACGGTCGGTTGACGTGACCGCCGCGATCGGAACGTCGCCCGAGAGTGGCTCGGGCCGAAACGACTTTCATCACATACGGGACACACCAGTACGTCAGATGGAGAAGGCCCTATCACCTACACCCGGCGTAAACGCCGGGGTTTGTCAGTGAACTCCCGGTCTACCCGCGTGATACGGTGGGCGTGAAACCGCCGCTCCCATTCACTGTTCCTGACTTCAGGGCAAGGTGATTGGTTGCCCCTCCAGAACCAGACTTACGCCGATTCCGGAGATACCGCGCTGCTATGTTTCGCGCCGCGTTGTAGTCGCTGTGTAGCTCTTTGCCGCACTTCTGACACACAAACTCATCGCCGTCGCGGTTATCCTCATGTGTGAACCCACACTCGGAATGACTACACTGCTGGCTTGTNGCTCTTTGCCGCACTTCTGACACACAAACTCATCGCCGTCGCGGTTATCCTCATGTGTGAACCCACACTCGGAATGACTACACTGCTGGCTTGTGTAGGCTGGATTCACCACTTCAACAGTGATTCCTTCAGCTTTCGCCTTGTAGGTTATCTTCCGCGATAGCTCTCGAAACGCCCACTGCTGGAATTTTAAGAGATCCGACATCCGCTCTCGGATATTCTCTAAGTCTTCCAGTACAATCGTCTCACACCCGTGGGCGACAGCCTCAGTAACTACCTCTTTCGACACATGGTGTAGATAGTTCTCGCTCCAATTGGCGAAGCGATCACCNCCAATCGACTGGATTGTGAGATGGGCTGATCGCGTTCCGTTCTGTTGTAGGTTGCCGCGTCGGCGTTCGTATTCGCGGCGTTTGTGGTTCAATAGGTCTGCGTTACCGATGAACGCACCAGAGCTGGTCACAGCGAGATACCCGTCCACGTTGCGATCTACGCCAAGGACTGTTCGGCCCTCGGCTTCTTCCTGCGTGTCGTCACGTTCCTGCTTGACTGAGACGTGGANTATCCATTGTTTCCTTCAGGTCGTCCCGGCGGTCGTTGGGAACGGAGAGTTTCACGACAGCGGTACGTCGAAGCTCCATTTACACATCACATGTGGTGCTATGTATTTATACAAGTTGGGGAGTTGGTTAGCATAGTGTTTTGCGGTTGGGTGTTGCTCATGGCGCGATTCCCGCCCGCCGTGAACGGCAGGACTTCCTCGCTGTATTAGGTGGTACCTGTTCGTCGCGAGCCGCGGTGGCGCCAACAGGGTCCGGATCGTCCGGGAACTCCGCGAGCGTCCCCGGAACGCGAACGAGCTCGCGGACGCGCTGGACGTCGACTACAACACGATCACCCACCACCTCGATATGCTCCGAGACCACGATGTCGTCGAGCCGAGCGACCACGACTACGGGAAGCTGTACTTCCTGACGGACCGCTTCGAGCGCCACACGGACACGTTCGAGGAGATCACCGCGGAGGTGGACGCCGAATGAACCCCGCGTCGCCGACCGGGATCGCCGTGCTGATCGGGATCGTCAACAGCGCGCTGTTGGCGGTGTTGGCGTCGGTCTGGATCCGTAACTACCGCGAGTTCGGGTCGACGCTCCTGCTCGGGCTCGTGGGATTCAGCGCCGTACTCCTCGTCGAGAACCTCGTCTCGATCGCGTTCTTCTTCGCGAGCATGCGGACGCTGTACGCGATGGACCCGCTCGTGGGGCGAGTCGTGCTCGCGATGAGCGTGCTGGAACTGCTCGCGGTGTCGCTCCTGACCTACGCGACGGTCCGGTGATCGACACGACGGTCAGGTGACCGGGCGGTCGCTTTTCGCGAGCGCGGACCGCGGCCGCTCACGAGAGCTGTTCGCCGACGATCCGGTCGGCCGCCGCGAGGAACGCGTCGCGCTCGTCGATCGGAATCGTCGCGCCCGCGGCCACGTCGTGTCCCCCGCCGTCGCCGCCGACGGACTGACTCGCCTCGCGCATCGCCGCGGAGAGGTCGAGCCCCTTCCGGACGAGCGCGTGCGAGCCGCGCGAGGACACCTTCAGTTCCTCGACGCTCTCCTCGGCGAAGGCGATCACCGGCTTCGAACGGTCGACCGCGGGCGAGCCGACCGCCATCCCCGCGACGATGCCGACGATGGTCTCGCGGATGCGCGACCCCGCGTCGAACCACTGGAGGTTGTCCTCGTGGGTGACCCCCTCGTTTTTGACCCACTGGAGCCCCTCGGAGAGGTTCCGCCGGTGCGTGCGGAGCAGCCGGCGCGCCTCCGCGAGCGCGTCGCCGCGGTCGCCGAGACACACCGCGAGGCCGATGTCGCCGCGCTCGTAGCGCGCGGTGGCGTTGAGCAGCGTCGAGAACTCGCTGACGTCCCGCAGTTCGGTGCCGGGCTCCTCGTCGACGAGCGTGTAGGAGGTGCCGACGAGCGCCTCGATCCGTTCTGACGGGACGCCCGAGGCGACCGCGCGGCGCATCAGCGCCGGCGCGAGGGTCCGCCGCTCCGCGCCGTCGAGGTCGACCCAGCGCCGCCACTCGCCGTCGCGTTTCACGTCGACGTCGAGATCGGTGAGGAAGGAGATGGCCCCCGCCTCGTCGTTCGAGATACCCGGGATCTTCACGTCGGAGGCGTACTCCAACAGCTTCGGCAGCGGACGGGTCTGTCTGCCGTATAAGTCGAGGTCGGTGCGGGCTTCGAGGACGCCGGCGTCGACGCCGTCGGCGACGATCGACTCGTTGGCGCCGACGAGCCCGCCGTCGGAGTCCTGCATGTCGCCGACGGCGCCGACGACCGCGAGCGCCGCGAGGTCGCGGTTGTCGCCGTCGGGCCCCTCCAGCGCGCGGGCGAGGAGGTAGCTCGCGCCGGCACCGGAGAGCTCGCTCGCGCCGTCGATCCCTTCGAGCAGGGGGTTGAGGTGGTAGCGCGTGTCGCGGTCGGCGGGCTGGTGGTGGTCGGCGATGACGGGGACGAAGTCGCCGCGGTCCTCGTGGTCGGCGATCACGTCGAGCTGACCGGAGCCGAAGTCGGTGAACAACACCACGTCGAGCTCGCGGGCGGCGATGCCGGCGATCGAGTCGGCGTCCAGCTGTTTCTCGAAGACGACCTCGTGGTCGATCCCGGCCCGGGCGAGCCCGGTGGACGCGACCGCGGCGCTCGTGATCCCGTCGGCGTCGATGTGCGAGGCGAGCAGCACCCGGCCGGCCTCGCGCAGGCGGTCGGCGCAGTCGGTCGCGCGGTCGGCGAGGTCGGGGACTGGGGCGGCGACTGCCATTACCACCGGTTGACGCCCGACCGGGCATAAACGCACGCTTCGGACGAACGGTCTCGAAGGGGCATCAATTGCCGTAACTGACGGTTATAGAAGTACACAGACGTATGAGCAACAAACATGACACGTGGGTTCACCACCCGGAGCCTCCACGCCGGCGCCGAGCCCGATTCGGCCACCGGCGCCCGCGCCACGCCGATCCACCAGACCACGTCGTACGTCTTCGACGACGCGGACACGGCGGCGGAGCTGTACGCGCTCCGGGCGGAGGGCCACGTCTACTCGCGGCTCTCGAACCCGACGGTGAACGTCTTAGAAGAGCGGCTCGCCGACCTCTCGGGCGGGTCGGACGCGGTCGCGACCGGCTCTGGGATGGCCGCGTTCGACGCGATAACCACCGTCCTCGCGAGCGCGGGCGACAACGTCGTCGCCAGCTCCGAGATGTACGGCGGGACGGCCGCGTACCTCTCTAGCATCGCGGACCGCCGCGGGATCGAGACCCGGCTCGTCGACACGCTCGATTACGAGGCGTACGCCGACGCGGTCGACGGCGACACCGCGTTCGTCCACGTCGAGACGATCGCGAACCCCTCGCTCGTCACGCCCGACTTCGAGCGGCTCGCCGAGATCGCCCACGAGAACGCGGTCCCGCTCGTCGTCGACAACACGTTCGCGACGCCGTACTGCTGTCGCCCGTTCGAACACGGCGCCGATATCATCTGGGAGTCGACGACGAAGTGGGTCACGGGCAACGGCACCACGGTGGGCGGCGTCGTCGTCGACGGCGGGCAGTTCCCGTGGGACCACCCCGACGCCGACTACGACGAGCTCGACGGGCAGTCGCCCGCGTTCCCGATCGACTTCGTCGAGCAGTTCGGCGACGCCGCGTTCGCCAACGTCGCCCGCCAGCGCGGGGTTCGCCCGACCGGCGGCCAGCAGTCACCCTTCGACGCGTGGCAGACGATCCAAGGGCTGAACACGCTCCCCCTGCGGATGGAGCGCCACTGCGAGAACGCGCGGGAAGTAGCCGAGTTCCTCCGCGGCGACGACCGCGTCGACTGGGTGAGCTACCCCGGCTTCGAGGACCACGAGAGCCACGACAACGCCGCGAAGTACCTCGACGGGTTCGGCGGGATGGTGACGTTCGGCGTCGGCGGCGGGTACGAGGCCGCCAAGACGTTCTGCGAGTCGGTCGACCTGACGAGCTTCCTCGCGAACATCGGCGACGCGAAGACGCTCGTCATCCACCCGGCCTCGACCACCCACGCGCAGATGGACGAGGACCAGCAGCGGATCGCGGGCGTCTACCCCGAGATGCTTCGGCTCTCCGTCGGTATCGAGGACCCAGAGGACGTGATCGCCGACCTCGACGCCGGGCTGGCCGCGGGCGAGCGCGCCGCCGTCGACTCCATCGCGGACGAGGAGGAGGTGTGAACCGATGAGCGCCGTCCCGACCGACCACGGGGTCGCCTCGCTCGGCGAGTTCACCTTCGAGTGCGGGCAGTCGGTCCCCGACTTCGAGGTCGCCTACGAGACCCACGGCGAGTTCGACGGCGACAACGTCGTGCTGATCTGCCACGCGCTCACCGGCAGCCAGAACGTCGCGCGTTCCCCCGAGCCGGAGCGCGAGGAGGGAGGCACCGGTGCCGGACAGGCCGGGCAGGCCCGCGCGTGGTGGGACGACGTCGTCGGGCCGGGGAAAGCGATAGACACGACGGAGTACTACGTCGTCTGCGCGAACGTCCCGGGCTCGTGTTACGGGACGACCGGTCCCGCCAGCGAGCGGCCCGCGGACCTCGAACTCCGCGAGGATCCGGACCACGACCGATGGGGGACCGCATTCCCGCCGGTCCAAGTCGAGGACTGGGCGCGCGCGCAGCGCCGCCTGCTCGACCACCTCGGCGTGGGGCGGCTCCGGGCGGTCGTCGGCGGGAGCGTCGGCGGGATGAACGCCCTGGAGTGGGCGAAGCGGTACCCGGACGACGTCGACCGCGTGGTCGCCATCGCGACCGCGGGGCGCCTCGACGCGCAGTGTCTCGCGCTCGACGCGGTCGCGCGACGGGCGATCCGCGCGGACGCGGACTGGAACGGCGGCGACTACTACGGCGACGACCGCCCGGACCCGACCGAGGGGCTCGCCATCGCCCGCCAGATCGGACACATCATGTACCTCTCGAAGGCGTCGATGGAGCGCAAGTTTGGGCGGCGGTCCGCCGGCCGCGACTCGCTCACGCGCGAGGACGGCGACCTCGGGCTGCCGCCGGAGCCGACGGCCGGCTTCTTCCCGTACCGCGAGGTGGAGTCGTACCTCGACTACCAGGCCGAGGGGTTCGGCGACCGCTTCGACGCGAACAGCTACCTCTACCTCACGCGCGCGATGGACGAGTACGACTTGGCCGCGGGACACGGCACCGACGCCGACGCCCTCGCCGCCTTCGAGGGCGAGACCCTCCTGCTGAGCTTCACCGCCGACTGGCACTTCACCGTCGAGCAGTCCGGCTCCCTCGCCGACGCCTTCCGCGACTCCGGGGTCCCGGTCGCGCACCACGTGGTCGACTCCGACCACGGCCACGACGCGTTCCTCGTCGAGCCGGAACACGTCGGGCCGCCCGTCCGCGACTTCCTCGCCGACGGCGTCGAGGGACGAGCCGTCTCCGACGAGGCCGGCGGCGACGGTGACGATCCGCGGCCCGACTCCGACCACGCGCCGGTCCACGCGAGTCTGTTTCGGGGGTAGTCCACTCGGTTAAATCGGGTGCGGTGGCGCGCGCCTCCGAGCGGGCCACCGGCCCGCGAGGAGCGCGTGCGAGGGAGTCGCTGGCGCCATAGTACCTAGCGTAACTTTTGAAGATAGTCACCGAGGTGATCATCGATCCAAGAGGCTGCGAAACTAATCTGAGCTGTAAGCTTCTC
>NZ_AOJK01000015.1 GCF_000336875.1 Halorubrum californiense DSM 19288 | reverse complement strand
CGCTGAGGTGACGGACGATCTCTTTACGGCGATCCCCAGACATAGCTACACATCAAACTCTACCTTCATAACTTCTACTAGGCACTACGGCGCCAGCGACGAGGCTGGGGAGGTGTGAGGTGCGGGGCGGGACTCGAAGGGGCAGTCGCGAGGCGGGCGCAGGCGACGCGAGCACCGCAGGAGCGAGTGAAACGAGCGACGAGGAGCGCGGCGAGCGTGCGCCCGCCTCGCGGCTGGGGCTTCGGCGGTGTTTGTGTCGATCGGCCGTCGATAAACGGATTCGTATAGCCGAGTGGCTGGGACTTCGGCGGTGTTCGACCTCGATCTACCGGTAGCCGTGTGTAAACGACCGATCGAGCCGATACGGACGCATGCGGAGTATTCTCGAAGAGTCACGATCAATGATGATAACGTTCATAGTTCCCGACCGCATGGTGTGTAAGGTATGCCAGGCGGACACGCGCAGACCCTGCGACCGTTCATGTGGCGCGCGGAACGACTGTACCCCGACACCGAGATCGTCTCGCGTACCCACGAGGGGCGCACGCGGCACACCTACGCCGAGTACGCCGACCGGACGGCCCGGCTCGCGAACGCCTTGGACGACTACGGGATCGAGCGCGGCGACCGCGTTGCGACGTTCTGCTGGAACCACACCCGGCACTTCGAGACGTACTTCGGCGTCCCGAACACGGGCGCGCAGCTCCACACGATCAACCCGCTGCTGCCCGACGAGCACATCCAGTACATCGTCGACGACGCCCAAGACGAGATCATCTTCGTCGACCCGTCGCTCGCCGAGAAGATCGCTGGCGCCGCGGAGGGGGCCGAAGAGTTCGACGGCGTCGACTTCGTCGCGATGGGCTCCGAGCCGATCGACGCGCTCGACGCGCCCGCCTACGAGGAATTCATCGGGGACTACTCGACGGAGTACGACTGGCCGGACCTCGGTAGCGACCAGCCCGCCGGACTCTGTTACACCTCCGGCACCACGGGGAAGCCGAAGGGCGTCGAGTACACCCACTCGATGCTGTGGAGCCACACGATGGCCTCCCAGACGCCGCAGGGGATCCCGATGGAGGACTCGGACGTGGTGATGCCCGTCGTCCCCATGTTCCACGTCAACGCGTGGGGGATGCCGTTCACCGCGGCCGCCGCGGGCGCGAAGCACGTCTACCCCGGTCCCTCGCCGGATCCGGCCGACCTCGCGGCGCTGATCGAGGAGGAGGGCGTTACCATCTCTGCGGGCGTCCCGACGGTGTGGCTCGGGCTCCGCGAGTACATCGAGGGGGGCAACGACGTGGACCTCTCGACGCTCGACACCGTGATCATCGGCGGCGCGGCCGCGCCGCAGGCGCTGATCGAGTGGTACGACGAGCGCGACGTCGAGGTGCTCCACGCGTGGGGGATGACGGAGCTGTCGCCGATCGGCACCGTCTCGCACCTCAAGAGCGACCTGCGCGAGGCCGACTACGACACGCAGGTGAACAAGCGCTCGAAGCAGGGCCTCGTCGCGCCCGGTCTGGAGTTCGAGGTCATCGACGAGAACGGCGAGGAGATCGCGTGGGACGGCGAGGCGTTCGGCGAACTCCGCATCCGCGGCCCGTGGGTCACGAAGGAGTACTTCAAGCGGCCGGAGGCCAACGAGGAGGAGTTCGTCGACGGCTGGCTGAAGACCGGCGACGTGGTCACCGTCGACGAGGACGGCTACATGCAGCTCGTCGACCGGACGAAGGACGTGATCAAGTCCGGCGGGGAGTGGATCTCCAGCGTCGAGCTTGAGAACGCGATCATGGCCTACGACGGCGTCAGCGAGGCGGCCGTCGTCGGCGTGCCCCACGAGCGCTGGCAGGAGCGCCCCGTCGCCTTCGTCGTCGTGGCCGAGGGCGTCGACCGCGAGGAACTCGTCGATCGGATCGAGGCCGGTCTCCGCGACGACTACCCCAAGTGGTGGGTGCCGGACGCGGTGGAGTTCATCGACGAGGTGCCCAAGACCGCCACCGGGAAGTTCTCGAAGAAGGACCTCCGCGAGCAGTACGGCGACCAGTCGCTCGTCGACGGAGCAGTGCCGGAAGACGACGCGCCCGAGGAGTAACGCCGGGTCGAGCGCGGTCGCCGATCGTCAGCGGTCTTTCAGTCGTTGCGGTCGCCGACGACCCACTTGTGCGAGTAGCTCTCCCCGCACGTACAGTGGGCGTACGCGTGGACCACGTCGCCCTCGGCGTAGAGGCCGCCGACCTCCTCGTTTTGCGCCTCCGCGAACGCGAAGATGAACTGGATGTCGTGATCGTCGTCGGGACCCTCGCCGGCGTCGTCCGAACCGTCCGCGAACGGACACGCGCCGTCGTCGAGCGAGCGCGCGATGTCGCCCTCGGCGTCCATCGCCGTCTTCGCGAACTCCATCGCGCCCATGCCGGTGCCGGCCTGGAACGCGGACCGGCCGGTCTCGCCGTCGAGGATCAGCCGGACACCGCCGTCCGTCTCCGTGCCGACGTTCCGGAGCCGGGAGTCGTCGTCGAGGTACGCGTCGCTCACGTAGAAGACCACGTCGTCGAGCCGCTCGCCCGCGAGGAACTCGTCGAGGTTGCTCATGCCGGCCGGAGGCGCGTGAGCGGTAAAAGGCGTGCGTGTCGGCCCGAGCGGAGCCGGGCCGTCCCGCAGCCGACCGGAACGGGACGAGCCGGGTCGACTGCGGGCCCGCCGCGCCCGGAGAGATAACAGATCGTGTGGAATCGGGGCAACTGTTAATACGTATCACGGAGATCGGTCGCGTAATGAGTACGCAGCGCAGATCCGACGACCGGCTCGCGGAGTGGGCGCAGCTGGTCGACGAGGACGTGCCGGAGGAGTTCCGAGAGGAGCGCTCCGGCGACAGATAACTTTCACCCCGGTTCGCGAAGGCTTTAGGCCGGTGCCGGCCAAGAGCCGCCGATGGCGACCGAGGCCGCCGGGATAGACCGCGATCTGCTCGTCGACGACTTCCTCCAGCGACGCCGCTACCAGCTGGAACTCGCGGACGCCGCCGCCGACGAACACACCCTCGTCTGTCTCCCGACCGGCCTCGGCAAGACGACGGTCAGCCTGCTGGTCACCGCCGAGCGCCTCCACGAGGCGGGCGGCAAGGCGCTGTTCTTGGCCCCCACCAAACCCCTCGTCCAGCAGCACGCGGACTTCTACCGCGAGGCCCTGTCGATCCCCGACGACGATATCGTCGTGTTCACCGGCGACGTGAAGCCCGACGACCGCGTCGCGCTCTGGGACGACGCGCGCATCGTGATCGCGACCCCGCAGGTCGTCGAGAACGACCTCGTCGGCAACCGGATCTCGCTGCGCGACGTGACGCACCTCACCTTCGACGAGTGCCACCGCGCGACCGGCGACTACGCGTACGTGTACATCGCGGAGCGCTACCACGCCGACGCGGCCGACCCACTCGTCACCGGGATGTCCGCCTCGCCCGGCGGCGACACCGAGGAGATCGAGACGGTCTGCGAGAACCTCGGACTCGTGAACGTCGAGGTGATGACCGAGGAGGACGCCGACGTCGACGAGTACACCCACGACACCGACGTCCGGTGGGAGCAGGTCACGCTCCCCGACGAGGTCCTCGACATCCGCGACGCGCTCAACGAGGTGATCACGGACCGGCTGGAGAAGCTGAAGCAGCTGGGCGTGACGGACACGACGAACCCCGACCTCTCGCAGAAGGACCTCAACAAGATGCGGGGACAGCTGAAGCAGATGATGGACAACGACCAGTCGGACGGGTACAAGGGAATGAGTACCCACGCCGAGGTGATGAAGCTCCGGCGCGCGACCGAACTGGTCGAGACGCAGTCCGTCGAGTCCGTGCGGCGCTACTTCGAGCGCCAGCGCGAGGCCGCCCGCTCGTCGGGCGCGTCGAAGGCGAGCCAGCGCATGGTCGCGGACCCAAAAGTGAGAGAAGCGATGCGCAAGGCGGAGTCGTTCGACGGGCTCCACCCGAAGTTCTCGAAGGCCCGCATCCTGCTCGCGGAGACCCTCGGCATCGACGGCGGCGAGCGCGCCATCCTGTTCACCGAGTCACGCGACACCGCCGAGGCGCTCGTGGAGTTCCTCTCGGCCAGCTTCGACGTGCGGAAGTTCGTCGGACAGGGCGACAAGGACGGCTCGGACGGGATGAGCCAGAAACAACAGCAGGAGACGCTCGACGAGTTCAAGGCGGGCGAGTTCGAGGTGCTCGTCTCCACCTCGGTCGCGGAGGAGGGCCTCGACGTGCCCGAGGTCGACCTCGTCTGCTTCTACGAGCCGGTCCCGACCGCGATCCGCTCGATCCAGCGCAAGGGCCGGACCGGCCGGCAGGCCGAGGGGAAGGTCGTCGTCCTGATGGCCGAGGACACCCGCGACGAGGCGTTCTTCTGGATCTCCCGGCGCCGCGAGAAGAAGATGGCCAGCCAGCTCACGGAGCTGAAGGAGGCCACCGACGACATCGAGGAGACGGTCGGCGACGACGGGCAGGCGGGCCTCGACGCGTTCGCGAGCGGATCGGGGAGCGAGGACGAATCGGGCGACGAGGCGGCGAGCTCCGAAGGCGATGGCGACGCCGACGAGCCCGGAGACGCCGGCCTCACCGACTTCGCCGAGGAAGCACGAGCCGGTGGCGACGAGGAGACCGGTGCTGACGAGGCGGACGACGCGGACACAGGGGCCGACGACGACGGCGTCGTCGCGACCGCGGGCGTCGACGAGGGCATCGAGGTCGTCGTCGACCAGCGCGAACTCGACTCCTCCATCGCGAAGGACCTCTCGACGCGCGACGAGCTCGTCACCCGGCTGGAGACGCTCGCCGTCGGCGACTACGTGCTCTCCGACCGCGTCGCGGTCGAGCGCAAGTCGGCGGCGGACTTCGTCGACTCGATGCTCGACTCCGACCGGTCGATGTTCGAGCAGGTGGGCGAGCTCTCGCGGGCGTACGCCCGCCCCGTGATGGTCGTCGAAGGGACGAACCTCTACGGCCAGCGCGACATCGACCCCAACGCGATCCGCGGCGCGCTCGCGTCGCTCGCGGTCGACTTCGACGTGAGTGTCCTCCGCACGGAGGGCGAAGAGGACACCACCGAACTGCTCGCGACCATCGCCAAGCGGGAGCAGGAGACGCGCGACCGTGAGGTGAGCGTCCACGGCGAGAAGACGACGAAGACCCGCGCCGAACAGCAGGAGTACGTCGTCTCCTCCATCGCCGACATCGGCCCCGTGACCGCGCGGACCCTACTGGAGTACTTCGGCACCGTCGAGGCCGTGATGACCGCGCCCGAGGACGACCTACTCGAGGTCGACGGCGTCGGCCCGGTGACCGCGGAGCGCATCCGCGAGGTCGTCGGGAGCGAGTACGAGTGAGGTCGGTCGGCGAAACGGTATTGTGATCGAGTCTAACGTATTCGTATGGCTGAGAGTATTCGTGTCGATGAGGACACGTACGCCGCGCTCGCGTCGTTGAAAAGCGACGGCGAAACCTTCGACGACCTGCTAGCGCGGTTGCTCAGCGAACACCACGAGGGCCGTCGGTCTGGGGCCGGTCTCTGGGAAGGGAGCGACGCACCCGAGCGCGCTCGGGAAACGGGTCAGGAACTGAAATCCGGAGTCGACATGCGAGATTCGGAACGCTAACTCCAGGGTTCAGTCGAACCCGCTCACCAGCGTCACGACCCACTGCCCGAAGTCGTACCCGGACCGGACCTCCACGCGCGTCACCCACTTCACCCACTGGAAGCCGCGGCGGTCGGGGGCGACCAAGCGCGCGGGCGCGCCGTGGCCGTGACTCAGGCGCTCGCCGCCGACATGGGTGGCGAGCAGGGCGTCCTCGGCCTCCGCCAGCGGGAGGCTCCACCGGTAGCCGGTGACGGAGGTGAACCGGACGTAGGCGGCCTCGCGGTCGGGGGCGTCGCCGGCGGTCGCTTCCGCCCGGACCCCGCCGGCCGCGTCGAGCAGGTCGCCGACGCGGATCCCGCTCCACTCTTGGACCGTGTACCAGCCGCTCGTACAGTCGAGCAGCGCCTCCGTCTCGTGGCCGCCGGCGAGGTCGCTCGCGGTCAGTTCGACGGGGTCGCTCACGAGGCCGTCGACCGTCAGCCGGTACGCGTCGTGGTCGATCGGGTCGGGGTCGTCGGCGACCCACGAGGTGATCGGGAACGCGCCGTTGCCGTCGCCCTCGCGGGGCTGCGAGCCGGTGAACCGCCGGTCTGCGCCGGCGGTGTCGAGCGCGTCGTTGACCCCCTGCTGGAGCCGGTAGGTCGCGCCGCCGGCCGCGAGCAGCGCGAAGTAGCGCACGGTGGTCCGGCGGCGCTCGAAGTCGACGCGACGGGGGAGCCGGAACCGGGTGGCGGCGTGCGCGGCCACGAGCGGCACCAGCGCGAGCCCGAAGCCGACGTGGACGGACAGCAGAGTCCAGTACGAGAGCCGCACGTCGAGTCCGAACACCCACGCGACCCCCGTCGCGAGCGCGCCGAGCGCGGCGATGAGCGTGAGGACGGACAGCGCGGTCGACCGCCGCCACAGGGCGGGGTCGGTGAGCCGGCGGCGGACCCGCGCGAGCTTCCAGGCCAGCAGCGCGACGATGCCGACGCCGAGCGCGCGATGGAGCCAGAACAGCGGCCACCCCTCCGGGACGCCGACGGTGAACGAGACCAGGCCGGTCGCCGCCTCGGCGACGACGAACGCGAACAGCGACCAGTCGACCGCGCGCGGCGGCGGCTCCAAGCGGTCGAGCGCGGTCCGGAGTCGGTCCGTCGGGGCCATCTACGCGTGGTACGTGCTACCGAGACAAAAGGATACAGTCCGCGGCGGGTCGTCGCGCTCGCTACAGGTCGTACACTTCGCCGTCGACCGCGAGCGGCTCTTCGAACGCCTCGTCGGCGGGATAGTAGTGCGCGAGGTGGACGAGCCGCGTCCGGTCGGGGTCGAGTTCGTCCGCGAGCGCGAGTGCCCCCTCCCGGGTCATGTGCTTCGTGCCGAAGGTGCGCGGGACGCCGTCCGGCCCCTCGTGGCGCCCGCCGATCGGGTGGTGTTCACAGAGCGAGGCCGGGACGATGGCGTCGGCGAGCAGCAGGTCCGCGCCGGCGAGCGCCTCGCGGGAGCGCTCGGGGACGTCGTAGCTGGTGTCACCGGTGAGCGAGAGCTTCGCCCCCGTCTCGGGGTCTTCGATCACGACGCCGTAACACAGCAGCGGCGGGTGGTCGACCGGGACGAATCGCACCTCGAACCCGCAGGTCTCGAACGACTCGAAGGGGTCGCGGGCGTGGACGCCGATCCGGTCTTCGAGGTAGTCGTACTTGTCGCGGATCGTCTCGGCGACGCTCTCGTCGGTCGCGGGGTCGGTCTCCGACGGCGCGTGGACGGGAAGCCCGTCGACGAGCCGGTAGACGTTCCCCAGCCCGTCGAGGTGGTCGAAGTGGATGTGCGTCACCAGCCCGGCGTCCGGAAGGGGGACGCCGGCCGCGAGGAACTGCTGTCTGAAGTCGGGGCTGAAGTCGACGAGCAGCGACTCGCCGGTGCGCTCGTTGGCGACGTGGACGGAGAAGCGCGACCGCGACACCCCGCGCTCGCGGGCCGTCTCGCAGGTGTCGCAGTCGCAGCCGACCGTCGGCGTCCCCGTCGTGTCGCCCGTCCCGAGGAGGGTGACCCGCATGGAACGTCGTGCGCGGGCCACGGCCTTAGCGTCCGCGGTCGGGGGCGGTAGCAATCGGGGACTGCCGCGGCCGCGCCGCGGCGACACCCCGGACGTATAACCCCGAGCCGACCCGAGCCGCACGCATGCACACCAGTCGGACCCTCACACTCGCGCGGCTCCCGTCGGGCGTGCCGATCCGGACGACCGTCCACGCCTACGGCGAGGGGGAACTCGTCGACGGCGACGACGGCCTCGAACTCGACGCGCCCGGAGACACTCCCGTGATCTACGCGCAGGCCGCCCAGCACGGCCGGGAGGTGAACGGGACCGCGGTCCTCCGGCGGCTCCACGACCGGCTCGTCGGGGGCGACGCGGAGGACGAGTCCGGAGCCGAGAGCGGGTCCGGAAGCGGTCCGACCGCCGCCGACCTCGACGGGACGCTCGTAACGGTGCCCGTCGCCGACCCGCTCACCTTCGATCGGGTCTCGTACACGACCCCGGAGTCGCTCGACTCGCGCCAGCCGAACATGAACCGCTGTTGGCCCGGGGATAGGAAGGGGTCGCTCCACGAGCGGATGGCGGCTCGGCTCTGGGCGTTCGCGAGCGAGGCCGACGCGGTCGTCGACCTCCACACCGGGTCGCCGTCGATGGCGACGCACGCGGTGTACATGCGCGACGACGACGCCTGCCGGGGGCTCGCGGAGGCGTTCGGCACCGACCTCCTGCTCGCGGAGGCCGCCGGAGACGACGCCGACACCGAGTGGGACGAGCGCGGGTTCGGCGGGAAGTTCCGGGTCGCCGCCACGCGCGAGGGGATCCCGACGATCACGCCCGAACTCGCCCACAGCCGCGAGGTCGTTCCCGAGGCGGTCGAGGCCGGCGTGGCGGGGATGGTCGGCGCGCTGCGGCACGAGGGGCTGCTCGACGGCGAGCCCGAGCCGTGGGACGGGGTCGTCGCGCGCAACCACCTCGGACGGGTGACCGCGGACGACTCCGGGCTGTTCGTCCCCGAGCCCGACCTCACCGTCGGGGATCGGGTGACTGAGGGGGAGCGGGTCGGCGAGGTGTTCGACCCGACGACGTTCGAGACGATCCAGGTCGCGCGCGCCGACCGCGACGGGATCGCGTACTCGGTCGCGCGGGAGGCGACCGTCACCGCGGGCGCGACGCTGGTCGGCGTCGCGGAGCGGATCGACGGGGTGTGAAGAGGGCGAGAGCCGGGGTGTGTGGCGGGGCTACGGCCGCCGGACGCGGATCCGTCCGTCGGCGGCGACCGTGACGAACAGCCGGCTGCGGACCTCGCGGCCGTGGACCGCGTCGCCCGCGCGGTCGCCGATCGACTTCATCAGCTCGGGCGCGGTCTGGTTCACCTTCACGCCCGCCTCGTCGCAGGCGTCGTACACGCGTTTCGGCGCGTCGTAGAGGTCGGTGCCCGACTCGATTTCGACGCGGACCGGCGCGGACAGCGCCTCCGCGAACGCGACCGTCTCGCGGGCGCGCTCGACGTTGTCGCGGGCGCTCGCCTCCACGCTGGAGACGTTCGCGCGCGAGGTGCCGAACCGGTCGGCGATGTCCGACTGCCGGAGCCCGCGCTCGCGGAGCGCCAACACCTCCGCCTGTCGGCGCGTGAGCACGCTCTCGTCGGCGTCGAAGCCGGCCCCTTCGAGGATCGAGTCGGCATCGACGTCGGCGGGGTCGGGTCGCCCGTCGTCTGCGGCCATGTGGTCACCGACGGGCCGGTCGCTCAAAAAACGGCGGTTTCGCGCGGTGGGGTGCGGCGCGCGGACGGCGGCGCGGGCGGCGGATCGACGGCGTCCGGACTGTCCGTGGGGTGGGGCTCCCCCGAGACGCCGTCACTTGCCCCAGAAGTTCTCGCGGCTGCCGAGCCGTTCGCGGCCCGTGCGGCTCGGGCGACTCCGCTCGTCGTCCTCGTCGTCCGCCGCGTCGCCGTCGGCGGCCTCGTCGTCTCCCTCCTCCGCGTCCGGGTCGTCGGGGAGGCGCTCGATCACCTCTTGGGCCGTCGCGTGACTCGATTTCACGCGGTGGATCTTGACCTCGGCGCGCGCCGGCGGGAGGAGGCCGTCGACGAGGACGATGAACCCGTCGTCGGTGCGCCCGACGCCGGCGCCGCTCTCGTGGATGTCGTCGACCTCGACGACGACCCCTTCGCCGGGCTGGACCGGCTGCTGTTTCAGCTCGTAGATCGGCATGTCGTAGTGGTTACACCACTCCGCGCCGCCTTTGTTGCCGTAGTGTTGACACCCCATCCCCTGGATCCGTTCGTCGAAGCTGGGGCAGTCGTCGGCGAGTGGACAGTCCGCCATACCGTAGGGGAGACCGGCCGCTGTTGTAAACGTTTTCGACTCTCAGACCGACGTTCGCCAAAAACGTCGACTCACGCGGGCGAACGGCGGCTGTTTCGGTGGGCGGTCCGACGGCAACGCAGCGGCGGCGCGGGCGGCGCGGACGACGCGGGCGGCGGCCTCAGAGGAACTCGCGGACCTCGGAGTACCACATGTCGTGGTGGTCGACGGCGCCGAGCGCGTCCGCGACGTCGACCGCGATGGCGTGCCAGCAGCGTTGGCCGGGGTCGTCGGCGTCGAGGTTGTACGTCGCGTCCGCGCAGTTACACTCCCCGTCCTCGACCACGTACTCGTCCTCGTGGCCCACGACGACGGTGAAGTCGCGGTAGCGCTTCACGCGCCCCTCGCCGACGGCCTCGATGGCGCGCTGCCCGCGGTCGCCGTGGGCCTCGACGATGGCCGCGGCGATCGGGCCGGTCAGCTCCTCGGCCTCGGCGATAGCCGACCGCCAGTCGTCGACCGGCTCCATGTCCGCCCGTTCTCGGGCGTTCGGTTAAACAGCGTCGGTCAGATCGGACCGTCGAGTCGGGGCGGGGCCCTCGACGCGTGGTTTCAAGCCGTTTCCCCGCCTCCGCCCCCATGGACGAGACGTGCCAGCACTTGGCATACCGCGAGGCGGGCGACGGGAAGTCGTTCGACACGGCCCGCGCGTTCTGTACGGTGACGGAGTCGTTCGTTCAGCCCATGCGCGCGGACATCTGTAACGCGCGATACGACCTCGACCCCGCGACGGACTGCGAGTTCTACGCGGACACCGAGTCGGCGGTCGCGTCGGACACCGAGTCGGAGACGGCGCCGGACGCGGCGTCGGCCGAGCGCGACGCGCCCGACGCCGACCGATGACCTACGACGACTACCTCGACGGGAAGCCGGCGATCGTCACGGCGGCGCTCACCGGCGGCGTCCACGGGAAGGAGGCGCACCCGGACCTCCCGGAGACGCCCGAAGAGCATCGCGGCGGCCGCGGCCGCCTGCGAGGACGCCGGCGCGAGCGTACTCCACCTCCACGCGCGCCGCGAGAACGGAGAGCGCGCCTTCTCGGCCGAACGCTTTCAGGAAGTCGCCGACGCGGTCCGCGAGGCCACCGACGACGCCGTCCTCCAGCACTCGACCGGGGGGACGGCGGCCCCTGACGACCTGCGGCACGAGCCGCTCCGGACCGACCCGGCCCCGGAGATGGCGTCGCTCGACATGGGGCCGCTCAACCGCTACGACCGGCTCACCTCGGAGAACACCCGCGAACTCGTCGCGTCGCTCCACGCGGAGATGAAAGAACGGGGAATCAAGCCCGAACTGGAGGTGTTCAACGACGGCCACCTGAACGAGTCGCTGGCGATCCTCGACGACCTCGACGGCCCCCCGTACCTCAACTTCCTGTTCGGCGGCGGGACCACGTCGCCGCCGCACCCGCGGAACCTGATCAATCGGGTCGCGGCGCTGCCCGAGGGCGTCGAGTTCAACGTGATCGGGTTCGGCCCGCACCAGCTCCCCATGACGACCCAGTCGCTGCTGCTCGGGGGTCACGTCCGGGTCGGACTGGAGGACAACCGGTACTACGAGCGCGGGGAACTGGCGACGAACGAACAACTCGTAGCGCGGGCGGCGCGGATCGCGGAGGAGCTCGGTCGGCCCGTGGCGACGCCCGACCAGACGCGGGAGCTGCTGGGGCTGCGCGGGCGATGATGGGATTTCGGACCGGGAACCTCGGTCGCGATATGGCATTTAAATGACGCAGGAGGCGGCGACGGTTACTTATAAAACGATGCGGTGGCGCGTGCCTGCGAGCGGCCGGAGCGAAGCGGAGGCCGTGAGTCGCACGCGCGAGGGAGTCGCGAACGGAGTGAGCGACGAGGCTGGGGAGGTGTGAGGTGTGGTGCGGAGCGGTGCGGGTGGGACTCAAACGGGCAGCCGCGAGGCGAAGCACCCCGACGTAAGCACCGGAAGGAGCGAGCAGCGCGAGCGACTGAGGAGCGCAGCGAGCGTGCGCCCGCCTCGCGACTGGGGCTTTGGCGGTGTCTGCGGTCGATCTGCTGGCACCTGTTTATATCCGATCGACTGGGACCTTGGCGATGTTCGCCGCCGATCCGCCAGCAACTATTTATAAGTAATCGGCCGAGTGTTCGGCGCTACGCACCGCGGCCCCGCCTGTTATTTATAAACTATCAGGTCCGAAGAGCGCCCGATCTCACTCCAGTACGATCAGCACGTCGCCCATGTCGACGCTGTCGCCCTCGCCGACGCGGACGCTCGCGACGGTGCCGCCGCGCTCGGCGACCACGTCGTTCTCCATCTTCATCGCTTCGAGGACGCAGACCACGTCGCCGGCGGCGACCTCGTCGCCCTCCGCGACGTCGACCGAGAGGATCGTCCCCTGCATCTCCGCCTCGATGGCCTCCCCGCCCTCGGCGACGTCGACCGCGTCGTCGCCGCCGTCGTCGGATGTCGCCTGCGGGGGTCGCTGCTGGCCGCCCCCGCCGCCGCTCTCGGGCACCGGAATCGCGGGCGCGCCGCGCTCCTCAAGCTCCACGTCGAAGCGCTTGCCGTTCACCTCGACGGTGAACTCTCGCTCGGTCACCTCGTCGTCGTCGTCGCCCGCGGCGGCGGACTCCGTGCCCCACTTCTCCTGCGCCTCGGCGACCAGCTCGCGGTCGAGCTCCTCGTCGAGGTACTTCGTCGTGTGCGTCCCGTCGACGAACCGCTGATCGTCGAGCATGAGCCGGTGGAACGGGACGATGGTGACGACCCCGTCGAGCTCGTACTCCGCGAGCGCGCGCTTCGAGCGGGCGAGACACTCCTCGCGGTCCGGGGCCCACACGATCAGCTTCGCGATCATCGAGTCGTAGTCGGTGACGAGCTCGTCGCCCTGCCGGAGCGCGTCGTCGACGCGGACGCCGATCCCGCCCGGCGGGTCGTACGTCGCTAAGGACCCCTCGTTGGCGGGCTGGAACTCGTTCGCGGCGTTCTCGGCGTTGATCCGGAACTCGATCGCGTGGCCCTCCAGCTCCACGTCGTCCTGTGAGACGGAGAGCCCCTCGTCGCTGGCGACCCGGAGCTGCTCTTTGACGATGTCGATCCCCGTCAGCTCCTCCGTGACCGTGTGTTCGACCTGAATCCGGGTGTTCACTTCGAGGAAGTAGAACGGCGTGTCGGGGCCGAGCGGCTCCGCGGGGTCCCGGTCGGGGTCCTCCTCGACGAGGAACTCGACCGTCCCGGCGTTGGTGTAGTCGGCGGCGGCGACGCCGCGGCGGGCGGCCTCGCCGATCTTCTCGCGCAGTTCGTCGGAGAGCGCGGGGGAGGGCCCCTCCTCGATCACCTTCTGGTGGCGGCGCTGGAGCGAGCAGTCGCGCTCGCCGAGGTGGACGACGTCGCCCTCGGTCACCGACCCGCCCGGGTCGTCCGCGACGATCTGGACCTCCACGTGGCGCGGGGTCTGGAGGTAGCGTTCGAGGTACACCGAGTCGTTCGAGAAGTACGCCTCGCCCTCTCGTTTCGCGGATTCGAGCGCCTCCTCGGCCTCCTCGGCGCTCTCGACGACCTTCATGCCGCGGCCGCCGCCGCCGCCCTCGGCCTTGATCGCGACGGGGTAGCCGTACTCGTCGCCGAACTCCGTGACGGCCTCGACGTCGGTCACGGGCTCCGTCGTCCCGGGGACGATGGGCACGTCGGCGTCGTCCATCACGCGGCGCGCGTGGGTCTTCTCGCCGAGCCGCTCCATCGCGTCGCTTGCGGGGCCGACCCACGTGATCCCGTCGGCCGCCTCGACGCGGGCCGCGAAGTCGGCGTTCTCCGCGAGGAAGCCGTAGCCGGGGTGGATCGCGTCGGCGCCGGCCGAGCGCGCCGCCTCGACGACCGCCTCGCCGTCGAGGTACGAGTCCGCCGCGCGGGCGGGCCCGACGTTGTACGCCTCGTCCGCGTACCGGACGTGGCCGCCGTGCTTGTCGGCGTCGCTGTAGACGGCGACGGTGTCGACGCCGAGCTCCTCACAGGCGCGCATCACGCGGACCGCGATCTCGCCGCGGTTCGCCACGAGAACCTTATCGAACATTCCTGTCGGTTCTTCCACCAACTGCTACCAAACTCTGTCGGTCCGTGTCGAGACGAGTGATCGGCTCGTGCCGAGACGATTAAGGGGGTCGCGGGCGCCACGTTGAGGCATGCTCGACGCCGGAAACCCGTACGTGCTGCCCTCGGTGTTGGTCGGCGCCGCCGTCTACCTCGGACTGACGGTCGCGACCGACGCGTCGCTGCTAATTCGGGTCGGCGTGCTCTTGGCCTTCGTGGCCGTCGTCCCAGTCGTGCTCAACCGCCTGCTCGGGGACCGGGGCGGGCCGACGAGCCTCGACGACGGAGACGAGTCGACCGCCGCGACCGCCGGGGAGGACGCCGGCGACGACGGGGCGCGCTGAGCGACCGCGGGAGTCGCTACCACAGGTATATATGTCAGCGGACGTATCATCGAACGCGCCCTGCGGCGGGGCCGGGTCGACGGCGGAGCGGTTCGACGCCGCGCTGTCGGGGGAATGTACGCGGCCGGACGCCCCCGCGTCCGGCGGCTCCGTTCGACGTGTCGGCTACCCGACCAGCGGTGGGTCAAGCGGGTGAGCGTCCGGACGGAAGCAAGAAGTGACGCGCCCGCGGCTCAGAACCGGTCGCTGCGACCGGCCGCGGTCCACGGGTCGGCGGGCGCGTCGGCGGGGACGCGCACCCGGCGACTGTGGAGCCGGTCGATCCGGCCGGCGAACGCCCAGCGGTCCTCGTCGCGCCCCTCGTCCGCGTCGCTCGCGGCGGCCGCGGCGGCGAGTTCGCCGTCCCGGAGATGGGCGGCGACCGCGGCGGCGATGGCGGCCGCCTCGTCGTCGCGGGCGTCGTCCGGGATCGAGAGGCCGGCGAGCGTGGCCGCGTCCGCGGCGGGTCGGTCCCCGTCGAACGGCTCGTCGTCGACACCCGTCTCGACGTGGCTCGGTTCGTCGTCGGCCGCCATCAGATCGGGATGTTGCCGTGCTTCTTCGCGGGCCGGTCCGTACTCTTCCCCTTCAGCATCTTCAGGTCCTCGACGAGGCGCGCGCGCGTCTCGGTCGGCTCGATGACGTCGTCGACGAAACCGCGGTCCGCGGCGGTGTAGGGGTTCGCGAACTCCTCACGGTACTCGTCGATGAGCTCCTGTCTGCGCGCGTCGGGGTCGTCGGCCTCGGCCAACTCCTCGCGGTAGAGGACGTTGACCGCGCCCTTCGGCCCCATCACCGCGATCTCCGAGGTGGGCCACGCGTAGTTGACGTCGCCGCCGATGTGCTTCGACGACATCACGCAGTAGGCGCCGCCGTACGCCTTCCGGGTGATGACGGTGAGCAGCGGGACGGTCGCCTCCGAGAAGGCGTACAGCAGCTTCGCGCCGTGACGGATGATCCCGTTGTGCTCCTGATCGGTGCCGGGCATGAAGCCGGGCACGTCCTCGAAGGTGAGGATGGGGATGTTGAACGCGTCGCAGAAGCGGACGAACCGCGCGCCCTTCTGGCTCGACTCGATGTCGAGGGTGCCGGCGTTCACGCGGGGGTTGTTCGCGACGATCCCCACCGAGTGCCCGTCGAGCCGGGCGAAGCCGACGACGATGTTCTTCGCGAAGTTCTCGTGCACCTCGAAGAAGGAGCCCTCGTCGGTGACGCTCCCGATCACGTCCTTCATGTCGTACGGCTTCCGAGGGGCGTCGGGGACGATCTCGGCGAGCTCGTCGTCCGCGCGCTCGGGGTCGTCCCACGGCTCGACGCGCGGCGGGTCCTCCACGTTGTTCGCGGGGAGGTACGACAGCAGCCGCGCGATGTTGTCGAGCGCCTCCTCCTCGCTCTCCTCGGCGAAGTGCGCGACGCCGGAGGTCGAGGAGTGAGTGACCGCGCCGCCGAGTTCCTCGAAGCTCACCTCCTCGCCGGTGACCGTCTCGATGACGTCCGGCCCGGTGATGAACATGTGTGAGGTGTCTTTCACCATGAACGTGAAGTCGGTGATGGCGGGCGAGTACACCGCGCCGCCGGCGCACGGCCCCATGATCGCCGAGATCTGGGGGATCACGCCAGACGCCTCCGTGTTGCGCCGGAATATCTCCGCGAAGCCGCCGAGCGAGGCGACCCCCTCCTGAATCCGGGCGCCCGCGGAGTCGTTGAGGCCGACAACGGGCGCGCCCACGTCCATCGCCTTGTCCATCACCTTACACACCTTCTCGGCGAACACCTCGCCGAGCGACCCGCCGAAGACGGTGAAGTCGTGCGCGAAGACGAACGTCTTCCGGCCGTTCACCTCTCCGTAGCCGGTGACCACGCCGTCGCCCGGGATCTGCTGTTCCTCCATCCCGAACGTGTGGTTGCGGTGGGTGCGGAATCGATCGAACTCGTGGAAGGTCCCGTCGTCGAGGAAGTAGTCGATCCGCTCGCGGGCGGTCATCTTCCCCTTGTCGTGTTGCGACTGGATCCGGTCTTCGCCCCCGCCCTTCGCCGCCCGCTCGCGGCGCTCCCGGAGATCCTCGATACGGTCGTCCATCGTCACGGCGGACCACCCTGCGTCATTACCTCGTGGGTCGGCGACCGACGCCAAAAGGGTTCCCCTATCCGACGTTTCGGCGTTCGACGCGCGTCGAAGCCGCGTCGCGGAGTCGGCGGCGGGACGGCGAGAGGGCGAGGCGGTGCCCGGATGACCGCGCTCGACGACGCGATCGACCCGGAGCGGCCCTGCCTCCGGTTCACACGGGGACGGGCGGTTCGACGCTTTTAAACCTCCGATGAACCACTCTCCGATGAGACAGGCTTCGCCTGTTTCACTGACCCGTAGGAGCGACCTGCGTACTACGGAGGTGAAAATGGCAGACACAATACAAGAGGCCGTAACTCTCGCACTCGACGATGCGCCCGAGCGGAACTTCCGCGAGACCGTGGACATCGCGATCAACCTGCGAGACCTCGACCTCAACGATCCGTCGAACCGTATCGACGAGTCCGTCGTGCTGCCGGCTGGAACGGGGCAGGAGACACAGATCGTCGTCTTCGCGGAGGGCGAAACCGCCGTCCGCGCAGAGGAGGTCGCTGACGAAGTGCTGGACAGCGACGACCTCGAAGACCTCGGAGACGACGACGACCGCGCTAAGGATCTGGCCGACGAGACCGACTTCTTCGTCGCCGAAGCCAACCTGATGCAGGACATCGGTCGGTACCTCGGTACCGTCCTCGGTCCGCGCGGGAAAATGCCTACCCCACTACAGCCGGACGACGACATCGTCGAGACCGTCAACCGGATGAAGAACACGGTGCAGCTCCGGTCGCGCGACCGGCGCACGTTCCACACCCGCGTCGGCGCCGAGGACATGGGCGCCGACGCGATTTCGGACAACATCGACGTCATCATCCGGCGGCTCGAAGCAGACCTCGAGAAGGGCCCGCTCAACATCGACGGGATCTACGTGAAGACCACGATGGGTCCCGCGAAGGAGGTGCCCGTATGAGCTCGGTCCGCAAGACCGAGACGATCCCCGAGTGGAAACGCGAGGAGGTCGCCGAACTCGTCGAGTTCATCGACTCCTACCAGTCCATCGGGATCGTCGGCGTGGCCGGCATCCCGAGCCGACAGCTCCAGGCCATGCGCCGGGAGCTCCACGGCTCGGCCGCCGTTCGCATGAGCCGCAACACGCTCACGAACCGGGCGCTCGACGAGGTCGACGACGGCGTCGAGGCGCTGACGGAGTACGTCAGCGGCCAAGTGGCGCTCGTCGGCACCAACGACAACCCGTTCGGCCTCTTCAAACAGCTCGAAGCCTCGAAGACCCCCGCCCCGATCAACGCGGGCGAGGTGACCCCCAACGACATCGTGATCCCCGAGGGCGACACCGGCGTCGACCCGGGACCGTTCGTCGGCGAGCTCCAGACCGTGGGCGCGTCCGCCCGCATCATGGACGGCTCGATCAAGGTCACCGAGGACTCGACCGTGCTGGAGGAGGGCGAGGTCGTCGACGACGACCTCGCGAACGTCCTCGTCGAGCTCGGCATCGAGCCCAAGGAAGTCGGACTCGACCTGCGGGCCGTCTACTCCGAGGGCGTCCTCTTCGAGCCCGACGAGCTCGAACTCGACGTCGACGAGTACGAGGCGGACATCCAGTCGGCCGCGGCTGCCGCGCGTAACCTCTCTGTCAACGCCGCGTACCCGACGGCCGCCACCGCCGGCGCCCTTCTCGCGAAGGCGTCCGGCGAGGCGAAGTCCGTCGGCCTGTTCGCGGAGATCGAGAGCCCGGACGTCGTGCCCGACCTGATCGGGAAGGCCGACGCCCAGCTGCGCGCGCTCGCGGCACAGATCGACGACGAGGAGGCGCTCCCCGAGGAGCTCCAGGGCGTCGAGGCCGCGCCGGCCGCGGAGCCGGCGGCGGACGACGCCGACGAGGAGGAGGAACAGGCGGACGAAGACACGGAAGACGCCGAGGAGGCCGACACCGACGACGAAGCCGACGACGACGGCGACGACGGCGGCGACGGACTCGGCGCGATGTTCGGATAACACGAGGTACACACCAATGGAATACGTTTACGCTGCGCTCATCCTGAACGAGACTGGCGAAGAGATCAACGAAGACAACGTCACCGGCGTGCTGGAAGCCGCCGGCGTCGACGTCGAGGAGTCCCGCGTCAAGGCGCTCGTCGCCGCGCTGGAGGACGTCGACATCGAGGAAGCCATCGAGACGGCCGCCGCGGCCCCCGCCGCCGGCGCCGCCTCGGGCGGCTCCGCGGACGCCGACGCGTCCGCCGACGAGGCGGACGACGACGACGAGGCCGACGAGGCCGACGCCGACGACGAGGCGGACGACGACGACGAGGAAGAGGGCGACGGCGGCGAAGGGCTCGGCGAGCTCTTCGGCTGAGCCGGCGTCCCCGACGCAGACCCCGACCGACCACCAATTTTTCGCGACGCGTCAGTATCCGGAGTGATAACGCCGTCCGCGAGTTTATATGCCGATCTCGGCAACGGAGAGCCGATGAAGATCGTCGACGGCGACAAGGCGGAGTGCGACCGATGCGAGTCGGTGTTCCCGCTCGGGGACGTCTCACTGCTGGAGAAGGAGACCAACCGCAACTACGAGCGGGTGCTGTGCGGCGAGTGTCTGAAGATCGTCGGCGTGCCGCGCGGATACACCCTACGGCGGGATATCACGCACCTCGCGAACTGAGCGGTCGGGTGCGAAGCCCATCGAAGTCCTTTTTTAGCGGCGACGGGAAGCCGCACACATGGAAATCGACGCGGAGCTCCGTCGGCAGATCACGGTCTCGCTGGCGGCGGCCGCGGTGTTCATCGTCGGGCTGGTCGCCATCGGGGTCACCTTCGGCGGGTCGACGGTCCTCCCGGCGTCGGGAGCGATCGCGCTCGTCGCGCTGTTGGCCGGGTTCGTCCTCCTGATGGCCGGCGTCGGGACGTACCTGATGCGGGCGAAAGACGAGCCGTAGACCGCTCGGCCCGTCACCGCTCTTTTAACCCGTTTTCCGCGTCCGCCGCACGGCGTTCACGCATTGAGAGGTTTCGTCCGACCGGCGGCGTTCACGCCTCGTTCGCCCCGTCGGTCTCGCGGCCGTCCCGCCAGTCGGTCACGTCGCCGGCGGCGGCCACCCGCTTCTCGTAGTACGAGAGGGGGTCGGCCGCGACCTGCATGTGGTCGTCCTCGTTGTGGCAGATCTCGTAGTTCGCGAGCGTCTCGCAGGTCGGCGGCGGGTACTGGGTACCCCGGTCGTCGGTCAGGAACTCGGTCTGGTAGCGGATCCCCTCGGCGTCGAGGCTGGTGTCGGCGCAGAACGCGACGACCTCGTCGGGCGTCATCCCGATGCCGACGAGGAACGACATCAGCGCGAACGACTCCGCGGCGGAGAGCGCGGCGTCGCGCTCGGCCTTCTCGATCAGGTTCGTCATACACGGCGGGAACAGCGCGGGAGCGACGACGTCCGGCGGTTCGGCGTACGTCCGCTCGGAGAGCAGCCGTCGGAGGTCGGCGACGCGCGACTCCAGCGCCGCGGCGATCTCCTCGTCGGCGCCCAGTTCGAAGGGGAGCCCCTCGGCGACCCGCGCCTCGACGGCGGCCTCCAGCGCCGCCAGCAGCTCCTCGCGGGAGACGCGCACCGCGCCGTCGGCGAGCGCGCGGTTGACCAGCCGCCACGAGTCCCCCCACTCGGGGGAGGTCAGCCGGAGGTACGGGCCGACGTCGATCCGGTAGTGGTCGGGGTCGCGGCCGCCCCCGGTTCCGCCGCTCGCGCCGGCTGCGGTCCCGGCTCCCGGGCCGCCGCGGACGCCGGCCGGGGCGGTCGCGTCCGGGCGCACGGCGTCCGCGAGGTCGAACTCCGCGAGGAGGTCGTCGAGCCCGACCGTCGCGGACGAGACCGACCGCAGCTCGTCGTCCGTTTCGAGGTCGCGGCGGACCCGCTCCATGGCGGTCGCCGCCTCCGCGGCGGCGTACTTCTCGATGGCGGGGTCGGAGTCGAGCAGCGAGACGAGGATCCGCGCGATGGGGTACGAGAGCAGCTCCGCCTGCGTGTCGGACGCCGACTCGCCGGGGAACGCGCCGCTCTCGGCGGCGACGGTCCCTTCGAGGAGGGCGCGCTCGACGCGCTCGCGGGCGCGCTCGACGGCCGGGGCGTCGGCCGCGACGAGCTCCGGCAGCGACACCGCGGCCTCGGCGACCGCCTCGCGGGCGCTCCCGAAGAACGGGTACTTGGCGTCGAGCGCGTCCATGTCGGCCCGAGGTAGTGAGGGCCGGCGAATAAGCGGTGCGGTCCGCGGTCGGTCGAGCGAGACGAAGGCGGACCGCGGCGCGGCCGCGAGCTACTCCTCGGGCTCCTCGACCGCCGCGCCCGGCGCGTTCGACTTGACGCTGCGGAGCCCCTGTTTCGCCTTCTGTTTGGAGGCGTACCCCTGCCCGCTGTCGGCGATGATGTTCCCGTTCTCGTGGACGAGCCGCCAGCGGTACTTCTCTTGGTTGTCGCGGAACAGCTCGAAGACGGCGTCGCTGCCGCCCTCGTCGGGCGCCGCCTCGTCGCGCGAGACGTCGACGATGTGCGCGCCCGGCGCGTTCCGCTGGACGCTCTCGATCCCCGAACGGGCGTCGCGCTTGTCGGTGTACCCTTCGCCGCCGTCGGCGATGATGTTGCCGTTGTCGTGGCGGAGCCGCCAGCGGTAGTCGTCGGCGCTGTCGGCGTACAGCTCGAACGTCGCCTTGCTCGCGGCCGCGTCGAGGTCGACCGCGGCCTCCTCGTCGGGCCACTCCATCTCGACCTCGAAGTGGACCGTCCCGTCCTCGCGTTCGAGCTCGACTTCGACGTCGCTGGTCCCGGCCGCGTCGACCGTCACCGCGCCCGCCTCGTCGACCGGTACCGGGTCGCCGCGCCCGAGAGCCTGGGCGATCCGGCGAAGGTACGTGGCCAGTCCCTGTCGGGTCCGCGGTCGGCTCGACTCGTGGAGTGTCTCGTCTGCCATCGGGAAAACGGTCTCGCGCGTGAAACAAAAGCGTATGCCCGACTCGGCGGAATCCGTCCCGCGGTGGGAGGGTGACTGTCGTCCCGCGGCGGGAGGCCGTCCGTCGTCCCGCGGCGGGAAGTCGGCTGTCGTCGCGCGGCGGCGCGGTTACTCGTCGTCGCGCGGTCGCTCCGCGATGATCGTCTCGCCCGCGCGCACGCTGTCGCCCTCGGTGACCAGCAGGTCCGCTCGGGTCACGTCCGCGGGCAACACCACGTCCGCCCGGGAGCCGAACGAGACGTGGCCGACGCGGTCGCCGCGCTCGACGCGGTCGCCGGCCTCGACCGACGGGTGGATCCGGCGGGCGAACCAGCCCGCGATGACGAGCAGTTCGTACTCGCCGAAGTCGATCGCGACCTGCTCGTTGCGGTCCGACTCCTTGTCGAACGCGGGGCGGTTCGCGCCGGGCCGGTGGCGGACCTCGCGGACCTCGCCGGCGAGCGGCGCGCGGTTGACGTGGACGTCGGTGACGTTCATGAACACGCCGACGCGGAGCCGCGACCCCTCCTCGCGCACCACGGAGACGGTGCCGTCGGCCGGGGAGACGACCGTCTCGTCGCCCGTCGCCGGGTCGCGTTCCGGGTCGCGGTGGAACCAGAGGATCCCGAGCGCGGTCGCGACGAGCGCGGCGCCGACCGGCGGGACGAACGGCAGCGCGACGGCGCCCGCGAGCGCCGGGACGAGCGCCAAGTTCCACGCGGCGTCGACCACCGGGAACGGGAGGAGCCGTGAGAGCGGCGGGCTCCGGCTCACGGGGCCGCCTCCGCGTCCCGCAGTTCGGGCGACAGCTCGGTCCGCCCCGCCGCCCACGCCGCGAGCAGGTGGACGAGGTGGGTCGTGTCGTCGAGCCCGTCGGACATGTCGAGGTCGGCCCCGCCCGCGAGCGCGTGGAGCCGCGCGAGGTCGTCGCCGCCGTACTCGGAACCGGCGCGGGCGACGCGGAGCGTCTCGCGGAGCAGCTCCCCCCCGTCGTACCCCTCGTCGAGGAGGTCGTCGAGCGTCGAGCGGGCGTCCGTCAGATCGCCGCTCCGGGCGGCGGCGAGCGCCTCGCGGAGCGCGTCGTCGTCGCCCACCTCGCCGAGCGTCTCGTAGGCGGTCGACATGGTGATCTCGTCGCCCTCGACCGCGGTCGCCTGCGCCGAGAGGATCGCCTCGCGGAGGTCGGCGCCGGCCGCGCTGGCGACGAACTCCAGCCCGTCACCGTCGTAGTCGACGCCCTCGCGGTCGCAGATCGTCGCGAGGACGTCTATCGTCTCGTCCGTCGTCGGCGAGCGCACGCGGACCGGGAAGCAGCGCGACCGGATCGGGGCGATGAGCTTCGAGGGCTGGCGAGTCGCGATCACGAACTGGGTGGTCCGGTGGTGCTTCTCCATCACGCGGCGCAGCGCCTGCTGGAAGTCCTCGCGGATCGCCTCCGCGTTGTCCAGGAGGATCGTCTTGTACTCGCCGGACATCGGCGCGTACGACGCCGATTCCTTCAGCACGCGGTTTATCATGTCGCGTTTCGCCATGCCGCTCCGCCCCGCCAGGAACCCCTCGAACCGCGGGTCGGTCCGGATCTCCTTTTTCGTCCGGCCGAAGAAGTCGGCGACGTTGATCTCGATCAGGTCGGCGTCCGGGTCGGCGTGCGACGCGTCGGCGAGCGCCCGCGCGGCCGCCGTCTTCCCGACCCCCGGGGGTCCTTGGACGACGAGATTCATCGGCTCGTCGACGGCCCGGCGCAGGCGGTCGCGGGCCTCGTCCTGCCGGATCTCGTCGAGTTCGGGCGCGTGCGTGTCTATCCATAGCGGTCCGTCCATACCGTGTTGGTCCGGTCCGGGCGCTCAAGAATCGGTCGGTCGGCGCGCCGAGACGGGGAGTCGCCGCCGGTATCGACGGGGAGAGGAATCCCGAGCCGGTGCCGATCGAGCGCCATTTTGTTACGATCACCCCCGTGTGGGCCGTTTAGAAATTGGGTGTTGCCGGTACGCAAGTAGCCGACATTACTCCCACAAAATCGGTTAGAGAAGTTCTTCGGCATCCTCATCCGTATTGAGTTTTTAATAGGATTTCGAGTAAATGAACATCAATCGTTAAGTACTGGCCAGCCGAATCCGTGGACACATGTCACGTGACAACAGTGCCGATTCGGAGAGCAGACTCACCCGTCGCCACTATGTGGCCGGCGCCGGGAGCCTCGCAACCGTGGGGATCGCCGGCTGTTCCGGCGGCGACGGCGGAGATGGCAGCGATGGCGGCGACGGCGGCAGCGGTGACCCCGTCGAAGTGCTACACGGCTGGACCGGCGGCGACGGCGCCGCGGCGGCCGAGGCGCTCGAAGAGGCGTTCAACGAGGCGCACTCCGACACGGGCCTCAACATGAACGCCATCGGCGGCGGCGGCAACCAGAACCTCGACGCCGTCGTCGCGAACCGGCTTCAGAGCGACGACCCGCCGGGGGCGTTCGCCGGTTGGCCCGGTCCGAACCTCGAGCGCTACGAGGGCGTCCTCGGCAGCGTCGACGACGTCTGGGAGGAGAACGGGTTCGAGGACGCGATGGTCGACGAGGCCGTCGAACTCCACCAGCAGGGCGGCAGCTACCGGGCCGTGCCGCTCGGTTCCCACCGGCTGAACTGCCTGTTCTATAACACCTCGGTCGTCGAGGACGCGGGCATCGACGTCGACTCGCTCAACAGTCCCTCGGCGCTCATCGACGCCTTGGAAACGGTCTCCAGCGAGACCGACGCGATCCCGATGACCCACGGGATGTCTGGCACCTGGACGACGACCCAGCTGTGGGGTGCCGTGATGCTCGGCGAGAACGGCTACCAGCCGTACATGGACTTCCTCGCGGGCGACGGCGACGAGGAGGCCGTCCGCGCCGCGTTCGAGCGGACCGCGGAGATGCTGGAGAACTACGTCAGCGAGGACGCGTCCTCGATCGGGCTGACCGAGTCGAACCAGAACATCATCAACGGCGACGCCGCCTTCATCCACCAAGGTAACTGGGCGGCCGGCGCGTTCCGGAACGCCGAGGACTTCGAGTACGGCGACGACTGGGGCTTCAAGACGTTCCCCGGCACGGAGGGGATGTACCCCCTCCACTTCGACTCGTTCATCTACCCGGCGAACAACCCGACGCCCGAGGCCTCGAAGACCTGGGAAGCGTTCGTCGGCAGTCCGGAGGCCCAGATCGCCTTCAACCAGTTCAAGGGGTCGATCCCGACCCGTACCGACGTGAGCATGGACGAGTTCGGTCCGTACCTGCAGGAGACGGCCGAAGACTTCGCGAACGCGGAGTACCGGCCGCCGAACCTCCAGCACGGACTCGGCGTCGCCTCCGAGACGATGACGGCGCTCAACGAGGTCATCTCCTCGGAGTTCACCGGCCCGTACAACGTCGACGCGGCGACGACGGGCTTCCTAGACGCCGTGTCGAACTGAGCACCACGCGATGCTCGATTTTTATCGTCGATTGTACCGGACGATCAGGCCCTCCTCGGGGGACGACGAGCCACGCCCGAATGACGGCGAGGTGCGCGCCGACGGCGGCGTCGTGAGCGACGGCCCCGCGGCCGACTCGCCGACGGAGCCGGACCAAGGCGCGACGGCGCGCCTCAAGGCGGCCTTGGACCGTCGGTTCGGGAGCGACTTCATGGAGTCGTCGATATTCTGGCTCCCGCCGTTCCTGCTGATGGGACTGTTCGTCTACGGTGCGGTCATCTGGAACCTCCTCATCTCGCTGACCGACTACGAGCGCTTCGAGAACGCGCCGGACTACTCGAACCTCGACTTCGAGATGTACACCCGGGCGTTCGCGGACTCCGGGTTCATCGACGCCGCGGTCAACACGCTCATCCTGCTCGTCCTGTTCACGATGGGGACACTCGCGGTCGGCCTGCTGCTGGCCATCCTGATCGACAGGGGGATCCGGTTCGAGAACTCGTTCCGGACGATCTACCTCCTGCCGATGAGCCTCTCGTTCGTGGTCACCGCCCAGTTCTGGCTGTGGATCTACAACTACAACAACGGGATCGCCAACAGCGTCATCGGGACGTTCGGTCTCGGTCCGGTGAGCTGGCTCGGTAATCAGGATATCGTCCTCTACGCGATCATCTTCGCGTTGATGTGGCAGTTCTCGGGGTACGCGATGGTCGTGTACCTCGCCGGCCTGCGCGCGATTCCGCGGGAACACTACGAGGCGGCCAAGGTCGACGGCGCGTCGAGCCTGAAGATGTACTGGCGCGTGATCATTCCGCAGTTGAAGGGCGCGACGATCAGCGCCGCCGTCGTGCTGATGGTGTTCGGCATGAAGGCGTTCGACTTCCTCTACTCGCTGGTGGGGGGGTACCGACCGCCGAACGGCGCCGACATCCTCGCGACGAAGATGGTGCGCGAGGCGTACGCGAACCTCAACTGGGCGTACGGGTCGGCGATCGCGATCGTCCTGTTCGCGATGGCGCTCGGCGTCATCGGCCCGTACCTCGTCTACGAATACCGGAGGGATAACCTATGAGCGACGAAGAACTTCGAACCGACGGCGGCGGCGCGACGGCGGACACCCGGTGGAACCTCGGGGGAGTGACGATCGAAGACGCCGCGCTGTACCTCGTCTTGGCCTTCGCGGCGGTGTTCTACCTGGTCCCGATCGAATCCGGGCTGGTGACGTCGTTCAAGACCGGAACCGCGATCATCGAGACGGCGCCGTTCGCGCCGCCCGGACCGTCCGGGTTCACTTTCGAGAAGTGGCAGACGGCGATCGACGCCCTGCTCCGCGGAATGGGGAACAGCCTGCTGTACGCCGTGCCCGCGACGGTCATCTCGGCGGTCGTCGGGAGCATTACGGCGTACGGGCTGACGATCCCGACCTGGAAGAAGTCGTACAAGGCGGTCGTGTTGATGCTCATCATCGCCGGGATCTTCATCCCGTATCAGGCCGTGCTGGTGCCGCTGACCCAGTTCTGGTCGCAGTGGGCCCAGCTCGACCAACTGCTGTCGTTCGTCTGGGCGCTCGGCATCTCGAACGATTACGCCGGCATCGTCGAACTGGTGATCACCCACGTCGCCTACGGGATCCCGATCTGTACGCTCCTGTTCCGGACGTACTACAAGACGATGAGCGAGGAGATGATCGAGTCGGCCCGCCTCGACGGGGCGACGCTCCGCCGGGTGTACCGCCGGATCGTCCTCCCGCTGTCGGGGCCGATGTTCGCCGTCGTCCTCATCTATCAGTTCACCCAGATCTGGAACGACCTCCTGTTCACGCTGGTGCTCGTCTCGACCGAGTCGAGCCCCGCGGCGCCCGTCGTGTTGATCCTCGCGGGCCTCGGGACCTCGCTGGAAGGGCAGGACTTCGCGCTCCGGATGGCCGGAGCGTTCTTCGCGGCGCTGCCGACGCTGGCGGTGTACATCTTCTTCGGCGAGGAGTTCGCCGAGGGGGTGGCGGCGTGACCCGGACGCCGGCATCGGCCGGCGGCGGCCGTCGCCCCGGGCGACGGCGGCCGGACTGCGAGGCGGCGCGGCGCGCGAACGACCACACGACACCGACCACAACACAAAGACATGGCAACGCTTGAACTCGACTCGATAACGAAGACGTTCCAGGACGGAGACGAGGAGATCGTCGCGGTCGACGACGTCTCGATGTCGATCGACGACGGCGAGTTCCTCGTCGTCGTCGGTCCGTCCGGCTGCGGGAAGTCCACGACGCTCCGGATGGTCGCCGGTCTGGAGACGATCACCGCCGGCACGCTCAGCATCGACGACCGCGTCGTCAACGACGTGAAATCACAGGACCGGGACATCGCGATGGTGTTCCAGTCGTACGCGCTCTACCCGCACATGAGCGTCCGACAGAACATGTCGTTCGGCCTAGAGGAGTCGACGGACCTCCCGGACGACGAGATCAACCGGATGGTCTCGGAGACGGGCGAGATGCTCGGCATCTCGAACCTGCTCGACCGGAAGCCGAGCGACCTCTCCGGCGGCCAACAGCAGCGCGTCGCGCTCGGCCGCGCCATCGTCCGCGACCCCGAGGTGTTCCTGATGGACGAGCCGCTGAGCAACCTCGACGCGAAGCTCCGCGCGGAGATGCGGACCGAACTCCAGCGGCTCCAGAACGACCTCGGCGTGACGACGGTGTACGTCACCCACGACCAGACGGAGGCGATGACGATGGGCGACCGGATCGCCATCCTCGACGGCGGCGAACTCCAGCAGATCGCGACGCCGCTGGAGTGTTACCACGAGCCGTCCAACCAGTTCGTCGCGAGCTTCCTCGGCGAACCGTCGATGAACTTCTTCGACGTGACGCTGGAGGACGACCGGCTCGTCGGGGACGAGTTCGAGTACCCGATCGATGCGGACGTCCGGGCAGACCTCGGCGACGCGAGCGACCTCGTCTTGGGGATCCGCCCCGAAGCCGTCGAACTCGTCGACGAGGCCGGCGACCACGAGTTCGAGACGACCGTCGACGTCGTCGAGCCGATGGGCGACGAGAACACGGTGTACCTCCACTTCGACCCGGACGCCGCCCCCGAACACGCGTCGGTGCTCGTCGCGACGATAGACGGGTTCAACCGGGTCAGCGAGGGCGACACGGTGACTGCGCGGATCCCGGAGGACGCGATCCACCTCTTCGACCGAAGCACGGGCGAGGCGCTCCACAACCGGTCGATGAAGGACGCGGCCGACCAAGTCGACCTCTGACCGGCGCCACGCGTCGGCGCGGATTTTTTTAATCGTCCTCTCGCCCCGACTCACCAGTACTTCGTCCGGTCGACGCCGTCGGCGATCAGCGCCGCGGCGGCGACGTGGGCGTACGCGCTCCAGCAGAGGGCGACGAGCGCCGCGACGCTCCGCGTGGCCGTGGCCGCGAGCGCGGTCCACGCGACGACGACGAGGACCGTCGCGCCGACCCACGCGAGGAAGTACGAGCTAGAGGCGGTCCCGGCGAGGGCGTCCCGCCGGAGGCCGGCCCGGAGCCCCTCGCGGACGCTCACGGCGGCCGCCGACGGGAAGAGGTACGCACAGACGACCGTGACGAGCAGCGCGACGGTCGAAAGTGTCGCGAGGCCCACGCCGCTCAGCGCGCTCGGGACCTGTCCGGCAGCGACGGCGTAGCCGACGCCGGCGAGGGTGACGGCCGCCGGGGAGAGGTATACGGCGGCGGCGCCGAAGAGCCGCGCAGCGAGCCGTGCCGTGGCGCTCGTCAGGACCGCGGGGAACCCCTCGCCCGCGAGCACGCCCCCGAGGAGGCCGAGGAACGCGGCGAGCGGGCCGACGGCGAGCAGGAGCGGGGCCAAAAGCGCCCAGTCGGGCCAGAGGCGGGCCGCGATCCGAAGCAGTGCGCCGCCGAGGAACAGCGCCGCGAGGCACGTCGCGGTGCCGTCCAGCCGCGTCCGGTCGGCGACCGGAGAGCGGAGGGCCTCGACGAACATTTCACGCACCCCGCGGCGGCCCGGCGGTGCCGCGCGCCCGCCGGCTGTCGGTCGGTTCGAACACGTTCGACCGCGTCGCCGTCGGTCCGCAAAACGGTGTCGGTCGCGCCCGCCGCGCGGAGCGCGGGTCGGTCACTCTCGGAGCCGCTCCATCTCGCGTCGGACCCCCTCGCGGACGCGGTCGGTGACGTCGCCGTCTCCCGGGTCGGCGACCGTCTCGGCGTCTTCGGTCTCCAGCAGGCGGTCGAGCTTGCGCTCGAACTCCCGCTCGTCGATGTCGCCGTTGGCGTACCGCTCGCGGAGGGCGTCGAGCGCGGGGTCGCCGGTCGCGTCGTCCTGGTCGTCGGGGTCGTCGTCCGGGACCGGCTTCGTCAGGGTGTGGAGGACGGGGAGGGCGATGACGAGGCCGAAAAACCACACGAGCGGGAGGGTCCACCAGAGGTTGGTGAGGAACGGGGCGGCGACGCCGGCGCCGACGACGCAGAGCGCGAACATCCGCCGCCAGCGGTGGCGGAGGTTCCACGCGAGCCGGCGGGCGAGTGCGGTCATGGTCGAGGCGACGCCTGCGAGGCCCAAAGCGGTTTCGTCGGCGGCCCGCGGCGGGGCGAGGCGGCCCTCACGCGGCCGCGCGGCCCTCGATCACCAGTCGATCGCCCGCGTCGACGCCGTGGCGGTCGCTCCACCCCCGGGGCACTTCGAGAACGTAGCGGCCGGTCCCCTCGTAGCGGGTGAGCGGCCGCGACTCCGGTTCCGCCTCGTGGATCGTCGTGACCGTGCCGTTCGCGTCGGAGAAGACGATGTCGAGCGCGAACGCCATGTCGCGCATCACGTAGGCGCGCTCCGCGGAGTCGCCGTGGACGAACAGCATCCCCTCGCCCGCGTCGAGGTCGTCGGTCGCGGAGAGTCCGACGTACCGCTTCACGAACCCGTCGGCGACCCGTGCCTCGACGGTCGCGAGCGACTCGCCGGTGTCACCGTCGACGGCCTCGACCGTGACGGTGTCGTAGCCGGTGATCAGGAGGGCCGGATTCGCGGCGGCAACGGCGACGCCGACGAGGGCGAACAGCGCGAGCGCGGCCGCGACACCGACGAGGCGGCGGTTCACGGTCGGGGTTCGCGTCGCGGAAGGAAATCGTTTTCCGCTCTCGGCGGGTTCAGACGGGTGAGGGCTCGTGGTCTAGCTGGTTATGACGCGGCCTTTACAAGGCTGAGATCGGCGGTTCGAACCCGCCCGAGCCCACTTTCGGCGCCGCGAACAACTCGTGAGCGGCGCCGCTGTGACTGTTCGAGGGCGGGTTCGAAGCAGGGAACGGAGCGAGCGAAGCGAGCGGAGTGAGTGAGGTTCGAACCCGCCCGAGCCCACTATTGCTGTCGCGAGCAATTTCGCGAGCGACAGCAACGTCGTGTTTGAGGGTGCGGGTAGAGGTGAGGACGGTTACTGGAACCCACTCCCGAGGGTTGCCTGTTCTTGACCGTCCGAGCCCCCGTCGATCGGCTCCGACTCGTTGTACGGAGAGTGCGTGACGGCGTATCCGGTCTCCGTCTGCTCGACGCCGTCGATCGTGTAGAGTTGGAGGGGTTTCTCCTGTTTCGTCGTCACCGGGAAGTCGTAGTTTTCGGCGTCGTATTTGAACTCCTTGCCGTCCGCCAAGCGCTGTTCGACGAACGCCTCGTGGTCGCGAATTCGTTTCGACACCGTGGCGTGAGCGAGTTCCGCCACGTCGGCGACCTCCGTGTCGAACACCTCCACGAACTCCTCTCGGAGTTCGTATCCGACGGAGTTCCGAGCGGCGATCATCGCCGCCAGAGAGGTCGTCCCGGTTCCCCAGAACGGGTCGAGGACCGTGTCCCCGTAGACGCTGTACATGTTGATGAGCCGGTACGGTACCGCCAGCGGGTACGCGGCCGAGCGGTCTCTGAGTTCGCTGTCCGCGTCCGTCAGCGCTTGGGACGCGCCGCGAACGTCTTCCCACACGTCGGAGAACCACTCGTTGCGCTCCTCCCAGAAGTACGCCGACTCGTATCGGACGTCGGTCCCGGACGGGAACTCCCGGCTCTGTTTCCCGTTACGGAAGACGAGCAGGTACTCGTGTTCGAGGGTCGCGTACGCGTTCGGCGGCATCATCCCCGACCCCATGAACTTCGCCGCCGAATTGGCGGGCTTTCGCCAGAGGATGTCCGGAAGGGGTTCGAACCCCAGTTCGTCGAAGTACTCGGTGATGCGCGCGTGGTTCTGGTACACTCTGAAACTGTCGTCCACCTTCCGAGTCGCGTCGCCGATGTTGATGCACGCGATGCCGCCGTCCACGAGGACGCGGTTCACCTCGTCCCACGTCTCGTTGAGTTCCTCGTGCATCAGGTCGAAGGCCCGCCGACCGTCGCCCTCGTCGAGTGTCGTTTCGATATCCGAATTGAGCGAAAAGAAGAGGTCGTCCCACATCTCGATCATCGGGTACGGAGGGGAAGTGACGACGAGTTCGACGCCGTCGTCTTCGATCTCCGAGAGCGAGTTCGAGTTTCCGATGAAAATATCGTGGGCAGTTTTCATACGAGGAAGCTACTCACGCGGGCGTTTGTAGTTATTGGTGGCGTTCAGCGCGAGTCGCCCCCGTATACGGGTTCGACGCCTATCTCGTCGGTTACTTCGGATGCGTCGACTCGCATCGCTTTGTTCGACTTATTTTCGTCGTAGGTGACGATCGGAACGTCGATCCCCTCCTGAAGGTCGTCCGGGTACGTGGTCGGTTTGATTTGGACGGGCTGCTCGCCGATGTATCCGTCAATACCCTTGCTTTCGTCCGCAGCGGTCGCGCGAGTTGCGTCTTCGTCGTACAGTTCACCCAATTTGCGCAGTACCGCTTCCTGAATGTCGAACCCCTCGTAGGTTTTGAACAGGACCAGATCGCGGAGGAAGTCGTGTGTCATCTCCTCGTCGATCTGCTCGAACGCCTGCCGCATCTTCTCGACCATCGGGTAGGCGATGTCGGTCGCTTCTTCGAGCCGATCGTCGCCGTCGTACTCTGTTTTGTAGTAAGTCACCCAATCCTCGAACGTTCCGTCGGGGTGCTTCTGCCGGAACTCTTCGATGATATCGCTCATCTGTCCGACGACTTTCGGACGATTAGATTGTGAGAGGTTGACCGCGGGCCGCAGCAGGTACGTCGTGTACTTCGGATTGTCGACCGGAAAGTCCTCGACTTCTTCAGAGACCAGCCGGTCACGCTCTTCCACAGAAATTCTGAACTCATCTCTGTCAGACATCATTCGATGTACATGTCAACATGTGAAAAGCACATGGCTACGGAGTCAATAGCATGGAACCGGAGGTATGTCGGACTCGCGTAGTGCTGACGAATCCCCCAAACCGCTCGCGATCCGCCGCGAACGAGTCGCTTACAGGTCGTCCGCGTCGAACTTCAGCAGGCCGGCGAGCGGCGGCGCGACCGTCCAGAACACCAGCATCGCGGCCGCGGAGAGCTGCTGGTTCGCGCTGTCGCCGCTGAAGAGCTGTCCGCCGAGGAACGCGTTCGACAGCACCTCGACCGCGGTCGTGGGGTTCGACACGCGGAGGAACACCTCGATCTGGGTCGCCGAGAGGGGGAGCGCGTCAACGAGCGGGCCGGCGGCGCCGATCAGTCGCCCGGTGATGATGCCCCACAGGAGGACGAACAGCACGTAGATACCGATGCTACCGATGAGGGCGCGCAACTGCGTCGCGGAGGCGGCCGAACAACCGACCGAGATGGCGACGAAGACGACGCCGAGGGCGGCCGCGAAGACGGTGTAGCCGAAGAACGACCCGGCGTTGAACGTGACGGGCGCGACGATCAGCACGGCCGCCGGCAGCAGGAAGCCGGCGAACACCGCGAGCGCGAGCGCCGCGCCGCGGCCGACCACCTTCCCGAACACCACATCGGCCCGCGAGTGGGGGAGCGAGAGGAGCAGTTTCAGCGACCCGGACTCGCGTTCGCCGCTGACGGCGCTGTAGCCGACGACGACGCCGACGAGCGGGACGAGGTAGGTCACGAGGACCGGGCCGACAAAGAAGCTTAACAGCGCCTCCGTGGCGAACTGCTCGTTCTGTCCGGTCGGGCGAACGATGAACGCGAGCACCGAGACGAGCAGCGAGAACAGCGCCACCAAGGCGATCATGCCGCGCGACTGGACCGTCTCCTGTAGGTCCTTCCGGGCGATCGCGGCGAGGCTCATCGGTCCACCCCCTCGGGCGTCGGGTCGTCGTTCGTCGGGTCGGCGTCGGTGTGGTCGCCGTCCGGGGGACTACCGGCTTCGCCCTCCGTGTACGCCAAGAAGAGGTCCTCCAGCGAGGCCTCGCGGGTGTGGAAGTCGGCGACATCGACGCCCGCGTCCTCCAAGGCCGCGATGACGGCGGTCTTCGCGTCGCTGTCGCAGTTCACCACCAGTTCGTCGCCGTCGCGGGTGACGCCCGAGACGCCGTCGAGCGCGCGGACCGCCGCCACCGCGTCGTCGTCGGCGCCCGCGGCCGCGACCTCCAGCGTCTCCTCGCCGCCGACGGCCTCGCGGAGCCCCTCGACGGAGTCTTCGGCCACCAGTTCGCCGTCGCGGAGGATGCCGACGCGGTCGCAGACGGCGTCGACCTGTTCGAGGATGTGCGACGAGAAGAAGACGGTGGCGCCGCGCTCGGCCTCCGCCCGGACGATCTCGCGCATCTCCTTGGCGCCGGCCGGGTCGAGGCCGGAGGAGGGCTCGTCGAGGATCAGCAGGTCGGGGTCGTCGACGAGCGCCATCGCCAGCGCGAGCCGCTGACGCATCCCCTTCGAGTACTCGCCGGCGTCCCGGTCCGCGGCGTCGGCGAGGCCGACGCGGTCGAGCAGCGCGTCCGGGTCGTCGTCCGCCTCCTTCGACTCGACGGCGAACTCGACGTGTTTCCGCCCGGAGAGGCGGTCGTACACCGAGAAGCCGTCGGGGAGCACGCCGGTCCGACGCCGGATCTCGACACCGTCGGTCGCGACGTCGGCGCCAAGGACGCGGACCGTCCCCGCGGTCGGCCGGACGAGGTCGAGGAGCATGTCGATCGTCGTGGACTTGCCGGCGCCGTTCGGGCCGAGGAACCCGTACACCTCGCCGTCTTCGACGGTGAGATCGAGGTCGCGAACGGCCGTGACCTCGGCGAACTCCTTGGTCACGCCCCGTAGCTCGATGGCGGTCATATCCTTCGATACCGGCGTGGCTCGATAAAGGGTTGCGGGTCGAAGCGCGGAACGTCCGTCCGTTCGACAAGTATGTCGAATAACATATATTTTCTCTGATACCAGAAGAGTTTGTCCAAAAGCAATAAAAATAACACCCAGTTCTCCGACCGTTTTGTTCGAGCGAAATGATCCAACAAACGAAAGAAAAACACAGTTTTGGCCGTTTAGACCCTGTATAGAGATTATTCCGCGTGAAAATTAAGTGAAATTTCTGACATATCGGCCAGTATGGCACCGGTATCATTTCAAGCAGCTGTTGAGTTTGCGCACAGTCCGCTACTAACGTTCATAATTGGTCTGATGCTTGTCGTCGCGCTGCTCGTGTGGCCGGACCTCCCGGCGTTCATCGGGCTGATCATCTCGGCGTTCCTGGTCGGCGTGGTGAACACGGTGTTCGTCGCCGACTTCACCGCGGCCGACGCCGGGAGCCAAGTCGCGACGGCGTTGGGCAACGGGATGGCCGGGATCGGGATCCCGATCCTCATGGCCGCGATCATCGGCAAGGGGATGCTGGAGAGCGGCGCGGCACAGCGGTCGTCCGCAGGTTCCAGAGCCTCCTCGGCGAGAGCAACTCCGACGTGGCGCTGCTCGGAAGCAGTTCGGTGCTCGCGGTCCCGGTGTTCTTCGACAGCGTGTTCTACCTGATGGCGCCGCTCGCGCGCTCCGTGCGGGCGCGCGTCGGCCGCGACTACACGCTGTTCATCGTCGTCGTCGGCGCGGGGGCCGCGACGACGCACGTGTTCGTCCCGCCCACGCCCGGCCCGCTGGCGGTCGCCAGATCAACAGCCGGCTCGACATCCCGCTGCGCGACACGATGGCGACCTCGACGGAGGAGCTACAGGAGGTCGCGGACCGGCCGACCAGCGAGCTGCCGGGCGTGGTCGAGTCGCTGGCGCCGATCCTGCTGGCCGTCCTGCTGATCGCCTCGTCGACCGCCGTCAACACGTTCAGGAGGTCTCCCGGCGCTCGCCTCGCTCCAGCCGGCCACCGACTTCCTCGGCAACAAGAACGTCGCGCTGACGATCGCCGCGCTCGCGGCCGCGTACACCTTCTACCGCTACGACGACATGACCCGAAGCGAGTGGAGCGACGAGCTCACCGAGGCGCTGAAAAGCGGCGGGAACATCGCCGCGATCACGGCGGCCGGCGGCGCGTGCGGCGCGCTGCTCGCCGCGTCCGGCATCGGAGATTACCTGATTAACGCGCTTCAGGAGGTCGGTATCGGCTTGCTCGTCACGGCGTGGCTCATCGCCGCGATCGTCCGCATCGCTCAGGGGTCGGCCACGGCCGCGATGTTGACCGCCGCGGGAATCATGGCGCCGCTCACCGGCCAGCTGACCGTCCACCCGGCCTACCTGGTGATGGTCATCGGCGCCGGCGGGAACATCTTCTCGTGGTTCAACGACTCGGGCTTCTGGCTCGTCAGCGAGATCGGCGGGCTCACCAAGCGGGAGACGCTCCAGACGTGGACCGCCCTCACGACGATCATCTCGGTGACCGGACTGATCACCGTGCTAATCTTGTCGACGGTCCTCCCGCTCGCCTGAGGCGAGCGACCCGTTTTTCGGAGCGGTTTTTTCGGCGATCGCACCGCGCCAGCGACCGCGCCGTCGCTACTCGTCGCCCTCGGGCGGCCACGGCACGCCGCGGTCCGCGAGCAGGTCGCCGAACCCGTCCTCGTCGAAGACCGGCACGTCCTCGGCGGCCGCGTCCTCGCGCTTCGACCGCCCCGGGTTCTCGCCCGCGACGAGGTAGTCGGTGTTCCCGGAAACGCTCGACGTGGCGTTCGCGCCGCGCGCCTCGACGTGGGCTTGCGCCTCGCTCCGCGGGACGGAGAGCGACCCTGTGAACACGAACGTGAGCCCGTCGAGCGCGTCGGCCGAGCCGTCGCCCGCGTCGGTCTCGAACGGCTCTGGGTCGACGCCGCGCTCGCGGAGCCCCTCGATCGCGGCGCGGTTCTCCTCGCGGTCGAGGAACGTCCGGATCGACGCCGCCACCTCGGGGCCGACGTCGTCGACCTCGCGGAGGGTCGCTTCGTCGGCGTCGAGGAGGGCGTCGAGCGTCCCGAAGTGCGCGGCGAGCGCCCGGGCCGTCGTCGCGCCCACGTCGGGGATACCGAGCCCGGCGAGGAAGTCGTCGAGCGGCGGGCGCTTCGTCGCGTCGAGTTCGCGGATCAGGTTCTCGGCGCTCGTCTCGCCCCACCCTTCCAGCGCGGCGAGTTCGTCGGCGGTCAGGTCGTAGAGGTCCGGCAGCGACTCGACGAGGCCGGCCTCGCGGAGCTGTTCGACCCGCTCCGGCCCGAGCCCCTCCACGTCGAGCGCGTCGCGGCGCGCCCAGTGTTCGACCGCGCGCTCCAGCTGCGCGGAGCAGCCGAGCCCGCCGGTACAGAACGCGAGCGGGCCGTCGCGTTCGATCTCGGCCCCGCAGACGGGGCAGGCGTCGGAGAACGCGTACGTCCCCTCGCTCCGCTTCTCGACGACCGCTGGGACGTACGGGATCACGTCGCCGGCGCGGTAGATCCGGACTCGGTCGCCGACGTTCACGCTGAGCGCCTCGATCTCGGCGGGGTTGTGGAGCGTCGCGCGCGAGACCGTGACGCCGCCGACGTCGACGGGGTCGAGTTCGGCGACGGGCGTGAGCCGCCCGGTGCGGCCCACCTGAACCGTGATTCCCTCGACCGTGGTCGTCGCGGTGCGCGGGGGGAACTTGTGCGCGAACGCCCAGCGCGGCGCGCGCGACGTGCTCCCGAGCGCCTCGCGGTGCGCGAGCGCGTCGACCTTGATCACCACGCCGTCGACCGCGTAGTTCAGGTCGTCGCGTTCGGCCAGTATTTCGTCGCGGTAGTCGATCGCGGCCTCGACGTCGTCGACGATCTCCACACGGTCGTTCCGGCGGAGACCGAGAGACGCAAACGCGTCGAGCGCGTCGCGGTGGCGGGCGGGGCGCTCCGGGCCGTCCGCGCCCGTCTCCCACGCGAGCACGTCGAAGAAGAAGACGTCGAGGGGGCGCTCGGCGACGACCGCCGGGTCCAGCTGGCGGAGCGTGCCCGCCGCGGCGTTGCGCGGGTTCGCGAACGGCTCCTCGCCGCGCTCGATCAGCTCGTCGTTGTACGCCTCGAAGGCGTCGCGGGGCATGTAGACCTCGCCGCGGACCGCGAGTCGCTCGGGATGGTCGTCGCCCCGGAGCCGGGCGGGAACCGAGCCGATCGTGCGGACCTGCTCGGTCACGTCGTCGCCCTCGCGGCCGTCGCCGCGGGTGGCCGCGCGGACGTACTCGCCGTCCTCGTAGATCACCTCGATCGAGAGGCCGTCGAACTTCGGCTCGCAGACGTACGCGAGGTCGTCCGGGTCGAACCCGGGGCGGTCGCCGGACTCGGCAGCGTCCGCGAGCCCCTTGCGGACGCGCTCGTCGAACTCGCGGACCGCGTCGGCGTCGGTGTCGTTGTCGATCGACAGCATCGGGGCGACGTGCTCGACCGTCTCCAGCGCGTCGAGCGGTTCGCCGCCGACGCGCTGCGTCGGCGAGTTCTCGGTCGGGAGATCGAACGCGGCTTCGAGTTCCGCCAGCCGAGCGAACAGCGCGTCGTACGCCTCGTCCGAGACGAGGGGGTCGGCCGCGACGTAGTACCGGTGGTCGTGTTCGCGGACCGCCGCCCGGAGCAGTTCGGCCTGCTCGCCGGCCTCGGCTTCGGAGAGTCCGTCGACCGGGTCGAAGTCGGTCGGCGGGTCCTCGACGTAGGGGTTCTCGGCCGGGTCCGCGTGCCGGGTCGACGACCCGGATTGCGCGCTCGTCATCAGCCGATCCTTGCGTCTGCTCGGGTTAAAGGCGACCGTTCGTCGCGTTCGGCGCCGGGAGCGCGGACCGACGGCGGCGGGCCAGAATTGAAGATCTGCGTGGGACGACGACTGCCAGTTATAAACCAACGAACGCGCAGTGCGGTCGGCGCGCCGGTGAGCGGCCGCCACCGGCGGCCGCGAACCGCCCGCGAGGGAGTCGGTCGCCCAGAGCGGAGCGACGGGCGACCGACGAGGCTGGGGAGGTGTGAGGCTGCGGTGCGGTCGGGTGGGACACAAAGGGGCAGTCACCGGCGGCGGAGCCGCCGGTTGCCCGTGGCGCGTAGCGCCACGCTGTCGCGAGGGCGTCGCAGGCGATGGAAGCACCGCAACGAGGGAGCGAACGGAGTGAGCGACCGAGTGAGGAGCACGGCGAGCGTGCGACGCCCTCGCGACTGGGGCTTTGGCGGTGTTCGCCGTCAGTTCGGTGACAGCGGTCCGGAACCGAACGGTCGAGGCTTCAGGAGCCTTCGCCCCGGAGTCGTCGTCCGGTGAGAAACACTCGACTGCGACACCGCTCGCTCGCTTGTTTATAAACCGCCACACCGAAACCGAATCTCCCCTATTCCACGCGCTCACCGCGCGCGAACACCGCGTCCGGGTCCTGCCACGCTTCGACGTCCTCGGTCGGGTCGGCGTCGAGGACGACGAGGTCCGCCTGATACCCCTCGGCGACGCGCCCCACGTTGTCGAGCCCGAGCAGGTCCGCGGCGTTGACGGTGGCGGCCTCCAGCGCTCGCTCCGGCGGGAGCCCGTAGTCGACCATGTACGCCATCTCTTGGGGGATCTCCTCGAAGAAGTTGAACGGGGTTCCCGCGTCGGTCCCCATCGCGATGGGGACGCCCGCGTCGAGCGCGTGGTCCCACGCGTCGTCGAAGCGGTCCGCGGCGTCTTCCGCCTTCGCGACGGCGTCCTCGGGGATGCCGGCTTCGACGCCGTTGTCGACGATGCCGCGGAGCGCGCTCGCGGTCGGTACCCAGTAGGTACCGCGCTCGGCCATCATCTCGGCGGCCTCGCGGTCCATGAACGTCCCGTGTTCGACACTGGAGATGCCGGCCTCCACTGCGTTCTTGATCCCCGCCTCGCCGTGGGCGTGGGCCGCGGTCGGCGTGTCGGTGGGCGCGGCCGCGTCGGTGAACGCGGCGAGCTCTTCGGGGGTGAGCTCCGGCGCGCCCGTCACCGCGCCCTCGGTGAGCACGCCCCCGGTCGCCATACACTTGAGCACGTCCGCGCCGGCCTTCAGCTGCTCGCGGGCCGCCTTCCGCACTTCGTCGGGGCCGTCGGCCTCGCGGCCGAACCAGTTGCCGTGGCCGCCGGTCATGATCACGTTGCGGCCGCAGGCGAGCACGCGCGGCCCGTCGATCTGGCCCGCGGCGACCGCCTCGCCCGCGTCGAGCGCGAGCGTCCCGCGGCTGCCGAGGTCGCGAACGGTCGTGACGCCGGCCGAGACGGCGGCTTCGAGGTTGCTCGTGGCCCGGTAGCTCGCGGTGTAATCGCTGTCGGAGACCGCCGTCGAAACGTCGGGGCGCCCGTCCATCATGGCGTGGACGTGCGCGTCGATCAGCCCGGGCGCGACCACGCGGTCGCTCGCGTCGACGCGTTCGAGGTGCTCGTCTGGGACGTCCTCGACCGCGCGCTCGACCGTGTCGGGGTCGCCGACGGCGGCAATCTCGCCGTCGACGACCGCGACGTCCGCGGTCCGCGTTCCGTCGGCGTCGGCCACTCGACCCCCGGTGAACAGGTACGCGTCTGCGTGTGCCATGCCAGTGTGAGGGACGGACGAACGGGTAAACGCTCGGGTCGCGGTAGTCGCGAACTCCCGCGTCGAACCGTGCCCCGTCGCCCCTATTTATGACCGGATGGCCGGAGTCGCCCCCGGATATGAGAACAGATAACAAATCTGGCGGAGACGGTGGCCTGTACGAGCGGCGGATCGGCACGCCCACCACGAACGACGAGGTGAACGGCTACTGGCTGTTCGGCTTCGGCGTGCTGCTCGGCCTCGCCGGCGTCGCGGTGTTCTTCCTCACAGACTCGGCCACGACGACACGGGGAATCGGGTACGCGCTGGCGGCGCTGGCGCCGCCGTTCATCATGCTCGGCGCCGTGATCCGCTTCCCGCTCCGCCGGACCGGAACGTACCTCGGCTACCTCGGGACGGCGGTGAGCGTCCTCGGCGTCGTGTGGTTCGTCAACATTTTTCTGGGCGGGTGGTTCACGACGTCCGGCGATCCGACCGTGATCACGCTGTACGGGGTCGGGCTCCTCCTCATCGGACTGGCCGGGACGGTCGTGCCGCTGCTCTCCGACCCCGTCTACGAGGACTACGAGCGCATGCGCGACGAGACCGCGGCCGCGACGGCGGCGACCGAGGAGACGACCGAAGAGCTGGCGACGACCCGCGAGGAGCTGGCGGCGATGGAGTCCGAGCTGGACACCGCTCGCGAGGAACTCTCGGAGACCGAGGCCGAACTGGAGACGACCGAGTCGGCGCTCGACGCCGCCCGCGAGGACCTGACGGCCGCCGAGGCCGCGGCCGCGTCGCTGCGCGAGAGCAAGGCCCGGTTCGGGCTGTTCGAGGACGCGAGCGGGAAGCCGCGCTGGCGGCTCCGCCACCGCAACGGCAACGTCCTCGCGGACTCTGGCGAGGGGTACGCCTCCCGGTCGAACGCCGTCGAGGCCGTGACCCGCGTGAAGGCGAACGCGCCCGGCGCGGAGACGGTCGAGAAGTAGCGGCGTCGCGCGGACGGAAGCGGTCCTCGCGGTCGGTCGCGTTTTTTTTCCGAGTCAGGTCGCCGCCAAGATCTTCAGCCGCAGGTCGCGCTCGTCCACCTCGTACTTGAACGCCGGGTGGCCGTCGACCAGCACGTACGGGACGCGCTCGCCGTACTCCTCGGCCAGCTCCGGATCGGTGTCGACGTCGACCTCGTCAAGGGCGACCGTCACGCCGTCGAGGTCGGCCGCGACGGACTCGATCGTCTCGCGGGCGACGACGCACAGCGAGCAGTCCTCGCGGGTGTAGAGGGTGACGGGGACGGTCGCGGGGTCGTCAGTCGGGTCGTCGTCAGTCGGGTCATCGCCAGTCGGGCCGTCGGCGGCGGGGTCGTCACTCTCGGTCGGCATCGTCGCTCGCGTCCGCGTCTCCGGTCAGCTCCTCGGCGACCGTCGCGGCGTCCAGCAGGTCCGGGTCGATCGCGAGGTCGGCGACCGTCGCGACGAACCCCGGCAGCGACCGGTTCGCGTACGTCACGATCCGGACGTCGGGGTTCAGCTCCTTGGCGACGGGGATACCGGTCGCCTCCTCGACGTCGGTGAGGACGAACAAGTCGGCCTCGTCGATACCGGCAGTTTCGAGCTTCGACGCCGTGACGAGCCCCTCGATCCGGCGGATCTCGACGCCGAGGGCGGCGAGTTCCTCGCCGAGCCCGTTCTCGTCGGGACCGGCGACAATGGCGAGCGTGCCCTCGGCGCGACCGCCGTCGGGGCGGGCGGGGGTCCCCACCATCACTCGTACTCGATCGTCGCGGGCGGCTTGTGGGTCACGTCGTACACCACGCGCGCCACGTTCTCGTTCTCGCCCGTGATCCGGCTCTGGATCCGCTGGAGCGTACTCCAGTCGAGCTCCTGCGCGCGGGCGGTCATCCCGTCGCGGCTCTCGACCGAGCGCACGGCGACGACCCAGCCGTGGACGCGGTTGTCCCCCTTGACGCCGGTCGCCTTTCCGAGGACCGCGGCGAACGCCTGCCACGGGTCGTACTCCTCCAGTTCCTCCTCGACGACGTGGGTCGCCTCGCGGGCGACGTCGGCCTTTTCGGGGGTCACTTCGCCGACGATCCGGACGGCGAGCCCGGGCCCGGGGAACGGCATGCGCTCAGAGATGATTTCCTCGAGGCCGAGCTCGCGGGCGACCTCGCGGACCTCGTCCTTGTAGAGGTCGCGGACCGGCTCGACGATCCCCTCGAAGTCGACGATCTCGGGGAGCCCGCCGACGTTGTGGTGGGACTTGATGTTCCCCTCCGACTCGATGCGGTCGGGGTAGATCGTCCCCTGGACGAGGAAGTCGGCGTCGACGTCGCGGGCGACAGTCTCGAACTCGTCGATGAACCCCTCGCCGATGACGTGGCGCTTGTCCTCGGGGTCGGTGACGCCTTCGAGTCGGTCGAAGAACCGGTCTTGGGCCTCGATGACGCGCAGCGACTCCATGAAGTCGAACGTGTCGCGGATCTCGTCGGTCTCCCCCTTCCGCATCAGCCCCGTGTCGACGTAGACGGGGGTGAGCTGGTCGCCGACCGCCTCGTACGCGAGCGTCGCCGCGACCGAGGAGTCGACCCCGCCGGAGAGGGCGATCACGGCGTTCGCGTCGCCGATCGCCTCCCGGATCTCCGCTTTCGCCTCCGCGATGAATTCCTCCGTCTCGACCATCTATAGCCTCACGTCCGCGTTCCGCTCGGTTGTGTCCGTCGATCCCAGCGCCGCCTCGACGAGCGAGACGAACGGGGGGCTCGCGCGGTCCGGCCGCGACCGGAACTCGGGGTGTGCCTGCGTCCCGAAGAAGAACGGGTGATCGGGGCGTTCGAGGATCTCCATCCGGTTGTTGGCGCGCCCGGAGAAGACGAGACCGTCCGCCTCCAGCGCGTCGATGTACTCGGGGTTCACCTCGTAGCGGTGGCGGTGGCGCTCCGTACAGGCGTCGGCGCCGTACACCCGCGCCGCGAGCGTGTCGGGTTCGATGTCGGTCTCGTGGGCGCCGAGCCGCATCGTCCCGCCCATGTCCTCCGTCTCGTACTGCTCGGGGAGGAGATCGATGACGGGGTGTGGCGTGTCGGGGTCGATCTCGGCGGAGTGAGCCCCGTCGAGCCCGAGAATGTTGCGCGCGTGTTCGACGACCGCCATCTGGAAGCCGAGACAGAGCCCGAGGAACGGCACGTCGTTCTCGCGGGCGTAGCGGATCGCTTCGATCTTCCCGTCGATCCCGCGGGAGCCGAAGCCGCCGGGGACGACGACCCCGTCCGCCTCGGCGAGGCGCTGCTCGTGTTCCTCGCGAGTCTCGTCGGCGTCGACCCACAGCACGTTCACCTCGGTGCCGGTCTGGATGCCGGCGTGTTTCAGCGCCTCGTGGATCGACATGTAGGCGTCTTCGAGCGCGTACTTGCCGACGAGGGCCACGTCGATCTCCTCGTCGCGGTCGCGGGTGACGAGGTCGCGCCACTCCGTCGACCGCTCTTCCTTCGGGAGCGCCTCCTCGGCGAGGCCGAGCCGCTCCATCACGTACTCGTCGAGCCCCTCGTCTTCGACCATCAGCGGGACGTGGTAGATGTCCTCGACGTCCGGGTTCGAGAACACGGCGTCCGTGGGCACGTCACAGAAGAGGGCGATCTTCTCTTTCGTCTCGGGGTCCAGCCGGTCCTCGGAGCGCCCGACGAGGATGTCCGGCTGGAGGCCTATCGAGCGCAGTTCCTTCACGGAGTGCTGGGTCGGCTTCGTCTTCTGCTCGCCGTTCTTCGAGTAGGGGACGAGCGTGACGTGGGTGAAGAGGATATCCTCGTCGTCCTCCTCGTGGGCGAACTGCCGCAGGGCTTCGAGGAACGGCATCGACTCGATGTCGCCGACCGTCCCGCCGATCTCGACGAGGCAGACGTCGCTCCCCTCGGCCGCCTCCCGGATGCGGCGCTTGATGTCGTCGGTGACGTGCGGGATGATCTGGACGGTCTTCCCGAGATAGTCGCCGGCGCGCTCGCGCTCGATGACGTGCTGGTACGTCTTCCCCGTGGTGACGTTGTGGTCGAACGTCATGTCGGTACCGAGGAAGCGCTCGTAGTTGCCCAGGTCGAGGTCGACCTCGCCGCCGTCCTTCAGGACGTACACCTCGCCGTGCTCGTACGGGTTCATCGTTCCGGCGTCGACGTTGAGATAGGGGTCCACCTTGACCGCGGTGACGTCGAAGCCCGCGTTGGCGAGAAGGCGCCCGGTGCTGGCGGCCGTGATGCCCTTGCCCAGCCCGGACATCACACCGCCCGTGACGAACACGAACTTCCGACCCATCGAGGGGTCGTACCCCGTGTCGGGATCTGCTGGCATATCGACCGTCCGGCAGGCCGGGGCAAAACCGTTTCGGACCCCGCAGTTCGCTGGACGTTCGTGTCGTTTCGAGACGTGTCAGGTCGCTATGGAGAGGTGTACCGCGTGGGCGTGGTACTATTTTCCGTGGTATCAAAACGGTTATTTATAAACTGTCGACAGCGGATCAGCGGCGAACACCGCCAAAGCCCCGACCGCTCGGCTGTACGTCGTTGCGTCCGCGAAGAACACCGCCAAAGCCCCGGCCGGGAGGCGTGCGCACGCTCGTTGCGCTCCTCGCTCGTTCGCTTCGCTCACTCGCTGTGGTGCTTCCGTCGTCATCAGAACGCTCTGCGTTCTGATTGGCTCACGAGAGCTTCGCTCTCGTGAACGCCTGCGCACGCCTCCCGGCCGCCCTTTGACTCCCACCCAACCGCACAGCGCCGCAGCCTCACACCTCCCCAACCTCGTCGCTGGCGGCCTTCGCTCCGCTTTGGCCGCCAGCGACTCCCTCGCGCGTGCTGACTCGCGGCCGCCGAGGGCGGCCGCTCGCAGGCACGCGCCACCGCGTCTGTTTATAAATAGCAGTCGCTCGCGGCGTTCGAGTGAAGTTTTGCGAGGGAAGAGCGCTCCGAGAGCGTCTTCCCGCATCACGGGGGGCGGACCCCGGCGATGCGAGGGGAGGGATTTGAACCACGGTCGCGCCAGAGGCGCTCCCTGATTCAAACCCTCCCTCGTGTGCATTCGCGCGTTGTGGACGCGCTCATGCGAGGGGAGGGATTTGAACCCACGGACCTCTACAGGAGCGGAGCTTGAATCCGCCGCCGTTTCCGGGCTTGGCTACCCTCGCACGCGGACTGGCCTTGGATCGGCCCGCCCTTTATCCCGTCGGTTCCGCGCCGACCAGCGTCGCACGGAACCCGCCCTCGGCGGACTCGACGATATCGAGCGTCCAGCCGTGCGCGGCCGCGACGCGCTCGACGATGGCGGGTCCGATCCCGGTGCCGCCGCCGCGGTCGACGCCGAACTCCGTCAGCCCCGCGCGCTCTCGCTCGTCGACCGGCAGCCCCGGGCCGTCGTCGGCCACGTAGATCCCACGCTCGTCGACGCCGACCCGGACCGTGGGTGCGTCGCGGCCGTGGTCGAAGGCGTTCCCGATCAGGTTCCCGACCGCGCGCCGGAGCAGCGTCGGGTCGCCGACGACGGGACCGGCGTCCTCGACGACGAGGTCGGCGTCGGCCGGTATCTCGCCGAAGTCGCCGGAGTCCAGACAGTCGGCCGCGAGGTCCGCGAGGTCGACCGCCTCGTCCGCCGTCTCGATCGCCTCGGGATCGCGGGCCATCACGAGCGCCTCCTCGATCATCGACTCGATCCGGCCGAACGCGCTCTCGGCGGCGGCCAACCCTTCGGTGTCGCCGGTCTCTCGCGCGAGGTCGACGTAGCCGCGGGCGACCGACAGGGGGTTCCGGAGGTCGTGCGAGAGGAAGCCGGCGAGCCGTTCGAGCCGCTCGTTGAGCCGTTCCAGTTCGCGCTCGCGCTCGACTCGGTCCGTGACGTCGCGGATGACCCCGACCGCGCCGACGATGTCGCCGCCGCGCTCGACGGGAGTCAGCCGCGTTTCGACGGTCATCCCGTCGCCGTCGCCGAGCGTCATCGCAATCTGGACCCGCTCGTCGTCGACCTCGCCCGCGAGGACGCGCTCGGCAGCGGCCCGGTAGCGGTCCCCCGTCTCCTTGCTCCAGTGCCCCGTCTCGACGAGCCGTTCCGGGTGTTCGTCGTGGAGGACCGCCTCGTCGAAGTCGGTCACCTCGCGGAGGCGGTCGTTGACGAACACGCGGTTGCGGTCGGCGTCGAGGACGTACGCGCCGTCGCCGAGGGCGTTCACGATCGACTCGGCGTGGTCGATCGGAGCCGATTCCGGGGGAGTTCCATGCGGCGTTGAGGGGGTGAGCGGTAAAGTGTTTCTCGGATCCCGGCACCCCCGACTCGCCGCACACGCCGCCTCAGCCCGCTATCATCGCGACGCCGACGACCGCGAGGACGGCCGCGACGAGCCGCAGTCGGAAGTGGCGCTCGCCGAGCAGCACGCCCCCGAGGACCACCGCGACGATCGCCTGCGTGTTGATCACCGGGGAGGCGACGCTCGCGGGTAGCGTCGCGAACGCGACCGTCGTCAGGTGTTCGCCCAGCGCGACGAGCGCGCCGGCCGCGAGGAACTTCGGGAGGTCGCCTCGGCTCGCCTTGATGGGGTTCCGGGCGGCCGCGGGGAGCAGCACGACGGCGACGCCGGCGAGCAGCAGCGGGACCCAGAGCGTGCCGGGGATCGCGAGCTCTTGGAGCGCGACCCGCTTGCCCACGTCGCCGACCGCGTAGCAGGCCGCGCTCGCGAGCGCCAGCTGAGCGGGGCGCGAGCGGGCGGCCCGCGCGAACGGCGCGAAGAAGCTGCCCGGCTCGTAGTTCGCGACGTACACCGCGAGCGTGGTGACGACGACGCCGGCGACCTGAATCGGCGCCAGCACCTGCCCGAGTAGCCCGACCTCCAGCGGGAGGACGAACATCGGGACGACCTTGTTGATCGGCGCGACGTACGACACCGCCCCGTCCTCGATGGCGCGCAGGAAGAGGACGAAGGCGGCGGCCGTCGCGAGGCTCGTGACGGCGACGACCGCGAAGCGCCGCGGAACGACGAGCCCGGCCAGCCCGGCCGCGGCGTCGCCGAAGCCGACCGTGAGCCCGGTCCCCGCGAGGAACCACCCGAGCGCCGCGGCGTTGATCGCCACCGTCAACGCGGCGGGCGGATACTCGGCGAAGGTCCGCTTCAGGACGAAGAGGTACGCCCCCCAGACGACGGCGGCGGCGAGCGCGAAGAGGAGTCCGGCGTCCATTCGTTCGCCCCGAGCGCGACCGGCGAAAAGAAGGGTTCGATCCGGCCCGCGAAACGGTTAGGTCCCTCCCCCGCGAACACCGCCCACATGGACGACCACACCCGCGACCCGGGCGTCGCCCCGCCGCTCGGGGACCCGACCGGGTGGCACGCGGGCGACCGCGCCCCAGACCCGTCCGCGGCGGACGACGAGGACGGGTCAACGGGCGGCTCGTCGGGCGGCCCGCGCGACGCACAGGTGGCCGGCGGCTACTGGGAGCACGCGACGCTCCGGCGCGCGACCGAACACGGCGTGCGGCTGTTCAACGACGGCGCCTACCACGAGAGCCACGACTGGGATGTGCCATTAAATCACTCTAGTCGCTCGACATACTCGCGGTCCCAATCCACCGCAACCGGATACTCCTGGTCAAGTTCGATTTTCCATTCGTCAATCACAGTAGAATCGTCAAGCGCGGTGTGGAGCGCCGATCGCACGTTATCGACGTTCACACCGTAGAAGTCGCCGGGAACGCCGTGGAGGTACTGGAGGGCCGTCTCGAACAGCGACCGCATGCCGTCGTCGTTCCCGAAATCGACGTGCTTGTACGCACCGGCCGCGACTTGGACCATCCCGTGGAGGAAGGCGCTTTCGGTGGTCCCGCTACCGTAGTTGTACCACTCTGCTTCAAAACAATCATGCGCCTCATGGTACTCTTTGGCGTTGTAGAGGCGGACGCCGTGAATTACAGCCTTGCGGAGCGTCCCGTGTTCCCACCCGTTAGACGGTCTGCGACTGTTATCCCACCCGGTTGGGTTCCCCGAAGTTGGAGGACCCACGGTGTCATCTCGGGTGTGATCGTCCATAGAGGCAACTACTACTCCAACCCACCTAACCGCGTCGGACTGATGAGTAGGAACAATACACTATAGAGACACACGACGTGTTTGGATAGGGTGGCGGTTCCCCATAGAGGAGTTAGCTATCAGAAAGTTTCTCTAGCAATACGGTCCTCACCTCGGGATCGTCGAGTAGTTCGTCGAGCGTGTCGATCTTTTTTTGAGTGTCTATGTCCCCGGAGTTGGTGTCAAAGTACTCTCGTTTCAGGTCGTCTGTCATCTTGTCCTTCGCCTCCTGAGCGTCCGGAGAGTACACCAAACCACAGTAGGGACACGACTTCCACTCACCTTCTAACGGCTCTCCGCAACGGTCGCACACCGGCGGTGTGAGTGGGCTATCTTCCTCAGGATCACGGAGCCCTTGGGCCACCTCGGCCGCCTCGATGTGGTCCTCGTCGGTGAGATGGGCATAGGTTCGCTCCATTACCTTACTGTCGGGTTCGTGGCCGATCAGGTGTTTGATCGTATCGTTGTCCATTCCGTAGTCCCGCTTACAGACCGTCACAAAGTAGTGCCGGAAGTTGTGAGCATTCACCGGCTTGTCAACGTCTGCTCCCTTCCCGATACGCTTGAGTTGACGGTACACCGTACTCGGATCCAACTTGTCCCCCGGTCGCACACCGTCGCGGTTACTCTGGTCGTGCTTGTGGGTGATGAGGTAGTCCTCGGAGTCTCCCGTCGGATGTTGGCGTTTCCAATCTCGAACGGCTTTGTTAGCTCCCAAGAGCGGCCGCTTCCCATTGGCCCCCTTGAGGTCTCCGTCGTCCTCGTTGAGATAAAATATTCCGTCCTCTGGGTTCACATCCTTGAGTCGGAGATTGAGTATTGCACTTCGGCGTTGCCCGGTGTAGAGGAGGAGGTCCACGAGGCAAGCGTCACGAGAGCCGCGACGTTTCGCTTCCTCACGAAGTGCTTGGACGTCTTCCTTGGAGAACATATCCCGTTCGTCGACCGGAGAATCGTTCTGCTCGGCGAAATGAATCTCCTCACGATTAACCACCAGGCCGTCGTGATAGAGATAGAACCGGCGCGTCGGACCCTGAAAGTTCCGCACAGAGCCACTTGCCAATCCCTCGTCCTTGATCCCTTCCACGTTGCCATTGAGGTAATCGTCCATGAGGGAGTTGATGTCGTAGGCTGTGGCCTCGGTAAGATCCGGATCCAAATCCCTCGCCACGCGACAGAGTCCACGGGCGTAGCGCGCGAGCGTCCCGTCGCTCTTGGTCTTGCCGTCGGGCATCTGGTAGGTGTTCTGACGAGGGTCGTTTGCGTTCAAAAATTCGAGTATTAGTCGCCTCTCCTCGTCACTCACGTCCTCGTCGTTCTTGATTCGTTCTCGGGCGGTTTCGTACCGCTCCCGCATTGATTTCGCCATGGTGGCACGCCTCTATCGAACCCACTCGGGCCAGTTGCTTATATCTAAAGATTGTTTACACCTACTCAATCAGTTTGAGGGACAAGTGGTACAACTACGGGAGCGGCACGGTCGAGAGCGCCTTCCTCCACGGGATGGTCCAGGTCGCGGCCGGCGCGTACAAGCGCGTCGACTTCGAGAACGACGCCGGGATGCGGTCGCTGTTCGAGACGGCGCTCCAGTACCTCGACGGCGTCCCGGGCGACTTCTACGGGGTCGACGTCGACGACGTCCGAGAGACCCTCCGGGCCGCGCTCGACGACCCCGCGGCGGTCGACGGGTGGCAGATCGTCCTCGACGACGCTCGCCCGCCGGCGTACCCAGCGGACTACGAGTACGCGGAGCGCGTCGACGAGGGCCACTAAGCGAATCGTCCCGGATCCGAACGCCACTTATCCGCCGCCCGCCTGGGTGTCGTATGGAAGTCCACGATCTGGGCGACGGGGAGCCCGAGGTCGCCGTCGTCGGCGCGATCCACGGCGACGAGCCCTGCGGCGCCCGCGCCGTCGAGCGCCTCCTCGACGCCGACCTCGACCCCGAGCGACCGGTGCGGCTGATAGTCGCCAACGAGCCGGCGCTCGACGCCGGCGAGCGGTACCTCGACGCCGACCTCAACCGCGTGTTCCCCGGGAACCCGGACGCGGAGGCCCACGAGGTGCGGCTCGCGGCCGAACTCGTCGACGCGCTGGAGGGGTGTACCATCCTCGCGATCCACTCGACGCAGTCGTACGCGGAGCCGTTCGCCGTCATCGACTCGATGGACGAGGTGACCCGCGCGGTCGCGCCGCACCTTCCCGTCGACGCCGTGATCCAGACGGACGCGTTCACCGAGGGGCGACTCATCGAACACCCGCACACGCTCGAAGTGGAGGCGGGCCTCCAGGGCTCCGACGCCGCCGCCGACAACGCCTACTGGCTCGCCCGCGCGTTCCTCGCCGCGACCGGCGCCATCTCCGCGCCCGGCGCCGACGACGTCCTCGACGCCGGCGGCCGCGAAGACGTCTCGGTGTTTCGGCTCCGCGAGCGGATCCCGAAGCCGGAGGCGGAGGCGTACGAGGTGTTCGCGCGCAACTTCGAGCGCGTCGAGTCCGGCGAGCGCTTTGCGGCCGCCGACGGCGAGCCGCTGCTCGCCGACGAGCCCTTCTACCCCGTGCTGCTGTCGCCGAACGGCTACCGCGACCAGTTCGGCTACGTCGCCGACCGGGTCGGGACGCTGGAGTAGCCGACTCCCGTCCTCCCCGACCGCTTCGAGCGCAGCCGGATCCCCGTCTCCTACTCGACGAGTTCGATCGTATCGTCCCCGTTCGGCACCGCACAGAGGAACGCCCCGGGCTCGTCGCCCTCGTTCCGGTACCAGTGTTCGACGCCCGCGGGAATCAGGAGGGCGTCGCCGGGCGAGACGGTGTGTTCCTCGTCGCCGACCCCGACGACGTACTCACCGGTGAGGACGTACTGCTCGTGTTCGACCGCGTTGGTGTGACGGGGGACCTCGGCGCCCGGGGGGAGTTCGAACCGACGCATCGCGAAGTTCGGGGCGCCGTCGGACTCGTCGATGAGGACGCCCTTCGAGAGTCCCTCGGCGGCGTCGACGGGTTCGTACGCGATTTCGTCGCCGCCCTTCACGACCGGGTCGGGATCTGCTGTATCGCTCATGGGCGTCAGTGACGGGGCCCGTGTATTTAACCGATCACCGGCCGAACCCGAGGGCATGCGTGGAATCGAGGTCGGGAGCGCGTTCGGCATTCCGATCCGGCTCAACTGGACCTTCCTGCTCGTCTTACCGCTCTTCGCGTACCTCATCGGCGGACAGGTGGGAGAGATCGCCGAGGTGATGAACCAGGTCGCCGGGCTCGGGATCGACGCCGGCGCGGTCGCGGCCGGGAACACCCCGTACCTGCTCGGACTGGCGGCCGCGGTGGGGCTGTTCGTCGGGGTGTTGCTCCACGAGTTCGGCCACTCGCTGGTCGCCATGCGCTACGGCTACGAGATCGAGTCGATCACGCTGTGGCTGCTCGGCGGGCTCGCCAGCTTCAAAGAGTTCCCCGAGGACTGGAAACACGAGTTCTGGATCGCGATCGCCGGCCCGCTCGTCAGCGTCGCGGTCGGGGTCGCCTGCTACGGGGTCGTCCTCGTCGGGGCGGGCGGCTCCGACGCCCTCCTCTTCGTGTTCGGCTACCTCGCGCTGTTGAACGTCGTCCTCGCCGTGTTCAACATGCTCCCCGCGTTCCCGATGGACGGCGGGCGGGTCCTCCGGGCGCTGCTCGCGCGGAACCAGCCGCACGCGCAGGCGACCCAGCGGGCCGCCGCCGTTGGGAAGGTGTTCGCGTTCCTGATGGGGATCATCGGGCTGTTCTCCTTCCAGCTGCTGCTCATCGTGCTCGCCTTTTTCATCTACATTGCCGCCTCCGGCGAGGCCCAGCAGACGACGCTGAAGGCCGCCTTCGAGGGCGTCACCGTCACGGACATCATGACCCGCCAAGAGGACCTCCACACGGTGACCGAGGACACCTCCGTCGCCGACCTGATGAGTCGGATGTTCGAGGAGCGTCACACCGGCTACCCGGTCCTCGACGGCGACCAACTCGTCGGGATGGTCACCCTCGAAGACGCCCGGTCGGTCCGCGAGGTCGAGCGCGACGCCTACACCGTCGACGACGTGATGGCGACCGACCTCGTCGCGGCCGATCCGAACGCCGACGCCCTGACCGCGCTTCAGACGATGCAGGAACACGGCGTCGGACGGCTGCCGGTGGTCGACGCCGACGGCGAACTCGTCGGCCTCATCTCGCGGTCGGACCTGATGACCGCGTTCAACATCATCCAGACCGGCGGCACGCCCGGGATGATCGGCGGCCGGCGAGGGGAGGCGGGCGACGAGCCGCGGATCCTCTGACCGCTCGATCGACGGTGGCCCGCTGACCGCTCCCCGCTGACGGCGATCAGCTGACCGCCCGCCCGCTCGGCGACACGGCGCCGGGCGCGGGTCTCCCCCGGCGTGGGGTATATACGCGGCAACGACCTATCGCGGTACGTGACAACCCGGACCATCCGCGCCCGCGACCGGCCGGTGTTCGGCGTCGACGTCCACAGCGGGGACGTCCGCGGCGACAGCCCCTCCTACGCGCTCGTCATCCTGGACCCCGTCGACGAGGACGACCCGGACGCGCCGGACGCCGACGGGCCGATGGCCCGGATCACCCGCGACGTGGTCTCCTTCCGGAAGCTCTGCCGACTGATAGACGACCGCGAGCCCCTCTACGTCGCCACCGACAACGCCTACGAGCTGGCGGCGGACAAGGGCGAGCTCGTCAACTTCCTCCGGTCGCTGCCCGACGGGACCCGACTCGTCCAAGTGACCGGGGCGGAGCGCCCGGAGCCGCTCTCGCGGGTCGCCTCCCGACACGGGATCCCCTACGGGAAGAAGCCGATGAAGGAGGCGGAGGCGTCGGCGCGGCTCGCCGCCGCGAACGTCGGCCACGAGGTGACCGCGTTCACCGACGAGACGACAGTGAAGGTGTCCCGCGGCCGCTCGACGGGAAAGGGCGGGTGGAGCCAAGACCGCTACACCCGACGGATCCACGGCAACGTCAGGAAGCGGACGCGACAGGTCCAGTCGAAGCTGAAGGAGTCGAACCTCGAGTTCGAGCGCGACGTGACCGAGAAGTACGGCGGCTACGCGAACGCGACGTTCACGGTCGAGGCCCGGCCCGAGGACATCCCGGTCTCGAACTCGCGGGCCGGCGACGTGCGCGTCGAGGTCGAGCGCGAGCGCCGCGACGGCATCGAGTACGAGCCGCTCGTGAAGCGGCGCGACCGCGTCATCGTCGGCATAGACCCCGGGACGACCACCGCGGCCGCGGTCGTCGGCCTCGACGGCACCGTCCACGCGCTGTACTCCTCCCGAACCGGCGACACCGCTGAGGTGACCGAATGGATCGTCGAGCAGGGCCGCCCGATCATCGTCGCCGCCGACGTGGAGCCGATGCCGGAGACGGTCGAGAAGTTCCGGCGCTCGTTCGACGCCGCCGGCTGGCGGCCCACGACGGACCTCCCGGTCGACGAGAAGCTCCACCGCACCCGGGAGGCGAGCTACGCGAACGACCACGAGCGCGACGCGCTGGCGGCCGCGCTGTACGCCTACGACGACCACGAGGACCAGTTCGAGCGGATCGCGGCGAAGACGCCGCCGCGGCTCGACCGGGGGGCCGTGATCGCCGGTGTCGTCGCGGGCGAGTCGTCGGTCGAGGCCGTCATCGAGGACCTGAGCGAGGACGACGGCGACGAGGGGGACGGCGGCGGGGACGACGCCGAGGGCGACCCGACCGAGCCCGAGCGCACCGAGGAGGAGGAGACGATCCGGCGGCTCCGCGAACGCGTCGACCGCTTGGAGTCGCACGCCGAGTCGCTGGAGGACGACCTCGACGAGCGCGACGACCGGATCGCGGAGTTGGAGGGCGAACTGGAGGAGGCGAAACGGGAGGAGCGCATCGAGGCGCGCACGCGGCGGGCGGTGTCGCGGCTCGAACGCGAGACGGACCGCCTGGAGCGCGAGCGCGACGAGGCGCAGGAGCGCGTCGAGGACCTCGAACGCAAGGTGGAGACGCTGAAGGAGCTGTGGCGGCTCGACCACTCGAACTTCGGCGACGTGGCCGAGGGACGGGGGCTGGTGAGCGTGAAGGTCGTCGAGCAGTTCACGCTCGACGCGCTCGACGCCGCCGACGAGGCGTACGGGCTCGTCGCCGGCGACGTGGTCTTCCTCCGGGACGCGTCGGGCGCGGGCCGCCGGACCGCGGAGCGGCTCGCGGAGGCGGACCCGCGGGCCGTGATCCGCGGCGAGGGGAACCTTTCGGACGTCGCGGACGCGGTACTGTTCGAGCGCTCGGTTCCGGTGGTGCCCGCCGACGCGGTGCCGGTCCGCGAGGTGGACGAGCTGGCGGTCGCGGGCGAGGAGGACCTCGCCGCCGCCGTGGACGACTGGGAGGAGCGCGCCGAGGAGCGCCGGCGGGACGAGAAGGCCGAGCGGATCGACCGGATCATCTCGGAACACCGGGCGGGACGGACGCTGCCCGAGACGGAAGAGTAGGGCGTCGAGGCCGCCGCGTGACCCCTCGCCACGCCCCCGCACGCTTCCAGAAGTCATATGTCCGGTAACGTACAGTCGCACGTATGAACGCTCACGAGCTGATCACCCGGAACGCGGCCGAGGTGGTCACCGAGTCGGAGATCGAGGCGCTGGCCGACGACCCCGAGGGCAAGCGGGCGTACGTCGGCTACGAGCCCTCGGGCGTGCTCCACATCGGTCACATGCTCACCGCGAACAAGCTCATCGACCTCCAGGAGGCGGGGTTCGAGGTGACCGTACTGTTGGCCGACGTCCACGCCTACCTCAACGACAAGGGCTCGTTCGAGGATATCCGTCACACCGCGGAGCGCATGCGCGACCAGTTCATCGCCTACGGGCTCGACGAGTCGAACACCCAGTTCGTCCTCGGCTCCGACTTCCAGCTCGACGACGACTACACCCTCGACCTCCACGCGCTGGAGTTGGAGACCACGCTCGCGCGAGCCGAGCGCGCGATGGCCGAGATCAGCTCGGGTGACTCGGTGAAGGTGTCGCAGGCCGTCTACCCCCTGATGCAGGCGCTCGACATCCCGTACCTCGGCGTCGACATCGCGGTCGGCGGGATGGAGCAGCGCAAGGTCCACATGCTCGCGCGAGACGTGCTCCCGAGCATCGACCGCGAGCCGCCGACGAGCCTCCACACGCCGCTGATCGCCGACCTCGGCACCGGCCGCGGGAAGATGTCCTCCAGCGAGGGCGTCACCATCTCGATGGAGGACACCCGCGAGGACATCGAGTCGAAGGTGAACGACGCCTACTGCCCGCCGACGGCCGACCCCGAGCCGACCGACGACGGCGCGGAACGCGAGAACCCCGTCCTCCAGGTGTTCGAGTACCACGTCTTCCCGCGGTTCGACGCGGTGACCGTCGAGCGCCCCGAGGAGTACGGCGGGGACCTGGAGTACGACGCCTACGACGACCTCGAAGCCGACTTGGAGTCCGGCGAGCTCCACCCCGCGGACGCGAAGGGCGCGCTCGCCGAGTACCTCGACCGCCTCATCGCGCCGGGTCGCCAGCAGCTCGCGGAGTAATCGACGTTAGCCGGCGTTCGGATCCGGAGATTCGGTCTTTTCGCCCTCTGTCGTTCGCCCGTCGATCGGACAGGTCCCGTCCAGACAGCCGAGCCCGGCCGCCGTCTCGAAGACGGGGAGCCCGCAGTCGCACTCGTCGACGACGACGCCGGCGGGGAACGAGAACGTGGTCTCGCAGTCCGGGTAGTTCTCGCAGCCGAGGTAGACGCGGCCGGGCGCCGAGCGGACCCGGAGGTCGCCCTCGCAGTCCGGACACTCCCACGCCCTGTCGAACCGGTCGCTGACGGCGTCGTCCATCGGATCGCAGGCCGGGTCGAGACAGAGGTGGAACGGCTCGCCGCGCTCGACGCGGATCTTCGGGAGCCCGCAGTCGTCGCAGGTCGCGTCCGTGACGCTCGCGCCCGCCGGGAGCCCCCGGCGCGTCTCGCAGTCGAGACAGACCACGTCGCCGCGCGACCGCACGAGCGGGCCGCCGTCGTCGGGGCAGGTCCCGACCGGGACGCCCGCCTCGGTGACGGGAAGGGCGCGGCTCGCGGTCGCTTCCTCGGCGACGACGCGGAGCCGCCGGGAGCCGTCGCGGGCGGTGACGGTGAACCCGTCGCCGTCGCCCTCGACGACGACGCTCTCCGGGCGGGTGAGCCACGCGACGGGCTGGTAGCCGTCGGCGTCGTGGACGAGCGTCGTGTCGTCCGGTTTGATCAGGACGACGACGCGCCCCCGATGGGTGCGGGTGCGGTCGCCGCGGTCGGTCACGACGCAGTCGCCTGCGAGTACGCGGAGTCGTTGCGGCATGGGACGGGTGGCCGCGGGATGGGTGAAAAGCGGTCGTTGCGGAGGTTTATTCGGGATGTGGAGCGGGTGACGACGTTCAGTTCTGATGCGGCGAGGTGAGAGAATCCACCAGATCCGCCGCCGCTCGCTTATGAATATCTGCGGAGGTCATGACGGAAGACACTTCCAAAGCCCCAGCCGGGAGGCTATACATACCTGACCGAAGATCGACGGTGAACGCCTCCAAAGCCCCAGCCGGGAGGCTATACATACCTGACCGAAGATCGACGGTGAACGCCTCCAAAGCCCCAGCCGGGAGGCTATACATAC